>NZ_CAWUIC010000003.1:0-200213 GCF_963922255.1 uncultured Flavobacterium sp. | reverse complement strand
GAGCTCCAGCCTTCCAAGCTGGTTGTCGCGAGTTCGAGCCTCGTCTTCCGCTCTTAGTTTTACTGAATAATTTTTATTGCGGAAGTAGCTCAGTTGGTAGAGCTCCAGCCTTCCAAGCTGGTTGTCGCGAGTTCGAGCCTCGTCTTCCGCTCTTCAAAAAAAGCCTAACTTTCTAAGTTAGGCTTTTTTGTTTATTTTAATTCATTCAATTCGGTTTCAGTTTCAATTTCAATAGGATTTTCATTTTGTTTGAATAATCTAGCTGTCAATTCACCTTTTAATTTGATTGAATTTCCAGAAACCTCAAGCCAACTTCCTTCTCTTAATCCCAAAACGGGTTGTGGATTGTAAAAATGAAATTCTTTAATTCTTGTTTCTCTTGTTTCACCCATATGTTTTGAATTAGTGTCTGGATCTAGATAATGTGGATTGATATTAAATGAAACTAATCCTAAAGCTCTAAAACTTGGAGGATAAACAACAGGCATGTCATTTGTTGTGCCAACAGTTAAACCACAAATATTGCTTCCAGCACTTGTTCCAAGATAAGGTGTTCCATTTTTAACTACTTTTTCAATTGTATCTAAAATATTATTTCTATACAATTCGTTTATCAAAACAAAGGTATTTCCTCCACCTGTAAAAATGGCTTCTGCATTTTCAATAGCTTCAATTGGGTTTTCAAATTCGTGAATTCCTTTTACTTTTATATTTAGAGAAGTAAATGCTTCACTAACTTTTTGAGTGTATTCAGTATGTGTTAGGCCACTTGGTCTTGCATAAGGAATAAACAATAGGTTTTTTACACCTTCAAAATGCTTTTTTAAAGTTGGAAGTAAATAATCTAAATAGTTGCCATTGTGAAGTGTTGAAGTACTCGCAATAATTATTTTTTTCATGAATTTAATATTTGTTTCTCTGAGATAGTTCTTTACAAATTTACATTTTTGATTAACATAAGTTTATAATCCTTTTACATTTTGTTATGAAATCAATCAATTATATTTACAAAAGATATTATTTGAATTTCTATGCATAAAAAACTACTTCTACTATTTTTATTTTTTCCTGTATTGATTTTGGCTCAAAATGATACCATAATCAAAGGACGAATCGTTTCTGAACTTAAAGAACTAGAAGGAGTTCATATTATCAATATTACCAATATTGCTGGTGCAGTTTCTGATAATGAAGGTTATTTTTCGATTAAAGCAAAAGCTTCAGACACATTATTGTTTAGTGCTGTTTTTTTGGAAAAGAAAAAACACATTATCACAAAAGAGGAAATGAAACAAAAACTCATTTTAGTTCCAATTGCACCTTCAACTGAATCACTTAGAGAAGTTGTAATTACTGAATATCCAAATATCAATGCAGTTTCATTGGGAATTGTTCCAGCAAACATAAAAACTTATACAAAAGCAGAACGAAAACTCAAAGCAGCTGGTGTATTCAAATGGTATAGTCCTTTATTAATTCCTTTAGGAGGAATGAGTGTTGATGGTTTGATAAATGCAATTAGTGGAAGAACTAACATGTTAAAAAAGGAGTTGGTTGTTGAAAGAAAAGAGTTTCTCCAAGAAAAAACCTTAGATTATTTTGATAATGAGTATTTAATAAAAACCTTAAATATACCTGAAGAATATGTTGATGGATTCATTTTTTATGTGGTGGAAGATGTGCCGTTTTCTAATGCTATGAAAATAAAAAACAAAACTCAAGCTACTTTTTTAATTCATCAATTAGCTGTTGAATTTTTAGAATTGAAAGAAATTCCATTAAAACCTGAAGACAGAAAGCCTACAGAAGTAGAACAATTAAATAAAGATAAAGATGAAAACTAAATTACTCATTTTAGGTTTATTAATATCATTTGTTTCTTTTTCTCAAATAAAAGAACGAGAACTTGTGGTTGGAAAGATAAAATCAGATTCTTTAGAAGTAGAAAATATCACGGTGTTTAATGTTTCTTCAAATATTGGAGCAGTGACAGATGTTGATGGTAAATTTTCAATAAAAATTAGAGAAAAAGATACTTTAGTTATTCAAGGATTGGCTTATTTGTCTGCAAAATACATTGTTCAAAAAACCGATTTGGATAGAGAAGTTTTAGAAATATACCTAAAAACTCGAATTAATGAATTAAATGAAGTTGAAGTTTCTCCATATACACTAACTGGAATTATAGAAGTTGACACCAAAAAAATCAAAACCTATAAACCAGATTTGAGCGGAATTGATTATTCAAAATTAAAACCCAAAGATATTTTAGACACAAGACCTGTTAATACTGCGATGCCTAATACTTTGGCTCCAACAACTTTTAATTTTATCGCTATTTTTGGTTTTATTGGAAAAGGAATTAAGGAATTAGTTGGCAGTGATAAAAATAAAATATCTGCTTCAGAGAAAGCTTTTAATGAGAAAAGATTAAAAGAAGTAGCTTCAAAACCTTTTGGAGAACATATGAAAGAACAGTTTTCAAATCATTTTTTTACTGATCAATTAAAAATTAAAAACGAAGATATTCCGATGTTTTTAGCCTTTTCTGAAACTTCAAATGAAGATTTAGTAGAATATCTTCAGC
Organism: uncultured Flavobacterium sp.; assembly: GCF_963922255.1. Classification (GTDB taxonomy): domain Bacteria; phylum Bacteroidota; class Bacteroidia; order Flavobacteriales; family Flavobacteriaceae; genus Flavobacterium. The sequence continues at coordinate 197,626 of NZ_CAWUIC010000003.1, read as the reverse complement.
CAGAAAATCATTTGAAATTGATAGAATACTTAATTTCTAAAGCAGAAGCCTTCAAAAAACAATAAAAAGCAGAATAATATTTTATATTTGTAAAATGAAAAAGTTTTTGGTTACAACAGTTGTACTTTTTTTATCGTTTTCATTTACTTCGTTTTCTATACATAAGTTTTATATTGGAGTTTTTCAAGTAGATTATAAATTAGAAAAAAAAGAATTTCAAATTACGTCAAGAGTTTTTATTGATGATGTTGAAAAAGCTTTGGAAACCAAATATAAAAAGAAATTATATTTAGCTACTTCAAAGGAAAACAAAGAATCGGATGCTTTAATTGCAGAATATTTTAATGAAAAATTTAAAATTTCAGTCAATAATAAAACACAAGAAATGGTTTTTGTAGCCAAAGAATATGAAGATGATGTGTTAATTTGTTATCATACGATAAATTATTCTAATAAGATAAAGTTATTAGACATAAAGAACTCTATTTTGACGGAGCAGTTTTCTGATCAACAAAATTTATTACATATTAATATTAATAGTAACAAAAAGAGCTTTTTGTTTACTAATACTAATAAACAAGAAAAATTAGAACTATAATTACACTAACTAAATAACCAATGAAAACTAAATTATCATTACTTCTTTGTAGCTTTTTTGTTGTTTTTGGACAATTAAATGCTCAAGAAAAACAAGAAGACAAAAAAAGAGAGCCAGGTCATTATAACGAAAATAAATTTCGTCAAATGTATGATTTGTTGGCAACACCAAATATGTTCAGAACAGCTTCAGGTGCTCCTGGACCAGCTTATTATCAGCAACAAGCAGATTATAAAATGAACATTGAAGTGGATGATAAAAATGCTAAGTTATATGGTTCTGAAACCATTACTTACACTAATAATTCTCCTGAAGCATTGGAATATTTATGGGTACAATTAGACCAAAATATGCGTTCAAGAACTTCTCAAACTCCTTTAGTTGGTAATGAAAGAATTAGTCCAGCTTTGACTGAAGATAGATTCGCAAAAGAATTTATGGAAAAGGGTTTTGATGGGGGATTTAACTTAGAATATGTTAAAGATGCTAAAGGAAATCCAATGAAATACACAATCAATCATACTATGATGCGTATTGATTTAGATAAACCATTAAAAAATAAAGAAAAAGTTACTTTTTCAATAAAATGGTGGTACAACATTAATAACTACAGAGTAGATGGTGGTCGTTCAGGTTACGAAGAATTTGAAGACGGAAATCGTCTGTTCGTAATGGCTCAATTTTTCCCAAGAATGGCTGTTTATAATGATGTGGAAGGTTGGCAAAATATGCAATTTTGGGGAAGAGGTGAATTTGCTTTGGTGTTTGGTGATTATGATGTAAAAATAACTGTTCCTGCTGATCACATTATGGAAGCAACTGGTGAACTTCAAAACAGAAAAGATGTTTATACTGCAGAACAAATAAAAAGATGGGAAAAAGCTGAAAATACTTTTGATAAACCAGTAATTATTGTAACTCAAGAAGAAGCTGAAAAAGCTGAAAAAGGTTTTTCAGACAAAAAGAAAACTTGGCACTTTAAAGCTAAAAACGTTCGTGATTTTGGATTCTCAACATCTCGTAAATTTATGTTAGATGCAATGGCTGTTCAATTACAAACCGTTAAGCCAATGGCAATTTCTATCTATCCTAAAGAATCTAATCCGCTTTGGGGTGAATTTTCAACAAAAGCAGTTGCACAAACTCTAGTTACATACTCAAAACATACGTTTGATTATCCTTATCCAAAGGCAGTTTCTGTTTCAGCAGAAGACCAAGGAATGGAATACCCTATGATTTGTTGGAATTTTGGTCGTCCAGATAAAGATGGAACGTATACAGATAGAATTAAATACGGAATGATTGGTGTAATTATTCACGAAGTTGGACATAACTATTTTCCAATGATTGTAAACTCTGATGAAAGACAATGGACTTGGATGGATGAAGGGTTAAATACATTCTTAGAATATTTAACTGAATTAGAATTTGATGCAAACTTCCCTACAAGTAGAGGTCCAGCTGCTAAAATTGTTCCTTATATGAAAGGAAATCAAAAAAATATAGCACCAATTATGTCAAATTCTGAAAACATTTTTCAATTTGGTTCTAATGCATATGGAAAACCAGCAACAGGTTTAAATATTCTTCGTGAAACAATTATGGGTCATGAATTATTTGATCATGCTTTTAAAACGTATGCACAAAGATGGAAATTCAAACACCCAACACCAGAAGATTTTTTCAGAACAATGGAAGATGCTTCTGCAGTTGATTTAGATTGGTTTTGGAGAGGATGGTTCTATTCGACTGATTATGTTGATATTGGAATTAAAGAAGTAAAAGAATATTATGTTTCTCTTGAACCAACTTTAGAAATGAAAGACTATAAAATGAGAACAGGTCGTTTTACTTACAACGAAGGGCCATTTATTTACTTGGTAGATGAAAATCATAAAGAATTCGATAAGAAAAATAAAAAAGCATTTGAAGTTAAAGATGTAAAAATGTTGGATGATTATGTTAATGAACATTATACTGCTGAACAAAAACGTGATTTAAAAGCTCCTAAATTTTTCTATGAAGTAGAATTTGAAAAACCAGGTGGAATGATAATGCCAATTATTGTGGAGTTACAATTTGAAGATGGAACTTCTGAAACACAAAAATTTCCAGCTCAAATTTGGAGAATGAATAATGATACGGCTAAACGTGTTTTTGCAACAGAAAAGAAAATTGTAAAAATTCAATTAGATCCAAAATTAGAAACTGCTGATATTGATGTTGAAAACAACACTTGGCCAAAAGAACTTGTGAAATCTAAATTTGACGAATTACAATCTAGATAATCATACCTCAAAATAAAAAGTTAAACCTTTGTCAAAATTTCAAACTTTGGCAAAGGTTATTTTTTTCTTTGTAACTTTGCTTTTTAAAATTTAATTTTATTACCCATGTTCGGAATTGGAGGAGGAGAACTTTTCTTTATTATATTAATTTCAATTATGATTTTTGGTTCCAAAGGAATTCCAGATGTTGCAAGATTTTTGGGAAAAACTATGGCACAATTGAAAAACGCTTCCAACGAAATTAAAAGTGAAATTCAGAGAAGTGCAACCGAAAACGGAGTGGATATTAATTCAATGACTGGAGGAATTTCAGACGAAATTAAAAAAGCAAAAGAAGGAATTACTAAAGCAGTAAATCCTATGGAAAATACGATTTCTGATATAACTAAACCAATAGAGAAAGTTAAAGAAGATATTGAAAGCTTATCTGGACCTATAAAAAGACAACTATAATTTTGGAAGAACTATTAAAATTAGACAGAGAATTGTTTTCATACTTATATCTAATGGGTTCTGAAGACTATGATGCATTTTGGTTATTAATAACGAAACAAGTCTATTGGACACCTTTAATAATTGGAGTTTTATATTTAATCCAAAGAAAAATTGGTTGGAAAAACTTAGGAATTATAGTGGTTTTTTTAGCATTGCTAATTACGTTTACGGATCAAATGACTAATCTTGTAAAGCATACTTTTCAACGATTAAGACCTTCAAATGAAGTAGAATTAGGTTCAATAATGAGAAATCTAATTAAGAGAAATTCATACAGTTTTTTTTCGGGTCATGCTTCAAGTTCTATGGCTTCAACCATCTTTATAGTGTCTATACTTAGAAAACATTATAAACATACTTATTTATTGTTTTTGTTTCCTTTAATCTTCGCTTACAGTAGAATATATCTTGGACTACATTATCCATTAGATATTTTAGCAGGGTATGTTTTTGGAATAATAACGGGAACTATCTTCTATAAATTGTACACTATGTTTATGAATAAGTACATAAAAAATTAGTTTTACAAAACTCTAGTCACAGTAAGCCCATCTCTAATAGGTAACAAAACAGTTTCAACTCTTGGATCTTCGTTAATTAATTTATTGTACTCAACCAAGGTTTTTGTACTGGTGTCTTTAGGATTCAACTCTTCAATAACTTTACCACTCCATAATACATTGTCCGACAAAATTATTCCACCTTTATTCATCATAGGAACAATCATATTGTAATAATTGATGTAGTTTTCTTTGTCAGCATCAATAAAAACCAAATCAAATTTTTTATTCAAAGTAGGAATAATTTCCAAAGCATCCCCTAAATGAGATGTAATTTGATTCTTAAAACTTGATAATCCAAAATATTTTTCCTGTATTTCAACCAATTCTTCATTAATATCAACCGTATCTAAAGTACCTTCTTTTTGTAAACCTTCAGCCAAGCATAATGTTGCATATCCAGTATAAGTTCCAATTTCTAAAATATGTTTGGGATTGATGATTTTAGACAACATACTCAAAACTCTACCTTGAAAATGACCACTAAGCATTCTAGGTTGCATAATTTTTTGATGAGTTTCAATGTCTAATTCCTTTAAAAGTTGAGGTTCAACTTGGCTGTGTTTAGCAACATAATCTTCTAATTCTTCTGATATAAAGTGCATATATTAAGTATTCAAGTTTAGAAAAAGATTAGTTAAAAAAAACTCCTTTTCTTTTTCGGTTAAATTATTGTTATAAACTGATAAATAAAAAATTTTTCTATTTTTAAAGCCTATTAATCCATAAAATTCGTCTCTACTTAAACTTCTAAATTTATATAGTTGATAATTTTCATTATCAGTTGTTTTTAATTCATAGGTTATTCCAATTTCTTCCAAATATTCAATTTCTTTTGAAATACTGTTGTCGAAAAATTTTTTTCTATCAATAAAATTGCTTCTAGTCTTATTTGTTTTTAAATAGATACCTAAAATATTTTTATCATCTTTCAAATACAAAAAATAATCTCTTTTTCTATTTCCAAATTCTTCTTCATAATTTGTTTTCTTCCATTTTCCTTGTATTTGAATAGGTTGTATAAAATCATGAATTATAGTGATATCTTTATTTTGTAGATATTCTACTTCTGTATTTTTTATAATATTATCTGTGCTATTACAGCTATAAAAAACAAATAGAAGTAAGATTAGTGTCAGGCTAATTTTCCTCATTTGATTATAGTTTGACCAAATTTACAATTTTTAATTAATAATTTGACTTAAATTTGCACCATGCAAACGACAAAAAAGGACATAAGAGCATTAACCAAAGAACAACTTCGTGATTTTTTCGAAAAAAATGGAGATAAGGCTTTTCGTGGGAATCAAGTTTATGAATGGTTGTGGAGCAAACGTGCTCATACTTTTGAAGATATGACCAATGTTTCAAAAGAAACACGCGCTATGTTAGAAGATAATTTTGTAATCAATCATATAAAAGTAGATACAATTCAACGTAGTGAAGATGGAACGGTAAAAAATGCTGTTCGTTTGCACGATGGCTTAATTGTAGAAAGTGTTCTTATTCCAACAAAAACCAGAACTACTGCCTGTGTTTCTAGTCAAGTAGGTTGTAGTTTAGATTGTAATTTTTGTGCAACAGCTCGTTTAAAGAGAATGCGAAATCTAAATCCAGACGAAATTTATGACCAAGTTGCTGCCATTGATAACGAAAGTCGTTTGTATTTTGACAGACCTTTATCAAACATCGTTTTCATGGGAATGGGTGAACCTTTAATGAATTACCCAAACGTGATGAAATCTATCGAAATGATAACATCAAAAGAAGGTTTAGGAATGTCTCCAAAGCGAATTACAGTTTCCACTTCTGGAGTTTCTAAAATGATTAAAAAAATGGCTGATGATGAGGTAAAAGTCAAATTAGCGGTTTCACTTCATTCAGCTATAGAGGAAACCCGAAATAGAATTATGCCTTTTACCAAAAGTTTTCCATTGCCAGAATTACGTGAAGCTTTAGAATATTGGTACAAAAAAACAAAAAGTGCTATTACTTATGAATATGTAGTTTGGAAAGGAATTAACGATGATAAAGCCTCCATTGATGCTTTGGTGAAATTCTGCAAATACGTTCCATGTAAAGTTAATTTAATTGAATATAACCCAATTGATGATGGTGAATTTCAACAAGCTTCTGAACAAGCAACAGATGATTATATTAATGCTTTAGAGAAAAATAAAATAGTTGTGAAAGTCAGAAGAAGTCGCGGAAAAGATATTGATGCAGCTTGTGGACAATTGGCAAACAAAACATAAATTTAAATGAAGAACATTATTTTTCCTTTTAAGCTTCATTCAAATAGTCTATTTTTGTCCTTAATATGAAAATAGTTGAACAAATAAAGCTGCCTATCGCAAAGGAAATGGAACTTTTTGAAAAGAAGTTTCACGAATCGATGTCTTCAAAAGTCGCTTTATTAAATCGTATAACATATTATATCGTAAATCGCAAAGGAAAACAAATGCGACCTATGTTTGTTTTCTTAACTGCCAAAATGATTTCTGAAGGAACTGTAAACGAACGAACTTATCGTGGTGCTTCTGTAATCGAATTAATTCATACGGCAACTTTAGTACACGATGATGTTGTGGATGATAGTAATAAAAGAAGGGGATTTTTCTCTATAAATGCCCTTTGGAAAAATAAAATTGCCGTTTTAGTTGGTGATTATTTACTTTCAAAAGGATTATTACTTTCTATAGATAATAATGATTTTGATTTACTTAAAATAATTTCGGTTGCTGTTCGTGAAATGAGTGAAGGTGAATTACTTCAGATTGAAAAAGCACGAAGATTAGATATCACAGAAGATATTTATTATGAAATAATCCGACAAAAAACAGCTACACTTATTGCTGCCTGTTGTTCATTAGGAGCTTGTTCTGTTGCTCCAGAAAATATTGAAGTTGTAGAGAAAATGCGAAAATTTGGTGAACTAATCGGAATGGCTTTTCAAATTAAAGATGATTTATTTGATTATACTGATGATGCAATTGGAAAACCAACAGGAATCGACATCAAAGAACAAAAAATGACTTTACCTTTAATTTACGCTTTGAATAATTGTTCCAAAAAAGAGAAAAGTTGGGTAATCAATTCGGTAAAAAATCACAACAAAGACAAAAAAAGAGTCAAAGAAGTAATCCAATTTGTAAAAGACAAAAACGGATTAATTTATGCAGAACAAAAAATGGTGCAATTTCAACTAGAAGCACTTCAACTCCTACAAGATTTTCCAGAATCTGATTATAAAGCCTCATTAGTTTTAATGGTGAACTACGTTATTGAAAGAAAGAAATAGAGTTTTTACCAAAAAAATAAAATCCCAAATTCCAAAAGAATAAGGAATAATAATTCAACTTTAATTAGTAAAACATTGGAATTTGGAATTTAAAATATTGGAATTTATTTTCATTTACAACCATTTTAAATTCATTCTCGTCTATGTTAATAGAAGACCAATTCTAAATTCAGAATTCTAATTTCTAAATTAAAAAATGAAGGTAATACAATTACATCAACAAGAAAAAGAACTCATTCAATTGGCTGTCGAAAACAACCGACAAGCACAACATCAATTGTATACTAATTTTTCTCCAAAGATGTTAAGTGTTTGTCGTCAATACATAAAAGATGTGCATCATGCTGAAGATGTAATGATAACCGCTTTTATGAAAGTGTTCACCAATATCAAAAAATTTGAACATAAAGGTAGTTTTGAAGGATGGATTAGAAGAATTATGGTAAATGAATGTATAGATTATATTCGAGTCAAGAAAAACAACTTCAATCATCAGAATATTGAAGAAACAGTTTTGCCTAATGATTTTTCAGAAGAGCAAGATTTTTCAACAGAAGATATTCAATTGCTAATAGATAATTTGCCAGAAGGTTGTAAAATGATTTTCAATCTTTATGTAATTGAAGGATACAAACACAATGAAATAGCCAAGATGTTAAAGATTAATGAAGGGACATCTAAATCACAGTTAGCTCACGCACGAAAATTATTGCAAGAGCAAATTAACAAACTAAAAAACAGTCAAAATGCAGTTAGATAATTTTGAAAAACAAGTCCAACAAAAACTAAGCAATCGCGAGATGAAGCCAAGTGCAAATTCTTGGGACAGATTAGATGCTATGTTAAATGTGGAAGAAAAACCAAAGAAAAAAGGTTTTTTCTTGATAAATATTGCGGCCTCATTTATTGTATTGGCTTCAATTGGATATTATTTCTATAATCAAAATGAAGTTCTAAATCCTGTTAAAGAAGAAACTATAATTGTTGAGGAGAATTCAGAATTCAGAATTCAGAATTCAGAAAACAAAGAAGATAATACGGAAAATATAGAAAGTGTTAAAGAAGTTGTAGTTGAAAATAACAATCTTATTAAAAAGAATAAAAATAGTTCAATTGGAAAACAACAAGTAGTTATTATTTCTGAAACCAAAAATCAAAAAGAAGTTTCGATCATCAATCAACAAATAACAAACAATAACCAAAATGTTATAGCTGAAAATAATAAAACTAGTAATCAAAATACAGAACCTACAACTCCTAAATACATTTCAGCAGAAAAATTATTAGCTGAAGTAAATAATACAAAATACAAAAACAAAAATTCGGAGAAAGAAGTAAAGCGAACAAGAAAAGGAATTTCTGTAAATCCAAATGCATTGTTGTCAAATGCAGAAACAGAAATATATCAATCTTTTAGAGAATCCGCTTTAGAAAAATTAAATAAAAACTTCAATTCAATAAAAACTGTTTTAGCGAATAGAAATTACGAAGACGAATTATAATAATTATCAATCATTAATCAAAAAACGAAAATCATGCAAAAAATTATTTTTTACACAGTCATTATTCTTGTTTCTTTTGTAGGAAAAGCAATCGCACAAGAAAAAACATTTGAAGAAAGAGCCAAAGAAATTGGAAATCAAATCGAAACAATCACAAGTGAAGAAAAAAAAGCCCTTAGAGTCGAAATTGAAGCAATTGATAATCAAATTATCGAAGGGAAAATTACCAAAGAAAAAGCAGACGAACTTAAATTAAAAATAGCAGAAGAAAGAGCTTTAAATATTGAAACAAAAGTCGCTATAGAAGAAGAAAAGTTAAACCAATTGATCCAAGATAAAGTGGATGGAAAAGTTAAAAATGAATTAGATTCTTCATCTGTTAGAATAGGAAAAAGATTCGTAATTAAAATAGAAAACGACACCGTAGATAGAAAACCAAGAGAATACAAAGAAAGAAGAACAACTTCACAATTCGTTTTTGCATTAGGATTAAACAATCTAATTACAGAAGGTGAAAGTATTGAAAAATCAGACTTTCGAGTAGCAGGATCTCATTTTTATGAATGGGGTTTAACTTATAATACAAGAATTCTAAAAAACGCTAATTTACTTCATGCAAAATATGGTTTTTCTGTAATGTACAATAATCTTCGTCCAACAGACAATAGATTGTTTGTTAAAAACGGAAATCAAACAGAATTGCAAACAGCTACAGTTGACTTAAAAGAATCTAGATTACGAAATGTACAATTGGTTTTTCCACTACATTTAGAATTTGATTTTACACCAAAAAAACTTTCAAAAGATGGAACAAAAACATACTTCAGAACACATGAATCTTTTAGAATTGGCTTAGGTGGTTATGGAGGATTTAATATCAAGTCAAAACAAATTACCAAATACGAATTAGATGGTGATAAAGTAAAAGACAAACAAAAAGGAGATTTTAATACTTCAAATTTTGTTTACGGATTAAGTGGCTACATAGGTTATGGTCAAACAAGTTTATATGTAAAATACGATATGAATCAATTATTCAAAGATAATGCAGTTGATCAAAACAATATTTCACTAGGTCTTCGTTTCGATTTTAATTAAATTTGAGTTAGTTATTCATACTTTCCTGCAAGGTTTTTATAATCTTGCAGGTTTTTTGTTTTATAACATTTCTACTTTGTATCTTTGGAAATCACAAACCAGAATAATGATTGCACAAGCTTCAATAGAAACCGTTTTTGAAACTGCTCGAGTAGAGGAGGTTATTGGTGATTTCGTAAATTTAAAACGTGCGGGCAGTAATCTAAAAGGATTAAGTCCTTTTGTAGATGAAAAATCTCCTTCGTTTATGGTTTCTCCAGTAAAGCAAATTTGGAAAGATTTTTCAAGTGGAAAAGGAGGGAATGTAGTTTCGTTTTTAATGGAACACGAACATTTTACTTATCCAGAAGCGATACGCTATTTAGCAAAAAAATATAATATTGAATTAGAAGAAACTATTCAAACTGACGATGATTTGGCTATTGCAAATGAAAAGGAAAGTATGTATTTGGTTTCTGAATTCGCCAGTAAATACTTTCAAGATATTTTATGGAATAATGATGAAGGTAAAGCAATTGGTTTAAGTTATTTCAAAGAAAGAGGATTTACTTCTGAAACTATAAAAAAATTCAATTTAGGATATTCTCCAGAAAGTTGGGATGCTTTTACCAAAGAAGCTTTAGGAAAAGGGTATAAATTAGAATTTCTTGATAAAACAGGTCTTTCCATAGTAAAAGAAGACAAACAATTTGACCGTTTTAAAGGTCGTGTGATGTTTCCTATTCAAAGTATGAGTGGTCGAGTTCTAGGTTTTGGAGGTCGAATTTTAACCAATGATAAAAAAGCAGCCAAATACTTAAATTCACCTGAAAGTGATATTTACCACAAGAGCAAAGTGCTTTACGGAATTTATCATGCCAAACAAGCCATTGCCAAACAAAATAATTGTTATTTAGTTGAAGGTTACACCGATGTAATCCAATTCAATCAAGCTGGAATTGAAAATGTAGTTTCTTCCTCTGGAACTGCTTTAACTCCAGATCAAATACGATTAATTAATCGTTTAACACCAAATATTACTGTTCTTTTTGATGGTGATGCTGCTGGTTTGCGAGCTTCAATTCGTGGAATTGATCTAATTCTAGAAGCTGGAATGAACGTTAAGGTTTGTACATTTCCAGATGGTGATGATCCAGATAGTTTTGCAAAAAAGACTTCTTATGAGAATTTAGTGCTTTATTTAGAGGAAAATGCTAAAGATTTTATTCAATTTAAAGCCTCTTTATTGATGCTTGATGCAAAGAATGACCCTATCAAAAAAGCAGATTTGATTCGAGATATGGTTGTGAGTATTTCAAAAATTCCTGACAGAATTAAGAGAGAAATCTACATTCAAGAATGTGCTCGAATAATGGATATTTCTGAAGATGTATTGTTTAATACTCTGGCTCAATTAGTAAAAAAAGATATTTCAGATGCTAACAAGCAATTTAAGTCTGAACAAAAAGCATTTGATGTAGTTAAAAATGAATTAGTAAATCAACCATCAAAAGTTGATATTCAATATGAATTAGAACATCAAATTATTCAAATTTTACTTTTATATGGAAATATTGAAGAAGAGTTTGAAGATGTTGTGTATAAAGCTAATGAAGAAGGTGAATTGTATGAACACAAAGAAATGAATTCATACAAAGTCTATCAAAGGATTTATTTAAGTTTACAAGAAGATGAGATAGAACTGGCTAATCCAATTTTTGCAGCTATATATAAAGATATTATTGACTTTTATAATAGAGCAGAACAATTTGATATTGAACAATATTTGCAACAAATTCCAGAAGAAATCGCACAAGAAGTCACTTCAATTTTAATGAATGAAGAAAGAGAAGTTATTCATAATTGGGAAGGTCAACAAATTATAGTTAAACTTAAAGAGCAATCCATATCTCAATATGTTACAGAGACTATCTTAACTTTAAGATGGTATTTGGTGAACAAAATTATTGACGAACTCAAAACAGATATTGTTCAGCAAAATCAAGACGATAATACCGAAATTTTATCTATGGTAAGAGACTACTTAGGTTTAACTAATGTGTTCTCAAAAAAATTAGGAAGAGTAATGAGTAGACATCATTAAACCAACTGAAAAGATTTAGCTTTATTGATTAAATCAATTAAATTAGTAACATTTAATTTATGTAATAAACGCAATTTATAAGTGCTAATTGTTTTTTCATCTAAGCCTAGAGTTTTAGCAATTTCCTTATTCTTTTTACCATCAGCTAAATATTTCAAAACTTCAATTTCTCTAGAAGAAAGTTTTTTGTGGAGTCTTTCACTATTTTTAGAATCGTTTTGAGCTAATTTTTTGACAGCTTCACTAGTGTAAATGTTTCCCATAGCAACTGATTTAAGAGCTGTTCCTAAATCTTTCATGCTTACATTCTTTTCTAAATATCCTCTAACACCAACTTTCAAAGCATTGTTGGCATAAAGTGTTTCAGAAACATTTGAGAAAATAACAAATTTGGTACTAGGGTAATCCTTAACTAAAATTTTAACATCTCTTATACTCGATAAGCCGTTCAATTCGATGTCTAAAATAACTAAGTGAACCACTTTATTGTCTAGTAGTTCATGAAGGTCTTCTAAAGAAGACACGTGTCCCATAACATCAAAATCAACAGAATCTTTAAAGTATGATTTTATGCCTTGATAAATTACAGGATTATTATCAGCGACGCAAGTTTTAATCATTTTATTTATTATATGTATAAGTAAAGATATAAAAAAATGTAATATCTTTAATAATAAGTAAGCTTTATTTTAAATTCTGTGGGATTTTACACACAGGAATAGGTTGCATTTTATGTTGGTTAAGAAAATTCAGTCGTTTGTAGATTTTAAATACAGTCAATTCTCGGTCTGTAAAGTCATTTTCGGTTTTTCCTTTTTCAATAGCAGCCATTGCCCATTCTAATTCGTCGTAGTTCGCTCCAATTTGATCTTCATCACTTCGGTCGTCACCAAATAAGCCATCAGTAGGTTTTGCCGATAATATACTTTGAGGAACTTGTACATGTTTTGATAACATGCGAACTTCACTCTTTAACAAATCTGCAATCGGACTCAAATCTACACCACCATCACCATACTTTGTGTAAAATCCAACACCAAAATCCTCCACTTTGTTACCAGTTCCTGTTACTAAAAAACCATGAATTCCAGCTAAATAGTACAGAGTTGTCATTCGTAGACGAGCTCTTGTATTCGCTAATGATAGATTGTAAGCCGCTTCATTTTCAGAATTTGGAACACTATTTTTAAAAGTTTCAAAAGTAGGAGTTAAATCAACTCTTTCATTCGTAACATTGGGAAATCGTTTTTTTAATTGATCAATATGTTCATTGGCTCTGTCAACATGACTTTCTGCTTGATGAATGGGCATTTCAACGCATAAAGTAGGTAATCCTGTTTGCGCACAAAGCGTTGAGGTTAAAGCACTATCAATTCCACCTGATATTCCCACAACAAAACCCTTTACTTTTGCGTTATTAGCATAGTCAAGCAACCATTTAACTATATAATTGTTGATTTTTTCGGCTTGAAATTGAGTAGAATCTGTCATCATTTATGAAATAATTTATACTATTAAATGTATATTTGCAGCTTTATTTATTTTCCATAAAAATATAATTTTTTTTACAATGAAGAAGTATTTCTTTTTATTTATTGCCTTTCTATTTTTAATGTCGTGTAAAAAAGAATCTAAACAAGAAGTTGATGTTTCAGCAATTCCGGTAAGTTTTACGGTGGAACGTTTTGATCAAAAGTTTTATACATCTGAACCACAAGACTTATCCAAATTAAAAAGTGAATATCCATTTTTGTTTCCAGAGATTTATGCTGATACTGTTTGGACTAATAAATTAAAAGATCCTATTTCAAGAGAATTGTTTAACGAAGTTCAAAAAAAATATGCTTCTTTAGGTAAACTAGAACCGCAAATTGAAGATTTACTAAAACACGTAAAATATTATTATCCTGAAAAGAAAACTCCTAGAGTTATTACTGTTATTACAGAAGTTGATGTGGATGCAAAATCTATTTTTGTGGATGATTTTTTGTTTATTTCATTAGATTGTTATTTAGGTAAAGATCATCGATTTTATGAAACTTTTCCAGAATATATGCGTATTGAATTCGATGAATCTCAAATTTTACCAGACATTGTAAGTAGTTTTTCGTATGGAAAAATTGCTCCACCAAAAGACAGAACTTTACTTTCTTTAATGATTTATAAAGGAAAAGAATTGTATATGAAAGATTTATTAATTCCTGATGTAGCGGATAATGTAAAAATCGCTTACACTGAAGATAAATACAAATGGTGTGAAGAAAATGAAGCACAAATGTGGAGTTATTTTATTGAAAATAAATTACTATACGATACCAATCCAAAAAATGAACAACGTTTTATGAATGAAGCTCCGTTTTCAAAGTTTTATTTAGAAATAGATAATGAATCACCAGGAAGAGTTGGGGCTTGGTTAGGCTGGCAAATCGTTAGAAGTTATATGGAAAATCATCCAGAAGTTAAATTACAAGAATTATTAGCCTTGAGTGCCAAAGAATTATTTGAAGAATCAAAATATAAACCAAAGAAATAATGCCAAATAAGAAATCAGAAATAAAATTCCTAGTTGAATTAGACGAAAATAAAATTCCAGAAAAATTAAGTTGGACTGCCAAAGATGGTGGAATTGAGCTTGAAGAGTCAAAAGCAATCTTAATGTCTATTTGGGATAGCAAAGCTCAAGAAACGTTACGAATTGATTTATGGACTAAAGATATGCCTGTAGATGAAATGAAATTATTTTTTCACCAAACTTTAGTTGCAATGTCTGAAACATATCTACGCGCAACAGATGATGAGAAAATGACAGCAACCATGAAAGATTTTTGTGATTATTTTGCTGAGAAATTAGATTTGGTGAAGTAGTTTTTTTTAGATTCTGAAACAATCATTTCAGAATCTAAAAAATTATGGTTACACTAAAATTCATTCATATTTTTAAATACATCTTCGTTTACACCATCAATAAATTCAAGAATTTCATCTCTACCTGTTCCTTCTGTGGAAGAAGTAACGAAATATTGAGGAATTTCAGCCCAATTATTAGCCAATAATTGTTTCTTGTAGGCTGCAATATTTGATGCAATCTTCGACCTTCCAATTTTATCAGCTTTTGTAAAAATAATACAAAAAGGGACTTCTGTTTCTCCTAAATAAGTGATAAATTCTAAATCAATTTTTTGAGCTTCTAAACGAATGTCAATCAAAATAAAAGCACAAACTAATTGTTCTCTTTTTTCAAAATAATCTGTAATAAATTGTTGGAAAACAGCTTTGGTTTTCTTTGAAACCTTAGCATACCCATAACCTGGTAAATCCACTAAATACCAATTACTGTTGATTTTGAAATGGTTAATTAATTGAGTTTTTCCAGGTCTAGCTGAAGTTTTTGCCAATTTTTTTCGTTCCGTCAACATATTAATTAAAGACGATTTTCCTACGTTTGAACGACCAATAAATGCATATTCTGGTAAAGGCTCATTCGGACATTTACTCACTTCGGAATTACTTATTATAAATTCGGCTGTGTTAATTTTCATTATATGTAAAATAAAATTCCCCAATGATTGGGGAATAATGTTATAAGTTGTGTTTTTGTAACCATGTTAATAGAATTTCATTAAATTCTTCTGGTTTTTCCATCATGGCTGCATGACCACATTTGTCTATCCAAAATAATTCAGAATTTGGTAATAATTGATCAAATTCTTCTGCTACATTTGGAGGTGTTACTTTGTCATTTTTACCCCAAATAATACACGTTGGTGTTTCCATTTTTGGTAAATCAGCTGCCATGTTATGACGAATAGCACTTTTAGCAATTGTTAAAGTCTTAATTAATTTGATTCTGTCATTAACAGTCGCAAATACTTCATCAACTATTTCTTTTGTGGCAATTTTAGGATCATAAAAAACATCTTCAGCTTTTTTCTTAATGTATTCATAATCACCACGTTTTGGGTAGCTTTCTCCCATTCCGCTTTCATATAATCCAGAACTTCCAGTTATAACAAGTCCTTTCATCAATTCAGGATACATTTTGGTATGGTACAAGGCAATGTGTCCACCCAATGAATTACCCAATAAAATGACTTTTTCTAATTTTTTATGTACTATAAAATCATGAACAAACTTTGAAAATGCTTTTACATTTGTTTTTAAAATGCTCTGCGTATAAATAGGCAATAAAGGAATAATTACTTTATAGCCTTTTGAAGGTAAAAAATTGGCTACACCATCAAAATTACTCAATCCGCCCATTAAGCCGTGTAGTATAATAATTGGCGTTCCTTCACCTACTTCATAGTAGGTATACTTTCTTTCTTTCTTTAACATAAATAAATTTCGTATTAGAAATATGGACAAATATAAGACTTTTAAATATAGCTAAAAGCAATTTATCAATAATTTGGGCTACTTGTTATTTTCTTACAAAAATAACAGGCAAATGGGTAATTATTAGCTTATTAACAAATGTAAGCTTTGGTTAATAAGTTAAAATTACGGTTTTAATATAGTGCTTAATTTTATCAAACTCTTTGTGTTTATTCAACTTTTATGGTTTTTGAAAAAATCAAAATTTTCATTTCGTCCCATTTTTTAGCCAATTAGTGGATAAACTTATCAACAAAGTGGTAGATTGTGGTAAATAGTGGTAAAAAATTTATATTTTTGTCAGTATTAAAGTCAAAATCCCACTTGTGAGTACACTGATTGGAACATATGAATGTAAGGTTGATGCCAAAGGAAGGCTGATGATACCAGCTCCACTGAAGAAGCAATTTGCGTCTTTGGAGGAAGGTTTCGTTTTGAAGCGTTCTGTTTTTCAACCTTGTTTAGAGTTGTTTCCAATGGCTGAGTGGAATAAAATGATGGCTAAAATCAATAAGTTAAATCGCTTTGTAAAAAAGAATAATGATTTCATAAGACGTTTCACTGCTGGTGTAAAGGTGGTTGAAATTGATGCAACAGGAAGACTTCTGATTCCTAAAGATTTAATTGCTTTTGGTCAAATTGATAAAGATTTAGTATTGTCATCCGCTATCAATATCATTGAGATTTGGGACAAAACTTTATATGAAAACGCAATAGAAAATGCTACTGACGATTTTGCTGATTTGGCAGAAGAAGTAATGGGTGGCCAAAATGATGAAGAAGATGGGATATCATAATCCAGTATTATTGAAAGAAACAGTAGATGGATTAAATATCCATCCTGATGGAGTTTATGTTGATGTGACTTTTGGAGGTGGTGGTCATTCTAGAGAAATAATGTCTAGACTTGGTGTAAATGGAAAACTGTTTGCATTTGATCAAGATTTAGATGCATTGAATAATGCAATTGATGATGAAAGATTTACTTTGATTAATGAAAATTTCAGATTTATAAAAAGGTTCTTACGATTCCATGGTATAAAACAAGTAGATGGTATTCTAGCTGATTTGGGAGTGTCATCGCACCAATTTGATGTAGCTGAAAGAGGTTTTTCAACTCGGTTTGAAGCTGAATTAGATATGAGAATGAATCAAAAAGGAGAACTTTCGGCTTACCATGTAATTAATGATTATGATGAGGCTGCTTTGAAAAGTGTTTTATTAGAATTTGGAGAATTAAAAAATGGAGGAGCGATGGCAAATGTGATTGTTAATGCTAGAA
Organism: uncultured Flavobacterium sp.; assembly: GCF_963922255.1. GTDB lineage: Bacteria > Bacteroidota > Bacteroidia > Flavobacteriales > Flavobacteriaceae > Flavobacterium. The sequence continues at coordinate 180,045 of NZ_CAWUIC010000003.1, read as the reverse complement.
AAGAAACTCCAATTAAAAATTCAGAACAACTGAAGCAAATCTTAAGTAAGTTTCTGCCAGGTCATAAAAGCAATAAGATTTTAGCTCAAATATATCAAGCTATCCGAATTGAAGTAAATCAAGAAATGGAAGCTTTAAAAGATTTTTTAACACAATCCTTAGAAATTCTTAAGCCTGAAGGAAGGTTAAGTGTAATTTCATACCATTCTTTAGAAGATAGATTGGTAAAAAGATTTGTAAGAAATGGAATGTTTGAAGGGGAACCAGAAAGAGATTTCTTCGGGAATTTTGAAGTTCCTTTTAAAACTATTGAAAAATTAATAGTTCCATCAGATGAAGAAATTGCAATAAACAATAGAGCAAGAAGTGCCAAATTAAGAGTTGCAGAAAAAAAATAAGTGTATGAAAGCAAATATTTACAGTTTGTTAAAAGCAAAATTTTTAGTGAGTGATGATTCATTAAAAAACTGGAAATTCATTGTTTTCTTAATTGTTTTGGCTATGGTGATGATTGCTAATAATCACAGATATGATGCTAAAAATTACAGAATAACTGAACTAACAAACGAAGTAAAAGAATTGCGTTCAAAGTTTGTAGATACTCGTTCTGATTTAATGAAGTTGAAAATGGAATCTACAATTACAACAAAAATGGAAGCAAGAGGTATTAGGCCTTCTGAAGTTCCACCGCAAAAAATAAAAGTTTTAAAAACAGAAGAAAAAGGAATAGTTAATAAATTATGGCAATAGAGGAAAAAAATAATTCAATGCGAATGTATTTAGTTGCAGGTGTCATGTTTGTGATAGCTGTTCTCGTTGTTATTAAGTTAACGAATATTCAGTGGGTTGATGGACCATATTACCGTCAATTAGCCAAAGATCTAACGGTTAAAAATTTTCAAATTCCATCCAATAAAGGAAATATTTATTCATCTGACGGAAGTTTATTAGCTACTTCAATTCCTCAATATACCGTTAGATTTGATGCATTGGCACCTAAAAAAGAAGATTTTGAAGAATATGTAAGTCCACTTGCTGATTCATTGTCTATTCTTTTGCAGAAACCAGCTGGTCAAATTTTATCAGAGTTAAGAAGGGCAAGAGCTTCTCAAAATCGATACTTATTAATAGCTAGAAAATTAAGCTATACAGAATACATGAAAATTAAAGGTTTTCCATTATTCAACAAAGGAACTTTTAGAGGTGGAATAATCACAGAACAAAAAACAGTTCGTGAACATCCAATAGGGAAAATTGCTGAAAGAACTATTGGTTACGAAAGAAAAAATGCTGATGGAAGTACAAATGGAAAAGGAATTGAATATGCTTTCAAGAAATATTTAGACGGAAGCAATGGTCATAGAATGATGCAAAAAATTGCAAAAAACCAGTGGAAACCGATTAGCGATGTCAATGAATTAGAACCTCAAGATGGTTATGATATTATCTCAACTATAGATGTATACATACAAGATATTGCGCATCATGCTTTGTTGAAACAATTAGAATATTACAAAGCAGATCATGGTTGTGTTGTGGTAATGGAAACTAAAACAGGTGAAGTTAAAGCCATTTCTAATTTAGGAAGAGACGAAGATGGAACCTATTACGAAACACAAAATTACGCTGTTGCAGAATCAACCGAACCAGGTTCAACATTTAAATTGCTTGATTTAATTGCTTTGTTAGATGATAAAAAAGTAGATACAAGTAAGGTTTATGATACGCAAGGTGGAGTTATAAAATATTATGGAAAATCGGTTCGTGATTCGCACAAAGGTGGTTACGGAAAAATTTCTTTAGCTAGAGGTTTTGAACTTTCATCAAACACGGTTTTAGTACAAGCAGTTTACGATAATTACAAAAATAATCCAAGTGAATTTGTAAATAGAATTGACAGTTACGGATTAAATAAGCCATTAGGATTACAGTTTATTGGAGAAGGAAAACCATTCATTCCTCAACCGGGTACAAAAGATTGGTCTGGAATTGCTCTTCCATGGATGGCTTATGGTTATGGTGTTTCAGTTACTCCTTTGCAAACATTAGCATTATATAATGCTGTGGCAAATGATGGTAAAATGATCAAACCATTTTTTGTAAAGGAAATTAAAGAATGGAATAAGTCCGTTCAAAAATTTGAAACAGAAGTTATCAATGAAAAAATATGTTCTGACGAAACACTTAAGAAAGTAAGAGCCGTTTTGCAAAATGTGGTAAAAAAAGGAACAGGTTCAAAACTATATTCTCCAAATTTTTCAATGGCTGGAAAAACAGGAACGGTTCAGATGAATTATAGAGATAAGTCTAAACTGTACTATGCATCGTCTTTTGTGGGTTATTTTCCTGCAGACGAACCAAAATATTCTTGTATAGTGATTGTGCATAAACCAGATGTTGCAGCTGGTTATTACGGAGCTGATGTGGCTGGTCCTGTTTTTAAACGTATTGCTCAAAAAATTTATACCGATGCTCCTTCTACAAACGAAGTAAAGCAATTAGACACTAAAATTCCAAGCCAAAATAAATCATACACTAAGCTATATAATTTAAAAATTGATGAAAATATAATGCCTAATGTCAAAGGAATGCCTGTGATGGATGCTATAGTTCTTTTGGAAAATCTAGGGTTAAAAGTAAAAGTAATAGGGAAAGGAAAAGTTTTAAAACAATCAATAGATAAAGGGCAAAGATTCAATAAAAATCAAGAAATAACATTAGAATTATCGTGAAAATTTTAAAAGACATATTATACAAAGTATCTATTGAAGCTGTGAAAGGGTCAACAGATATTGCTATAAATTCAATAGATTTTAATTCAAGAAAAATCTCTTTGAATGATGTCTTTGTTGCTATTAGAGGTACAGTTTCGGATGGTCATGATTTTATTGAAAAAGCCGTAAATCAAGGTGCTATTGCAATTGTATGTGAAGAATTTCCTGAAAAAATAATTAATGGTGTTACATATATTAAAGTAAAAAACACTAACGAAGCATTAGCTTTTTTGGCTAATAATTTTAATGATAATCCTTCTTCTAAATTAAGGTTAGTTGGCATAACAGGAACAAACGGAAAAACGACAGTCGCTTCTCTTTTGTATCAATTGTTCAAAAAGGCTGGTTACAAAGTAGGATTGCTTTCAACCGTAAAAATAATGGTTGATGAATACGAATATACAGCTACACATACAACACCAGATTCTTTGACCATAAATCATTATTTAAAGGAAATGGTGAATGAAGGTTGTGAATTTTGTTTTATGGAAGTAAGTTCACATGGAATTGACCAAAAACGAACCGAAGGGTTACAATTCGAAGGTGGTGTTTTTACCAATTTATCACACGATCATTTAGATTACCATAGCACTTTTGCTGAATATAGAGATGTTAAAAAAACATTTTTTGATAATCTGTCAAAAACAGCATTTGCACTTACAAATATTGACGATAAAAATGGAGCAGTAATGCTTCAAAACACAAAAGCCAGAAAATTAACTTATGCTCTAAAATCATATGCAGATTACAAAGCTCAAATTTTAGAAAGTCAGTTAACAGGATTGTTGTTAAAAGTAAATGAAAACGAAGTTTGGGTAAAACTTATCGGAAACTTCAACGCATATAATATGTTAGCCATTTATAGTGTAGCAATAGAATTAGGAATTGATAGACTTGAAGCATTACGATTATTAAGTGAATTAGAAAGTGTAGCTGGAAGATTTCAATTTATCATTTCAAAATCAAAAATCACAGCCATTGTTGATTACGCTCATACACCAGATGCACTTGAAAATGTATTACAAACTATTTCAGAAATCAGAACTAAAAACGAACAACTAATAACGGTTGTTGGTTGTGGAGGTGATCGAGATAAAACAAAACGTCCAATAATGGCCGAAGTAGCTTCAAGATTAAGTGACAAAGCTATTTTAACTTCAGATAATCCAAGAACAGAAATTCCTGAATTGATTATTGAAGATATGGAAAAAGGAGTTGAGCCTCAAAATTTTAAGAAAACAGTTTCAATCGTCGATAGAAAACAAGCTATAAAAACGGCTTGTGTGATGGCAAATGAAAACGATATCATACTAATTGCAGGAAAAGGGCATGAAAATTATCAAGAAATAAATGGTGTAAAACATGATTTTGACGATTTAAAAATAGTTACAGAATTACTAACCCAACTAAACAAATAGAAGAATATGCTATATTATTTTTTCCAATATTTAGAAAACAATTTTGATGTTCCAGGAGCTGGGTTATTCCAATTTATAACTTTTCGTTCTGCATTAGCTATTATATTATCGTTACTTATTTCTACAGTTTTTGGAAAAAGAATTATTAATTTTTTAAGAAGACAACAAGTTGGAGAAACAGTAAGGGAACTTGGTTTAGAAGGTCAAAAAGAAAAAGCAGGAACACCTACAATGGGTGGAATTATAATAATTATAGCAACACTTGTGCCTGTTTTACTATTAGCAAAGCTAGATAATATTTATGTTATTCTGTTGATAGTTACTACACTTTGGATGGGAACTATCGGGTTTATTGATGATTACATCAAAATATTCAAAAAAGACAAGCAAGGTTTAAAAGGAATTTTTAAGGTTATAGGTCAGGTTGGTTTAGGATTAATTGTAGGTTCAGTTTTGTATTTCAACGAAGGTGTTACAGTAAGAAAAGATACTGCAGAAACTAGAATTACCGCTTCTAATACAGCATTGAAATCTATGTTGGAAGAAAAATCAACAGCAACTACAATTCCTTTCTTCAAAAATAATGAGTTTGATTACGCTGAAATTTTAAGTTTCATGGGTGATGGATATGAAAACTGGGCTTGGATAATTTTTATTCCAGTAGTAATTTTTATCATCACAGCGGTTTCAAATGGAGCAAATTTAACAGACGGAATTGACGGTTTAGCAGCAGGAACTTCAGCCATTTCTGTATTAGCATTAGGGATTTTTACATTCGTTTCGGGTAATATTATTTTATCAGATTATCTCAATATAATGTATATCCCAAATTCTGGTGAAATGACAGTTTATATTGCATCATTCATTGGAGCATTAATCGGATTTCTTTGGTATAATTCTTATCCAGCTTCAGTTTTTATGGGTGATACAGGTAGTTTAACTATCGGTGGTATCATTGCTGTTTTAGCTATTTCTGTTCGTAAAGAATTATTACTACCAATTTTATGTGCCATCTTTTTTGCTGAAAATTTATCGGTAATCATACAAGTTAGTTATTTCAAATACACTAAAAAACGATTTGGTGAAGGTAGAAGAGTTTTCCTCATGTCTCCATTGCATCATCATTATCAGAAAAAAGGATATCACGAAAGTAAAATTGTAACGCGTTTCTGGATTGTTGCTATAATGCTTTCAATTCTAGCAATTGTAACCTTAAAACTAAGATAGTATGAAAAGACTCGTAATACTTGGTGGAGGAGAAAGTGGTGTAGGAACTGCAATTCTTGGTAAGAAAAAAGGATATGATGTTTTTGTGTCAGACTTTGGAAAAATAAAAAGTAATTACATAGAAGTTCTTGGATTAAATAAAATAGAGTGGGAAGATGGGAAACATTCAGAAGATTTAATTCTGAATGCTGATATAGTAATGAAAAGTCCAGGTATTCCAGAGAAAGCTCCAATTGTGAAAAAGCTCTTAGAAAAAGGGATTCCAGTGATTTCTGAAATAGAGTTTGCCTACCAATATACAAATGCAGTTACCATAGGAATTACAGGAAGTAATGGCAAAACAACAACAACTATGTTAACCTATCATTTGTTAAAACAAGGTGGTTTAAATGTTGGTTTAGCTGGAAACATTGGAAAAAGCTTTGCATGGCAAGTAGCAGAAGATAAAGTTGATGTGTATGTATTGGAGTTGAGCAGTTTTCAACTAGATGGAATTATAACTTTTAAGCCACATATAGCTGTTATTACAAACATCAGTCCTGATCATTTAGATCGATATAATTACGATTATGGATTGTACATAGAATCAAAGTTCAGAATAACAATGAATCAAACAGAAGAAGATTATTTAATATATGATAATGATGATGAAGCCATTTCATTTTGGCTAAAAAATAATAAATCAAAAGCCAAAAAATTACCTTTTTCACTAACAAAAAAAATAGAAGAAGGAAGCTATTTAGAAGACAAAACCCTTTATAATATCACAAACAACAAACAAATCAATATGCCAACATCAAATTTATCGCTAGACGGAATGCACAATGTGAAGAACGCTATGGCTGCAACAACTGTAGCTCAGCTGATGAACATTAGAAAACAAACAATCAGAGAGAGTTTGTCAAATTTCCAAGGAGTAGAACATCGTTTAGAAAAAGTACTAAAAATTGAAAACGTTCAGTACATAAACGATTCAAAAGCTACAAACGTTAATGCCACCTTTTTTGCCCTAGAAAGTATGGAAACACCAACAATATGGATTGTCGGTGGAGTTGATAAAGGAAATGACTACACAGAGTTGATGCCTTTAGTAAATGAAAAAGTTAAAGCCATCATTTGTCTTGGAGTTGATAACAAAAAAATTATCGACTCATTCAACAATATTGTAGATGTAATGGTAGAAACTTCTTCAATGGAACAAGCTGTCAAAGTGGCTCAAAAAATTGCAGAAAAAGGAGAAACTGTTTTGTTATCACCAGCCTGTGCAAGTTTTGATTTATTTGAAAATTATGAAGACAGAGGAAACAAATTTAAAAGTGCAGTAAGAGGATTATAATGAACAATATTATTAATAACTTAAAAGGAGACAAAGGAATTTGGGCACTAGTATTTTTACTAGCTCTAATTTCTTTTATGCCAGTATATAGTGCAAGTACAAATCTTGTCTATGTTATTGGTAAAGGCTCTACTTTGGGTTATTTAGTAAAACATTTAGGTCATTTATTTCTTGGTTTTTGCATTATTTATTTTGTGCACAAAATGCCTTATCATTACACTAAAGCATTATCATTATTGCTGATGCCCTTAGTAGTAGTTTTGTTGATTTACACCATGTTTCAAGGCACAACAATTGGAGGAGCAAATGCAAGTCGTTGGATAAGTATTCCTTTTATAGGTGTAAGTTTTCAAACGTCTTCATTGGCTTTTATTGTATTAATGGTTTATGTAGCAAAATATTTAGCCAAAATTAAGGAGAAAGAATTCACTTTCAAATCGTCATTGATTGAATTATGGATGCCTGTTTTTTTAGTATTATTATTAATTTTACCAGCTAATTTTTCAACCACAGCATTAATATTTGCAATGGTTTGTATGTTGGTTTTTATTGGCCAATATCCAATTAAGTATTTGGCAACAGTCATTGGTGCAGGAATTGTAATGCTAACGTTGTTCATTTTAATGGCAAAAGCATTTCCAGATGCAATGCCTAATCGTGTAAAAACTTGGGAAAGTCGAATTGAAAGATTTACTAGTGATAAATCAGATGAAGATAATTACCAAATTGATAAAGCAAAAATAGCAATTGCTTCAGGAAGAATTTACGGACTTGGTCCAGGAAAAAGTGTACAAAAAAACTTTTTGCCACAATCTTCTTCTGATTTTATTTATGCCATTATTGTAGAAGAATACGGACTTATAGGAGGACTTGGCATATTGTTCGTCTATATGTTATTATTCTTCAGATTTATAGTCTGTGCACACAAAGCTTCTTCCTTTTATGGAAAGTTATTAATAATAGGATTAGGTTTTCCAATAATATTTCAAGCCTTAATTAATATGGGAGTTGCGGTCGAACTTTTACCTGTAACTGGACAAACTTTACCTTTAATAAGTAGTGGTGGAACTTCCATTTGGATGACCTGTGCTGCAATAGGGGTTATACTAAGTGTGAGTAAAAAAGACGAAGAAGTAGCCGCTGATATGCAAGAAGCTGAAAAACGAAATGAAGCTCTACAGAGAATAATTGATAAAGAAATTCAACTCGAAGAAGAAAGAGAAGAACAAGAAGATAAAGAATTAAAAGAAGAATCTAATAAAAATCCATTAGAACCCATATTAAATCAATAACAATGAGTACCAAAAAATTCATAATCAGTGGTGGAGGAACAGGAGGACACATTTATCCTGCAATTGCTATTGCTAATGAATTAAAAAATAAATTTCCAGATGCTGAGTTCCTTTTCGTAGGAGCAAAAGACAAGATGGAAATGCAAAAAGTACCACAAGCAGGATATAATATTAAGGGACTTTGGATTGCGGGTTTACAAAGAAAATTAACATTAAGAAACGCAATGTTTCCATTTAAGTTAACTTCTAGTTTGTGGAATTCTTATTTGATTCTAAAAAAATTCAAACCAAATGTAGTTATTGGAACTGGGGGTTTTGCTTCTGGTGCAGTACTTAAAATGGCAAACATTTTGAATGTTCCAACAGTAGTTCAAGAGCAAAATTCTTATCCTGGTATAACCAATAAATTATTAGCTAAAAAAGCAAGTTCAATTTGTGTGGCTTATGAAAATTTAGAACGTTTCTTTCCAAAAAATAAAATCAAATTAACAGGAAATCCAGTTCGTCAAGATTTGATTGGAGTTGAAAGTAAAAGAGATGAAGCTTTTGATTATTTCAATTTAGATAAGACAAAAAAAACACTTTTAGTTTTAGGAGGAAGTTTAGGAGCTAGAAGAATAAATCAATTGTTAGCTAAAGAAATTGATTTCCTTTTAGAAAATAACATTCAAATAATCTGGCAATGTGGAAAATTATATCAAGAACAATATAAAAAACACAATGTCAATAACGTTCAAGTTGTTTCTTTTATTGACAGAATGGATTTGGTTTATGCAGCAGCAGATTTTATAATTTCTCGTTCTGGTGCTTCGTCAGTTTCAGAATTATGTATTGTTGGAAAACCAACGATTTTTATTCCTTCTCCAAATGTTGCAGAAGATCATCAAACGAAAAATGCAAAAGCCATTTGCGATAAAAGTGGAGCAATTTTAATAAAAGAATCTGAATTAGATACTGATTTTGAAACAGTTTTTAAAGATTTGATTTCCAATGAAGAAAAGCAAAAATCTTTAAGTCAAAATATAAAAAAGTTAGCAAAACCAAATGCTACAAAAGATATAATAGAAGAAATTGTGAAACTGTTGAACTGATAAATCGTTTAACTATTAAATACTCAATTCAACAGTTAAACAAATAAACGATTAAACATTAAAATGAACCTAAACCAAATACATAACATTTATTTTATAGGCATCGGAGGAATCGGAATGAGTGCTCTTGCTCGATATTTTAAAAATATTGGGAAAAATGTTAGCGGTTATGATAAAACAGAAACGCAATTAACAAAAGAATTGCAACAAGAAGGTGTTGAAGTTCATTTTGAAGACAATATAGATTTGATTCCTAAGGATTTTTATATGGAAAATACGTTAGTTGTAATCACACCAGCTGTTCCTGTTTTATTGGCTGAATGGAATTATTTTATCGAAAGAAAATTCATAATTAAAAAACGTGCAGAAGTTCTTGGGTTAATTACCGAAGATACTTTTTGTTTCGCTGTTGCAGGAACTCACGGAAAAACCACAACATCAAGCATTCTAGCTCATATTTTATTGGATAGTGGTTTGGATGTAACCTCTTTTTTAGGTGGAATTGTAGAAAATTACAATTCAAATTTAGTAGGCAACGGAAAAACCATTACTGTAGTCGAAGCTGACGAATTTGATCGTTCTTTTTTACATCTTCATCCAAATATTGCTTGCATCACTTCAATGGATGCTGATCATTTAGATATTTATGGTGATGCAAATGCTATTGAGGAAAGTTTTAGAGAATTTGCAGATAAAGTTGAAGATAAATCTAAACTGTTTTATGCAAATGGTTTGGTTCTTGATGGTGTTTCTGTAGGTGTTAATGATAATGCAAAAATCAGTGCTCAAAATATTAAAATTGAAAACGGTTATTATGTTTTTGATGTAAAATTTGGTGATGAATTAATTGAGAATATCCAATTTGGATTACCAGGTCACCATAATTTATCAAATGCACTTATGGCTTTGTCTATGGCAAAAACTTATGGTGTAGAAACAGCTAAAATCAAAAAAGCATTAGCTTCTTTCAAAGGGATTAGAAGAAGATTTTCTTTTCAAATTAGAGAAGAAAAACTGACTTATATTGATGATTATGCACATCATCCCACAGAAATAAATGCAGTACATCAAGCGGTTACTGAATTATTTCCTAATAAAAAAGTGTGTGCTGTTTTTCAACCTCATTTATTCAGTAGAACAAAAGATTTTGCTGATGATTTTGCCAAAAGTTTATCAAAGTTTGATGAAATTCTATTAATGGAAATTTATCCAGCTCGAGAATTACCAATGGAAGGAATTACATCGACTTGGTTGTTGAATAAAGTAGAAAATAAAAATAAAAAATTAATAAGTAAAGATGAATTATTTGTCGAAATTAAAGCATCTGATGCAACAGTTTTCGTAACAATTGGAGCTGGTGATTTAGGGGAAATGGTTCCTCAAATAAAAAAGACGTTAAGTGAAAAAATTGAATTGGAATAATATACGCTTAGTACTTATTGTAGTGCTAATGATTTTCTTGTATTCTTTCTCTGGAATCAAAAACCAAGAGCGAAAAATACAGAAGATAAGTGTAGCTTTTGCTGATGATGATTTTCCGTTTTTGAACGAAACAATGGTTAATAACTTGTTAATACAAAATTTTCAAGGCACTTCCAAAGTAAAAAAAGAAAGGGTAGATTTGAAGAAGCTAGAAAATTTATTGAATGCCAATAAATACGTAGATAATTCTGAAGTTTTTTGTTCAATTGATGGGATTCTAAATGCTAAGATCAAACAAAAAAAACCAATTGTTAGGGTTATAAATGAGAATGGCTCTTATTATTTAGATAGTAAGGGAGATAAAGTTCCTTTGTCGGAAAACTTTACACCAAGAGTTCCTGTTTATTTTGGAATAGTAAATGAAAATGAATTGAAAGGGCTTGTTAGCATTTTTGATTTTATTGATAAAGACGAAATGTTAAAACAAAACATTGTCGATATAAAAAAATCTCAAAAAGGAAATATAATTTTTTCTGTTAGAGATTATAATTACAAAGTGATTTTTGGAACAGAAGCCAATATGGAAACCAAATTCAAGAATTACAAAGCGTTTTTACAACACGCAACAAAAGATACATTGATTAAGAATTATAAGTCAGTCAATTTGATTTTTACAGAACAGGTAATTTGTGCTAAATAATTTGGGTATGGGAAAAGATAACATAGCAGTAGGATTAGACATCGGAACAACAAAAATTGTTGCCATGATTGGTCGTCAAAACGAATACGGTAAACTTGAAATTCTAGGAATAGGAAAGTCAAAAAGTTTAGGGGTACATCGTGGTGTGGTAAATAATATCACACAAACTATTCAGTCTATCCAACAAGCGGTTCAAGAAGCAGAAGCAAACTCAGATTATAAAATCAACGATGTTGTGGTCGGAATTGCAGGTCAACATATTCGTAGTATTCAACATAGCGATTACATTAGTAGGCCTAATGCAGAAGAAGTAATTGGTGATGCAGATATTGATCAGTTAATTGGTCAAGTACATAAATTGGCAATGTTACCTGGAGAAGAAATTATCCACGTTTTGCCACAAGAATTCAGAATTGATGGTCAAGCCGAAATAAAAGAACCTGTAGGAATGTACGGTTCAAGAGTGGAGTCTAGTTTTCATGTGGTAGTGGGTCAAGCCGCTTCAATAAGAAATGTTGGCAGATGCATCAAAAGTGCAGGTTTAGACTTGTCGGGATTAACCTTAGAACCATTGGCTTCAGCTGATGCTGTTTTAAGTCAAGAAGAAAAAGAAGCAGGTGTTGCTTTGATAGATATAGGTGGTGGAACAACAGATTTAGCGATTTTCAAAGATGGAATCATTCGTCACACAGCTGTAATTCCTTTCGGAGGAAATGTGATTACAGAAGATATTAAAGAAGGTTGCTCAATCATCGAAAAACAAGCCGAATTATTAAAAGTAAAATTTGGTTCTGCTTGGCCAGGAGAAAATAAAGACAACGAAATTGTTTCTATTCCTGGATTAAGAGGTCGTGAACCAAAAGAAATTTCACTTAAAAATTTATCAAAAATCATTCACGCTAGAGTTGTGGAAATTATTGAACAAGTTTATGCTGAAATCAAAGAATATGGTCACGAAGACAATAAGAAAAAATTAATTGCAGGAATTGTGTTAACTGGAGGAGGTTCTCAATTGAAACACATCAAGCAATTGGTAGAATATATAACTGGAATGGACACCAGAATTGGATATCCTAATGAGCATTTAGCAGGAGATTCTGATGAAGAAATTTCAAGTCCATTATATGCAACTGCTGTTGGTTTAGTAATGAATAGTATTAGAAATAATACAAAAAGTGCTACACCATTAGTAGAAATGAAAAAAGAAGAAGTTGTAAAACAACCAGAAATCATTGTTGAAGATGAAATAATTGACAATGAAATGGTGACTTCAAACAATGACACAGAGAGTACAGAAGGAAAAGTAAAACGATCATTCTTTGATAAGTATATTGAAAAAATCAAAGAATTTTTAGACAATGCAGAATAATTAAAACCCCAAAAATATGATGAACGACTCAGAATTTGGAAACATTTCTTTTGATTTACCTAAAAATCAATCGAACGTAATTAAAGTAATAGGTGTTGGTGGTGGTGGAAGCAACGCAATCAATCACATGTTCAAACAAGGAATTAAAGGTGTGGATTTTATAATCTGTAATACAGATTCTCAAGCGCTTGCTAATAGTCCTGTGCCAAATAAAATACAATTAGGTGTGAACCTAACAGAAGGTCTTGGTGCTGGAGCAAATCCAGAAGTTGGACAACAATCTGCTATTGAAAGTGTAGATGAAATCGAAAAAATGTTAGATACTAACACAAAAATGATTTTCATCACGGCTGGTATGGGTGGAGGAACAGGAACAGGTGCTGCACCAGTTATTGCTCAATTGGCTAAAGAAAGAGATATTCTTACTGTTGGTATCGTTACAATTCCTTTCCAATTTGAAGGGAAAGTGCGTCAGGAACAAGCATTACAAGGAGTAGAAAGACTACGTAAACAAGTAGATTCTCTTATCGTAATCAATAATAATAAATTAAGAGAAGTTTACGGTAATTTAGGTTTCAAAGCAGGTTTCTCAAAAGCTGATGAAGTTTTAGCAACCGCTTCTAGAGGTATTGCTGAAGTAATTACGCATCACTATACTCAAAATATTGACCTTAAAGATGCTAAAACAGTTCTTTCTAATAGTGGTACAGCTATTATGGGTTCTGCAGTAGCTTCTGGAGATGATAGAGCAAAAATTGCTATCAAAAGCGCATTGGATTCACCTTTGTTAAATGATAACAAAATAACAGGTGCTAAAAATGTATTGTTGTTAATTGTTTCTGGTTCGCAAGAAATTACTATAGATGAAATTGGAGAAATCAATGATTTCATTCAAACAGAAGCAGGTTTCAACGCGAATATTATTATGGGAGTTGGTGAAGATGAGTCGTTAGAAGAGTCAGTTTCTGTAACTATTATCGCAACAGGTTTCAATGCTGAACAGCAACATGAAATCGTAAATACAGAGCCAAATAAAATTATTCATTCATTAGAAGACGAACAAAAAATTGTTAAAGATCTAATTGATAAGGCAAATTTTAATATTGAAGTTGAAGCAGAAGAGGTGAATCCTATACAAGCTGAGTCAACTTCATCATTTACGGTACAAGAAGAAACTATAGTTTCTGAAGAAAAAGAAGAAAAAATCGTTTTTTCATTAGAAGAAGCAACAGAAGAATTCAATACAATTGTTGCACAAGAGAATGAGCTAATTGAAACAACTGAAGCATTGAAAAACATCAATGTTACTTTTGAAATTATTGCACCTCAAGCTAAAGAAGAACCAGTTTTTGAAATTACTTCTTCTCCAAAACCAATTAGAGAAATCGAAGTGGTTGAGCCTGAATTTGTAGTAGCAAAAGAAGATGATTTATTATTCTCTTTAGATATGTTTGAAACAAAATCAGAAGAGAAAAAAGAAAATCAAATTGTTTTCAATCTTACAGATGAAACAAAAGATATAGTAGTGAATGAGCACGTTGAATTTATTCCAGTTACTGAAGTAGAGAAAAACGGAATCATTAAGCATTCTTTAGAAGAATATTTAGAAAAAGAAAATGAATTATTGGCAGCCAAACCATCACAAGTTTCTGAACCAATCAATCCTGAACTAGATATCAAGGTAAATACTGTTGAAGCAAGTGAAACTTCTGAGCCAATTTCTAATTTGGAAAGCAGAGATTTAACAGAATTAACAATTGAAGAAACATTACGTCTACGTACAGAAGAACGCAAGCGTAAAATGAAAGAATTCAATTATAAATTCAATACAAATTCTCGTATAGACGAAATAGAAAGACAACCAGCTTACAAAAGAATGGGAGTGGATTTAGAGTCACCAGAATTAAACAATAATAAGTCTAGAATGTCTCTAGGAACTGATAGCAACGACGATCCCCAATTGCGTTCTAACAATTCTTTCTTACACGACAATGTAGACTAACGCTCCGTAAACTTAACCTCCAAAAAAACTCGTATCGTTTCATTTTAACGTTACGGGTTTTTTTAATTATATTTGCATCGGTTTTTAGTGAAACTATTTCAATTTTAAAATTAACAAATAATCATAAAAAAATGAGTTTATCTACTAAAATTATGGACAGTATGAAAGAAGCTATGAAAGCTAAAGATACTGTTGCCTTAGAAGCTTTAAGAGCAGTAAAATCAGAACTTTTGTTAGCTCAAACATCAGGTTCTGCTGATGAACTTACTGAAGAAGATGAAATCAAAATTTTACAAAAATTAGTAAAACAACGTAAGGATAGTGCTAATATTTTTGCGGAACAAGGAAGAAATGATTTAGCGGAACCAGAATTGACTCAAGTAGCTGTAATTGAAAAGTTTTTACCTGCACAAATGACTGAGACTGAAGTTGAAGCAGCAGTAGCTAAAATCATTGCAGATGGTGGTTTCTCTGGAATGGCTTCAATGGGTCAAGTAATGGGAATTGCTTCAAAACAATTGGGTGGAAACTCAGATGGAAAAACAATTTCTACTATAGTTAAGAAATTATTAGTTTAATTTAAAAGTACGAATTACGAAGTAAAAACTAAATGAATTCAACTTCGTACTTTTTACTTCGTACCTCGTACTTATTTTGGCTTCGTAGTTCAACTGGATAGAATGACGGATTTCGGCTCCGTTGGTTGCAGGTTCGAACCCTGCCGAAGTCACAATTGGTTAAAATTTAACAATTGCCGTTGTCTTTAGCCAGCGGTTTTTTTATGAAATTAAATCGGCTTTAGCCAAAATTAATTCAATTCTATTTCTACCCAGATAGGTATATGATCAGATATTTCTTCTGCTGATTTTAAGTCTTTGAAATCTTTGTAAAAATGAATTACGTCACAATTTTTGACTTTTATTTTAAAAGTATTGTACCAAATATTATCAAATTCGGAGGCTAAGCAGACGTTTTTTTTACATTCTTTTTTCAGGGTAGTTTTTTGATTTTTAAATACAGAAGCATAGCCCATTTTCTTTAAAGGATTAAAAACAGTGTGAGATTGTGGGCAATTAAAATCCCCAATAAACATTAGGTTCAACAACGGATATTCTAAAGGCAAAAACTTGAAATATTTGATTTCTGTTTCGGGTTGTTTGCTCTTGGTTATAGCATGAAAATTTACAAGAGTTACTGATTTATCATTATAACTGAATGTGCAATAATAAGGTTCTCTGTCTATTTCTAGATTGTACTTTTTTTCCAACCAAGCTTCCCCTGTTTTTTTTACCGAACTTGTTTTCCATAAAAATGCGTAGCGTTCTGTTTTGTAACTGCTTCCGGTTGTGGGTTCACTTACAACATAATCCCATTTTGAGCCTTTTCTGCTGAGTTCTTCTGCTAGTTTTGCTACTGCTTGTGTGCCACCATAACCTGCAACTATTTCTTGCAAAGCCACAACATCATAGTTTTTTAAAGTTTTTGCAATGTAAGTAATCGTAGAATCTGATTTAGATTTGCCTAAGTTTTCTACATTCCAAGAAATGATTTTTAGTTGGGAAAATGCGGCAACATAAATAACTAAGAAAAGGAAACATAATAACTTCTTCATGATGCTAAAATACTATCAATCTTCCCAACCACAAAGCGTAAGGCCAAGATTTTGAGCATCAGATTTTGATTTCTTTACGATTTGATGTTTACAAGCATTTAATCCTCTACAGGTTTTGGAGTAATGGTATTTTTTGGCATTTTTTGAATCACATATGTAAACTTCACTAACAACATAAGTTTGAAAGTTTATAGTAAATAGGAATAGTAGGGTTATTAGTGCTTTCATCTGTTAAAAATAATAATTTTAATTAGTTTCAATTAGAAGCATATAAAAAAAACTCTAAAGCTACTTATTGCTTTAGAGTTTTAAAACAGTTATTGTTTATTTCTTAACTTTTTCAAGAATTGTAGACTGATTGGTCTCTACTCGATTAATTACAGCAGGTCTGACTTCTAGTAATTTAATGTCTTTTTCTTCTATAGTTCTGAAGTTTTTATAGAAAGCTAACCAACCTGTTACTGTTAAGTCGGTTTTCCCGTTTTTGGTTTTTGATTCAAATTTTGGCTCCACTAATAAATCAGCATTGTTTTCGTTTAGCAAATTTCGTACTATTTCGTTTTTAGCTGCTTCTAAACTTTCCATACTTTTCAAAGTAATAGTTTTTGTTATTTTTTGCTCTTGTACATCTAAATCTGCAATTACGGGTTTGTGGATAACTCCAACTCCAGAAATGTCAATTGTTTTTGCGGTTCCTGTTTTTACCGTTTGACAAGAAAAAACTGTTAATGATAACAATGCTAAAGTGTAAATTTTTAGTTTCATTTTATTGTGTTTTTAAATTATTTCTCAAACATATTAACATTACAAATCAAATCCTTACGGAAAACCGTAAAAGACTAAAATAATTTTGTGAATATTTCTTTTTGGAACTTAATTATTTTTTCTGAGTTTAGATGTGTAATATTCGTTAACTTTATAAAGTATATCATATTCATCATACCAATAACTTATATGGTTTTTGCTTCTTTTAGAATTCATATCATTATTATGACTAAACATTAAGCCCATTTTTTTTGCCTCTTCGCAACTTTTAATAACTCTGAATCTGTGATAAAAACAGATGATTATAAACCTAATTATTTTAGTCATAACTAAAAAAAAATAATTATATAAATTACTTAAATAGAGTCTATTTTTCTTAATTTTTTATTAGCTACAATTTGTTAAAGAAGGAAAGCAAAACTCCAAAGCTTCCTGTCACTTTAGAGTTTTTTTGCAATCCATTTTTAACTAACAAACAATTAATTAAAAAATTATTCAACTTCGTAATGAGTATATGATGCTGCGCAACAATATTTGCATCCATTGGCATTAGGAAAGTCCTTTATTGCTTCTTTCAAAGCAGCTATTTCGTTTTGAAATTCTCCAATATATTTGGCATTTATAATAACAGGCACATATAAACAAAATTCATTATGCAGTACGTTGTCTCCGTTTCTTTTTTGGACAATATCAATGTAATAGCGTTTCATAAACTTGATGTGTTTGGTATTATTTTTCAAATTTAAGAAGACTAGAAAGATTGATTTTACGGGAAACCGTAAAAAAGGATATTTTTTGGTAATGGATAATTGGAGATGTGCTATATTAAGCCTAGGTCTTTTACTATGGCTATTAGGTGAACTGTATTGTTGGCTTTGAAATAGTCTTTTAGTTTGCTTATTCTTTTTTCAATGGTAGATTTACTATTGGGCTCAATTCCTAGTTCTTTGAATTTTGCGTCCATTTTATCTTGTGCCACTCCATTGGCTAATTGCTGTATCAATTGAATATCATAATTGTCAATTTTGTATAATATTTTGTCTTGAAGAATATAAGATAAATTAGGTGCAATATAGTTTTGGTTGCTTTCAAAAACTTTTTTTATGGCTTTTTTGAGTTCAGGCAAACTGTTTCTTCCTTTTAAAACAAAAGCATTGATATGTAGGTTTTCAAAAAGAGATTTGATGCGAGTAGGTTTTTCGTCAACTGAAAAAACAATTATTTTTATATTGGGTTGAATCTCTTGTACGGCTGCAATTAACGCCTCACCTGAGTTTAATTGATTGGGTCTAAAATCTTCTTTAAAAGATAAATCAGTTATCAATAATTGATATGGAGCATTGTCTTGTATGCCTTTTTTTATTTTTAACAACGCATCATCGCAATATTTTACATACTCTACTTCTTCGATGTTTACTTCATCTAAAGTTGTAGCAACAGCTATGTTGATACTGTCTAAATCTTCTGCCAATAGTACTTTTGTAAACATAGTTAAACGGTTTTATTTAGGAAAAACAATTTTTGCTTTAAATCCTTTTTGGGATTCTGTTTCAAAAGTAAAGGTTCCTTTTATAGTTTTAATACGGTTTTCCACATTTAGTAATCCGTTTTTAAAATGGATTTTGTCAGAACTTCCAATTCCGTTGTCTGAATAATTAATTTCATAAGTTTTATTTTTTGATTCAAAACCAAGCACAACAAGGCTGCTTTGGCTGTGTTTTTTCATGTTAATCAAAAGTTCTTGAAGGATACGGTGTATGGTTATTTTAGTGTTTTTTTTGATTGTATTCCAATCAATGGCATCAAAATTTTTAAGAATGATGTTTGTTTGGTCTGTATCATAACTAGAAATGAGATTAGATAAGTTTTCTTTAAAATTTTTACCGGTATCGATTTCGCTATTTTCTAAAGAAATGTTTCTTGTTCGGTTATAAATGGTTTCAATTTGATTTAAGAAGTTTTCTTTTTTGTTTTCATCTGATAAATCTTGGGTTTCGGCATAGGTCATGGTGTTGTATACATCATTTGCTAATTCATCATGAAGTTGTTTTGAAATGCGAGTTTCTGTTTCGTAAGTCGATTTTTGTAACCTTCTTTTGTTTTTGGAACGGATTAGAAAGAAAATTAGAATGGTGATGGCTCCAAATGCTAGAAATAAATATGTTATGAATTCTTTTTCTACTTCCAATTTTTCGTTTTTCTCTAAAGCGATTTTAGAATCGTATTTTATTTTTGAGAATTCGTTTTTGGCTGTTTGTCTGGCTTTGGTTACGCTATCGTTTATGTTTAAATAACGTTCAAAATCTTTGAAAGCTTCTTTGTTGGTAGGGTTTTTTATCATTAAATCCAACGCTTCTAATTTGTCATCAGCACTATTAACTGCTGTGGCTGCTAGTAAAGCCTTCTTGGCAAATTCTTGTGATAATGTTGGATTGTCTTTTAAATGGAAATTTGATAAATGCATTTGGGAAGCAATCTTTTCATAATTATCCCCTAAACTATCTCTGATTTTAAGAGATTCATATAACAATGGTTTGGCTTTTTCTAGATTTCCATTTTTAAAATAAGCATAACCCAAGTTGTCAATTATTTTTGCATATTCTTTTTTTGCATGAACTAACGTATCTGATTTTAATACTGGAGTAAGTGTTTCAATAGCTTTGTTGTATTCTTTTTGTTCTAATTGAATTACAGCAATATTGTTTTGGATTATTAATATTTCTAATTCTGAAGAACTATATTTTGAGGCTAAATTATAATTTTCAATGGCAGCTTTATAGTCATGCTTTTCTTCATAAGCAATGCCAAGGAAATTGTATAAATGTGAATTATACTTAGTTTCATTACTTAAAGCTAATGCATTTGTAACTTCTTCTTCTAAACCATTAAAATCTGATTGTATGTTGTAGATATAAGATAAAAATAAGGATACATAGATTTGTTCTTCAACTGGTTTTGATTGTCCAATTGTTTGGGCTTTGTTGAAATATACATAAGAACTGTCATAATTTCCATTTGTGTATGAAGTATGTCCTTTTAGTTTTAATTCTTGAAATTCATCGGATTCAGAATTATTTATTTTTTCTTTATTGCAAGAAAAACATAGTATCAATAACAATAAAATCGGGAAATGTTTTATGTGATTTGTCATTTCCCGAAATTAGTAAAAAATAATAATATTTAACCTAAAAAAATTAAGGTGTTGGAGGAGGTGGAGGTAATGTTCCATTTTGTCCACCTGTATCACCTTCGCCTGTTGCGTACTGTGTTGGTGTTTCTTCAATTACACTATCGGTTGTACAAGATGTACTTGCTATTGACATAAAAATAATTGCCATTAAAACATATATTTTTTTCATGATTTTAAAAATTAAAAATTATACATAGGCATGACTGTTTGAGGTTTTCTCAAAAGGGTTGTTAAGACAGTCATGCTGTTAAAAAATGTTTTGGGAAGTGAAGTGGCTAAATCAGAGAAGTCAGATTATACTTCCCGAATAAAAATTCTAATCTGTTTAGCATCACTTTTTTTAGAAGTAGTTTTGTACATTTGTTCTTATCGCGAAATAGAACAAGAACTAATTCTGAGGCAAAGAAATGAGGTTTTTGTTATGGTTTTTATACGGAATTCCGGTTGTTCCGATGATTCCGATGAATTCTGAATAATTCTTATAAAATTTAGTATAGCTTATGAATAAAAATACTCTTGAGACTTATTTGATTGAGATAAAAAAGAAATATAATGATGAGAAAAATGGCAATCATTCTACCTTTTTAAACAATCCAACTCCTGCGTCGATTCGTAATTTGTGTGTAGAGATTTTAAAATGTACAGCAACAAAAAATGATTATAAGATTTTGAAGCATTTTTTTGATTTAAAAGAAGATGATAAGGATAAAAAAAATATTGAAAATTTTGATATTGATAAGTTAAAACCAATTTGTAATTTTTTTAAAGGGAAGACAGAAACACCTAAACATGATTTAATTGATATTATGGCTCTTTTAGTGGGTTTGGAGCCAAGACCTTTAACTAAATATTTAAAAAGTAATGAAGTAGAAAAGCCACCTGTTATTATTAATGTTGTTAATGCTAATTCTGAAGAAAAAAAATCAGATGATTTTGTAAAGAAACCTTCGAAGGGTTTTAATAAAATAAAATATATAATAATAGCTCTAATGATTTTTATAGTTGGGTTTTTTTTTATGTATCTTTTTAACAATAAAAAAAAGTGTATGCAATGGCAAAACAATCATTATGTCGAAGTAGAATGTGAAGTAAAAAATTTTGCAAACATTAATGATGTTGTGCCTATTAATACAAATCAATTTTCTTTAGAAAAGATTGAAGTGGATTCGACAACAGTTTTTTTTAAAGGAGATAAACCACTCGTTTTTTATTGTAAGGTAAATGGTGAACCAGAATATTTCAATCAATTGGGGATGCATCCAGAAACTGGAAAAGCTTTAAAGCCTATATCTCATTATATTATTGATAAATACATTAAGAATATTGAAGATTAATTTTCTCTAAAACTTTTTTAACATTTAATTAACCCCTCTTAAAATTGATAGATTCAAAAAATGATATAAAACAAACATAAATGGAATTAGTCTACAGGCTTTTGATTCAGATTTTTTTATTTTAAATCCTGGGCATTTATGTTCAGGATTTTTTTATTTTAGCTAAATTCATTTGCCTCTTTTAAATCTTTGTTTTTTGTTATATTTTTTACTTTTTATAGTTTTTATTTTAATGATAAGACTCTATAATTCTATTATAGAACCTTTTTATGCCTATTTATTTGGTAAGCCTTTTTACGTGCATTTTTATCTTAAACCCAAAAGATTAACATTAACTCAGCTTTATATTCTTACCAATGAATTTGAATTTTATAAAAAATTAAATTCTAAAGCAAAAAGATATTTTGAGCATAGAGTAGCATCATTTATTGAAAAATATCCCTTTTATGGTAAAGATGGTTTGATAATCACAGATCAAATGAAAGTTCTAGTTGCTTCAACAGCTGTAATGTTAACTTTTGGAATGAGAAAATACCTGTTTACTTTAATTGATAAAATCATCATTTATCCAGATGTTTATTATTCCACAATAAATAAGGATTATCACAAAGGTGAATTTAATCCAAGAATGAAAACTATAGTTTTTTCATGGAAACATTTTTTGGAAGGTTATGAGATAAGTAATGATAATTTAAATTTGGGACTACATGAGTTTTCACATGTACTGCATTTTCAAGGAAAAATAAATAAAGATATTTCTGCTACGATTTTTTCGGTTACTCATGATGAAATTTTAGAACAAGTTAAAAGACCAGCAAATTTTAAACGATTGGTTAATTCTAATTATTTTAGGGTTTATGCCTACACCAATCAGTTTGAATTTATTGCAGTAGTTTTAGGGCATTTTTTCGAATCACCAATTCAATTTAAAAAAGAATTTCCAGAATTATATGAAAAAGTAAGATCAATGATTAATTTTTCGGAATAATTTATTATTACCTAATATTTATCATATTTTTTTTGTAAATTTAAGCATAACTTTATTTTATTAATCTCAAAAATAGATAGTTATGAAGCAAAAAGTTCCAGTGTCAACCATTATGACACAAAACGTAATTAAATTAAATCTTAAAGATGATTTAACCAAAGCTGAATCTTTATTTAAGAAAAATAAAATCAGACACATTCCTGTGGTTAATGGCAATAGAATTATAGGAATGTTGAGTTACACCGATTTATTACGAATTTCATTTGTAGATGCTGTTGATGATGAAGATGAAGTAGTAGACGCAACAGTTTATAATTTGTTTACTGTGGAACAAGTAATGGCTAAAAATTTAGTAACCATTAATCCATACACAACTATAAAAGAAACTGCAGAAATTTTATCTAGTAAAGAGTTTCATGCATTGCCGGTTGTAGAAGGAGATTTGTTGGTTGGAATTGTCACGACAACAGACTTGATAAAATACTTAATCAGTCAGTATGAGTAATTTATTTTCATTAAAAATGTTAAATAATTAATTTTGTGTTGATTTTATTCTTAATATTGTGTTAAACATAAAAACATAAATTATGAACAAAAAAATTACATTATTGATGTTTTCTTTTTTATTTGTTGTATCCATTGGTCAAAAAATTAGTGCTCAACAAATATTTAGTAATGGTCCTATCTCAACAGGAACTACTACGACTGGAGGATCAGTTGCTCCAACGGGTTATACATGGTCAGAACTACAGACGCCAAACACATCTCTTGGAAGTGGAGCGATTTACAATAATGCTCTAACTTCAGATTTTGCTTTAGCTGATGAATTTGTTGTTCCAGTTGGTCAAATTTGGAATTTAACCAGTGTTGATTTTTTTGGATACCAAACAAGTTATACAGGAACAACAATTCCAATTGATGTATTAAGAGTTAGAATATGGAGTGGAGATCCTGCACTTTCTACATCAACTATTGTTTTTGGAAATATGACAACAAATCTACTTAATACTGCAAATAGCGGAGAAGCATTTATGTATAGGACTTCTGCAACTGTAGGTACAACAAGGAAAATATGGAAATTTAATGCTAATGTAACTGCCTCATTGCCTGCAGGTACATATTGGGTTGAAATGCAAGTTCATGCTATTAATGATGGAAGTATTTTTTTTCCTCCTGTAACCATTCTAAATACTTTAAGTAATACTTCATGGAATGCTAAACAAAGAACTGCAACAGCATGGGCAAATTTAATGGATGGTGGTTCTGGAAATACTTTGGCTTTTCCTTTTAATATAAACGGAGCGATGGTTTTATCAGCTGAAAAAAATCAATTTGAATCTAATGTTTTAATTTATCCAAATCCAGTAGAGAATAATATTACTATTTCAGACGGTTCAAATAGCTCTGATGGGTTAATTGAGGTTTTTGATGTTACTGGAAGACTTGTTGAATCATTAAAATCTTCTTTTAGTACAGATGTTATTTTAGATGTTTCAGGTTTAAATTCTGGAAATTATATATTAAAATTACAATCAGAAAACGGAATTGCAGTTAAAAAGTTTGTAAAATTATAATTTGAAAAAAGTTATATTTTAAAAGCCATATGCTATAGTATATGGCTTTTTTGATACTTATTTTGTAATTTTCTTCAAATCTACTATTGTTGCAATAGGGTCATCTGCTCCAAACACATAACTTCCGGCAACTAATACATCAGCTCCAGCATCTACTAATTGTTTTGCATTTTTATTGGTAACACCACCATCAATCTCAATTTTAGTAGAAGCGTTATTTCTAGTAATTATTTCTTTTAATTGTTTTACTTTTTTATAGGTATTTTCAATAAAAGATTGTCCTCCAAATCCAGGATTAACACTCATGATACAAACTAAATCAATGTCATTAATCACATCTTCTAATAAAGATACATTTGTGTGCGGATTTAACGCAACACCTGCTTGCATTCCTTCTGCTTTAATCGCTTGTAGTGTTCTGTGTAAATGAGTACAAGCTTCATAATGAACAGTCAAAACATCTGCACCTAATTTTTTAAAAGTTGAGATGTATCTATCAGGGTCAACAATCATTAAATGCACATCAATGGTTTTTTTAGCATGTTTTGATATGGCCTGTAAAACGGGCATTCCAAAAGAAATGTTAGGTACAAAAACACCATCCATAATGTCAATATGAAACCAATCGGCTTCACTGTTGTTAATCATTTCGATGTCTCGTTGTAAGTTAGCAAAATCGGCAGCTAATACAGAAGGTGCAATTAAAGTGTTTTTATTCATTTTTAGTTGTGTTGTTGTTTGTGCAAAGATAGTTTTTAGTTTAAATGTTTAAAAATTGTTTCGAGTTTTATTTGTTTTATGTTTTAATCAAATAAAGCTTAATGGTTTATAATTAATGTACTAAAAAGCAAAATTCCGGAAACTCGAACGAAGTGAACAGACTGGAGTTTTGATCCCCAAAAAGCAAAACTCCGGTAATCAGCCGGAGTTTCAATCATCAATCAAAAAACGAATAGTCTTAGACTATTGTTCACGTTTATTAGGTTTTACCCTAAATATGTTTTTAATATTTTACTTCTAGAAGTATGCTTCAATCTTCTAATAGCTTTTTCTTTAATTTGACGAACACGCTCACGAGTTAAGTCAAAAGTTTCTCCAATTTCTTCTAAAGTCATTGGGTGTTGGTCTCCTAAGCCAAAATACAAACGAACCACATCAGCTTCTCTTGGAGTTAATGTTTCTAATGCTCTTTCAATTTCAGTTTGTAATGACTCATGAATTAATTCTCTATCTGGATTTGGAGATTCACCTGAACGTAAAACGTCATAAAGGTTTGAATCTTCTCCTTCCACAAGAGGTGCATCCATTGATAAATGACGACCAGAGTTTTTCATTGACTCTTTTACATCATTTACTGTCATGTCTAATTCTTTTGCAATTTCTTCAGCAGAAGGTGGTCTTTCATTAGATTGCTCTAATAAAGCATACATTTTGTTGATTTTATTGATAGAACCAATTTTGTTTAATGGCAAACGCACAATACGAGATTGCTCAGCTAAAGCTTGCAAGATAGATTGACGAATCCACCAAACAGCGTAAGATATAAATTTGAAACCACGCGTTTCATCAAAACGTTGAGCTGCTTTGATTAAACCTAAGTTTCCTTCATTAATTAAATCAGGAAGTGTAAGCCCTTGATTTTGATATTGTTTGGCAACAGAAACTACGAAACGTAAATTTGCTTTGGTTAGTTTTTCTAAAGCTCGTTGATCACCAGCTTTAATTCGTTGCGCTAATTCTACTTCTTCATCTGCAGTAATTAGGTCAACTTTTCCAATCTCTTGTAAATACTTGTCAAGGGATGCAGTTTCACGATTCGTTACCTGCTTAGTAATTTTAAGTTGTCTCATTCTTTTTCTAACACTTTTTTAGTTGTGTACAATTGTTATACGTAAAGGTTTCAAAAAAGTTACAAAAGTTTTAAAATAAATTATTCAAGTAAGTAATTTTCTATTTTGTTTGTAAAGAAATCTATCTTTTGAAACATTCTATTAAAGAAGATTTTTTGATCTTTTTTTCCTGCTTTTGAAATAGATTTCGAATTTTTTAATTGGTTTGTAATAAATGTTTTTTCTTCTTCGCAAATATTTTTATCATTTGTTACATAATAGCTTAACATATTATGAGGAATAAAAAAAGATGAATTATTATTATTGATACACAAAACAGTATTGTTTAAAACTAATAATTCATTGTAAAATAATTCAAAATTTGAATTACTTACTTGTACTTTGTTTTCTATTGTAGTAATTATTTTTTTTATATCAGCAATTATCTGTAAAGCGTTATTGTAATTTAGTAATCCAGCTTCATAAAAGTAATATAGTTGTTGCAGCGAACTATTAATAGTAGTATCGTTCCATATTTCAATTCTGTTAGCGTTTTCAAAAATAGAAATTAGATTAGATGATTCTTGAAGCATAGATTCTTCAATTTTAAAATTTTCAAAACTTATATTTTGTTCAGAGGTTAATATGTTAAGCCAAACATAGATTTTAAATTTTGATAACAAACTTCCTCCAATAGTATAGTGCAATGGAATATCTTTGGCTGAATAATAAACAGTAGAATCATTTGACTTAAATTTGCTTAACAATAAGGCTGATTTTTCTAAATATATTTTAAAATCAGCAACTGTTTTTATTGTTTTTGTTTTTTCTAGAATGTGTTTTTCTTCATTCTTAAATAGAGAATCCATTGCTATATCATAATGAGTGCAAAGTAAAACGGCTTCTTCTATAGAGAATTTACTTTTA
The DNA here is from genome assembly GCF_963922255.1 of uncultured Flavobacterium sp. Taxonomy (GTDB): domain Bacteria; phylum Bacteroidota; class Bacteroidia; order Flavobacteriales; family Flavobacteriaceae; genus Flavobacterium. The sequence goes on along the minus strand of NZ_CAWUIC010000003.1, from coordinate 153,195 downwards.
TTTGAAACTCTTCTGTGTGATGCATCATAACTAATATTTAAAACACTAGCGATTTCTTCAATTATAGAAACTCCGTCACCAAGTTTTTTTCTAATAGCGTTTAAAAGCAAGTTTTGTGTGTTCATTTTTGCGATTTTCACAAATATATAATTATTTATAATTAAATGTCACAAATTTATTTGCGATAAACCAAATAAATTTGTTTTGAATTTTTAAACGTACAAGTCATGAAAGAATCAAATTTATTGAAAGATAGCATCAACAAAATTATGTGTTGTAGTGAAGATTTATCGATTTTTATATCAAAAGAACTCAAATCCTATTCGTCTATAATAAATAGATTAATGCGAAAAATGTATGCCAAAAGCTATTTAGTTTTTTTCATGTTTATTTCAGTGTGTAGTTATGCTCAAAATGACAGTATTTCTTATGAAATGCACACTCAGATTTTCAGTTTGTCACCAATTTCCAAAAAAGTAGATAAAGTAAATGGTTTAGTATTTGGTGCTGGTCATTTTGAAAATAGAAATATTGAAAATCAAACTATAAACGGATTAAATCTTGAAATTAATGGTGCTCCAATTGCAGGTGCATTTATAGGATTTATAGCAATTATGTATTTGCCTGAAGTCATAAAAAACAACAACGTGCCTATAACGGGAGAAAATGATTTTGAGAAAATTGAAAATTGGAAGATTACACCCTATTTAAAAATCAATGGAATTAATATTTCAACGGGTTGTTTTTTTACAAGAACTTCAATGAATGGTTTAAATGTTTCATTAGCTAATAAATACAATGATTTTAATGGTGTTTCAATTACTGCAATAGGGAATATTAGTGATAATCATAACGGAATTGCTATTGGTTTGCTTAATGCAAATAATAATCTAAAAGGGATGAATGTAGGAGTTTTTAATCTTACTTATGAATTAAAAGGGCTACATATTGGTGTTGTCAATTACGTTAAAATAAATAAAGGTTTTCAAATAGGAGTTTTTAATCGTTCGTATTCAAAAGGATTACAAGTTGGAATTTGGAATGTAAATAACAAGAGGTCATTACCTTTTATAAATTGGTAAGCTATGAAAAAGATACATTGTTTTATGATGTTTGTTAGTTATTTAGGATTTTCTCAAAATGATTCAATTTCTAAAAGTGAATACGAAAGAGTTTATATTGAAGTTGGTGTGATAAAACCATTAGGAAAAATGGTAGATAAGTTTGAAACCTCTCCAAGTGTTGGTTTTTGGTATAGAACTAAAATTGTTAGAGAAGATTATGTTGATCTAGGATTTAATATTTTCATGCCAATTAAAGCTAGAGATATTGATTTTAAATATAGAGATTCTATTGTGAGTTATAAATCTAATCATTTTGGTATTTCAGCTGGAACAAGGTTTTCTAAAGGGATTTCCATGTCAAATCAAATAAAAGATTTTAATTTGGAGTGGAATTCAGGAATTGGATTTATATTTAATTTTTATGAAGCACCAGATGAATTAGATTTTGGTGAAAATAAATCTAATCATGAAATTTTATGTTCTTTATATTTGTCACAAGGAATCAAACTAAATTATAAAAATATTGGTTTACAATGTCATTATAATTTTTCACCTTATAACTTGTTTAATGAATATGTAAATGAAAAATATGGCTCACACAGTTTACTATTCGGATTAGTTTATAGACAGTAACAAAAGCCTCATTTGATAAGAATGAGGCTTTATTGTTTTACTTAATTTGCTTTCCTTTTAAAGTGTTTACAAATAAGATTGTACCTAATTTATCATAAAGATTAAAAATTTTAATTCCTTTTGTTTTAATAGAACTTTCGTGAAAACCTAAAATAGTTAAATCAGCAAATTTTGACGTTTCGTTGATTAATTCAATTTTGTCATCAGACTCGTCAATTGGAATAACTATTATGTTTTTTGGTGAAATAGGTAATCTTCCAGTTGTGGTTAACTCAGTCAAGTACGCTTTTTCTTGTTCGATATTAACTTTGTTAACGGCTGCAAATATTTTAATTTCGGCACCTTTCCAATCTCTATGACCTAAAATAATGTAAGATAATAAGATCATTAAATTAGCATTTTCATAATCTTCTTTCTTAACCCAAACATGAATTTCATTTCTATATCCAAATCCTTTGTCTGAACTAGCTAACACGCATAAATCATAATTGGCACTTTGAATAAGCTTGTAATTATCCACTACATCAGTTAACCATTCTGTTGTTCCTTTTTTAAACTCAAACAACATCATATTATTAGAATGGCCTGAAATTCCAGGTTGCTGTATGGCTTGAACAATAGCATTTGTGTTTGAAGGTGAAATTATGGTTTCTAAAAACACATTTGATTTTGTATTATTGGCTATTTTAATTAGCTTTTCTAATTTCTCATCAGCAATTTCTTTAGATTGTTTGGAGAAATAATCTTTTTCATAATGAATGTATGTTCCAAAGCCGTAGCGATTTGAAATCCACTTCATCATTTCAAAAGCAGTTAATCTGTCAAAAGAATCTTTTGATAAACATAAAACACCTGGTCTCCAATAATCATCTGATTTTTCCTTGTCTGTTTTTTGAAGAAAGACTTGTAAATTTCGACTAAACTGATGAATTACACCTTGAAAAATGTTGGCCATTCCTTTTTTAGATTCATTCTTATGTGTGATGTAAAAGTAAATTCCAACCATCAATAAAATGGAAGCAACAGCATAAACTGTATTGATTTTAAACATCAAATAGACACACAAAATTGCACCAAGTAAAGATAAATACCATTTTGATTTAAACGAAGGTCGGTAGGCCGGATCAGCTGCAAAATGTTGCATAAATGAGATTAAACATAAGGAACCATAAGTCACCATGAAAAACATCGAAATTACTTCAGCTACAGCATTAACATCTCCCATTAAAACAAAAACTAAAGCAATGACACTAGTCAAAATGGTTGCGTTTCTAGGTTCGTTTTTCTTTGGAGTTCCTTTTGCAACCCATTTATTCACTTTGTCTCTTGGAAATACATTATCACTACCTATAGCTTGCAATGTTCTTGGAGCAACCATAAACGAACCTAAAGCAGAAGAAATAGTTGCAGCTGCTAAACCTATGGGAATAATTGGTCCCCAATACGCAATTCTACTCATCACCAATTGGTCGTTTACTAAATCATCTGGAGAAGCAGAATAAGAAAGTTTTAATGCAATAAAGACATAAATTACCATCCCAATTATTGTTGCAGCTAATGTTCCCATTGGAATAGATTTTTTTGGGTCTTTTAAATCTCCTGATAAACCTACACCAGCTGTCATTCCTGTAAAAGCTGGAAAAATAATGGCAAAAACAGCAAATATACCCACTTTTGAATCTACATTTTTAAACAATAAAGAACTATCATATGTAGCTGCATAATCAGTTGTTCCAGCAAAAAACATGACCAACGAAATAAATAATATGCCAACAACAACATATAACGCTTTCATGCCTAAATCAGCACCTTTTGTTACCATTAATCCAATTAAAATCAATAAAGCAGGAATGCTAAATATTCTATTGTCATAAATAGTATATCCAAATTCAATTTCGATTATTGGTTTTAAGGCTTCAAAAGATTCTGCAAATGCAATTACATAAAATGCAACGCTAATAGCTTGAGAAAGATATAATGCAATTCCAATGGAAGCACCAACATTTACACCAAATGAACGTGAAATGATAAAATATTCTCCACCACCTTCTACTTTCTGATTGGTTGCTATTTCAGCTAAAGCCATAGCTGTAGGAATTGTTACTAAGTGTCCAACTATAATTATTAGTAATGTTCCAATAAAACCTACTTCTCCAACAGCGTAACCAAAACGTAAGAACATAACTGCTCCAAGAATGGTTGAAATGGCTGTTAAAAAAACAGGTAATGTTCCAAAATTGGCTTTTAAGTTTTGTAGATTTTTTTCCATTCTATGATTAGATTCTAAATTTCACACAAGATAAGCTAAAAAGATACCTAAAAAAAATCCTGTTGCAAATGAATGCAACAGGATTTTATATGAATTAAATAATCGAATTAACCTTGTGGTTTATCTTTTTTCTCGATAGGCTTTTCTTCTCTAGGAGGTCTAGGTAATAATGCTTTTCTTGAAACTTTTTCTTTTCTTGTTTTTGGATCAACTCCAAAATATTTTACCATGAATACATCACCCATCTTTACAACATCAGTAACGTTTTCGGTTCTTTCCCAAGCTAATTCAGAAACGTGTAATAAAACTTCATTTCCTGGTGCTTGTGTGTATTCTACAACTGCTCCAAAATCTAACATTTTGATTACTTTTACTTCATAAGCTTCCCCAACTTCAGGTTTGAAAATGATTGAATCAATTTTAGCCATAACCGTTGCAATTCCTGCTGGATCAGTTCCTAAAATTTCAACAATTCCTTCTTCTGTAATTGGATCTTCATTGATAACTATAGTTGTTCCGGTAGCTTTTTGTAATTCTTGAATTACTTTTCCTCCAGGTCCAATTAGTGCTCCAATAAATGCATTTGGAATTCTTCTTGTAATGATTTTTGGAGAATGAGCTTTTACATCTACCCTTGGTTGAGCAATTGTTTCAGTTAATTTTCCTAAAATATGTAAACGACCGTCTCTAGCCTGTGCTAAAGCCTGTTCCATAATATCATAGCGTAATCCGTCAATTTTAATGTCCATCTGACAAGCAGTGATACCATCAGCTGTTCCTGTTACTTTAAAATCCATATCACCTAAGTGATCTTCGTCTCCTAAGATATCAGATAAAACGGCAAAATTCGTTCCGTCAGTAATTAATCCCATGGCAATTCCAGAAACTGGTTTTGTCATTTGAACACCAGCATCCATTAAAGCCATTGTTCCTGCACAAACAGTTGCCATTGAAGAAGAACCATTAGATTCTAAAACTTCAGAAACCACACGAATTGTATAAGGACAATCAGCAGGAATCATGTTTTTTAAAGCACGTTGTGCTAAATTCCCATGTCCAACTTCTCTTCTAGATGTACCTCTTAAAGGTCTTGCTTCTCCAGTTGAAAAAGGAGGGAAGTTATAATGTAAATAGAATTTTTCTTCTCCTTGTTCAGAAGGTGAATCTATTTGATTTGCTTCTCTTGATGTTCCTAAAGTTACTGTTGCTAATGCTTGAGTTTCTCCACGAGTAAATAAAGAAGAACCGTGTACAGAAGGTAAATAATCAGTTTCACACCAGATAGGTCTGATTTCTGTAGTTTTTCTTCCGTCTAAACGTGTTCCTTTTTCAAGAATTACATTTCGAACAGCTTCTTTTTGGGTTTTATATATGTATTTACCAATTAATTCAGATAAATCAGCATTTTCAGCATGATCTTCTTCAGTAAATAAAGCTTTAATTTCTTCTTTAATTTCAGCAAATTTTTCGCCTCTTTCGCTTTTTGCAGAAGCTTCTTGAGCTATTGCATAATATTTATCGTAAGAGAAGGCTTTAATTTTTGCATACACTTCTTCGTTTTCTGGTTCTCCATCGTATGTTCTATATTCTGGTGATCCAACTGCTGCACGCAATTTTTGTTGAGCGGCTACTTGAACTTTAATAGCTTCATGAGCAAATTTAATAGCTTCAACCATTTCTGCTTCAGAAATTTCATGCATTTCTCCTTCAACCATGGCAACAGAATCCATTGAAGCACCAATCATCATATCTAAATCTGATTGTGCTAATTGTTCTCTGCTTGGGTTGATTACAAATTTACCATCCACACGTGCAACACGAACTTCTGAAATTAAATTGTAAAAAGGAATATCTGATACTGCTAATGCTGCTGATGCTGCTAAACCTGCTAATGCATCTGGCATAACATTATCATCATGAGACATTAATTGAATCATTACTTGAGTTTCAGCGTGATAGTCATCTGGGAAAAGTGGACGCAATACACGGTCAACTAATCTCATGGTTAAAACTTCACTGTCACTAGGACGTGCTTCTCTTTTGAAAAATCCACCAGGAAAACGCCCTGCTGCTGCAAATTTTTCACGGTAATCTACTGTTAAAGGTAGAAAATCTACACCTGGGTTTGCTGTTCTTGCTGATACTGCAGTTGCAAGCAACATACAATCTCCCATTCTAACAACCACAGATCCATCAGCTTGTTTTGCTAATTTTCCAGTTTCGATTGAGATGCTTCTTCCATCTCCCAAATCGATAACTTCTTGAAATACTTTTGGAATCATAATTTTTTAATTCTTAATTAAACAAAGGGTTAGTTGTGTTGTAGTTGTTGTGTAGTTGTTTGAAACCCAATGAAAAACCGAACTTTTTCTAATATAAAACGTAAAATAAAAGGGGCACAAAGCCCCTCGTATTTATTATTTTCTGATGTTTAATTCTTTGATAATCGCACGATATCTCAAAATGTCTTTCTTAATTAAGTAATCAAGAAGACTTCTTCTTTTTCCTACTAAAAGTACTAACGAACGCTCAGTGTTATAATCATGACGATTTTTCTTTAAGTGCTCCGTTAAGTGTGAAATTCTGTGAGTGAATAACGCGATTTGTCCTTCTGCAGATCCTGTGTTTTCTGCTTTTCCTCCATGTTTAGCGAAGATTTCTGCTTTTACTTCTTTAGTTAAGTACATGCCAATATTATTTTTAATGATTATTATGTATGAATTGTATGGTAGCAATTCGGGTGCAAAGATAATCTTATTTCAAAACAAAACAAGTACTATTTAAATAATAATGCAACTTGCTCATTTACAAACTCTAAAAAGCGTTCGTCTGCTTCAGTAAATGGATCAATTACATGTGAATCAATGTCTATCTGACCTATGTTTTTCCCATTTACAAATAATGGAACAACAATTTCTGACTTAACAGTGAAACTACAAGCAATATAATTATCTTGAGCTGATACGTCTGGTACTACAAAATTTGCGTTAGACTCTGCCACTTGACCACAAATTCCTTTTCCAAAAGGGATAACAGTATGGTCTGTTTCTGCTCCAACATAAGGTCCTAGGTGTAAAGTTTTAGTTTCGTGATTGGCAAAATAAAATCCAACCCAATTGTAATATGAAATATTGTCTTGTAAGTATTGACAAATATTTTTTAGTTTTTCATCTCTTGTTGATGAATTGTTTTCTACAAATTCAATAATTGATGGTTTTAAAGATTCAAAGTTCATTTTCTATTTTTTTACAAAAGTATTTAATACAATTCATATCAAAAAACGAATTGATTTTATTTTAACTTATGTTTTTGGTTATGTTGAAAAGTAAAAACCAATATTGTTTCACTTAAAATGTATATTTTTGAAAAAAATTAAACTTGAAGGAAATTTTTATTCAATACAAACCCTTTTTTACCTTTTTAATAAAATTTGTTTTATTCTATTTTGTTTTTGCATATATCTATAACCAATTTTTAGATCAGTTTGATGTTTCAAAATTTGAGTTGGATTCAATAACAAAAATGGTTTCAAGTCATACTTCTTATTTGATGCATTTGTTTGGTGAAAATTATAGTATAATTCCAAACAACAATGAGGCTTCTATGAAAGTAATATATAATGGAAAGTATGTTGCTAGAATTATCGAAGGTTGTAACGCAATTAGTGTCATTATTTTATTCGCGGCTTTTATTTTTGCTTTTGCGTCAAATTGGAAAAAAACCTTTTTATATATAATCGTTGGAGCTGTTTTAGTTTATATTTTGAATGTTGTTAGAATTGGTTTATTAGTTTGGGCTATTTATTACTACCCAGCTTATGAAGAATTTTTACACGGAACAGTTTTTCCACTTTTTATATATGGAGTAGTTTTTATTTTGTGGGTAATTTGGGTTACAAAATTCTCTAAATATGCAAAATAAAACGATTAGATATTTTGGGATTTTCATTGCTTTCATTTTGATTGTAAGCATAAGATTTTTTGAAAGCAAATTGTTTTATGACCCTTTTTTACATTTTTTCAAATCTGATTATCATAATAAATCGTTACCGGATTTTGAAGGTTTTAAATTACTATTGAATCTTTTTTTAAGATATTTAGCCAATACATTACTTTCCATAAGTATCATTTATTTACTTTTTCAAAACAAAATGCATGTCAAAATTGCGTTGTTTTTGTATTTGATATTGTTTGTTGTGTTAATAATAGTGTTTTCATTTTTAGTGTTTGGATTAGATAAGCCTGATTATTTGCTGTTGTTTTATGTACGACGATTTTTAATTCAGCCTATCTTATTAATACTTTTAATTCCAGCATTTTACTTTCAAAAAAAAACTGAATAACATTTTTTTTCACTATCTTTAAGTATTAAAGTTAGTATTATGAAAGTTACTAAATTTTCTGGTGAAGTTGTTATATTTGATAAAGACAAGCTCAAGAAATCCTTATTCAAATCTGGAGCAAATGAAGAAGACGTTTTTCGTGTTCTTAATACAATTGAAAAAGAATTGTATGATGGAATTCCTACGAAAAAAATTTATAAAATGGCTTTTCAGCTGTTAAAAAAAGTTTCCAATGTTCATGCAGCAAAATATAATTTAAGAACGGCAATTATGGCTCTTGGTCCAGCTGGATTTTATTTTGAAAAATTCATTGCAAAAGTTTTTGAAATTGAAGGATATGAAACACAAACAAATTTATCTTTAAATGGAAAGTGCGTTTCACATGAAGTTGATGTCTTACTAAAGAAAAATGAAATTGTCAGCATGGTTGAATGCAAGTTTCATGGAAGTCAAGATGCCAAAACAGATGTAAAAGTCCCCATGTATATTTTATCAAGATATAATGATTTGGCTAGTCAAGAATTTACTTTTTTTAATGAAACTGCTAATATTGAAAAATGTTGGATTGTTACCAATAATCGCTTTACAGAAGATGCTATTCAATTTGCAAGATGTTCTAAACTAGAATTATTAAGTTGGAATTATCCTTCAGGAAATAGTTTGAAAAACAAAATTGATTTCCATCATATATATCCAGTTACTGCTCTAACGACTTTAACACTTTCTGAAAAAGACAAATTATTAACTCAAAATATTATTACTGCAAGAGAATTGTTAGCTAATAAAGATTGGTTGAATAAAATTGGTTTAAGTCAAACCCGAATTAAAAATGTATTAAAAGAAACCAATCAATTGTGTAATATTCTAAAACAATAAAAAATGAAAATTTACTTTTTAGGTGCTGCCGGAACAGTGACAGGTTCAAAATTTGTAGTTGAACACAACGAAACCAGAATTTTAATTGATTGTGGCTTGTTTCAAGGGTTAAAAGCTTTGCGAGAGTTAAATTGGCAACCTTTATCGATTTTGCCTTCAACAATTGATTTTGTTTTGCTTTCTCACGGACATTTAGATCATTGTGGTTGGTTACCAAAATTAGTAAATGATGGTTTTCTAGGAAAGATATTTTGTACTAGTCCTACCAAACAAATTTCTCAATTAATTCTTTTAGACAGTGCAAAAATTCAGGAAGAAGAAGCAGAAAGAGCTAATAAAGAAAATTATTCTAAACACAATCCAGCCAAACCTTTATACACTGTTAAAGATGCAGAAAAAGTAATTCCGTTTTTTAGAGTTGTCGATAAAGATTTAGAAGTTAAATTGACAGATGATATTTATTTCAAATTCTTTTACGCCAGTCATATTATTGGAGCTTGTTCCATAGAATTGCATATTGAGGATAAGGTTTTGGTTTTTTCTGGCGATATTGGTCAAGATGATGACGTTTTGCTTTATCCACCTGTTAAGCCTAAAAAAGCAGATTTTGTTTTCATGGAAAGTACGTATGGAAATAGGTTACATCCTGAGAATGATGTGATGTTTGAGTTGGAACAAATTATTAACAACACTTTTCGAAAAGGAGGAAATGTTGTGATTCCAAGTTTTGCTGTTGAGCGAGTTCAATCTGTTATGTATTTGCTTTGGCAATTAAAAGAGCAAAATCGAATTCCAAATATGCCTTATGTTATTGATACACCAATGGGAATAAGTGTTCTCGATGTTTTTTTGGAAAATACAAAATGGCATAAATTAAATCCACATCAGTGCGAAGAAATGTGTAAAATGTTTACCATGATTTCTTCTTATAAAGACACAATTGATATGATTTATAATGAAAAGCCAAAAGTAATTATTGCAGCAAGCGGAATGATAACTGGTGGAAGAGTGCTTTCCTATTTAGAAAGATATATTGTAGACGAAAAAAATACGGTTCTTATGGTTGGTTATCAAGCAGAAGGAACTCGAGGAAGAAAATTGCTAGAAGGTTCAAAAGAAATTAAATTCTATGGAAAATATTATCCAGTAAATGCCAATGTGTTGTTAGTGGAAGGATTATCTGCTCATGGTGATCAAAAAGACTTGATTAATTGGTTAAGTGAATTGGAAAATAAGCCTCAAAAAGTATTTTTAATTCATGGTGAAAATTCAGCTGCAGATGAACTTCGAATAAAGATTAATGAAACTTACGGTTTTGATTGTGTAGTGCCACTTTTAGAACAAATCATTGAAATTTAGAAAGTTTTAACGTCAAATTGATTTGAAATTCTTATTTTTGCCTTGATGAAATTTAAAAAACACATTAGTATACTTTTGGCATTTGTGGTTTTTATGGCTAACATAGGCTATAGTTTTACAGTACATTATTGTAATGATACTATTGCGTCTATTTCATTGAAATCTGATTTTGAAGAGCCTTGTATTGAAGAAATCGCTTCTTGTTGTGCTTTAGAAAATAATCATGATAAATGCTGTTCTGATAAAGTAATTAAGGTTGAAAAGAAAACCGATAATTTTGTTGCTAAACACATTAAAACAGGATTTGAATCTATTGTTTTTCAATCAAACACATCATTCGAATTTTTAAAAAGACAGGTTTTTTATACCAAAAAAGAAACTGTTGCTTTTTATTGCGATTCCAATGCACCACCCATTTATAAATTAAATTGCCAATTAGTCTTATACGCTTAATATTTAATGTTTTTATCAAATTAAAATTGATTAAATAACGTTAAATAAATAATTATGTATAGAAAAATAATATATCTATTATTATTGTTTACTTCGATAACGCAAGCTCAAAATGACGTAGTCAAAGGGAAAATAGTAGATGAAAATAATGAAACTTTATTAGGAGCAAATGTCTATTGGCTCAACACAAATATTGGTGTGGTTACCAATGAAAATGGTGAATTTGCCATTAAAAAATCAGATGAAACAACAAGTTTGGTTGTTAGTTATATTGGTTACAATACCAAAAAAATTGAAGTAGTTGACAATTCTTTCTTAACTATACAATTAAAAGCGGTTGAAGAACTAACAGCAGTTACCGTTTCAAAAACTTTAAAAAGCACAGAACATTCACTTTACAAAGCTACCAATGTACAAACAATGGGACAAAAAGAGTTGCTAAAAGCAGCTTGTTGTAATATTTCTGAAAGCTTTTCTACAAATCCATCCATTGATGTCAATTATTCTGATGCAGTTACTGGAAACAAACAAATCAAAATGTTGGGTTTAACCAGTCCATACATTTTAATTGCTGAAGAAAATATTCCTTCGGTTCGTGGAGCATCTCAAGCTTATGGTTTGTCTTTTGTGCCAGGAACTTGGGTTGAAAGCATTCAAATTACTAAAGGTGCTGGAAGTGTAATTAATGGTTATGAAAGTATTTCAGGTCAAATAAATTATGAAATATTAAAGCCTTCTGACGATATTCCATTTTTCTTAAATGCTTATGGATCTACAGATAGTCGTTTTGAACTGAATTCGCATTTCAATCAGAAATATTCTGACAAATTAAGTTCTACCTTATTTCTTCATGGAAATACAAGGTTGTCTAAAAACGATATGAATGATGATGGTTTTTTAGATAATCCTATTGGAAAACAAGTCAATATTTTAAACCGTTGGCAATATAATGATGCTGAAAAAGGAATAGTGAGTTTCTTAAATCTTCGTTATATGAATGACGAAAAACAAGCTGGTCAAGTGGTTTTTAATCCAGATGTAGATAAATTAACGACTAACGCATGGGGAAGCGAAATCAACACTGAAAAATTTGAAATTTCTAATAAAACAGGTTATGTTTTTCCAGATATGCCTTATCAAAGTATTGGTTTTCAAAATTCTTTTCAATCGCACAATCAAGAGTCTTATTTTGGTTTAAACCAATATGACATAGATCAAAAAAGTTATTATTCTAATTTGCTTTTTAGTTCAATAATTACCAATACAAAAAATAAATTTACAACAGGTGTTAACTTTACGTATGATAAATATAAAGAGTTTGTGGCAGTAAATTTTGCTCAAGATTTTTCTAGAATTGATAATTCAGTTGGAGCTTTTTTTGAATATGACTATGATAATTTAGAAAATTTTCAAGTTGTAGCTGGAATTAGAGTAGATAACCATAACCGTTTAGAAACATTTGTAACTCCAAGATTACATATTAGATATAATCCTTGGAAAGACGCTGTTTTAAGAACTTCAATTGGAAGAGGAAAACGAGCTGCTAACATATTTGCAGAAAACCAACAATTATTTGCCTCAAGCAGAAATTTCTCCATTTTAAATTCAGATGGAAAATTATATGGTTTAAATCCAGAAATTGCATGGAATTATGGTTTGAGTTTTATTCAAAATTTCAAATTGTTTGGAAAAGATGCTGATATAGTTTTGGATTATTATAGAACAGATTTTCAAAATCAAGCTGTTGTAGATGTAGATTTTAGTCCTCAGCAAGTTGTTTTCTATAATTTGGAAGGAAAAAGTGTGGCCAATTCCTTTCAAGCTGAATTCAATATTGAATTAAAAAAGCATTTGAATTTAAAAACAGCTTACAAATATTATGATGTAAACACCGATTATATTGTTGGAAATCTTCAAAAAGCACTACAAGCTAAAAACAGATTTTTCGCAAATTTAGCCTTTGAAACGCATATTTTAGAGAAAGGTCAACAATGGAAATTTGATGCAACATACAATTGGTTAGGAAAACAACGTTTGCCAATTACAGCAAGTAATTTGCCAGAATACCGTTTAAATGAATTTGGAGAAGCATTTGGAGTTGTAAATGCTCAAATTACAAGAACATTTTCTAGTACATTTGAAATGTATGTTGGTGGAGAAAATATTGGTAACTACAAGCAGAATAATGCAATTGTTGGGGCAAATGATCCCTTTGGTTCGTATTTTGATAGTAGTATGATATATGGGCCAGTTTTTGGTCAAATGTATTATGCAGGTTTACGATTTAAAATAAAATAGCGTTTTTTTTGATTTTAGGATTTTCAGAAACATAATAATAACAATAAATAATAATAAGATGAAAAAATTAATTTTAGTTCTATTGCTTTCTTTTGCTGGGTTGTCAATGAATGCTCAAGACAAAGCCGTTAAGAAAAGCAAAAACAAAGAAGTAATTATAAAAGCTTCAGGAAACTGTGAAATGTGTGAAAAACGCATAGAAAAAGCCGCTTTTTCAGTAAGAGGTGTAAAGAGTGCTGAATGGCATGTGGATTGTCAAGATATTCACGTAATTATTGATGAAAATAAATGTAGTAAAGAAGATGTTGCCAAAGCAATTGCGGCTGTTGGTCATGATACAGATTTAATTAAAGCTTCAGATGATGTTTATGAGGATATGCATAGCTGTTGTCAATATGAAAGATTGTAATATTTAAAGGCAATAAAAAATCCCGATAAGATTAATTCTCATCGGGATTTTATTTTATTAACTAACTTCGTACTTTAAAGTTACATCATTCCAGGCATTCCTCCACCCATTGGCATTGCTGGAGTATCTTCTTTGATGTCGATTAATGCACATTCTGTAGTAAGTATCATTCCAGAAACTGAGGCAGCATTTTCTAATGCTACACGAGTTACTTTTTTAGGGTCAATAATTCCTGCTTTCAGCATTTGAACATATTCACCGGTTTTAGCATTGAAACCAAAATCAGCTTTTCCATCTAAAATTTTTGCAATTACTACCGATCCTTCACCACCAGCATTTTCAACAATAGTTCTTAATGGAGATTCAACGGCTCTGTTTACAATTTGAATTCCAGTTGCTTCATCAGCATTTTCAGCTTTTAATTTAGTTAAAGCAGCTTTTGCTCTAACTAATGCAACTCCACCACCAGCAACTATTCCTTCTTCAACAGCAGCTCTTGTTGCATGTAAAGCATCATCAACTCTGTCTTTTTTCTCTTTCATTTCTACTTCAGAAGCAGCACCAACATATAGAACAGCAACTCCACCAGCTAATTTAGCTAAACGTTCTTGTAGTTTTTCTCTATCATAATCAGAAGTTGTAGTTTCAACTTGCGCTTTGATTTGATTTACTCTTGCTTTGATATTGTCTGGAGAACCAGCACCGTTTACAATTGTAGTATTGTCTTTGTCGATGGTTACGTTTTCTGCAGTACCTAACATTTCTAAAGTAGCATTCTCTAATGAATATCCGCTTTCTTCAGCAATTACAGTTCCACCAGTTAAAATTGCAATGTCTTCCAACATCGCTTTTCTTCTGTCCCCAAAACCTGGAGCTTTTACAGCTGCAATTTTTAAACCACCTCTTAATTTGTTAACTACTAGTGTAGCTAATGCTTGTCCGTCAACATCTTCTGCAATGATTACTAATGGTTTTCCAGACTGAGCAACTGGTTCAAGAATTGGGAGTAACTCTTGTAAGTTTGATATTTTTTTGTCGAATAATAAGATATATGGATTATTCAACTCAGCAATCATTTTATCAGCATCTGTTACGAAGTAAGGTGATAAATATCCTCTATCAAACTGCATTCCTTCAACAACATCAACATATGTATCAGTTCCTTTTGCTTCTTCCACAGTGATTACACCTTCTTTTCCTACTTTGTCAAATGCTTGAGCAATTAGTTCACCAATAGTATCATCATTGTTGGCAGAAATTGAAGCGATTTGCTTTATTTTTTCAGAAGAATTTCCAACAGTTTGCGATTGTTTAGCTAAATCTTCAACGATTGCTTCAACAGCTTTGTCGATTCCTCTTTTTAAATCCATTGGATTTGCTCCAGCTGCAACGTTTTTTAAACCCTCTTTTACAATTGCTTGTGCTAAAACTGTTGCAGTTGTTGTTCCATCACCAGCTAAATCATTGGTTTTTGAAGCTACTTCCTTAACCATTTGAGCTCCCATATTTTCTAAAGGATCTGCTAATTCTATTTCTTTAGCCACAGAAACACCATCTTTAGTTACTGATGGTCCACCAAAAGATTTACTAATGATAACATTTCTTCCTTTTGGTCCAAGAGTTACTTTAACTGCATTTGCTAATGCATCAACACCTCTTTTTAAGCCATCTCTTGCTTCTATATCGAATTTAATATCTTTTGCCATTTTAATTTATTTTTTATTATTAATCCGTTGGCTAAAGCCTAACGGCAATTTAATTGTCTTAATACTTTAATTAAATAATTGCGTAAATTTCTTCTTCTTTCATGATAAGGTAATCAATACCTTCATATTTTAATTCTGTACCTGCATATTTACCATACAATACTGTGTCGCCAACTTTTACAGTCATTGTATGATCTTTTTTACCGTTTCCTACTGCTACAACTGTTCCTTTTTGTGGTTTTTCTTTAGCAGTGTCAGGTATGATTAATCCTGAAGCGGTTGTAGTTTCTGCAGCCATTGGCTCAATTACTACTCGATCTGAAAGTGGTTTAATGTTTAATGACATAGTTTTATGTTTTTTTATAATTTTAAATTGTTGGTTTCTAAATTTCAGAAATTGTGCCAAAGGTTATTTATGACATTTTTACTTCAAAAAAAAAGCCAGCACTGACAGGCTGGCATTTTTTATGTTGATGCTAAAAATTATTTAGCTGTATCGTTTGCTTGAGTTGCAGCAGTTTCTTCAGTTGGTTGTGTGTTTGCAGCTGGTGCAGTTGGAACAACAGGTGCAACGTTTAGTTCGCTTTCGTTTACGATTTTAGAACCATTAACACCTCCATTATCAAAACTTAAAGTAGATAAGAAAATTAAAACGATTAATGCTATTCCTAAATACCAAGTACTTTTATCTAAAAAGTCTGTAGTTTTTTGAACACCACCTATTTGTTGTGTACCACCAAAAGAAGAAGATAATCCTCCACCTTTTGGGTTTTGTACCATAATTGCTAAAATTAATAGAAAACATACTATTGTGATTGCTATTAAAAAACCTGTAAATCCCATAATTAATTATTTTGTTGTAAATCCTTTATATCTTTTATTCGGTTTGCAAAGAAAATACTTTTTTCTGGATATTTCAAAATTAATATTTCATAAGCTTGAATTGCTTTCTTATATTTTTTTTGTTCCAAGTAAATTCTAGCTAAAGTTTCTGTCATTAAATGAGTTGGTTCTTCTGAAACTTTTTCAATAATGTCAGTATTTATAGTGGTTTCCTTTATAGGTCCAATTTTTGGATTGGATTCAATGAACTTGTCTATAAGCTGTATTTTTTTCTTTTTTTCTTCTGGAAAAACTTCCTTATTTTCTTCATTTTCTCTTTCTATAGGTGCAAATTTTGCTAATTGTAACCATTCTGAAAAAGAATGTTTCTCTTGAATGTCAAAATGTAAAGGCTTATTAATATCTAATTTTTCTTCAATTTCAGACAAAGGCTCAATGCTTTTTTCATTAGAAGCTTTAAATTGTTCAATTTCAATATTGTTTTTTAATGGCTTTGGGTTTAAAATTTCAAAACTTTCTACAAATATTTCATTGATTTCATTTTGTTGTTTTTCAATTAGCTCTGTATTAACAGTTTTAAAATTATCTGAAGTGATAAAATCAAACAATATAGTTCTATCTGTAGTATGTGCAGCTGTTTTTTTTAATTCAAAATTATAACGATAACTATCTAAATTATATAAGCCTTTTAGATACAAAGCACGTATGCCTTGAAAATAAGGATATTGTTGCAAAATTGATTCTAATGCCATAGTTTGATTTTCATCAACTGCATCTGGATTATTAAGTAGATATGTTATTTTGTTTAAATTCAATTTAAATTTTTTTACCATTTAGCCAAAGCTTCATTGAAAATATCTTGAGTAATTCTATCAAATATTACATCTAAAGATTTTGTAAGTTGAGCACCTGTTAATTGAGCATTTCCATCAAAATCGTCATAAAAAGAAAAACGTTTCTCAAAATCATCTTCTTCGTTGTTTCTGTTTGTAAATCTAACATTTACAGAGATAGTTAATCTGTTCTGAGCAGCTCTTTGGTCAGCTGTTGCAGTCATAGGAGTAATTCTGTATTCGGTAATTTCTCCTTCAAACAATAATTCTCCACCAGCATTGGTTAAGTTTAAATTAGTTTGATTTACAATGTAATCTTGTAATTTACGTGTAAATGTTCTTTCAATTCCCGGTTCAATTAAATCCGCATTGTTTTGAAAGTAATTAACTTGAAAAGTTTTAGCATCAATTGGTTTTGCACCTGTAAAGTTATAAACTCCACACCCTGTTAATAAAATTGAAATAAGAACTAATGCAATATATTGTGTTTTTTTCATTTTCAATTTGATTTAAAGGTCGTATTGTTTTATTTTCCTATATAATGTTCTTTCAGAAATCCCTAATTCATCAGCAGCAGCTTTTCTTTTTCCTTTATTACGTTCTAAAGACTTCTTGATTAATTCAATTTCTTTTGCTTCTAAACTCAAGGTTTCTTCTTCTTCAATAGCTTCTGCAAAAAGGTAGTTTTCTTCGTCATCTTCTACATCTTCAAACTCTTCTTGAATTTGATGGGTTTTTGTAGGAATCATTTCTAATCGAGGTTCTTCCTCAAAAGTAGCGTTATTTTCTTCAGGTTTTCCATAAATTTTCTGAATCAAACCTTTATTGGCTTCTTGAACGTTTGAACTTCCGTTTTTAATAATGTCTAAAGTTAACTTCTTTAAATCAGACAAATCACTTTTCATATCAAAAAGAACTTTATACAAAATCTCTCTTTCATTGCTAAAGTCATTTGTTGCCTTTTTATCTTTAATTAAAGCCGGCAAATTTGAGCCTTCGCTTGGTAAATAGGAGTGAAGCGTTTGTAAAGATACTTCTCGATTGGTTTCTAAAACAGAAATTTGTTCAGCTATATTTCTTAATTGACGAATGTTACCGTTCCACCTATATTTTATTAAATATTGTGCGGCATTTTCATCCAATTTTATGGGAGGCATATTGTATTTATGTGCAAAATCTGAAGCAAATTTGCGAAACAATAGATGAATATCATCTTTTCGTTCTCTTAAAGGAGGTAATAAAATTTCAACGGTACTTAACCTATAATATAAATCTTCTCTAAACTTTCCTTTTTCAATAGCTTCAAACATGTTGACATTTGTTGCTGCAACAATACGAACATTTGTTTTTTGAACTTTTGATGATCCTACTTTAATAAATTCTCCATTTTCCAAAACTCGAAGCAAACGAACTTGAGTTGTTAAAGGCAATTCTCCAACTTCATCTAAAAATATTGTACCACCATCAGCTACTTCAAAGTATCCATCACGAGCACCTGTTGCACCTGTGAAAGATCCTTTTTCATGACCAAATAATTCACTGTCAATAGTTCCTTCTGGAATTGCTCCACAGTTTACAGCAATATATTTTCCATGCTTTCTGTGAGAGAGCGAATGAATTATTTTGGGCATACTTTCTTTACCAACACCACTTTCTCCAGTAACTAATACAGAAATATCTGTTGGAGCAACTTGGATTGCTTTCTCAATAGCACGATTGAGTTTTGGATCATTTCCAATAATTTCAAACCGCTGTTTTATATTTTGTATGCTTTCCATTTTATTAATTCATTAATTCACTATAACCAACTGCTTCTCCTTTTAAAGTTGCACCAGTACAATCATTAATTTTTACAAGAACAAATTCACCTACTTTGTAATTTTCTTTTGGGAAAACAGTTACCACATTTTCAGAGTTTTTTCCACTCCATTCTTCTTTAGATTTTTTAGATTCTTTTTCAATTAGAACTTCAACTATTTGTCCAACAAATCTTTTGGTCCTAGTTTCGCTAATTTTTTGTTGTAAATCAACTATTTCTTGTAATCTTCTTTTTTTAGTTTCTTCTGGAACATCGTCTTCCATTTTTCGGGCTGCTAAAGTCCCTGGTCTTTCAGAGTAAGAGAACATATATCCAAAATCATATTGAACATATTCCATTAAACTTAAAGTTTCTTTATGATCTTCTTCAGTTTCTGTTGGGAAACCTGCAATCAAATCTTGAGAAATGGTACAATCAGGAATTATAGTTTTAATTTTATCCACCAAAGCCATATATTCTTCACGTGTATGTTGACGATTCATTTCTTTTAAAATCCTAGTGCTTCCACTTTGAACGGGTAAATGAATATAATTACATACATTATGATACTTTGCAATTACATGCAACACTTCCTCATGCATATCTTGTGGATTTGATGTTGAAAAACGAAAACGCATTTTTGGAAATTGAATAGCACACATTTCAAGTAATTGAGCAAATTCAACTGATGTTGCTTTTTGTATTTCAGAAGCTTTGTCAAAATCTTTCTTCAATCCACCACCATACCATAAATAACTGTCTACATTTTGACCTAATAGACAAACTTCTTTAAAACCTCTATTCCATAAATCTTGAATTTCTTGGATAATACTTTGTGGCTCTCTACTACGTTCTCTTCCTCTTGTGAAGGGAACAACACAAAATGTGCACATATTATCACAGCCTCTTGTTATGGAAACGAAAGCAGTTACTCCATTACTGTTTAATCGAACAGGAGAAATGTCTCCATAAGTTTCTTCTTTGGAAAGAATTACATTAATTGCATCACGACCATCTTCAACTTCACTTAATAAATTAGGTAAGTCTTTATAAGCATCAGGACCAACCACTAAGTCAACAATTTTTTCTTGTTCTAAAAACTGCTCTTTTAAGCGTTCTGCCATACAACCTAGAACTCCAACTTTCATTTTTGGGTTTACATCACGTTTAACAGCATTATATTTTTCTAATCTTTTACGAATGGTTTGCTCTGCTTTGTCTCTAATTGAACAAGTATTCACTAAAACTAAATCTGCTTCTTCAAGTACTTGTGTAGTGTTGTAGCCTTGATCGTTTAATATTGAAGCAACAATTTCACTATCAGAAAAATTCATAGCGCATCCGTAACTTTCGATAAAAAGTTTCTTTGTGTTGGTGTTTTTTTGTTCAAGGACTAAAGTTTCTCCTTGTTTGTTTTCGTCAATTACCTTTTCCATATTCAAAATTCCTATATTTCGGATGGCAAATATAATACTAAAATACAAAATATGACAAGTTGTCAGAGTTAGTTTAACTAATTTTTACAAGTTTTAAAGGTTCTCTTATTTTAAAAAATGTTGTAAAAAAACATAAAAAAAGCTTCAAAACATCAAAATTTAAAAAAAACCCATACTTTTGCGACAAATAAAAAATCAGAATGGCAAAGAATTTAGTAATCGTTGAGTCACCTGCAAAGGCAAAAACAATCGAGAGATTTCTAGGGAAAGATTTTCAAGTAGAGTCAAGTTATGGACATATTGCCGACTTGCCTTCGAAAGAAATAGGGGTAGATGTAGAAAATGGTTTTAAGCCAAAGTATGAAGTTTCTTCCGATAAAAAAGCACTTGTAAGTAAATTAAAAACGCTTTCTAAAAATGCCGATATGGTCTGGTTGGCTTCCGATGAAGACCGAGAAGGAGAAGCGATTTCTTGGCATTTAGCAGAAGAATTAAAATTAGACAAAAAGAAAACAAAACGTATAGTTTTTCACGAAATTACAAAATCAGCGATTCTAAAAGCAATTGAAAACCCAAGAGATATTAATTATGACTTGGTAAATGCACAACAAGCTCGTAGAGTTTTAGATAGATTAGTGGGTTATGAATTATCACCAGTACTTTGGAAAAAAGTAAAAGGTGGTTTATCTGCTGGACGTGTGCAATCGGTTTCTGTTCGACTAATTGTAGAACGTGAGAGAGAAATTCAAGATTTTAATGCCGTTGGAACTTATAGTATTACTGCAGAATTTACAACAGAAGCAGGAAAAAGCTTTAAAGCAAAATTACCAAAGAACTTTGCAACAAAAAAAGAAGCGGAATATTTCTTAAAAAAGAATGTTGGTTCAAATTTCAAAGTAGCGGATTTAGAAACTAAGCCTACCAAGAAGACTCCTGCGGCACCATTTACAACTTCAACTTTGCAGCAAGAAGCAGCTCGAAAATTATATTTACCAGTTGGAATTACTATGCAAATTGCTCAACGTTTATACGAAGCGGGTTTGATCACTTATATGAGAACCGATAGTGTTAATCTTTCTCAAGATGCAATGAAAGCTGCAGAAGAGGAAATTATTCGTTCTTATGGTAAAGAATTCAGTAAGCCAAGAAATTTTAATACTAAAAGTAAAGGTGCTCAAGAAGCCCACGAAGCGATTCGTCCAACGGATATGACTCAACATACTGTAAATATAGATAAAGATCAAGCTAGATTGTATGATTTGATTTGGAAAAGAACTCTAGCTTCTCAAATGAGCGATGCTCAATTAGAACGTACAAACGTAAAGATTGAAGCCAATAATCATAACGAAACTTTTACAGCAAGCGGAGAAGTTATCAAATTTGAAGGTTTTTTAAAAGTGTACTTAGAAGGTCATGATGATGACGAGGAAGAACAAGATGGTTTACTTCCAGCAATGAAAGTTAATGAAAAGGTAACAAATACATTTATCCAAGCTACAGAACGCTTTTCTCGACCACCATCAAGATATACAGAAGCGTCTCTAGTGAAAAAGTTAGAAGAATTAGGAATTGGACGTCCTTCTACATATGCTCCAACAATCTCAACAATCATCAATAGAAATTATGTTGAAAAAGGAAGTTCAGAAGGTGTAGAAAGAAAATATACGCAATTTACTTTATTAGGTAGCGAAATTAAATCTAAAGTTCTCACAGAAAATACAGGTTCAGATAAAGGAAAATTGGTTCCAACAGATATAGGAACAATTGTAAATGACTTTTTGGTTAAAAATTTCTCGGCTATTTTAGATTATAATTTCACCGCAAAAGTTGAACAAGACTTTGACGAAATAGCTGAAGGAAATATTGATTGGACAAATATGATGAATGAATTTTATTCTAAATTTCATCCAAATGTTGTAGATGTTGAAGAAAATGCTGATAGAGAAAGTGGAGAGCGAATTTTAGGAACAGATCCTAAATCAGGAAAGCCTATTTCGGTTAGATTAGGGAAGTTTGGACCAATGGCTCAAATTGGAGACGCAGAGGATGAGGAAAAACAATTCGCAAGTTTAAGTCCAGATCAGAATATTGGAACTATCACCTTAGAAGAAGCTTTAAACTTGTTTTTATTGCCAAAAAACTTAGGTATATATAAAGGAGAAGAAGTTGAGGTTAATAATGGACGTTTTGGTCCTTATGTTCGATTTGGAAAAGTTTTTATATCATTGCCAAAAGGAGAAGACCCTTTAGATGTAACATTTGACAGAGCTAAAGAATTAATTGCCGAAAAAGAAGAAGCCGATGCTCCAGTTGGAACATATGATTCATTGCCAATTCAAAAAGGGGTTGGTCGTTTCGGTCCTTTTATCAAGTGGAACGGAATGTTTATCAATGTAAATAAGAAATACAATTTTGATAAATTAACTCAAGCAGATATGAATGAGTTGATTAAAGATAAAATTCAAAAAGAAATAGACAAAGTAATTCATGATTGGAAAGAAGAAGGAATTCGTGTCGAAAAAGCTAGATGGGGTAGAAGTGTTATCTTGAAAGGTAAGGTTAAAATTGAATTAAGCAAAGATATTGATGCTACTGCAATGACATTAGATGAAGTAAAAGATTTAATTGAAAAGAAAGCCCCTGCAAAGAAAACAGCTGCAAAGAAGAAATTGCCTACAAAAAAGAAAACTACTGCAAAAAAGAAATAGTATATGTTTGATTTTTTACAACCATTATCTGATGATTTACTTATAGATATTCATAGAGTGTCTAATCAAGCATTGGGAAAGAAAGTTATATTTCATACCAATCAAGAAACTCCAGTTTTAGAGGGAGAAACAATTGCAATTATTGGAGTTTTAGATAATAGAGGTTTGAATACACATAATACTTTAGAATATTTAGACGAAATCAGATTGCAGTTTTACAATATGTTTCCAGGAAATTGGAATACTTCTATTTATGATTTAGGAGATGTTATTGCAGGAAGTTCAATTGAAGATACATATTATGTGGTAAAAACGATTTGTGCTGAATTAATTAAAAAAAGAATTATACCTATAGTAATAGGAGGAAGTCAAGATTTAACATATGCCATGTATAGGGCTTATGATAATCTTGATCAAATGGTTAATCTCGTTGCTGTTGATTCTAAATTTGATTTCGAAAACGGACAAAATACAAACATTGCAGATTCTTACTTGTCAAAAATGATTGTTGAAGAGCCTAATAATTTGTTTAACTATAGTAATATTGGGTATCAAACTTATTATAATTCACAAGAAGAAATAGATTTAATAGAAAAATTATATTTCGAAGCTTATAGGTTAGGAGAAGTTTCATATAATACAACTATCGCAGAACCAGTGTTTAGAGATGCTGATATTGTTAGTATAGATATGAGATCGGTTAAATCAAGTGCTTCTGGAAATAAAAATCCTTTTGTTCCAAATGGTTTTAATGGAAAAGAAATATGTATATTAGCACGGTATTCTGGAATTAGTGATAAAATTTCTTCGTTTGGAATATTTAATCATAATAATACAAAAGAAGAAGCAGTGCTTATTTCTCAAGTAATTTGGTATTTCATCGAAGGATACCATTATAGATCTAGAGAATATCCTATTGGAACAAGAGAAAATTTTATTAAATATATTGTTCCAATTGAAAATGAAGAGTTGGTTTTTTATAAAAGCAATTATTCTGAAAGATGGTGGATTGAAATTCCACACACCAATTCAAGCAATAAATTAAAAAGAAATACGTTATTACCATGTTCGAATGAGGATTATATTCTTGCAACACAACAAGAAATTCCAAATAGATGGTGGAAAGCACAAAGAAAAAATTGTATTTAATACAATAAATAAATAATAAAAGCGTTAATTGACAATAAATGGTGTGTTTTAAAGAAATTTTGTGATTTTTTTAGTAAAGTATTGTTTTTGTCAAATAAAATAAATAGGTTTACGCCCTTAAAATAAAATAAATATTTAACCCAAATTTAATATGAAGAAGTTCATAGTATTTTCATTATTTGTTTCAATCCTCGCAAGTTGTGGTGGTGGAGATAAAGGAGAGCTTGTAGGAGTTAAAGGTAGAAAATGGCATCCTGAAAAGCCATACGGTATGACATTAGTTCCTGGTGGAGCTTTTATAATGGGAAAATCAGATGATGATCCTGCTAATATGCAAGATGCACCAACTAAAACAGTAACTGTACGTTCGTTTTATATGGATGAAACAGAAATTACCAATGCTGAATATCGCTCATTTGTAGAATGGGTTAAAGACTCAACAATTAGAACAAGGTTGGCAATTTTGGCTGATGAGATGGGTCAAAAGCCTGGTACTGGTGAAGGTATTGGTGAATTTGCATTTAATGATGCTGATCCAGCAAACATGTCTCCGTACGACAAATATATGTATGAGAACTATTACAGTATTGGTTCAGATGATGATCCATATGCGGGTAGAAAATTAAATAGAAAAGTAAAGTTAATTCAAGATCCTCAAAAATACCCAGATGAGTATTATGTAGAGGTAATGGATTCAATGTATTTGCCAGCTGCTGAATCATATAATGGTTTAAGAACAATTGATGTGGCAAAGTTGAAATTTAGATATACTGAAGTTGACCTGAATGAAGCAGTTAAGCAAAAAGGTAGAAAAGGCTTCTTAAAGAAAACTGAGCCTGTTGAAATATATCCAGATACTACAGTTTGGATTAAAGATTTTGCTTATTCTTATAACGAGCCTATGCATAATGATTATTTTTGGCACCAAGCTTATGGAGATTATCCTGTGGTTGGGGTTTCTTGGAAACAAGCTAAAGCATTTTGTGCATGGAGAACTTTAAAGAAAAACGCTTACATTAAAACTAAAAAAGGTAGAGATTTAATTAACCAATTTAGATTGCCAATTGAAGCTGAGTGGGAATATGCCGCTCGTGGAGGTATTGAATCTGCAACTTTCCCTTGGGGAGGTCCTTATGCTCATAGTGATAGAGGATGTTTCTTGGCAAACTTCAAGCCAAACAGAGGTGATTATGCAGCTGACGGTGCTTTATATACTGTTGAAGCTAAGTCTTATGAGGCAAACAACTTTAACCTATACAATATGGCAGGAAATGTTTCTGAATGGACTGAAACTTCTTATGATCCAGGAGCATATGAGTTTGTTTCAACAATGAATCCAAACGTTCCAGATAGAAAAAACCAACGTAAAGTTATACGAGGAGGTTCTTGGAAAGATGTTGCTTATAATTTACAAAATGCAACTCGTGATTTCGAATATGCAGATTCTGCTAGAAGTTATATCGGTTTCAGAACAGTACAAGATTATATGGGTACTCAAACTACTGGTCAATAATCAAGAATATTAATCAAACTATATTATATTAAACTTAACTAAATTAAAAAACTTAACTAAATTAAATTATTATGGCTTTATTATCACCAAAAATCATGAATTTCGCCTACGGTATGGGTGCTGCAATTGTAATTATAGGAGCATTGTTTAAAATTGCTCACTTCGAAATAGGTCCTCTTACTGGAACAGTAATGTTAACAATAGGTCTAGTAACAGAAGCGGCAATTTTTGCATTATCAGCTTTTGAAGCTCCACCTCAAGAACTTGATTGGTCATTAGTATATCCTGAATTAGCAGGAGGCCAGGTTTCTTCTAAAAAAGCTAAACAAGAAAACCCTGCAGAAGCTCAAGGTTTATTGTCTCAAAAACTAGATACAATGTTAAAAGAAGCTAAAATCGATGGTGATTTGATGTCTAGTTTATCTAACAGTATTAAAAACTTTGAAGGTGCAGCTAAAAATATAGCTCCTACAGTTGACTCAATTGCTTCTCAAAAGAAATATAGCGAAGAAATGTCAATGGCAGCTTCTCAATTAGAATCTTTAAATAGTTTATATAAATTACAATTAGAAAGCGCAAACAGAAATGCAGAAGCTAATAAAGAAATTGCAGATAACGCTGCTAAATTAAAAGAGCAAATGCAAAGTATGACTTCTAACATCGCATCTTTAAACTCAGTTTACGGTGGTATGTTAACAGCTATGAGTAACAGAGGATAATTGGTTTTATCTATTAAATAAAATTTATTAATTAAAAAACTAATTAACACAAAACAAAATGGCAGGAGGAAAATTAACCCCTAGACAGAAGATGATTAACCTAATGTATCTGGTTTTCATCGCAATGTTAGCAATGAATATGTCAAAAGAAGTGCTTTCAGCATTTGGTTTGATGAATGAAAGATTTGAAGAATCTAATAAATCTGCAGTTTCAAATAATCAGCAAATGTTAGGTGCTCTTGATGCAAAAGCTGTTGAAGCAAAAGGTGAGTTTGAAAAAGCAGCAAAAACAGCTCACCAAGTTGAGGCTGCAACAAAAAAGTTTTACGATTTTGTTGGAACTTTAAAAGCTGAAGTTTTAAAAGGTGTGGAGCCTGAAGATGGTAAATTACCTTATGAGTCAATGGATAAAGCTGATAATTTAAATAACAGTTGGTTCACAGGTGAAGGTTACACTAAAAGAGGTAATGAAGTTATTTCAGCTATTGAAACTTATAAAACTGAAATGAAAGCAGCTTTATCTGATAAAAAATATGCTCCAATTTTAAACGAGATTAATTCAAAATTTGAATTATCAGACGTTGCTAATAAAGAAGGTATTAAAATTAAATTTTTAGATTACCATTTTAAAGGTTTTCCAGCAATTGCTTCTTTAGCGAAATTGTCAGCTTGGCAAAATGATGCTAAAAAAGCAGAATCTGATGTAATAAGTGTTGCATTAGGAAAAGCAGCAGTTGAAACAGCATCTTACAGTAAATATCAAGCAATTGTAGTTTTAGATAAAAATGCTTATTTCTCAGGTGAAAAAGTTACAGGAAAAGTGGTTTTAGGTCGTTATGACGAAAACACTAAACCAGAAAATGTAACTGGTGCTAAATTAGATCCAGCAACAGGACAAGCTATAATTGATTTAACTGCTGGTGCTGTAGGAGAACAAAAAATTGGTGGAGAGTTTACATTTATTGAAGATGGGAAAACTATTCCTTTAAAATTTAATGGTACTTATGTAGTAGTTCCACGTCCAAATTCAGCTACAATTTCTGCTGATAAGATGAATGTAGTTTATAGAGGTGTTGATAACCCTATAACAGTATCTTTCCCTGGTGTTGCTAATGATAAAGTTAGAGCTAGTGCTCCAGGAATGTCTGGTGGTTCTAATGGTAAATATAACTTAAAACCAGGTTCTGGAACAGAAGTTGTAATTACTGCATCTGCAACGTTACCTGATGGTACTACAGTATCTGATAAAAAACCTTTTAGAATTAAAAACTTACCAGCTCCAACTGGTAAAGTAAGAGGTGAAGTTGCAGCTAAAGGATCAGCATCAAATCTTGAATCAGTTTCTGTCTCTGCAGATTTAGAGGATTTTGATTTCCCAGTATCTGTTAACGTTACACAATTTACAATTAAAGTTCCAGGTCAACCAACAATTGTGGTTAATGGAAACAGAATGGATGGTAGAGCAAGAGCAGCTATTAAAACTGCAAAAAGAGGTGATGTAATTGTTATTAATAACATTAAAGCATCTTTCTCTGGAATTCAACAAGCAGTTAAACCTGCTTCAGCTTGTACTTTCGAAATACAATAATTTTACATTATTTGAGTTTTATTAAAAACTAATATTTTATATAATGAATTACAAAAATTTATTTTTAGCGATTTTATTCTTAGGTTCGATGTCAGTTTCTGCTCAATCTAACTTATTGAATGCTAAAACTCCAGATCAAATTGGTAAAAAATCAGAAGCACAGTTAAATTCTGATAATGATAAACCACTACCTTATGGATATGTAGATGATAGAGATGTGTTGTTTGGAAAAACAGTATGGGAAATAATTGATCTTGACGAAAGAGTAAATTTTCCAATGTATTATCCTATCGATGAATCTTTAGGGACAAACAGAAAAGCATTATATTCTGTATTAGTTGATAATATTCGTTCAGGTAATATTACAGAAGTTTATAATTCTAGTTATTTTACAGCAAAAAAAGAGCTTAAAGAAATTGAAGCTTCTTTTGTGAAGATTGATACTACTATTGGTGGTTATGATCAAATGAACGAAGATTACGAAGCATATAAATCTGGTGCAAAAAAAATTGACGAACAATATATTAACGTTACTGAATTAAAAGCTATTGACGTAGATGCTTACAAAATTGTAGGTCGTTGGTACTTTGATAAAAGACAAGGTGAATTAAAGTATAGAATGCTTGGTATTTGTCCTGTTATTCCTGATGTATATACAATGGATCAAGAAGAGAAAGATTATGTTGATTTGTTTTGGGTATTTTTCCCATCAGTTAGAGATGTTTTACATGAAAACTATGCTTTCAATGATAAAAACTCATCAGCTCCAATTTCATTTGATCACTTGTTAAATGCTCGTAGATTTAATGCTACAATTTATCAAGAAGAAAACGTACAAGGTGATAGAAAAATCAGTGAGTACATGAAGGAAAATGCTCAAATGCAATTGTTGGAATCAGATAGAATTAAAGAGAAAATTAGAAACTTCGAACAAGATATGTGGAGTTACTAAAAGATCTTAAATTTAAATAATACAAAACTCTTATCATTAATTTGATAAGAGTTTTTTACTTTTACACCATGATTGATTTTATTATAGTTGGAAATGGATTAGCGGGAATTTGCTTTGCTGAAATTGCAATTCAAAATAATAAATCTATTTTGGTATTTGATGATAATTCACAGCCTTCTTCAAAAATCGCAGGTGGATTGTATAATCCTGTAGTTTTAAAAAGATTCAGTGAAGTTTGGAAAGCAAAAGAACAACTTGAAATTGCTTTTCCATTATATAAAGCTATCGAAGAAAAATTGAACTTTAATTTTGATTTTAAAATTCCAATCTATAGAAGATTAGCTTCTGTGGAAGAACAAAACAATTGGTTTCAAGCAGCAGATAAACCCAATTTAGCACCATTTCTTTCATCGCAATTGATTACAGAAAATATTTCTCATATAAACTCTTCTTTTGGTTTTGGTGAGGTTTTGGAAACTGGTTATTTAGATGTTGCATCTTTAATTGATAATTATTCTAACTATTTACTTAAAAATAAGCTCTATTGCTCTGATAGATTTGAATACAATGCAATTGTATTTAATGAGGATTTTATTCAATACAAAAATATACAAGCAAAAAACATCATATTCGCAGAAGGCTTTGGCTTGCATTCTAATCCATTTTTTAATGATTTACCACTTGATGGAACAAAAGGCGAATTGTTAATCATTAAAGCGGCTAATTTGGATTTGAAACTCGTAATCAAATCTAATATTTTTTTACTTCCTTTAGGAAATGATTTATATAAAGTTGGTGCGACTTATGATTGGAAAGATAAAACAAACAATCCAACTGAGGAAGGTAAAAAAGAATTAATTGAAAATTTACAAGAATTAATCAGTTGTGATTTTGAAGTTATAAAACATTTTGCAGGAGTTCGTCCTACAGTTAGAGATAGAAGACCTTTAGTGGGCTCACATCATGAACATAAAAATTTGTACGTTTTAAATGGTTTGGGCACAAGAGGTGTCATGCTAGGTCCATATTTAGCAACGCAATTATTCAAAAATATAACAGAAAATTTACCTTTAGAAAACGAAATAAATATTGAAAGAGTTTACAAAAAAAGAAATCTTAAATAATTTCTTTATTTTCTTTCCAGTCTTTTTTATAGGAGATAAACATATTAATCCAAATATTTCGAGCCAATCTCATTATTACAGGCATTAAGACTACCAAAGTAATTACAATAGCAATAAAAGCTGTCATTAATGTACTTCCAAAAAACACAAAAGAAATAATAAAAGCTGCAACTGAAAAAGCAACTCCTAAGCTATAACTGACATACATTGCTCCATAAAAAAATGATGGCTCAATGCTATATTTTAAATTACAATGGCTACACTTTTCATGCATTTTATAAATATTGCCTAAATTATAAGGGTTTTTATCCAAATACATGCTTTCTTCTTGGCATTTTGGACAACTTCCTGTTAAAATACTATTTAGTTTGAATCCTTTTTTTAACATTTGCAAAAAATTTTATACAAAGATACAATAAGAACAATTTATCTTTGCAACAATTGTAACATATTATAATGCTTAACATACATAATTTATCGGTTTCATTTGGTGGAACATTTTTATTTGAAGAAGTCACTTTTAGATTAGGTGCAGGAGATAGAGTAGGACTTGTCGGAAAAAATGGTGCAGGAAAATCAACGATGCTAAAAATTTTAGCTGGAGATTTCAAACCAGATTCTGGTGTAATCGCAACCGAAAAAGAAGTTAAAATGGGCTTTCTTCGTCAAGATATTGACTTTGAAGAAGGAAGAACAGTTTTGGAAGAAGCTTATCAAGCTTTTGAAGAAATAAAAAAAGTGGAATTTCGAATCGATGAAATAAACCATCAATTAGCTACAAGAACTGATTATGAAAGTCAATCTTATTCTGAATTAATAGAAGAATTAAGTGATTTAACCCATCATTATGAAATATTAGGTGGTTATAATTATGTTGGAAACACAGAGAAAATCCTTTTAGGACTTGGTTTCAAACGTGAAGATTTTGATAATTTAACTTCTACTTTTTCTGGTGGTTGGAGAATGCGTATTGAATTAGCGAAACTGTTACTTCAAACGAACGATATTTTACTTTTAGACGAACCAACGAATCACTTGGATATCGAAAGTATTATTTGGCTAGAAGGTTTTCTAAGAAATTTTGCTGGAGTTGTGGTAATTGTTTCACATGATAAAATGTTTTTGGATAATGTCACCAATAGAACTATCGAAATTTCCTTAGGAAAAGCATACGATTTCAATAAACCTTATTCACAATATCTTGATTTGCGTCATGAAATTCGTGAAAAACAATTAGCTACCCAAAAAAATCAAGCTAAAAAGATTGAAGAAACTGAGAAGTTAATTGAAAAGTTTAGAGCAAAAGCTTCTAAAGCATCAATGGCTCAATCTTTAATTAAAAAACTTGATAAAGTTGAGCGAATTGAAGTTGATGAAGATGATAATTCAGTTATGAATATATCGTTTCCGGTTTCTCAAGTTCCAGGAAGAGTTGTTGTTGAAGCTGAAAATGTAACAAAAGCTTATGGAGATAAAACCATTTTAAAGGACATTTCTTTACTAGTAGAACGTGGAAGTAAAATTGCTTTCGTTGGTCAAAATGGTCAAGGAAAATCGACTTTTATTAAAGCAATTGTAAACGAATTTGAATATGAAGGAAATATCAAATTAGGTCACAATGTACAACTAGGTTATTTTGCGCAAAATCAAGCTGAATATTTAGATGGTGAAATTACATTGCTTCGAACCATGGAAGATGCTGCAACAGATACGAATCGTTCAAAGGTTAGAGATATGTTGGGTTCTTTTTTGTTTGGTGGTGATGATGTGGAAAAGAAAGTAAAAGTGCTTTCTGGTGGTGAAAGAAATCGTTTGGCTTTGTGTAAATTGTTGTTGCAACCTATCAATGTCTTGGTAATGGATGAGCCAACAAATCATTTGGACATTAAATCTAAAAACGTATTAAAAGCTGCTTTGCAAAAGTTTGAAGGAACTTTACTTTTAGTTTCTCACGATAGAGATTTTTTACAAGGTATGTCAAATATTGTTTATGAATTTAAAGATCAAAAAATTAAAGAATATTTGGGTGATATCAATTTCTTCTTAGAACAACGCAACATGGAAAACATGCGTGAAGTGGAGAAAAAAGATATAGCTAAAAAAGAAGAACCTAAGACCAATAATAAAGTTTCTTACGAAGATCAAAAGAAAGCAAAATCTCTTCAAAATCGTTTAAGTAAAATTGAAAGTCAAATTAAAGATTTGGAAATCAATATTCAAAAAGATGATAAAGAATTGGCTTCAAACTATGATAAATTGATTGAAAATGCTGCTTTTTTTACGGCTTACGAAAAGAAAAAGAAAGAGCTAGATCAATTACTTGAAGATTGGGAAGTTGTACAAGAAGAAATTGACTCAATAAATTAATCAATCAATCCAATTTCTTTTGAATGTTGAATGGCTTCTTGACTCGATTTGAAATAACATGTAGCCACATCTAAAGTAGAAATGTTTTCTAAAACCTTTTGTGTTTTACTCTTTTTATTGCTTCCAACTTGTCTAATGTAAACAGCTTTTATGTGCAGAGGAAAAATTTTACAGATATCTTCATATAATTTAGGATCTTGTTGAGAATCATCACCTAATAAAACATATTTTAAATCTGGATAAAATTCTAAAATATGTTTTATTTTGTCGAATTTATGATTGTGACTTCCGCGACCTGTAAAGAATAATTGAGTTAAACTAGTTTTAATTTTTTTTAGTAACAAAACAGCTTTTGGGAGTTTGTGAATGTCTGCAAATTGTGTAATTAATCCATATAAATTCCATTCGCTACTCGATACATAAAAAAAAGCATTTTCTTCTTCTTTATTTATTCGTCCAGCTGAACGTAAAACTCTATAATGATCAACAACATCTTCAAAAACCTTTCTGCTATAAACATTTTTAAAAAGTAAAACATAAATCTTTTTCAAAGGATTTCTAGTGTGTGATATTAAAAAAGTGTCATCAATATCTGAAATAAAACCAAATTTTCCTTGAGTTGGCCTAATATAACTTGAATTTACTCTGATAATTTCGTTTTCATGTTTTATAAAAACGCTGTATTTAATCCATCCAAAATCAGCATTTTTTTTTAAAGGAACACAAAATTTAAAATACCCATCTTCTAAGGTTTTGGAATGAATCACTTCATTATTTATTTCCAAATAAACATCTGCATTAGCTTTTGTCTTTATCTGAAAAAGTTTGATTATGGATTGAGCATTTTTGAAATTTTTCTTCTGAAAGTCATAATCTGCTTGCGTAGTTGGTTTGAAAACATGACCCATAATAATTAATTCTTGGTCATTTGAGTAGCCACGATATAATTTTAGCACAGGTTTCATTTATTTTTATACATTTGAGTTTCGTTTCACAAATTACAAATTATTTAGGAATACGTACAATGACAACAAAAAAGAAATACATTTTAGTGATAAATCCAATTTCGGGAGATTTGGATAAATCTGAAATTTCTGAAAAAACTATTGCTTTCGCGAAGGAATTAGATATTGAAATTGTTGTTTATCTTACAACTGGTGCAAATGATGAGAACGAAATTCAGAAACTATATGAAGAAATTAAACCAGAAAGAGTTATAATTGCTGGTGGCGATGGTACTGTAAAAATGGTTGGTGAAGCACTAGAAGAAAAAGATGTGATTTTTGGAATTATTCCGGCAGGATCTGCAAACGGTTTGGCTATTGATTTAAATTTGCCTTCAATTTTAGAAGAAAATATTAGAGTTGCTCTTCAAAATGATTATATCGAAATTGATATGGTTGAAATCAATAAGAAAAAAAGTTTGCATTTAAGTGACATAGGATTGAATGCTTTACTTGTAAAAAATTATGAAAACGGTTCAATTAGAGGAAAATTAGGTTATGCTTTGAAAGTTGTGCCAACACTTAGTGAATCAGAAGAGCACTTTAAAACTGAAATAGAATTTGAAGAAAAAAAGATTTTTTGTGAGGCTCAAATGATTGTAATTGCTAACTCTCAAAAATATGGAACTGGAGTTACAATTAATCCTTATGGGCTAATTAATGATGGGAAATTTGAAATAATTGTCATAAAAAATGTGGATTTGTTTACTATTGGAAAAATTGTAACTGGTAATTTAACAGAAGAATCTGAAGAAGTTGATATTTATTCTACTGATAAAGCAACCATAACAACATCAAGAAAAATCAGTTTTCAAATAGACGGTGAATATTTTGGTGAAGAAGATCGATTAGAAGTGTCTATTCTACCAAGTCAGATGAAAATTGCTGTTTTGTGATTTTATTTAAACGGGTGACGTTGATTCCAAACAGTTTTAGGCTCTAAAAACACAAACAATTTGGCAATTATAAAGTCAATTATTTTGTTGGAATGCCTTATAAAACCAAACATATCTACTGGTTTTGAACCTACAGAACTTTTTATTTCTAAAGCAGTTCGTGCAAAGATAATTTCTTTAAATTCTTTTTTTATTGAATAAGCAATCATGTCATACAACATGTTTAAATATAACATTTTTTCACGTTGGATAGTTTCATCATAACCTAAAAAATAGGTGTCCATTGCCTTTCCATTTTTTACTAAAGTATTAAATCCAATCATTTTTTCTTCAAGGAAATATCCATAAAATAAAAAGTCATCTTTAAGTAATCTCTTGAATTCACAAAAATGATTTTCAGCTAAAAAGAAAGTGTTAAAAGGAGCATTTTGTGCCACATGATGATATAATTCATTAATTGTTTCTTCATGTTCTTTAATTTCTTCACATGACAATTTCTTTTTGGTTATATCTAAAATTTTCTTTCTAGCTCGTTTGAATTGATCGCGGTATTTTTTACTCAAAGCATCAATATAATCTTGTTCTGTTTTCCATTTTTCAGAAATCTCAAAAATCATATTTGGCTGAGTAGTAAATTTGTAATACTCTTTTAAAGTAGGAATAATTTCATTCGAAGTTTTAGTGTCAAAATCTTTAAAAACGGTTAAATGAACTTTCGTTTTTTGATTTTTAAATTCAATTTTTAAATCTTCAACAGCTAATTTTAAAACTTCAATCATTTCTGCATTGGAAATTGCATCAGAAATCACATACGCATTTTGACCAGTTAGCATATTATTACCAATAAATAAAACGTGCGAAGAATAGTTCTTAAACACAAAATTTCTAACGGAAGTTTTAAAGCAATTGTCTCTTTCCCCAAATGATTGAAGTAAGTTTAAATTCAAAAATTGTGTCAAAGCTATTCCAGCAAGAACTCCATTTTTAAAAACTCCAATAAAATGGCATTGCATATTTAACGGTGCTGATTTTTCCAAAACCATTAAGTAATTTTTAGAAAGAAATATGTTTTCTTGAGCCATTAAATCCCATTCATCAGGAAGACGTTCTATGGAGTTGTAAATTGTAAACGTTTTGATAATTTTTCTTTTTTTCAAATATAAAACAACCTTTTCATTTGAATTGTATTTTAAGGATAATTTAATAATTCTATGTAATAGGTTGATTTTTATTTACGGTTTTACCGTAATTGAAGTTGTTTTTTGTTTATTTTTTACGGTTTAACCGCATATTTTTGATGATTTCGTAATTTTTTATGAATTTCTTATTTCTATTAACGTATTCTCTTGTACTTTAGCTGTATCAATAACCCCAAATTTATTGTATCATGAAAATTAATAACTTACTTATAGCGTTTCTTTTAGTATCAAGTTCGCTTTTTGCTTCAATTTCTGATAAAGAAAAACAAGCTTTGATTGCTTTTAATCAATCAACAAATGGTCAAAATTGGACTACAAAATGGAATTTAAACCAACCTGTTGAAACTTGGTATGGTGTTACAATTAGAGATAATAAGGTGATTTCGATTTCTTTAGTTTCTAATAATTTAGAGGGAAAAATTGATAGTTCAATTAAGAATTTAGTGTATTTGGAAACTTTTAATGTCTTCAAAAATAAATTAAATGGGGAAGTGCCTTCTGAAATTTTTAATTTGACAAATCTTAAAAATCTTAATTTATCATTCAATTCATTTTCAGGAAAATTACCTAATACTATTGGAAACGCAAAATCATTAGTGAGTTTAGAAATTTTTATGAATCAACTTTCAGGACAATTACCAGAATCTATTGGGGAACTGAAAAATCTTGAGCTTTTGTCTTTGTTTAATAATAGCTTAACAGGTGAGCTACCTCAAGGCTTATATAAGTTGAATAATTTAAAGGAGCTATTGTTAAACAGTAATTCATTTAATGGTGAATTGAATTCAGATGTAGCAAATTTAACAAAGTTAGAAAATCTTAGTTTGTTTGATAACAAGTTGAATGGAACAATTCCTTCGTTAGAAAAAATGACTAAGCTAACGGCATTAAATTTATCATTAAATAATTTCAAAGATTATGCTGATTCATCACTTGTTAGTTTGGATAGATTCAAATTACAGATGTATAAAAGTAATAGTAAAGAAAAGGTTCTATTAGGAGAAAAAGAACAAATATTAATTGTTACAAATAAAAGTATAAAAGAAAATCCGGTTACTTTGTCAATTAAAGAGTAGTTATTTTCATTGATTTTAATAAAAAAGGGAAACACGCAAAATGTTTCCCTTTTTTTATTTCAATTATTTCCATCCGCAAATTATAGCTCCCATTATTGTCATAACAACAACCCAATAACCAGCAGTTACTAAAGTGTATTTCCATGATTTCTGTTCAAAAAGCGAATTTGTAGCAATTATTGGTAAAGCTAAAAATAAGCCCGCAATAAAACCATGAAGAGCACCATGTTTAAAGTCTCTAAATTTTTCTCCATGTGCTTGTAAAAAGGTAATTAATGCTTGGTCATTATCATTTCCACCAGCTAATTGTACAGCACCAATTTGGTGAATTGTAATGGTTGGCATCATAAAAGCAAACATTAGCGCAAAGATAAAAGTAAGACCAAAAATTTTAGCCATATTTCCTTGTTTGGCTTTTTCTTCTGTCATTCCTATTTCGTTCATCCAAATCTTTCCAAATACTTTTGGATTGTACCAAATGAATCCGACAATAAAACTTGATAAAGCAGCTACTAAAATAGCTAAGTAATTCATTTCCATAATTAATTAAAGTTTATTGGTTAGTACATCAAAAATAGAAAATTTAATGATGCCATAAACAATTGTTAATTTTAGGCATAAAAAAAGCCATCAAATGTGTGATGGCTTTTCATGTTATAATTTTATTATATCTATACTTCAGCAACCAATTTGCTTGAACTTCTGTATAAGAAATTAGTGTAAATATGTCTTCTTGCAAAACGACTTGGTGATTCTGCATTTACCATTTTTATATATGTGTTTCTTGGAACTCCAAAATATTCAAATTTAGAACCATCAAGAAATTGAATATACAAAACAGTGTTGTCCATGTAAAAATCCTCTATATTAAAGTTTTTTATTGTTGCTTCATAAGATTCTTTTACTTTTTCTTGCGTTTCTGGGGCAATACTAACTAAAAAGTGATACGCTTCAATTACATTTTTGCTTCTTTCTTCTGCAATTAACCTTTCATCTGCATCTGCAATCGTATCAGGATGGTCTTCCTTCATGTTGTTTCTGTAGATAGTTTTTAGTTCTTTAAGAGTAACGTTTTTGTCTACGTTTAATAATTTTCTGTACTCAGCAATTTTTTTAGTATTCATAGTAAAGCAATAAAAAAAGTCATGTTTAATTTGATGACTTCCAGGTTTTTATTCAAATTGGGTGCAAATGTAGTTTAATATTTTTATAATAAATAATAAATATGATTTTTTAATCTTTAAGAAAAAATTTCATAACTTATTAAAATAAAAAAACTCCAATTTTTCAATTGAAGTTTCTTAGTAGCGGGAACAGGACTCGAACCTGTGACCTTCGGGTTATGAGCCCGACGAGCTGCCTACTGCTCTATCCCGCGATTTGTGAGTGCAAAAATACAATGAATATTTGAATAAACAAACCTTTTTTAAATATTGTTTTTATTTTATCTATTGCGTTGATATGACTACCTTTGCAAAAACAATAAGAAACTATGGATCACAAAGCAGGTTTTGTAAACATCATCGGAAATCCTAATGTAGGAAAATCAACTCTAATGAATGCCTTAGTAGGAGAGCGTTTGTCAATTATAACTAGTAAAGCACAAACAACGCGTCATCGAATCTTAGGAATTGTAAATGGAGATGATTTTCAAATTATTTTTTCAGATACACCTGGAATTATAAAACCAGCTTATGAATTGCAAAGTTCGATGATGAATTTTGTTAAAAGTGCTTTTGAAGATGCAGATATTCTTATTTATATGGTGGAAATAGGAGAGAAGGACTTAAAAGATGAGGCTTTCTTTAATAAAATTATTTATTCGAAAATTCCTGTTTTATTATTGTTGAATAAAATTGATAAATCAAATCAAGAACAATTAGAAGAGCAAGTTGATTTTTGGAAAGAAAAAGTACCAAATGCTACAGTTATTCCAATTTCTGCTTTAGAGAATTTTAATGTAGAGACTGTTTTTAATACAATTAAAGAATTATTACCTGTTTCACCAGCTTATTATCCAAAAGATGCTTTAACAGATAAACCTGAACGTTTCTTTGTGAATGAAACCATTCGAGAAAAAATTCTTTTGAATTACGATAAGGAAATTCCTTATGCTGTTGAAATTGAAACCGAAGAATTTATAGAAGATGAAAAAATCATTAGAATTCGTTCTGTGATTATGGTGGAAAGAGATACACAAAAAGGAATTATCATTGGTCACAAAGGTGGTGCTTTGAAAAAAGTGGGAATGCAATCTCGTGCCGATTTAGAAAAATTCTTTGGAAAACAAATTCACATTGAATTATATGTGAAAGTCAATAAAGATTGGAGAAGTAGTGAGTATCAATTAAGACGTTTTGGATATAATCAGAAATAATATATAATTTTTTATTGGCTTTTCTAATATATTAAAACCTAACAACCCTATCCATTAATTTGTAAAGCTCATGCATTTGAGGTTGGCATTTTTTTCGGTTAATTCTAGCCTGAAAATACAAAGCAAACCAAAAAACTATCATTAATCCCATTATCACAAAATCTAAAGTTGTAGATTGTTTTAATCTCCAATGCGAATAAGCAATCATTGAAAAAATCAAAAAAACACCTGCAATTATAAAATGTAGAAACATAAAAAAAGTCCAAACGGTTTGATCTGGACCATATAATCCTTTTACGTTCGTTGTTTTGTCGTCATTTTCGGTTAATTCTATATGTAAATGAGGTGAATAATATTTTCGTTTAGCAAGCGTAATAAAAAAGAAAATATGATGATCTGAAATTTTTACAAGAAAATCTTCTTTAACTTCTTCTTTAATTTTAGTGGCATTTTCAAGAATTTCTTCCAATGACTTTGGAACATCTTTGCTAAATCTTGGTCTTAATGCAATTGTATTATCTATTTCCATTTCTTTTTTATTACAACCTCTTCAAAAGATTTTCTTTAACACTTTTTTTCCATTCTGTTTTTAAAATGCTTAAAATAATGCTGTCGCGTCTTTCACCATTTGGTCTAACACCATTGCTTCTTAAAATTCCTTCAATTTTACAACCAATGCTTTTCATAGCCGCTATGCTTTTTTCATTTGAATTATCAGCTCTAAATTCAACGCGTTCTATGTTTAGTTTTTCAAAAGCGAATTCTAATAATAAATATTTGCAATTTTTATTTAAACCAGTACCTTGATAATCTTTTCCATACCAAGTAAAACCAAGTTGTAAACATTTGTTAGTTAATTGAATATCATAAAACCGAGTACTTCCTGCATAAGAATTTGTTTTTTTATCAAAAACAATGAATGGATAATCTGTTTTTAAATTTCTTTTTTCAAGAGCAACTTGAATATAGTGTTTTAATTCACTTTCATTACTTGCTGGAAGTAGCGAATATTGCCAAAGTTCTGGTTCGTTTATAGAAAAGTGTAAAAGATTTTCAATATCTAAAATCTCTAAAGGTCTCAAAAGAACATTATCGTTTTCAAGAATGTAATCTTTTTGAAAATCAAACTGCATTTTTACTCAATTACTTTGTTATACAGTTTTTCCAATTCTTTCATTTGAGAAATTCCTTTACTTCTGTTTAAACGAGCAATAAAATAAAGTAAAAACCAAATAATAGTCATGGAAAACATAATCATTAAATCAAATTTGAAAGATTGATTTAAAGTCCATTTCGAATAAACAATCACCATAAAAATTAAGAAAACAATAGCTACTACAAAATGCAAAAACATAAATATAAACCATAAAACTGGATCTGGGCCATATGTTCCTTTAATAAAGGTGTTACCATCTTCCATTTTTTCCAAAGTAATTTTCAAATTAGGAGAATATTTTTCTCTTTTGAGCATTCCAATTGAAAATCGAATATATTGGTCAGAGATTTTAATTTTATAATCAGGTTCTACTTTGTTTTTAAGTTTTTCACAACTTTCCAAAATAGCTTCAACAGATTTTGAAACTACTTTTTCAAACCGAAACCTTAATTTTAATTCTTTGTCTTGTTCCATGAAATGGATTAGTTTTTGATAATACTAAATTACAACTTATTTTATAAACGTAAAAGTATTATTTTATAGTATAAGTAAAGGTTAGTTAAAAAAACGTACTTTTGCACTTTCAAATATAAGTTATGAAATCTTCACTAGTAACTGTTTGTCTCACAAAGACAAATTAATGAAAGAAGATACTATTTATAACTTATAAAAATAAATTTTACATAAATGAATAATATTGTTGCCATTGTTGGAAGACCAAATGTAGGTAAATCAACTTTTTTTAACAGATTGATACAACGTAGAGAAGCGATTGTAGATTCAGTGAGTGGTGTTACTAGAGATAGAAATTACGGAAAAAGTGAGTGGAATGGAAAAGAATTTTCTGTAATTGATACAGGTGGGTACATTAAAGGTTCTGACGATATTTTTGAAGCAGAAATTAGAAAACAAGTAGAATTAGCCATTGATGAAGCTGATGCTATTATTTTTGTGGTTGATGTGGAAGAAGGAATTACTCCAATGGACGATGAAGTGGCTAAACTTTTAAGAAAAGTAACAAAGCCAGTATTATTAGTTGTCAATAAAGTAGACAATGCAATGCGAACTAATGATGCATTAGAGTTTTATAATTTAGGATTAGGAGAATATTTTGCCATTTCTGGAATGACAGGAAGTGGAACAGGTGAGTTGTTAGATGAATTAGTCAATGTTTTACCTGAAATGCCAGAAGTTACTGAAGAAGTTGATCCATTACCACGTTTTTGTGTGGTTGGAAGACCAAATGCAGGAAAATCATCTTTTATCAATGCTTTAATTGGTGAAGATAGATTTGTGGTAACTGATATTGCAGGAACAACTCGTGATGCAATTGATACTAAATACAATCGTTTTGGTTTTGAATTTAATTTAGTGGATACAGCTGGAATTAGACGTAAAGCTAAAGTAAAAGAAGATTTAGAGTTTTACTCAGTGATGCGTTCGGTTAGAGCAATTGAAAACAGTGATGTTTGTATCTTAATGATTGATGCCACTCGTGGTTTTGAAGGTCAAGATCAAAGTATTTTTTGGTTAGCGGAAAAAAACAGAAAAGGAATTGTAATTCTTGTAAATAAATGGGATTTAGTTGAAAAAGATACCATGTCAACCAGAGATTATGAGAGAAAAATTAGAGAAGAATTACAGCCTTTTACAGATGTGCCAATTCTATTTGTTTCAGCCTTGAATAAACAACGTTTGATTAAAGCGTTAGAAGTTGCTGTAAATGTTTTTGAAAACAGAAAACATAGAATTCCAACTTCTAAATTTAATGATACAATGTTGCCAATTATTGAACATAATCCACCACCAGCATTAAAAGGAAAATATGTAAAAATTAAGTATTGTATGCAATTACCAACACCAACACCTCAATTTGTATTTTTCTGTAATTTGCCTCAATATGTAAAAGATCCATACAAAAGATTTATTGAAAATAAATTAAGAGAAGAGTTTAATTTTGAAGGAGTTCCTATCGAAATTTACTTCAGACAAAAATAAATGATAAGCATCCAATTGGGTGCTTTTTTTATAAAGTCTTGTTAAAATTTTCGTAAGAATTTTTCTATTTGCACAATAAATTTTTTATTTGCTAGTTAATACAAAAAACAATCATCAATCAAATTTTTATGTTTAAAAAAATTACGTTCCTTGCAACTTTACTATTTGCTTGTATCAGTTTTGGTCAAAACACCTTTCAACTTACAGGGAAAATTATCGACAATGCTTCAAAAGCTCCTTTAGAATCTGCTACAATTTATCTAACAAGTGTTAAAGATTCTACAATTATTGATTATACAATTTCTGATAAAAGCGGAAACTTTTCTTTAAAGTCTCGAAAAACAGAATCTCCTGTTAATTTTAAAATTTCCTATAATAGTTTTAAGAATTACAATA
The DNA here is from genome assembly GCF_963922255.1 of uncultured Flavobacterium sp. Classification (GTDB taxonomy): domain Bacteria; phylum Bacteroidota; class Bacteroidia; order Flavobacteriales; family Flavobacteriaceae; genus Flavobacterium. Next base: position 110,654 of record NZ_CAWUIC010000003.1, on the reverse strand, counting down.
AAAAGTTGGATAACATTTTAGCCGATAAAAATTTTGGAGTAATCGAATTATTTGAACAAACTGCTCAATTAGATGATGTTATTGTAAAAGGAGAAATTCCACCTATTAAAATTAAAACGGATACACTAGAATTCAATGCGGGTTCGTTTAAAGTTACACCAGATGCCAATGTTGAAGCATTGTTAAAGCAATTGCCTGGTGTTGAAATTGATGAAGAAGGTAAAATTACGGTAAATGGAAAAGAAGTTAATAATATTTTAGTCAACGGAAAACCTTTCTTTGGTAAAGATGGAAAAATTGCAACTCAAAATTTACCAGCAGAAATGATTGATAAAGTTCAAGTTACTGACACAAAAACAAAAGCAGAAGAAATTTCTGGTAGAGCAGCAAGTTCTAATGAAAGTACTATAAACCTAACAATTCAAGAAGATAAAAATAAAGGTTTGTTTGGAAAAGCAACATTAGGATATGGTACAGATAAACGTTACGAATCTAGTTTGCTTTTCAATTACTTTAAAGACTCTCAAAAAATAAGCGTTTTAGGTTCTTCTAATAATATAAACTCTGTTGGATTTTCTATGAATGAAATTTTTGACAATATGGGTGGTGGTCGAAATATGTCTCTTTGGGCTAATGATAGCGGAGCTTTTAGCATAAATGGAATGCAATTTGGAGGTAATTCAGGAATTACTCGTTCTAATTTAGTAGGACTTAATTACGCGGATGAATGGTTAGATAAAAAAATAGATCCAAATTTTAGTTACTATTTAAATACAGCTATTACCGAAAATAAAAATAGAACTAAAAGAACCAATCTTTTACCAACAGGCACGACAAAAACAGATGCAGAATCTTCATTCAAAAACGATGTGGTTGGTCATAATTTTTCATCTGAATTTGAAATTAAAATTGACTCTACCGCAACTTTATATATAAGTCCTTCTTTTGCCAAAAGTGATGCTAAAAACAGAAGCACAAGTTTCTCAAAATCTTTTGATGAAAGTGATGATTTGTTAAATGAAACTAATGGTTCTAACTTCAATGAAACGGATAATAATAAATTTAGCAACAATTTGTATTTCAATAAAAGTTTCAATAAAAAGGGTAGGTCTATAAGTGTTGATATTGATAATGAACATGTAAATAATGCGAACACATTAAACACTATAACCAATACTATTTTTTACCAATCAGGAAATGCTAATGACAGTCGAAATCAAAACATATTTAACAAAGAAACCAATAATAATGTTCGAGTTGAATTAGGATATAGTGAACCAATCAACGATTCATTGACTTTTAATTTTCAAAATTATTACGATTCAAAAAGAGGAACAGATTCTCGAAACACTTTTAATTTTAATGAAACTACTAATCAATATGATACTTTTAATGATTTGTTGTCTAATACTATTGATTCAAAAAATAACACTTTTGGAAGTTCTGTTGGATTGCAATTAAGTAAAAAGAAAATTAGAGGAAGTTTAGCTGTTGGAGCTGATTTTTTAAATTACGACAATCAATCTGATTATTTAGGAACAATAACAAAACTAAAAGACAACTATGTTTATCCAAAAGTAAATGGTTATCTGAGTTATACATTGGCTAAATCAAAGTCTATTTATGCCAATTTTAATTATGAAGCTTCTTTACCTTCTGCAAATCAATTATTGCCTTTTGAAAATTTAGCAAATCCATTAAATACTATAATTGGTAATGCAAATTTAAAGCCAACAGAACGTTATAGAGTTTATACTAATTTTAATAATTATGATTATGCTACACGTTCAGGTTTTTATGCTTATTTGGGTGGAAATGTAAATGCTAATGAAGTGGTGAGTTCAACGGTTTATGACAATGATTTTAAAGCAATAACGACTTATGAAAACGTGGATAGATCTTACAACGCTTTCACCGGTTTTAGTGTAAATAAATCTTATAAAAAAGAAAAAAGAACCATTAAATACGGTTATGGAATTTGGGTGAATTATAACTTCAACCAAGGATTAACAAATGCTGCTTTATATGAGTCTAAAGCATTACAATTAAATCCAAGAGTTAACTTTTCATACATCATTCAAGATAAAATTACAATTTCTCCTTCTTATAGATATACTTATAATATTACTCGTTTTGATAATTACATCATTGATAAAACAGATAACTTTAGACACAGTTTTAAATTAGAAACTACGAGTTATTGGCCAAAGAACTTCGTTTTAGGAAATGATTTTGGATATAACTATAACTCTAACATTACAGGTGGTTTTCAAAAAGATTTTTATTTATGGAATGCTAGTTTAGGTTATAATTTCTTTAAAGATCAATTACTTGCTAAAGTAAAAGTGTATGACTTATTAAATCAAAATGTTAATGCAACTAGAACAATTACTCCCACTGCCATTACAGATGCTGAAAATACAGTTCTACAGCAATATGTAATGTTTTCTTTAACTTATAAACTAGAAAAATTTGGTGGAAAAAAGAAAAATAATAATGGGATTTTCTTTGATTAATTTTAAAGGGAATGCATAAATAAAAAACTCGTTTCACTAAGACGAAACGAGTTTTTTATTTATGATTTATAAATTCTATCCTAGGATTATTTTTTTAGAATTACCAACTTTGTTTTATTCCACCACTGCTTCCAGGACATGGTATAATTCGGTCATAATGCAATTTTTTATTAAAAGCATTATTTTTTAATTCTTTTAAAGCAGGATAATTAGACACTATTAAATCTACAACATCAATTATTTCTTTTAATTGTTCTTTACGTAGATATGTATTCCAAATTAATTTATCTCCATGAATAGCTATTCCTTTAATATCATTTATTGAAACAGATTTGCGGAATCTTTGCCAATCTTTCTCTAAATTCTTTTTGTCTTGTAATCTATCTTTCCACAAGAAATAATAAATTATAATTGCTACAAGAAATAGAATAACTAATGAATAAATTAATAGCATATTTTGTTTAGGATAATTGTCAACTTACCAACTTCCACCAGCTCCACCACCAGAGAAACCTCCACCACCAAATCCACCACCGAATCCTCCACCACCAAATCCACCTCCAGAAGAGCCACCACCAAAATTTCCTCCAGAACCTCTACCAAGACTGCTTAAAATAATCATGTCTAAAATACCTGGTCCTCCAAATTTTCCAGTTCCATTATTTCCACCACCATTATTTCTATTTTTTGCAATTAGAATAAAGATGATAATCAAAATGATAAAAAACATTATGAAAGGGAAAGGGTTGTCGTTTTTGTTTTGAATTCGTGATCCTTTGTATGTTCCTTTGATGACTTCAAAAATAGCAGTTGTTCCAGCATCTAAACCTTTGTAGTAACTTCCGGCTTTAAATTCAGGAATTATTATGTTTCGAGTAATTTCACCAACAGTTCCTGCTGTTAAGTATTGTTCTAATCCATAGCCAGGAGAAATCCATATTTTTCTTTCTTCTTTAGCTAATAAAATTATTACACCATTGTCGTTTTTTGCTGTTCCACCAATTCCCCATTCTTGTCCCCATCTTGGTGTTAGAATTCCGATATCTTCTCCTTTTAAACTTTCAATTGTAATTACTACTATTTGTGTCGTTGTTGAATCAGAAAAATGAATTAATTTATCTTCTAAAGCTTTTTCTTCCGTTGCATTTAAAACATCTGCATAATCATAAACCGAAGTTTGAAATTTAGGAACATCCGGAATTTTATATTGCGAAAACCCCAAAAATGACATCAACATCAAGGTAGCGAAGATTACAAATTGAATAATTTTATATAGTGTATGTATCATTATTCTCTTGAAATTTCGTTTGGTAACTCATTAATATCATCAGTTTGGTATGGAAAATAATGTTTCAATTGTTCACCAGCTTTTATGATGCCTTCTATCAAACCTTTTTTGAATTTTTTTTCTGAAAAGTTTTTTAAAACAACGTCTTTAGTGCTTTCCCAAAAATCTGCAGGAACCACTTTGTCAATTCCTTCATCACCTAAAATGGCAAATTGATTTCCGGAAACGTTTATATAAAACAGAACACCATTTCTGGCTTCTGTTTTATACATTTCTAAAAAATTGAAAACTTCTTTAGCTCTTTCAATAGAAGGTTTATCTGATTTTTCTTCAAGGTGCACACGAATTTCTCCCGAAGTGTTTTCTTCAGCAATTCGAATAGCTTCAACTATTTCTTCTTCTTCTTTAGAAGTTAAAAAGTCTTCGGTTTTTGACATGTTTATTGTGGTTTGTTATCGAAATCAAATTCAACTTCAACTGGTTTTTCAGCTCCTTCAACTGCTTTGAAATATGCTTTTTCAGTAAAACCAAACATTCCTGCTAATAAGTTATTAGGAAAAACTTTGATATGATTGTTGTAAGGTTTAACAGCTTCATTAAAACGAGTTCTAGCTGTTAAAATTTGATTTTCCGTACTAGCTAATTCATCCTGTAATTTCAAAAAGTTTTGATTCGCTTTTAAATCAGGATATCTTTCAACAGTAACTAATAATCGTGACAATGCAGAACTAACTCCACCTTGTGCTTGGTTGAATTGTTCTAATTGCTCTGGAGTAATATTTGTTGGGTCAATCGTAACTGAAGTTGCTTTTGAACGAGCAGAAATTACCGCTTCAAGAGTAGATTTTTCAAAATCTGCAGCACCTTTTACTGTTTTTACTAAATTTCCAATTAAATCATTTCTTCTTTGGTAAGATGTTTCTACATTTCCCCAAGCTTCTGAAATGTTTTCATTTAATGTTACTGCTGTATTATTTACTCCTTTTGCCCAACTGTATAATCCAAATACGATTACAACTATAATTATTACGGGAATTAACCATTTTTTCATAATTTCTTGTTTTTAATTTATTGTTTTATTATTTGTCTTATTTTGTCTTAAAATGTTTCAATTTTATAAAATAAATCTATAATTCTCCTTTGAATTTTATTAATTCATTTTTGATGAATTCTAATTTTGAAATGATTTCGAACTTGTCTAAAGTTTTCTTTTGGTTTTCTTTCAAATGCGTTTTGGCACCATCCAATGTAAAACCTCTTTCTTTTACCAAATGATAAATCAATTTTAAATTTTTAATGTCTTCTGAAGTGAACTTGCGATTGCCTTTTGCATTCTTTTTAGGCTTCAAAATATCAAATTCCTTATCCCAAAAACGAATCAATGATGCATTTACATCAAATGCTTTAGCCACTTCACCAATGCTGTAGTACAATTTTCCTTCAGGTAAATCTATGTGCATAATTTTATAAATTCCAAATTAATAAATTCTAAATTCCAACCGTTTTCTTTAATCAAGTGACTGATTCTCTTGATTAGCAATTTTTGAAATGTTGATATATTCTTCAGCCGAAATACTACCATAGTAGAAATTAATCGGATTTACTTTTTCACCATCTTTGATTACTTCATAATGTAGATGAGGTGCTTCACTTCGACCAGTACTTCCTACATAACCAATGACATCTCCACGTTTCACTTTTTGACCACGTCTAACATTGTATTTACTCAAATGGGCATAAAGTGTAACATATCCAAAACCGTGGTTAATTTCAATATGATTTCCATAACCAGACAAAGAATTGTCGGCTTTCAAAACAGTTCCATCACCAGTAGCATAAATTGGTGTTCCTTGCGGAGAAGTAAAATCCATTCCATAATGAAACTTTCTAGCCTTTGTAAATGGGTCACTTCTGTATCCAAAACCAGAAGCCATTCTTTTTAATTGTTCGTTTTTAACTGGCTGAATTGCTGGAATTGAAGCTAATAATTTTTCTTTTCCTTTGGCTAAGCTAATTATTTCATCTAACGATTTTGATTGAATAACCAATTCTTTTGTAAGCATATCAACTCTTTTTGTAGTATTGATTACCAAATCAGAATTGTTATATCCTTCCAATTCTTTATAACGATTTACACCTCCAAAACCTTCTTTTCGTTGTTCCATCGGAATAGGTTCACTATTAAAATAAACTCGATAAATATTGTTATCTCTATCTTCAATGGCGCCCAAAACTTCTTCGATTTGATCTACTTTTTTATTGAGAAGTTTGTAATTAATACTTAAATTTTGAATTTCTCTAGCTTGGAATTTATCTTTAGGAGTTTCAAGAAAGCTGCTGTTAATCAATATGATAAAGCTTAAAAAGCCAAATAAAGCTGCTGATAGTAAAAACAATAAGGCATATCCAATTTTTCGTCCTCTTCTTGGACTTATTTTTTTATATGATAAATTTTCTGGGTCGTAATAATATTTTACCTTCGACATTGTATAAAATATAGTATTTTTGTGCCTAATTATAATGTTAGACAATAGTTATACGAACAAATTTAAGAAATGTTTCATTCTAATCTATTTTTTAAAGTAAAACTTTTCTCAAATTTGCAAATGAATTCAATATCTAACAACAGAAAGCGATAAAAATCCAATTACCGAAAATGAAATCACAAGACATTAGAAAGCAATTTTTACAATTTTTTGAATCAAAAGGACATTTAATAGTTCCATCTGCACCAATTGTGCTTAAAGATGACCCAACTTTAATGTTCAATAATTCTGGAATGGCTCAATTTAAGGAGTACTTCTTAGGAAATGCCAAGCCAAAAAGTAATCGAATTGCCGATACACAAAAATGTCTTCGTGTTTCAGGAAAACATAATGATTTAGAAGATGTAGGTTTTGATACTTATCATCACACTATGTTTGAAATGTTAGGAAACTGGTCATTTGGAGATTATTTCAAAAAAGAAGCAATTAATTGGTCTTGGGAATTTTTGACAGAAGTTTTAAAATTAGACAAAGACCGAATTTATGTTTCTGTTTTTGAAGGAAATCCTTCAGAAAATGTTCCTTTCGATCAAGAAGCATTCGATTTATGGAAACAATTTGTAAACGAAGACCGAATCATAAAAGGAAATAAAAAAGATAATTTCTGGGAAATGGGTGACCAAGGTCCTTGTGGTCCATGTTCTGAAATTCATATCGATTTGCGTTCGGATGAAGAAAGAGCTAAAGTTTCAGGTTTTAGTTTGGTTAATGCAGATCATCCTCAAGTGGTGGAAATTTGGAACAATGTATTCATGGAATTCAATCGTAAAGCGGATGGTTCTTTGGAAAAATTACCAGCTCAACATGTTGATACAGGAATGGGATTTGAGCGTTTGTGTATGGCTATGCAAAACGTAACATCAAATTATGATACAGATGTTTTTACACCATTAATTGAGAAAGTAGAACAAGTTACAGGTTTAAAATACACTTCAAACGAAGTTAAAAATATATCAGAAGAACAAAACAAGACTAATATTGCGATTCGTGTGATTGTGGATCACGTTCGTGCTGTAGCTTTTGCTATTGCTGATGGACAATTGCCTTCAAACACTGGTGCTGGTTATGTAATTCGTAGAATTTTGCGTAGAGCTATTCGTTACGGATTTACATTTTTAAACACAAAAGAACCTTTCATTTACCAATTAGTTGAAGTTCTTGCAAATCAAATGGGTGAATTTTTTCCTGAAATTAAAACCCAACAAAACTTAGTAACTCAAGTAATTAAAGAGGAAGAAACGTCTTTTTTAAGAACTTTAGATCAAGGATTACAATTGTTAGATAATGTTATTTCAAATACAAAAGGAAAACAAGTTGACGGTGCGAAAGCATTTGAATTATATGATACTTTTGGGTTTCCAATTGATTTAACGGCTCTAATTTTAAGAGAAAAAGGTTATGAATTAGACGAAGCTGGTTTTGAAAAAGCCATGCAAGAACAAAAGAATCGTTCTCGAGCAGCTTCGGAAGTTTCAACAGATGATTGGAAAATTTTAGTGGAAGGAAACACCGAATCTTTTGTAGGTTATGACCAAACCGAAAATGAAGTTAAAATCACAAGAATTCGTAAAATTGATTCAAAAAAAGATGGAGTTTTATACCAAATCGTTTTAGATGCAACTCCATTTTATCCTGAAGGTGGTGGACAAGTGGGTGACAAAGGAACCCTAGTTTCATCTAACGAATCAATCGAAATTATAGATACTAAAAAAGAGAACAACTTAATATTGCATATTGCTAAAAAATTACCCGAAAATGTTTCAGCAAGTTTTGTAGCTAAAGTAAATACAGATTTAAGAACAGCTTCTTCTAAAAATCACTCGGCTACACATTTAATGCATTTGGCTTTGAGAAACATTTTAGGAACTCATGTGGAGCAAAAAGGTTCGTTGGTTAACCCAAATTATTTGCGTTTTGACTTTTCGCATTTTTCTAAAGTTTCTGATGATGAATTACGTCAAGTAGAAGCAAGTGTGAATGCTCAAATCGAAGCTCAACTCCAATTGCAAGAATACAGAAATATTCCAATTCAGGAAGCTTTAGATAAAGGTGCAATGGCTTTATTTGGTGAAAAATATGGTGATACTGTTAGAATGATTGAATTTGGCGAAAGCAAAGAGCTTTGTGGAGGAATTCATGTAAAAAACACGGCTGATATTTGGCATTTCAAAATAATTTCAGAAGGAGCAGTTGCAGCAGGAATTCGTAGAATTGAAGCAATAACTGGCGATGCAGTAAAAGATTTCTATAAAAATCAAGAAACGACTTTGGCCGAAATCAAAGAAACGTTGAAAAACCCTCAAGATATTTTAAAATCGGTTACAACTTTACAAGATGATAATGCAAAGTTGAAAAAACAAATTGAGCAACTGTTAAAAGAAAAAGTTGAAGGACTAAAAAACATGTTAGTTGCCGATTTTCAGGAAATAAACGGTATTAACTTTTTAGCCAAACAAGTAGATTTGTCTATGAGTTCCACTAAAGATTTAGCTCAAGCTATTGGAACTTCAAAACCCAATTCATTCGTGTTTTTAGCTTCAATTGAAGATGATATGCCAAATATTCATTGTTATATTTCAAAAGAATTGGTTGCTGAAAAGTCTTTAAATGCAGGAAATGTCATCAGAGAATTAGGAAAATATATTGATGGAAATGGTGGTGGACAACCGTTTTTCGCTTCTGGAAAAGGGAAAAATGTTTTAGGAATAAATGAGGTTTTGGAGAAAGTGGTTGATTTTGTAAAATAGAAGGAATCTCGCAAAGACGCAGAGTCGCAAAGATTTTTAATGTTAATTTACAGAGAATGACTGAAAATGAAATTTCTAAGATAATCGTAGATATTTGTTATAAAATTCATACAAAACTTGGACCAGGATTGTTAGAATCTGTTTATGAAACAATCTTAAATTATGAATTGACTTCAAGAGGTTTAAAAGTTGAAAGACAAAAATCTTTACCAGTAATTTGGAATGAAACAAAGATGGATATTGGCTTTAGGGCTGATTTAATAGTTGAAAATAAAGTTATTATTGAAGTAAAATCAGTTGAGCAAATTGTGGCTGTTCATCCAAAACAAGTTTTAACTTAATTAAAAATTACTAATTTAAAATTAGGTTTATTAATCAATTTTAATGAACCACTAATTAAAACAGGAATAAAAAGAATAGTAAATAATTTATAAACTTTGCGCCTCTGCGTCTTTGCGAGAACAGCCCATGCATTTCACCACAAAAATACCAATAGAAAAATCTAAAAACCCAATAACTTATGAAAGTAAGATAATGGCTTTGGGTTCGTGTTTTGCAGAAAATATGAGTGAAAAGTTTGAATATTTTAAATTCCATATTACAACCAACCCATTCGGAATAATATTCAATCCAGTTTCTATTGAAAAGTTAGTAAATCGAATTGTAAATAAAATAGAATTCACAGAAAATGACATCTTTTTTTACAACGATTTGTGGCATTGCTATGAAGTGCATTCCGAATTATCAAACCCAAATAAAGAACAGTTTTTAGCAACTTTAAACGATTTAATTCATTCAACTTATAACCAATTAAACAGTTCAACTCACATAATAATTACTTACGGAACTTCATGGGTTTATAGAAATATCGAATCAAACGAAATTGTAGCTAATTGTCACAAAGTACCACAAAAACAATTCTCAAAAGAAATCCTTTCCATAGAAACCATTGAAAAATCAATTCAAAATACAATTCAATTAATCCAAAAAGTTAATCCAAATTGTAATTTCATTTTCACCGTTTCCCCAGTTCGTCATATAAAAGATGGTTTTGTAGAAAATCAAAGAAGTAAATCGCATCTTATTTCCGCAATACATTCAATTCGCAATTCACAATTCACAATTCACAACTATTTTCCAAGTTATGAAATCATGATGGACGAACTTCGTGATTATCGTTTTTATGGAGAAGATATGTTGCATCCCAATCAAATAGCTATTGATTACATTTGGGAACGATTTTCTGAAAATTATATTTCAGACGAAAGTCAAAAAGTAATGCAAGAAGTTGATAGTATTCAAAAATCACTTTTGCATAAACCTTTCAATCCCAATTCTGAAAGTCATCAAAAGTTTTTGGAAAACCTTAATAAAAAAATACAAATGCTTCAAAATCAGTTTCCTTTTATGCAATTTTAACAAAATAGGGCAATTGACGTATTTTCTTAAGGTTTATTTTTTGTGACTTTTGATTTCTATTAATTATAAATCTTAATCTTATGAAATCAGTAGTCCAATATCTTTTAATTGTTGTTTTTATTATTAGTGTGTTTCCATCTAATGCTCAAACGGTTGGGGAAGTGAAAATCAAAACTTTTGGCGGCACAAAACAGCTCAAAAATAAACCTAAGAAAGTCTTTGTAAACGATTTTGTTATTCACTTTCAGTTTTATAATCAAAAAGAAAAAACGTCAAAAGGTGGTATGTTAAACAATGTGCTAAAAGGTGATGCAAAATCTAAACTTTTTTTAGGTTTAGATAATTTAACAGAACAGAATTTTAAAGAAATAACAGATTCCATTTTTTCGCAGTTTAAATCAGAATTTATTGCCGATGGATATGAATTTATTGACGGAAAACAATATGAAAATACAGATGCATTTAAAGGTAGAGAACGACAAGAAAATGTAGCGGTTGAGTATGATATTTTCCCAGGTGTTGCTTCGGTTCGTCCATCTAATTATCCTTTTTATTCTTCTAACGAAAATTTCATAAAGATGAATTATGGTTCTAAATTATCAAAAGATTTAGATGATGCTGTGGTGGCAAATGTAGAGTTATTTGTTTTCTTTATTGAGGATAAAAATTCATGGGCACAACGAAATAAAAGTGCAAATATTAAGGTAGAAACCCAATTGAGAATTGTTGCTTATGATCATATAAAAGCAATAAATGAAAAAAAAGTAAGCAAATTACAAGCATTAACGATTGGCAAAAAGAAGCAAGTAGATATTTTTGCGCAAAGTCAAATTGATATCACTTGTGGTAGAAATCCAATTGGTGGTTCTCCAGATGTGAGTTACATTGGAAACATCAAAAATGATATTGTTATTGAAGGTGCATTGGAAACACAAACCATTAAAAGTGAAGCTAAAAATGACGAAGATTATATTGGTACAGAAACAGCTTTTGGAAAAGTGTATAGAGCTCAAAATGTTACGGTTGAAAATAGTTTAATTTTACCTGTAGATGTTGAAAAATACAAAGCAGGTGTCATTAAAGGTGGTAATGCTTTTTTAAAAAACCACATCAATGAAATACTAAATAAATAACACTATTATTTAGTTTTGAATACAACTGAAGTCATGAAAAAAAACATTTATTTAATAATTTACTTTTTTTCTCTTGTTTCCTTTGCTCAAAAACCCGAAGTCAATTACAAAGATTTAGGTTTTACAAAAAAAATCAAACAGGTTGAATCTTATACTTATTCTTTTGAGGATAAATTTGTAACAGACAAGTCAAGTGATGTTTATGAATTTGATGAAAATGGTAATATTATTAATCACGCCTATTTTGTTTATGGAAAATATGCAAGCGAAACAGCTGAAAAATCTACTTATGAAAATGGATTATTGACTAAAAGAGAGATTTTAGTAAAAAACCGACCTAATTTTAATGCCATAATTACTTATAAATACGATAAAAACAAAAATTTGATTCAAAAAAAATACAAGTCTTCTCAATACGAAAATGACTTTATTTTTAGCTATGATTCCATTAATAAGTTAGCTGAAATTAAGGGGATTTATGCTAAAAATCATTCAGTAGAAAAATTTTATTATGAAGATGGGAAGTTGTTAAAATCCGTAAATCAATATTTTGACAATGATGCAGTTTTATCTGAAACCATCACACTTTACATAGATGGAAAGAAAGTGATTGAATGCAATCCTAAAAATGAATATTTAATAGTGTATTTAAATGAAGATACTGAAAATTTGGTGTTTAAAATGAATTATCCAAACCCAATTGAAAACATCAATGGAATAGCATCGGAAATTCAATACGATGGGTTGACCATAAAACAATTAAAAGAAAATCTTTTAAACGAAAAAAACCAACCTTATCGACTAGTTGAAGCTAAAGAAATTCAACAACTTAATGATGAAAAAGATTGGATTGTAAGAGCAGGAACGTATTACCGTTACAAACAGCACGAAAACTATTATACTTTTAGAAAAATTACTTATGCTGATGGAACAACAAGTGGCTCTGTAGATTTTGATATTTTTAAAGTAAACGAATTGAAAGCTAAATTAAATGAATAAACTTTTTTATCTAAGTCTTTTTCTATCTCATTTTATTTTTGCTCAAAACGATTGTCTTCAAGGCAATTGCGAAGATGGTTATGGAACTAAAATGTATATCAACGGACAATATGAGGGCTTTTTTAAAGATGGAAAACGCACGAATTCAGGTTCTTTTCAGTTTAATGATTATTCCATGTATATAGGAACTTGGTCTAATGATAAAATGGAAGGTTTTGGTTTTATAAAAATAAATGATTCAATATCCACTATAATAGGAATTTTTAAAGATGGAAAACTCAACGGAAAAGGAGTGAAGTTCTTTAAAGATAATACTATTGAAGCAGCTTGGTTTGAAAATGATTCTGTCAAATCCTATTTCGATTTTCAAAAAAATCTTGTAGAAATAGGTTGTGTAAATGGAAATTGCCAAAACTTCTATGGTCGATATAAATTTGAAAACGGAGATGAATTTAATGGTTTTTTTAAGGGAAATTTCATGCAATTTGGTTCCTATGTTTTTGCCAATAAAACTACTTATATAGGAGAATTTGATTCGGAAGGAAAAATGAATGGTATTGGGATTTATGTCTATTCAAATGGAAATTATTATTTTGGAAATTGGAAAAACTCAACCTACGAAGGTTACGGAATGTTTCACAACATTGTTGAAGACAAAAAATTAGTTGGCTATTGGAAAAATGGAGAATTGCAAATAGAAAGTAATGAATAAAACGGCAAAATATTTTTTTATAGTAGCATTCCTTCTATTGTTGTGTTCCAATGTTTCACAACCTGGAATTTATAATGCTGGAGGAACATCTTTCAGCATGCTTTTTCCTGATGATTCCTTATCGTATAAAAAAGTGCAAATGCAGCATGAAACCATTTATATACAACTTCATAAAGGTTTTGCTGTGGTAAAAGGAACTTATAAAATGGTGAATACGACAACAGATTCTTTAAACTTTACTATGGGTTATCCTGTGAACGGAATTTATCAAGGTGGTGAAGTGAATTTGAATCAAGTACAGTTAGATTCGCTATACAAATTTAAAATTAAAACAAACGGGAAAGAGCAAATCATCAACCAGCAAACAATAGGCGATTCTAATCAAACGCAAACTTTTCAAAACGAGAATTGGTTTACTTGGGAAATAGCTTTTAATCCGAAAGAAAGTAAAGATGTTGAGGTTTATTTTTTAGTCAATACAAACGAAGCAGGTATTACAAAAGGCTACACAAACGAACGCAAAAATGCTTTTATTTACTTACTTGAATCAGGCAATGTTTGGAAACAACCTATAGAAAAAGGGAATTTTATTATCGAATTAAAAGACAATTTAAAACTTGAAGACGTATCAGGAATTTCATCTCATTTCAATTTTCAAACAGATGTAACTGAAAAAATTCTAGTAGGAACTAAAACTAATTTTTCACCAAAACCTAAGGATAATTTAGTAATTACCTATTACAAACACCAACCTAACTTTCATTTTGAATCAAAACTCCTTAAATCCGAAGAACTTTTTGAAGAAATAGATGTTTTTTCAAAAGGAAATATGCCTCAAAAATTAAAATCTTACGAGGCTAAAAATCCCTATGAAGTACAAGGTAACTTTTGGTCTTTTTTGCCAGGTTTACTCATTTTTGCAGCCATAGCGAGTCCTTTTATTTTAGTACTATTTCTCATAATTGTTATTTATAAAATTTTCAAAAAGAAAAGTATCAAAAAATGATAATGAAACTCATTCATAAAAAAGATATTAATACGCTTGATACATTAGCTATAGTTGTTTTTACACTCTTAGCCATTTACAATAATCAAGTAACTGTTTTTTATATACTTTATCTTTTTTGGTGGAATGAAGTGCTGTATTCTATAGTAACATATTATTTCAAAAGAAGAAAAAATATCGAGACAAGTTTGTCGTCCAAATTTTTTCTGATGGGTATTTATTTCATTTTTATTCTTGTGTTTTTTGGTTTCATGGCTCATTATAAAAATTATGATTTGATAGCCATAAATTTTGAAATTTTATTTTTTCAGAACATTTTCTTTAACTTCAATTTGTTGTTTTTTTTACTAGAAATCATTTGGTTTTACAAAACTAATCCAAACGAAATTGAAAATGCTACTATTCATCCTTTTAGTTCTAGAGCAATCATTTTGCACATTTCTATCATTTTAGGAGCTTTTATGATGTTATTAGTAGTACCCAATTTTCCCAATTTTTTCACTTCCGAAAATAATTGGAGTTCAGTAGCCATTATCCTTCCTTTTATTTTACTTCGCTATTTTTTCCAAAGAAGTGGTTTGTTGTAAAATACGCCAATTGCCTTATTTCATAAATGTATTTTGGATTATTACTTTGTGATAAAATAATAATCATGAAAATAATCCGAATTTTAATTTTACTAATTGGTTTCAATTCTATTGCACAAAATGGTTTTTTTACAAGCACAAGAAGTATAAGAGATTTAAAAATTCATCTCAGTAAATCGCAAACCCATGCTTTAGTTTGGCATGAAGATGGAAGTTATGGATTAGTATATGATTTGCAAACAGGTGAACAAGTCAGAGAGTTGATTTTTAAGGGTTTTACTTCTGATAATAATTTTATACCACAAATTTTTGACTATAGAGATGATAATGTCATTTTAGCAGGTTGGGATGAAAACAACCTTCAACCCGAACATTATTTTATTTGGGATGAAGCATCAAATACATTTTATACAGGAAAAGATTTACCATCACAACATGGAATTATTCATGATATAATTGGCGATGAAATCGTTTTTGCTTTTACCATTTATCAAAAAGACGGTAAAGGTAGATTGAATCTTAAAAAACCATTACACAGTTTTGTGCAATTTTATAATTGGAAAACCAAAAAATGGAGAGAGTTTAAACAAACATTAAAACTCAAAGAAAATTTACCATGTAGAAGTTTGTTGTTGTTTGAAGATGGTAATAAAATGAAATATTTCGATTTGAAAACTGCTACTTTTTTAACACAAACAACCCCAATTTTCGACAACATAGTTACAAATTATCAAGATGGAAATACTTATGCTTCTAAATATAAACCCAAACACGGAATAGATAAAGTTGCTCTTTTTGATTTAAATGCTTTAACAATAGGTTCGTTTAATAAAGCTCCAACAAATAATAACATGGAATATTATTGGGGTGAAATGATGAATTATCAGGTGAAGCTAGAGCAAAATAATAAAGAAATCAATTTAGTAATTACTAACAAGCAAAGCAAAGACACTAAAAAAGTACAAATTACCACTTCAGACAAAGCAGAAATTGAAAGAATTAAAGAGAAAATTGATGTTTTAAAAGAAATGCGATTAAACAAAACCAAAGATGATTTGGACAAAAAATATGCAGGTCAAAAAGCTGAATTTGTAGAATTTAAAGCCAATTTTGAGGCGTTACCCAAAACTTTTACATATGATTATAGCAAAGCACAAGGTAGAGATATTACCAATTTAAAAATGTCTAAAAGATTGTTTTTATCTCCAAACACTACTGTTTATGCCATTGGAAAGCTTTTTGAATGTGATGAATCTAATGTGTTTTTAGTCATGTTGCGTGGTCCACAAGCTGAAGGAACAGAATCAGTTTATGCGGTATTGAAAACCGATCATTATGGAAATCGTTTGCAATATCAAATCATTGCTAGAACCATTCGCAATAACGTCGGTTATATTCAGATGGATCAATTTTCTATTGCAACTAATTTGAATAATAATACTAAAATTTCTGTAACAGAAAATTATATGGGAGAAGAAAAGAAAAGAGAGTTTAAATTTTATTGTTTAAACTAATTTTTTAAAAATCTAATACTTCAAATGAAAACTACTTTACAATTTTTTTTAGGAATAACTTTATTGCTCTTTGTTGTGTCATGTTCAAAAGATGATGATTCAAACAAAACTTTAAACGGAAGTAACACAGCAAGCAGTAAAAGAATTTTGTTTGACGGAAATGTTGATACTTCTTTAGGAATTAGTTCAAAAAATATAGAAACAAACAACGGAATTTATTGCGTTAAAAATGATTTAAATACAAAAAATATTGAAGTTTCATTTATTGATTTAGAGGGTAAAAAACTAAAACAGATCACTTTTTCTGGTCAAACAGATTTACACGATATTAACAAAGATGAGCAAGGTAATTTAGTAATTTGTGGAACAATATACAGTTCTTCAAATGTAGTTACAGGTAGAGTTTTTACAGTCAAAATGAATGAAAATTTAGAAATTCTATGGCAGAAAAAATACGACAAATATTCGTTACCTTATTATGAAGGGTATTATTACAATGCAATTAGCAATATCTCAAATTCTAGATTAGTAATTTGTAATTTAGGAAACCTCCTAATTATTGATGCTTCCAATGGAAATTTGATAAAAACATTGCAATTCAGTAGTTTGCATTGGTTGAGAACATTGGCTTTGACTGATGGTTTTATGTCTTTTGGTAGAGTTGGTGTAGACTTTTATATTTCAAAATTTGACTGGAATGGAAATCTTATTTTTATGAAATATGCTCAAGATACCAGACCAGATGCATTATTAACTTGTTCAAATCCAATAAAAACAATATCTGATAAAATAATAATTCCATATAATACTTATCAATACAATACAGAAGGAAGAGGTGGAAATTTAGTCTTAGATATGCAAGGTAATTTAATCAACCATTGGAATAATCAATTCGGAATAGACACACCTAGCCAAGTTTGGACAAACAGAGGAGGTTTGCCTATTGAACAAATTGCTCAAAATGTTTTTTTAGTTAGAACAGGAACCATGTCTTATTATGTAAATGAAAATGGAGATGTATTAGGAAATCATTTTTATCAAGGTTATGTTTTCAAAATTTCAGAGGAAAACTACTTAATTTTTAATGGTTCTCAGTCTGCTTATTATAATTCTTATGAAGGTCCAATGATTTTTAATAAAAATAAAGATTGTTTTACTTTAAATGTTTCAAGAATGCGAAATGTAAGTAAAAATGTAAATCTTTTACCTTACAATTTTGTTTCTGTGTCCAATACTACTCCGAATGTAACCAGTGTAAATTATGAATCCATAAATATTCCATCAAACTCAGTTTCTATCAAAAACATTTCATTTGAAGATTCTGATTTTTGTAACAGAAGAGCCATCGAATAATTGAAAGAATACGACAACTGTCGTATTTTTTTTATGGTTAAGTAGTTGCAAATTTGAAAAATAAACACAATAACTTATGAAATCAAAAATTTATCTATTGCTGTTCATCTGTTTTCAATTTTCTTATGCCCAATTTGGAACAAATCTTACACTCAAAGACAATGAAGTAAATTCAAAAAATGTCACTTCCGTTGAACAAACTTATGTGTATTATAGTAAAGATTTTGGAAAACCAGTAACTACAAAATACACTTTTAATAAAGATGGTTATCAGCTTTCAAATTCCTATTTGAAAAATGCAATCTACACTAAATCGTATCAAAATGTAAAAATGATTTATGATAAAAATCAAAACGATTATCATATCATTAAAACTCCTTTTAAATCGTATTTGGCTTTAACCAATGAAGTTGTAAAAAATCCTAATGGAAGTATCAAATCAATTTATTTTAAGGCAGAAAAAGAAGAATATAATACTTCGTTAAATTTTAACTATTCGTCTGGCAAAACTATCATCACACCAGATAAAAGTTATATAAAAACGGAAGTTTATAACGAAGATAACCTGTTAATTCAAGATTATAACGACACTTTCGGAATCTACTACTACGCTTATGATCCAAAAACAAAGTTAGTTTCTCTTCGCATTTATGACATGAGAAAAGGCAAACCCAACGACAACACTCTTGATATGTATACTTTGTACATGTATGAGTTTGACGAAAATCAAAACTGGATTGTAAAGTATGAATACCAATATTTTCCCAATTATAATGGAAAACTCAACGAGTTAAAAAAAGTGGAAGTACGATATTTAACCTCTGAAAACGGTAAAACTTCAGGATATAAAACGATAACAGAAGCTATTCAACAAAAGGCGTTAGAAAACTTAAAAACCCTCAACACTGTAGCTTTTAACAAAGAAAGCGTGCCTGTTTATTATGAATATGTTCCTAAAACTGCTAGTCAAGTTGCAGCTGTTAATTCAAATTGCACAGGTGATTGTCAAAATGGTTGGGGAAAATATAAATATTCTCAAGGAAGCTATGAAGGTTACTGGGAAAATGGTAAAAAAAGTGGCTTTGGAATGTATTTTTGGGATATTGGAGATTCTTACATGGGTGAATGGAAAAATGATAAAATGCATGGTTTTGGTTCTTACACTTATGCTAATGATAACGGTTATGATGGAAGTTTTCTCAACGGTTACATTCACGGGAAAGGAAGATTTTACGTTAAATCTACTAACGTTACAAAAGCAAATGAATACGAAAACGGAAAATTTGTAAGAGAACTTGATTATAAAAGTAATAACCTCACAAAAGGCTGTGTTTACGGAGATTGTGACAACGGATATGGAGCTTATATTTATGCAAATGGTGATAAATTTATTGGTGAGTTTTCTAATTTAAAAATGATAAAAGGCACTTACTCTTACAATAATGGTGATATTTATTTAGGAAATATTCATCCAGAAACTCAAAGAAATGATGGCTATGGTTATATGTACTACAAAGAATCTGGTGACAACTATTATGGCTTTTGGAAAGACGGAAAATTTCATGGTAAATCATATGCTATCGTAAAAAACATTCCGTTTGCAGCCGAATTTTCTAATGGTGAAGTCATTAAAATTCACAAAAAAGGAGCAACAAATTAATATTAAGAACAAAAAAACATGAAAAAAACAATCCAAATTATAGCCTTGTTGGTAGTAACTTTAGGCTATGCTCAACAAAATTTCAGCAAACAAGTTGGGAAAAAAGATGTAAAAAAAGGACTAATCAGTTTTAAATCATTTACCAATGAAAATGGTGATGTTTCTTATGGATTTAGAAAAGATAGTTTAATTGTTGGACCCAATATGATTCTTCATGCTGATGGAAAAGTAACGTATCAAACTTACAATAAAGACAATCAATTGGATGGAACGGTTATCAAAATGGATAAAGAAAAAGATATTGTAGAACTATACACTTACAGAGACGGAAAAAAAGATGGTCCTTCATTTATATTAACTAATGGAAAACCTACTAAGAGTGAGCAATACAAAGATGATAAAATTGATTTGAAAGGCTATGTAGTTGAACCTCCAGGAAAATATGCTTTGATAAAAGGCGATGGGAAAAGTGGTTTCACTATGGATAAGTATGATAATGGAAGCTTTGCTTTAGGCTATTTTAAACATGGTTACCGATTATTCCCAATGATACATGTTTGGAAAGATGGTGATGCATATTATGGACAATATTTATATGACAAACGAAGAGGTTTTGGTGTCTATTTTTACAATGATGGAAAAAAATATATTGGAGATTGGGACGATAACTACAAAGAAGGAATTGGTTTTATGATTGATAAAAACGGAACTATTATCGAAAAGGGATATTACGAAGGTGGTGTTTTAAAAACTGCAATGTAAACTGTTACCAATGAAAAATTTTTTAGTGCTTTTTCTGTTATTGTTAGGAGGAATAATGGTATCGCAACCTCTAAGTTTTAATGCTTATTATGATGTTTATATTCAGGGATATAAATCTAGTGATTTAGCAAAAATGAAAGAAGGAAGTGAAAACCTAATGATAAATTATTCGGATGAATTTGCAGGATATTATCTTCATTCGTATTATCAAATTCTGAAAGGTGATTTAAATGCTGCACAGATGGCTTCTACACAAGCTTTAAATATTCAGCCTTTAATGCCATTTCCTTATTTCACACAATCCTACATTCAATTCTTGAATGGAAATACAGAAAAGGCACTTCAAAATTTAGAATGGGCCATGCAATTGTCAACGTTTCAAAACCCTCAAGAAACCATCGATGATATGGTGAAAATTGAAACATTTACTAAAAAAGATTTGTCTCCATTAAAAAACAAATGGCTTTCTTATTATCAAAACAATACAGTAAACATCAACAAAGCCATTGAATTAGACAATTGTGTGAATGGAATTCTAACCCAAGGTAAAAAATGTGCTAATTTAGATGCTCTATTTGCTTATTATTCCAGCCAAAGAAATGCCAATCCTTTGTTCCAAAAAATGTTGCCTTTGCTCAAAGCAGTAACGTTTTATTATGGAGGAAATACTAGCGAAAGTATCAATCAATTTGAATATTTTTTAGAAATTAGTAAAAACAATTCGTCTTTGGTTAGCCAAAGAGGTTATGCTTTGTATTTTTTATCAGTAATCAAAAATAATTCCTTTAATAAACCAGGAGCATTGGTTACTATTAATGATGGATTAAGTGAAAAACTCAAATTGCCTTATCCGACATTAGCTTTAGCGAATATGCAATTGCATAAAATTCAAGTGCTGGCTAAAATGGAAAACAAACAAGAGGAAAAATTACAAACGGCTTACCAATTAGAACAAATAGCAACCAAAATTAATAACGATTATTTTAAGGCAAAAGCATTTAATTCTATTGGAGCATATCATATTTTTGATGGTCCACAAGCTGAAAGAACAAAAGCTGGAACCTATTTAACCAAAGCTTATAATTTGGCTAAAGCAATTAATGATAAAAGTTTAATCAATGAGGTTAGCGGAAATTTAGTGATGATAAAAGCAAAACAAGGCTTACATGAGGAAGCTAAAAAAATAACGGAAGAAACGGTTGCCTACAGCTTGAAAGAAAATGATTTTGCAGGAGCACAAAACTTATACAATAATTTAGGATTTCTCTATTACAACCAAAAAGATTACAAAAATGCGATTACTCAATTTGAAAAAAGTATTGCTTTAGCAGATAAGGTAAAAGAAAATCTTACAGCCAAACAAAAGTTAGAATATACCAATACTATTGAAGGTGTATATGCAGGTATGATTATGAGTTGTCAATACACTAAAGATGTAGCAAAATTATTTTCCACACAAGAACAAAGTCGAAGTGGCTATTTAAAAGAGCAATTGAATAAAAATATTCCTTTAGCTACTATAAGTGATGCACAACAACTCTTGCAAAATGATGAGGTATTGATTACTTATTCGATTGGTCAACCTGGAGAAATTATCATGAGTGTGATTACAAAAGATAAAGCCCAAATCAGATACAGTTATCCTATAGATGAATTGCTTCGCTTGAAAAAAGCATATACCAACAAAGCCAAAAAAATTCCATCCAACATCAATCCTTATTTGAGTGATTTACAAGTTGATTACAAAGATGGCGAACTAGTGCGATATGCTACCAAACAAGCTGCTTATAAAAAAGAAGATTTTGTAATGTTAATTGAATGGACTAGACAACTTTTAAAAGAAGCTAATCCGCAACTTCAAAATGTGCAAAACGACTTTCTACATTTTTGGTATAATTTAACCTTACTGCCAATTCAAGATGTTTTAATAAGTCATCCAAAAGTAATTATTAGTGCTGCAGATGAATTAAACTATTTGCCTTTCGAAGCTTTTTTATCTCCTAAAAATCAATATTTTGTAAGTACACATGATGTAAAATACATTCCAAATACAACCATTTGGAAAATCATTGCCAACAGAAAATATGCAGAAAATAGAAAATCGGTCATTGCTTTTGGTGGTGCCTTGTACCAACCTTCAGGAAATGTGAAACCAACGGCTCGTGGCATGGAAGACTTTTATAAAATTTCGGATGCTGTAAACCAAAAAATCAATAAAGGCATTTATAATTTCAAACCTGAACTAGAAGCTATAGGTTTTGGAGGTGCAAATTATTTAGAAGGCACATTAAAAGAAGTTCAATTTATAGGCACACTTTCAAATGATATTAAAGTTTTTACAGGATTAAGCATGAGCGAAAGTAATTTCAAAAAACTCAATGCTAGTGGAGAATTAAAACAATACAAAAACTTAATCATATCAACGCATGGTTTCACAGGAACTGTCATTCCAGAATTTAGTGGTGTCATGTTTTCACAACCTAATGGTGGTGATGGCAAAGAAGATACTTTTTTATTAGCTCCAGAAATTGCAAAATTAAACTTGAATGCAGATTTAGTTGTCCTTAGTGCTTGTGATACAGGTATTGGCAAACTCTATGGAGGAGAAGGAATAAATGGACTAAATTCATCATTTTTAGTTGCAGGTTCAAATGCTACAATGTTGTCATTATGGCCAGTAAATGATGCTGGAACAGCATTGACCATGCAAAATTTATTCAAAAAAGTAGTTCAAGAAAATGCAAAAGCTTCTACAACTTTAAACCAGATAAAAAGAGCATTCATTAACGGTGATTTTGGAGAAAGGTATAAACATCCTCAGTTTTGGGCTCCTTTTTTATATAATGGTATGTAAGAATTTTATTTTTAACTTTAATCGTTTGAAATTTTCAAAGTTTTAATTACAAAAAAATACTTATTTTAGTTAAAAATTTATAATGAAAAAAACCTACTTTTTATTTCTTCTTTTTTTTAACATGATGCTAGCTCAAAATAACAAAATTGACAGCTTGCTTCAGGTTATTAATACCACAAAAAATGATTCCATAAAAGTTGATGTCTACAATAAATTGTCTTGGAAATATATTTTCACCGATAAAGAAAAAGCATTAGAAATTTTAAAAATTACCGAAAAGTATGCATTAAAAACCAATCAGAAATACGGTTATAATACATTTTTAAACAACAAAGGAATATTTTTCGATGTCAACGGGTTTTCAGATTCAGCTAAAATTTATTTTGAAAAATCAGTTGCTTACAGTATCAAAAACAAATTTCTAATTCAAGAACAATATTCTTATAACAATTTAGGAATGTTTAACTGGAATAAAGGACGATTTCAAGAAGCTCTAAATTGGTTTTTTAAAGCCTTAAAACTAGCTGAAAAAAATCAAATAAAAGATAACACTATTAAAATTGATGCCACATTAAACAACATTGGATTAATTTACCAAGAAATGGAATTATTCGAAAAAGCAATTCCGTATCATCAAAAAGCTTTGGAAATTCGTTCAGAACGAAAATATGCTCAAGGTGAAGCTTCGTCCTACAATAATTTGGGAATTTGCTACAAAGAATTAAATAAGATTAATGAAGCAAAAACTTCTTTTAAAAACGGAATTCAAAAAGCCAATAAAGCTGAAGACAAAACGGTTTATTACAACAATTTACAAGGTTTAGCACAAATTTATGCTTTAGAAAATAAGCCGCAAAAAGCTTTAGAACTCTACTTAGAATCTTATAATAGACCAGCAGAAGTTCCTATCAATTCTTCTTCTTTAGTAAAAATGACTAGCGAAATTGCTGAACTGTATTTACAGTTAAATCAAACACAAAAAGCCATTGAATTTGGAGAAAAATCTGTATATGAAATTAATAAAGAAACTGATGCTGATGTCTATGAAGTTAATGTATATAAAACTTTAGCAAAAGCATATTTTAAAACTGGAAATAGTGTAAAAGGGAGTTTTTATAATGAGTTGTATTATAAAAAAATAGCACTAAAATTTAAAGAATCTTCTGCAAAAGCTTTACAGGAATTAGAAACCAAATACGAATCAGAAAAAAGAGAATTAGAATTAGCGCAAGCTAAAAATGAAAATTTAGTAAAAGAAAATAAAATAAAACGTAAAAATTATCTCATTTATGGAGCTTTTGGATTGGCTTTTTTACTTGGATTAATTGGTTTTTTGGTTTACAAACAGCAAAAATTAAAAAATGAGCAATTGCTTAAAGAAAATGAATTACGACAAGCTTTAACTAAAATTGAAACCCAAAATAGGCTTCAAGAACAACGTATAGAAATTTCAAGAGAATTGCATGATAATATTGGATCACAATTAACTTTCATCATTTCTTCAATTGATAATTTGAAGTTTTTCGACTTGTCTAAAGAAGATTTCAATAAAAAATACGATTCTATTACTGGTTTCACAAGAAATACAATTACAGAACTTCGAGATTCCATTTGGGCCATGAACAAAGAAGAAATCACTTTTGAAGATTTAAAAGCAAGAACAGCAAATTTCATAGAAAATGCAAAAATTTCCCTTCAGGGAATACAATTTGAATTTGTGTATCCCAAAGAACATGAAAAAATAAAGTTAGACTCAAAAACAGGTATTACTCTTTACAGAATAATTCAAGAATCTGTAAATAATGCTATAAAACATGCAAAAGCGACTCAAATTTCTGTCACAATAGTTGTAAAATCAGATAACATCAAAATAAATATTACGGACAACGGAAAAGGATTTGATTATAAAACTATCGAAAAAGGGAATGGTATAAATTCATTAGAAAAAAGAGCCAAAGAAATTAAGGCAAGTATTCAATTCATAAGCCAAAATGGCATGCAAGTTGTGGTAGAAGTACCTAAAATATAGGGCAGTTGCCTTATTTATTAACTCAAAGTTAGAATGTACTTTTGTAAGTAATCCATAAATTTTTTAACAATGATTAGTTTGCTGTTTTTTTTCATATTATCGATAAGTATCGTGATTTTGCATACAATCAAGCAGAAGAAAAGCACAGCAATATTTGATAAAGTAGTTAGTTCATTACTCATACAATTAGATTTGGAGAAACAAAAAAAACAGCTCTTAAACGAAAATATTAATTTAGATAATAAAACAGAATTTAAATTAGATATAATCAAAAAACAAATTAATTTACTCGAACACATAGCTCAATAATCTTTCAAACATGAAAATTGCCATCATAGACGATAATAGTTTTTTAATTGCTTCCATCAAGGAAAAACTATCTTTTTTTGAGGAAATTCAGATAAAATTCACTGCAACAGATGGTCAAGATTTACTTAATAAATTAGAAGAAAACCACAATTTAGATGTGCTTTTAATGGATATAGAAATGCCAAATTTAAACGGAATTGAAGCTACTAAATTAGTAAAACAAAAATATCCTCAAATTAAAATTATCATGCTAACGGTTTTTGATAATGACGAAAATATTTTCAATGCTATAAAAGCAGGTGCAGATGGTTATTTGTTGAAAGATGTAAATCCTCACACTCTTTTTAACGGAATTGTGGAAACCATGAATGGTGGAGCAGCAATGAATCCTTCAATTGCTTTAAAAACTTTAAAATTACTAAGAAATCCAGTTGATTTTAGTTCAGATGTTGAAAAAGAAAAAATTGAATTAACGGCAAGAGAAATAGACGTTTTAGAACAATTAGCCCAAGGATTAAGCTACACTATCATTGCCGAAAATTTATTTTTGTCTCCTTCAACGGTTAGAAAACATATCGAAAATATTTACAATAAATTACAAGTACATTCTAAATTAGAAGCTGTTCAAAAAGCACAAAGAAATAATTTGATATAGACTCTTTTTTATATCTTCGTATCAAATTAGTATAAATGAAATCTAACAATTCAAACAATCTTGGTTTTTTTGGAAAATTATCTGAAATCAGAAAGTGGATTTTAGTGTTGATTGTTTCTTTTCTTCTTTTTTGGATATTCAATTATTTCACAAAAAGTAATGAATCTTCAACGGTTGAATACGATACCAATCTCATTCAACAACAAATAAAAAACGTTGGAAAAT
The DNA here is from genome assembly GCF_963922255.1 of uncultured Flavobacterium sp. GTDB lineage: Bacteria > Bacteroidota > Bacteroidia > Flavobacteriales > Flavobacteriaceae > Flavobacterium. The sequence continues at coordinate 84,340 of NZ_CAWUIC010000003.1, read as the reverse complement.
TAGTAGTTACAGAAGGTCATTTTGCTGAAGTCTTAACATATAAAGACAAAAAGAAAACTTACATTCCTGGATTGTCTTTTGATAAAAAAGCTCTAGTAGTTATAAATGCTGATGTAACCGTTAGCTTCGATTTAAGTAAAGTGGAATATGATATTGATGCTGAAAACAAAATTTTAACGATTACAAATATCCCAAAAGAAGAAATTAAAATCAGTCCAGATTTCAAATATTATGACACTGAATCTTCCACTTTTAACGAATTTACAGGTGAAGATTACAACAAGATCAATAAAATAGCCAGAACTAATTTAGCAAAAAAAATTGAAAAATCTACGTTAAAATCAAATGCTAAAAATCGATTGTTATCGGAATTATCAAAAATGTTAGTGTTAACCAATTCAATGGGTTGGACATTAAAATTTAACGGAAATGTTATTAAAAAAGAAAATGACTTAGAATTAAAACTATAAAAAAGGCCTCGTTAATTAAAGCCTTTTTTATTATAATTTGTTTTCTAAACTAGACCAACCACCACCATTAATACAGTCAATTCCGTTTTGTTTCAAGATTGAAGTAGCTTGACCACTTCGCATTCCTGAACGACAACATGCAATAATTGGCTTGTTCCATTTTTTTATTTCAGCAATTTTTTCATTCAAAACTTGTAATGCAATATTTTTTGAACCTTTAATATGTCCTTCTTTAAATTCTTCAGAAGTTCTAACGTCTAAAATTATTGCATCTTTAGCAACATATTCCTGAATTTCATTTGTTTTGTTTCCAAAACCTAATACATCTAATATTCCCATGATTTGCGTTTTTTGACTAATTTTAAAGTTCAAAAATACGTTTTGTAAATTATACTTTTGTAACAAATGTTACGTCACTCAATTCATTTTACTATTTTTGAAAAGATGAAACCAATGGATAGAAAAACCGAAATTATAAATTGTGCTGCTAAACTATTTAAAGAAAAAGGGTACAGTGCAGTGACGATGCGAGATATTGCTCAAGCATTAGATATAAAAGCAGCCAGTTTATACAATCACATAAAATCCAAACAAGAAATTTTAGTGTTGATTGTTTTAGAAATTGCTGAAGAGTTTACCAATAGAATTAACGAAATTGCTTTTTCAGATTTAAATACAATAAAAAAAATTGAAAAAGTAATCGAACTTCACATTGATATTACAATCAGAAATCCTGACGCTCTTGCTTGTTTAAATAACGATTGGATGCATTTAACTGATAAAGAATTAACCTATTTTATAAAAATGCGAGAGGACTATGAGGAAACTTTTAGACATTTGATAAACACAGGCATTCAATCCAATGAGATAAAAAACTTAAACCCTGAAGTTATTATTTTTTCCATTCTTTCCACTTTAAGAACATTGTATATTTGGTATGGAAAGAAAAACAGATTGACTGAATCTTCTTTAAAAAAGGATATGGCAGAAGTACTTTTAAAAGGAATTGTAAACTAAATTTTTTGTTATTTTTTTAGTATCTGCTACAACAAAAGTTAAAAATTTACAACGTTTTCGTAAAATTAATATTTTTTCATTAAATTTGCATAGTAAACTAACAATTGTTAGTTTTGATAATTACACGATTAAATGGCTAAATTTCATAACATACAAGTTCAAGATATTTACAAAGCAACAAGAGATTGTTCTGTAATTACTTTCCAAATTCCAGAAGAATTAGTTGCCGATTTTCAATACAAACAAGGACAACACTTAACTTTAAAAGCAATAATTGACGGAGAAGATATTCGTCGTTCTTATTCATTATGCTCAAGTCCAGTTGAAAATAAATGGCAAGTTGCTGTTAAAAAAATAAATGGTGGCTTATTCTCAACTTTTGTAAACGACACATTGAAAAAAGGAGATTTCTTAGAAATAATGGCTCCAAGTGGAAAGTTTAATGTGGAAGTTAGTCCAGAAAAATCCAAAAATTATATCGCTTTTGCAGCAGGAAGTGGCATCACACCTATACTTTCCATCATAAAAACACATCTAGCTCAAGAACCAAATAGTACTTTTAAACTGTTTTACTTGAATAGAAGTGTAAAATCAATTATCTTTAAAGAAGAAATAGAACAGCTGAAAAACAGATACTTCGGTCGTTTTGAAATATTTCATTTCTTAACCAAAGAACACCGTTTTTCAGAATTATTCAATGGAAGATTCACCAAAGAAAAAATACAAGTTCTTACAGATAAAATCATAGATATTCCATCAATTGACGAATGTTTTATTTGTGGACCAGAAGATATGATTTTCTTATTGCGTGACGAATTAAATGCTGCGGGTTTAGACAAAGAAAAAATTCATTACGAACTATTCACGTCAGGAATTTCTGAAGAAGATAAAAAAAGAATACAAAAAATAGTAGAACATAAAGTCAGCGGAACCGATGTTACCATTATAGACGGAGGAAAAGAATTTCACTTCATCATGGAAGATTCTTACGACAATATTCTTGATGGAGCATTAGCAGCTGGAGCCGATTTACCTTTCGCATGTAAAGGAGGAGTTTGTAGCACATGCAAATGTATGGTAGTAGAAGGAGAAGTAGAAATGAAAATAAATTACGCATTAGACGCTCACGAAGTTGCACGCGGATTGGTGTTAAGCTGTCAAGCTGTGCCAACTACAGACAAAGTAGTAGTAGATTTTGGAGTTTAGAAGCAAATGGCTCGGGCATTTTAGTGGTCCATTTTCCTGCTTTCCGTTACAATCTTTTTTTTCAAAAAAGGATTTGCACTGCAATCAGGGCTATTAGAGAAATGTATTGAATAAAATTAGAAAATAATCTGCGAATCTGCGGTAAAAATAAATCGGTTATAGTTATTAACTTTTAACCTTATAAACTAATAACCTTTTAACCTAAAAAGTTATGTCAGAAAAAGAAGTAAAAAACCTAGAAGAAATTTTCGATGCAAAAATTGCACGCGACGAAAAAATCGAACCAAAAGATTGGATGCCGGAAAAATACCGTCAGACACACATTCGTCAAATTTCCCAGCACGCACATTCTGAAATAGTAGGAATGTTACCAGAAGGAAATTGGATAACTCGTGCTCCATCTTTAAAGCGAAAAGTAGCTCTATTAGCAAAAATTCAAGACGAAGCAGGTCATGGTTTATACTTATATTCTGCTTGCGAAACATTAGGAGTTTCTCGCGAAGAATTATACGAACAATTGCATTCAGGTAAAGCAAAATATTCAAGTATTTTTAATTATCCAACCTTAACATGGGCAGATATGGGAGCAATCGGTTGGTTAGTTGATGGTGCAGCCATTATCAATCAAGTGCCTTTATGTTCTACTTCATATGGACCTTACGCAAGAGCAATGGTTCGTGTGTGTAAAGAAGAAAGTTTCCACCAAAGGCAAGGTTTTCAAATCATGATGACTTTAGCTGAAGGAACTCCAGAACAAAAAGAAATGGCTCAAGACGCTTTAAACCGTTGGTGGTGGCCAGCTTTAATGATGCTTGGTCCTTTAGATGCTGAATCGGTTCACACAGAACAATCGATGAAGTGGAAATTAAAACGTAAAAGTAACGACGAACTTCGTCAGCAATTCATCGATCAAACCGTTCCACAAGCACACATGATTGGTTTAACAATCCCAGATCCTGATTTAAAATGGAACGAAGAAAAACAATCGTATGATTTCGGAGAAATGAACTGGGATGAATTCTGGCAAGTAGTCAAAGGTCACGGTCCATGTAATAAAGAACGTATTTCTGCAAGAGTAAACGCTTGGGAAAACGGAAAATGGGTTCGCGATGCAGCCATGGCTTACGCAGAAAAACAAGAAAATAAAGTAGTAAAACAAGCAATATAAAAAAGTATTGAGTGTTCAGTTATTAGTTGGCAGTTACGCATAATACTAATAACTGAACACTCAATACTGAACACTAAACACTATGAAAAATTGGCCTCTTTGGGAAGTATTTATAAGAAGTAAAAATGGATTAGAACACCGTCATTGTGGTTCACTTCACGCAAGTGATGCAACGATGGCACTTGAAAATGCGAGAGATGTTTACACAAGAAGAAATGAAGGTGTGAGTATTTGGGTAGTACCTTCTGCACAAATCACAGCATCAAATCCAGATGATAATGCAGAACTTTTTGAACCTGCAAATGATAAAGTATATCGTCATCCAACTTTTTATGAATTGCCTGACGAACTAAAACATATGTAAGATGAAGGATAATTTAGTTCAATATATTTACGGAATTGCAGATAACGCTCTGATTTTAGGACAACGTTTAGGTGAACTTTGCGGTCACGGTCCAAGTTTAGAAACTGATATTGCAATGACAAATATCTCCTTAGATTTATTTGGTCAAGTGAGAAGTTATTTTCAATATGCTGCCAAATTGCAAGGAGAAGAAGTTACAGAAGACACAATCGCTTTTTTACGAAAAGAGCGTGAATACAAAAATGTCCATTTAGTAGAACAACCTAATCGTGATTTTGCATATTCTATTACAAGACAATTCTTTTTTGATATTTATCATTTGTTATTACTTTCAGAATTACAAAATAGTAAAGACGAAACATTAGCTGCAATTGCTAAAAAAAGCATTAAAGAAGTTTCGTATCACACCCGTTTTTCATCAGATTGGATGAAACGTTTAGGAGATGGAACTGAAGAAAGTAACAACAGAATTCAAACAGCAGTCAACGATTTATGGGAATTCACAGATGAATTGTTCCACACAACTGACGCTGATAAAGCTATGATTTCAGAAGGAATTGGAGTAGATGTAAGTTTATTAAAAGAACTATTTTACAAAAAAGTAAATGAAATTCTTTCAGAAGCAACATTACAAATACCGGATATAAAATATTTCCAAAAAGGAGGAAAACAAGGAATCCATAGCGAACACATGGGTTATCTTTTAGCACAAATGCAATACATGCAATTGGCTTATCCAAATATGAATTGGTAGTGATTAACGATTAACGAATATTGATTTAAGATTTCAGAAGTTCAAAAAATCAAAAATCGTTATTCTTCAATCAAATAAATCTTTATGACAGAAGAACTAACACATATCGACCCAAAACTATTCGAAATACTCGAAACAGTTTCCGACCCAGAAATTCCAGTCTTATCGATTATGGAAATGGGAGTTGTGCGTTCTGCAAAACTAGTCAATGATATTGTTGAGGTTCAAATCACACCAACATACAGTGGTTGTCCAGCAATGGATGTCATTGGAGAAGATATCATCAAAGCATTCAAAGACAAAGGATATAAAGCCAAAGTCGAATTAATATTATCACCAGCTTGGACAACCGATTGGATAACTCCAAAAGGAAGAAAAGCTCTTGAAGAATACGGAATTGCTTCACCATTATCAGAATCAGCCGATAAAGAAGCACTTCTTGGAAATAAAAAAGTAGTGAAATGTCCACAATGTGGTTCATTAAATACAAAATTAGTCAGTCAATTTGGCTCTACAGCATGCAAAGCATTTTTTCAATGCGAAGAATGTTTAGAACCTTTCGACTATTTTAAATGTTTAAAATAATCTGCAAGGTTTCCAAAACCTTGTAGCTTTTAATTATAAAATTATGAGTTCAATTCTTTTAAAAATTGAAAATAAAATAGCATTTATAACATTGAATCGTCCAGATGTATTCAATAGTTTCAATCGCGAAATGGCATTGTCTATGCAAGAAAAACTAGATAATTGTGCTAGTGATTCAAATGTAAGAGCAATTGTAATTTCCGGAAACGGAAAAGCATTTTGCGCTGGACAAGATTTAAAAGAAGTAACTGATCCAGATTTAAATCCAGGTTTCAGAAAAATTTTAGAAGAACATTACAATCCAATCATCCAAAAAATCAGAACCATTGAAAAACCAGTAATTGCTGCTGTAAATGGTGTGGCTGCTGGAGCTGGTGCAAATATAGCTTTAGCTTGTGATATTGTTTTAGCCGTTGAAAGTGCAAGTTTTATTCAAGCCTTCAGTAAAATCGGATTAGTTCCAGATAGCGCTGGAACCTTCTTTTTACCAAGATTAATTGGCTTACAAAAAGCAACAGCCTTAATGATGTTAGGAGATAAAGTTTCTGCACAAGAAGCTTCAGATTTAGGAATGATTTACAAAGTATTTTCAGCAGAAACTTTTGAAGAAGAAGTCAATAAATTAGCCACAACTTTAGCAAATATGCCAACAAAAGCATTAGGATTAACCAAAAGATTATTAAACCAATCTTTAACTAATAACCTAGAACAACAATTAGCTTTAGAAAGCGATTTGCAAATAGAAGCCAGTTCGTCAAACGATTATAAAGAAGGTGTAACGGCTTTCGTAGAAAAAAGAAAACCCGAATTTAAAGGAAACTAATAAAAAAATAAAGCTTTGCGAACTTTGCGTAAAACCTTCCGCTCTTTGAGGTTAAAAATATATAAAGAATGAAAGTATCAGTAATTGGTTCAGGAACAATGGGAAGTGGAATAGCACAAGTTGCTGCAACTTCTGGTTGTCAGGTAAAATTATTCGACTTAAATAATGAAGCTTTAATCAAAAGTAAAATCAGTTTAGAAAAAGTTTTAGATCGATTGATCGAAAAGCAAAAAATTGATGCAGCTGAGAAAAATCGAATTCAAAATAATATTTCATACGTAAATACATTAAACGATTTATCCGATTCTGATTTAGTAATCGAAGCCATAGTTGAAAACCTTGAAGTCAAGCGAAAAGTGTTTTCTGAATTAGAAATAGTAGTCTCGGAAAACACCATTTTAGCATCTAATACATCTTCATTATCCATAACTTCCATTGCTGCTTCTTGCCAAAAACCAGAACGCGTCATTGGAATTCATTTTTTTAATCCAGCACCCTTAATGCAATTAGTGGAAGTTGTGCCAGCGATTCAAACTAGTGAAGAAGTTTTAAATAAAACTGTACAAACTATATCTGATTGGAAAAAAGTAGTTGCTGTTGCAAAAGATACACCTGGATTTATTGTAAATCGTGTAGCAAGACCATTTTACAGCGAAAGCTTACGAATTCTAGAAGAAGGTTTTGCAGACATGGCAACTATAGATTGGAGTTTAAAAGAAATCGGTGGTTTTAAAATGGGAGCCTTTGAATTAATGGATTTTATTGGTCACGATGTAAATTATGTAGTAACTGAAACGGTTTTCACAGCTTTTTATTTCGACCCAAGATACAAACCGTCTTTAACTCAAAAACGCTTAGTAGAAGCAGGTTATCTAGGAAGAAAATCAGGAAGAGGTTTTTATGATTACAGTAAAGAATTGCCAAAACCAAAAGAAGATAAAGCAAAACCACAACAAATATTTGATAGAGTTTTAGTAATGTTAATAAACGAAGCAGCAGATGCTTTATTTTTAAATATCGCTTCAGCAAAAGATATCGACACCGCAATGACCAAAGGAGTAAATTATCCAAAAGGATTATTAGCTTGGGCAGACGAAAAAGGAATCAATTGGTGTGTAGAAAAGCTAGACGAATTATACAACGAATATCACGAAGATAGATACAGATGTAGTCCGATTTTACGTCGAATGAACAAAGAGAATAAAACTTTTTTCTAAAAATAAACTTAGCGAACATTGCGTAAATCCTTGCGCTCTTTGCGGTTAAAAACAAAAAAATGGAAGGAACAAAAATACCATACAAAATGCTTTCTCAAGATGCCTACAGCCAATGGTTAGGTATCGAGATTTTAGAATGTGAAATCGGTCGTTGCAAACTAGCCATGAAAGTTCGTCCAGAAATGCTAAACAGCATGCAAAAAGCACATGGTGGAATCACTTATTCGTTAGCAGACACAGCTTTCGGATTCGCAGCCAACACACATGGAAAATTTGCAGTATCCATTGAAACATCCATAAATCACATAGAAGCAGTTAATGAAGGAGATTATTTGGTAGCCGAATCTGTAATAGAAAAAGTAAACAATAAACTAGGATTCAATATCATAGAAGTAAAAAGAAATGGTGAATTAGTGGCTCTTTTCAAAGGCGTAGTGTATCGTACTCAGAAAGAATGGGAAGAATAAAAAATTAACGATTTAAGATTAACGATTTTTGATTTCAGAAGTATTTAAAATCAAAAATCAGCAATCGTGAATCAACAATCAAATAAATCAACATGGAAGCATACATAATAGACGGAGTAAGAACTCCAATAGGAAGTTATCAAGGAAGTTTAGCACCAGTTCGTCCAGACGATTTAGGTGCATTGGTAATCAAAACTGTAGTTGAAAACAATCCAAACATACCAAAAGAAGCTTACGACGATGTTATCATGGGTTGTGCCAATCAAGCTGGAGAAGATAATCGTAATGTAGCGAGAATGTCATTATTATTGGCAGGATTACCTTATACAGTTCCAGGAGAAACTGTAAATCGATTATGTAGTTCAGGTTTATCAGCCATTATTCATGCTAATCGTGCAATAAAAGCTGGAGACGGACACGTTTTTATTGCTGGTGGAATCGAAAACATGACTCGCGGACCACTAGTAGTTTCAAAACCATCATCAGCTTACGGAACAGATTCGAAAATGTACGATTCAAGTTTCGGATGGCGTTTTGTTAATCCAAAAATGCACAGCATGTTCGGAACAGATGGAATGGGAGAAACTGCTGAAAATTTAGTAGAAAAATATAATATTTCAAGAGAAGATCAAGATAGATTTGCTTTGAATAGTCAAATGAAAGCAACTGCAGCACAAAATTCAGGTCGTTTAGCAAAAGAAATTGTAGCTGTAGAAATTCCACAAAGAAAAGGTGATCCAATAGTTTTTGCAAAAGACGAATTTATCAAACCAAATTCTTCATTAGAAGTATTAGGAAAACTACGTCCAGCATTCAAAAAAGACGGAAGCGTAACAGCAGGAAACTCATCAGGACTAAATGATGGAGCAGCAGCAACAATTATCGCATCTGCAGAAGCTGTAGAAAAATACAATTTAAAACCAATTGCTAGAATTGTAAGTTCAGCAGTAGTTGGAGTAGAACCAAGAATAATGGGAATTGGACCAGTAGAAGCCTCTAAGAAAGCATTAGCAAAAGCCAATTTGACTTTAGACCAAATCGACATCATCGAATTAAATGAAGCCTTTGCTTCACAAAGTATAGCTTGCTTACGTGAATTGGGCTTAAAAGACGATGACGCAAGAGTAAATCCAAACGGTGGTTCCATCGCAATCGGACATCCATTAGGAGTTACAGGAGCTAGAATAGCTTATTCAGCAGCATTAGAATTACAATTAACAGGAAAAAGATACGCATTAATCACCATGTGTATCGGAGTAGGGCAAGGTTACGCAGCAATTATTGAAAGAGTATAAAAATAAAACTTTGCGAACCTTGCGAAAAACCTTTGCGAGCTTTGCGGTTAAAAAAACATAATATGAAGTTACAAAACTACATAAACGGAAATTGGGTAGAAGGACAAGGAGAAGGAACTCCAATGTTTGATGCCATAACCGGAGAAATAATCGGTTTTACTACAACTGATGGATTAGATATTCCTAACGTTTTAGCATACGGAAGAACAAAAGGTGGTGAAAAACTACGTAAAATGACGTTCCAAGAAAGAGGAAATATGATCAAATCATTAGCCTTGTATCTTACCAAAAAGAAAGAAGCCTTTTACGAATTAAGTTACCGAACTGGAGCAACTCGAGTAGATAGTTGGATAGACATTGGAGGTGGATTCGGAAATCTTTTCGCCAATGCATCCTTACGAAAATTATTCCCAAACCAACCGTTTCATGTAGAAGGTGATCCAATAGACTTATCAAAAGGAGGTCGTTTTATGGCACATCATATTTTGGTTCCAAAACATGGAGTTGCGGTTCATATAAACGCATTCAATTTCCCAGTTTGGGGAATGTTAGAAAAATGTGCTGTCAATTGGATGGCAGGAATGCCAGCTGTAGTCTTGCCAGCACCACAAACGGCTTTTTTAACAGAAGCTGTAGTGAGAGAAATAATCGCTTCAAAAATATTACCAGAAGGAGCTTTACAATTATTAAGCGGAATGACAAAATCCATCTTAGATACTGTAAATTCTCAAGATGTTGTAACGTTTACGGGTTCAGCACACACTGGAAAATTACTAAAAAACCATCCAAGATTAATTGAAGAATCGGTACCTTTCACAATGGAAGCCGATTCATTAAACTGTTCTATTTTAGGAAAAGATGCTGTTCCAGGAACACCAGAATTTGATTTATTCGTAAGAGAAGTCAAAAACGAAATGACGGTTAAAGTTGGACAAAAATGTACGGCAATACGAAGAATAATTGTTCCAGAAGAATTAATAGATGATGTTCAAAAAGCATTAGCATCACAATTAGATAAAGTCACTATCGGTGATCCTAGATTAAAAGAAGTCCGAATGGGAGCTTTGGTAAACAAAACCCAAGTCGAAAGTGTAAAAACTCAAGTAAACAAAATCGCTCAAACAGCACAAATGGTTTACGGAAACTTTGATGAGGTTCAAACCATCGGAGCAGATGCTAAAAAAGGTTCGTTCTTGAAACCAATTTTAATGCGTGAGAACAATCCGTTTGTAAATACAGCTTGTCACGAAATTGAAGCCTTCGGACCAGTTTCTACGATTATGCCTTATAAAAACTTGGAAGATGCTATCACTTTATCGCAAATGGGTAAAGGTTCCTTAGTTTCTTCAATTTTTACTTATGATGATGCCATTGCAAGAGATTATGTAATCGGAGCAGCATCACATCATGGCCGAATTTTAGTCGGAAATCGCGAAATGGCCAAGCAAAGTACAGGTCACGGTTCACCTTTACCAATGTTGGTTCACGGTGGTCCAGGTCGTGCTGGTGGCGGAGAAGAAATGGGTGGTGTTCGAGGCATCAAACATTATATGCAACGTTGTGCCATTCAAGGTTCACCAACTACAATTACAGAAATAACAGGCATTTATCAAGCCAATGCCAAATATAAAGAAGCACCAGAACATCCTTTTAAATATCATTGGGAAGATATTCAACCTGGAATGTCTTTAAAAACACACAAACGTACTTTCACAGATACAGATATCATCAATTTTGCCAATTTAACTTGGGATCATTTCTATGCACACACTGATATCACATCACTTGAAGGAAGTATTTTCGAAAAAAGAACGGCTCACGGTTATTTCATTATTTCAGCTGCAGCAGGATTATTCGTTTATCCAAACAAAGGACCAGTTGCCGCAAATTACGGATTAGAAGAATGCCGTTTCTTACGTCCTATTTATCATAATGATACAGTTTATGTGAGATTAACTTGCAAGCAAAAAGTAGATAGAGATGTAGCTTCAGCTGAACATCCAAGCGGAATTGTAAAATGGTTTGTGGAAGTTTTTGATGCTGAAGACGAATTAGTAGCAGTCGCAACTATCCTAACAATGGTGCAGAAAAAACAAGAAACATTTGTAGAGATGACCGATGAAAAAATCGAAGAATGCCTCAATAAATTGACAGAAAACACAAAACCAAAATGGGGAATTTTAACGCCTCAACATTTGTTAGAACATTTAGAACATGGTTATAGAATTATGTCAGGTGAAATTCAAGATTTTGAAGTTTCAACACCCGAAAAAATTCTAGATAAAGTACACAATTCATTATACAATTACGATAAATTCCCAATGGGAACTTCTTTTCCAACCATGAAAAAAGGTGAAGTAGAAGCATTAGTTCATCCCGATTTTGAAACAGCAAAAGCCAAGTTTTTCGAAGCCAGACAAGCTTACAAAACCTATTTCAAAGAAAATCCAGATGCAAAAGTAAAAAACATGGTATTCGGAGAAATGAACAAATACGCATCATATCTATTAGAAAGAAAACATTTAAACCATCACTTCGAACAATTCGATTTGATATAAAATAATTAGGAGCTATTTCCAGCTTTCCACTGTATCTTTTCTTTTTTTAAAGAAAAAAAGAAAAGGATGCCGTTCCAATCTGGGCTAGAATTTAAAGAAAAAAAAATCCGCGATAATCAGTAAAATCTGTGTCATCAGCGTTCAAAAAATAAAAACATGTCACAAGCATACGTAAAACACGAAATAAAAAACAACATTGCAACCATCGAGTTCTTTCATCCAGAACATAACTCGTTACCAAGCGATATATTAGCCAAATTAGCCAACACCATTACAGAAGTTGGAAACAACAACGAAGTAAAAGTCATCATATTAAAAAGTGGTGGTGACAGAACTTTTTGTGCAGGAGCAAGTTTTCAAGAATTAATTTCTATAAACGATGCAGCTACCGGAAAAGTATTCTTTTCAGGATTTGCCAACGTAATCAATGCGATGCGTAAATGTCCAAAATTCATCATCGGAAGAATACAAGGAAAAACTGTTGGTGGTGGAGTAGGAATTGCAGCCGCAACGGATTATTGTATGGCAACAAAATTTGCTGCCATTAAATTATCAGAATTAAATGTTGGAATCGGACCATTCGTAGTTGCACCAGCTATCGAAAGAAAAATGGGAGTTTCAGCCATGTCACAAATAGCTATTGATGCCAATACGTTTTACGAAGCAACTTGGGCAAAACAAAAAGGACTATTTGCTAATACATACGAAAGCATAGAAGAATTAGATACAGAAGTACAAAAATTCGCTGAGCATTTATGCACCTATAATCCAGAAGCCATGCAGGAAATGAAAAAAGTATTCTGGAGAGGAACAGAAGATTGGGATAACCTTTTAGCCGAAAGAGCAGCCATCAGCGGAAGACTTGTTCTGTCAGATTTTACAAAAGAAACATTAAAGAAGTTTAAATAGCTAATCACTAAAAAATGGTATACGAATTCAAAGGGTTCATCCCAGTAATACACCAAAGTAGTTTCATTCATCCGCAAGCAGCTGTTACGGGTAATGTCATTATTGGAAAAAACGTATATGTTGGTCCAGGAGCAGCTATTCGTGGAGATTGGGGCGAAATCATTATTGAAGACGGTTGCAACGTTCAAGAAAATTGTACCATTCATATGTTTCCAGGAAAATCAATGGTTTTAAAACCAGGAGCACATATTGGTCACGGAGCCATAATTCATGGAGCAAATATTGGAGCTAATTGTTTGATTGGAATGAACGCAGTAATCATGGATGATGTGAATGTCGGAGATGAAAGTATAATTGGAGCCTTAGCTTTCGTAAAAGCAGGAATGCAAATCCCAAATCGAAAAATGGTAGTTGGAAATCCAGCCACAATTATAAAAGATGTTTCAGACGAAATGATTGATTGGAAAACAAAAGGAACCGCTTTATATCAAAAACTTCCATCAGAATGTTATGAAAGTTTAAATGCAGTTGAACCATTGAGAGATATTCCAGCCAATCGTCCAACACAAGAAGCGTTTTATAAAACATTAGAAGAATTTAAAAATAAGTAATTAGTAATAAGTGAAGAGTGAATAGTCATTGACTTACAACTTGCAACTTACAACTTACAACTAAAAAAATGACAATAGAATTCAAAATGCCCAAAATGGGTGAAAGTATATCCGAAGCAACGATAATTTCTTGGTTGAAAAACGTAGGAGATTTTGTGGATGCTGAAGAAACCATTTTAGAGGTCGCAACCGATAAAGTCGATAGCGAAGTACCTTCTCCAGTTTCAGGAACAATTACCGAAATTCGTTTTCAAAAAGACGATGTAGTGGCTGTTGGAACTGTTTTAGCCCTAATTGATGCTGATGGAAAACAAGAAACTAAAAGTGTAAAAAAAGAAGTTGTCAATACTAAAGTTGAAGCTCAACCAGAAGTTGCTAAGCAATCAAATACTGAGTTTAAGCAATTAAAAAGTAATCCTGATGCCTTTCTTTCACCTTTAATCATTAGCATTGCTCAAAAAGAAAACCTTTCTTTAGAAGAAGTACAAAGTATTCCAGGTTCAGGAACTGATGGTCGAATTCAAAAAAGCGATGTTTTCAACTATTTAAAAAATAGAAAATATCCACTCCAGTCTAAACCGATAAAAGATAACCTACAACCGACAACTTTCCCAAAACCAAAAATCAATTACGTAGAAGGAAAAGACCGAATTGTAGAAATGGATCGCATGCGCAAAATGATTGCAGATCATATGGTCTATTCGAAACAAACTTCGCCTCACGTGACTTCATATATTGAAGTGGATGTTACGAATTTGGTGGATTGGAGAAATGCAAATAAAGATAAATTTCAAGAAAAACATAACGAGAAACTAACATTTACACCAATTTTCGTTCAAGCTGTAGCCAAAGCAATTGAAGATTTTCCTTTGATAAATGTTTCTGTGGATGAGAAAAACATCATCGTACATAAAGATATTAATATTGGTATGGCAACCGCATTGCCTTCAGGGAATTTAATTGTTTCTGTAGTAAAAAATGCTAATAAAAAAAATGTCATTGAGATTGCTAAAGAAGTAAATAATTTAGCTGAAAGTGCAAGAAATAACAAACTAAAACCCGAACAAACTCAAGGAAGTACGTTCACGATTTCAAACGTGGGAACTTTTGGAAGTTTAATGGGAACTCCAATAATCAACCAGCCAGAAGTAGCCATTTTAGCTTTGGGAATTATCAAAAAACGTCCAGAAGTTATCACAACTGAAAAAGGAGATGAAATTGCCATCAGAAGTATGATGTACCTTTCCCTTTCATTTGACCACAGAGTTGTTGATGGATTTTTAGGAGGTTCATTCTTGCGAAAAGTGGGAGATTATTTAGAACAATTTGATACAAATACAACGATATAAAACATGACAGAGATTATGACATCAGAAATAAAAATAAGTAAAGTCAAAGAATCAAAAGTTACCCAAGTAGATTTGGATAATGTTACTATGGGATTCAATTTTACAGATCATATGTTTATCTGCGATTATATGAATGGTGAATGGCAAAATCCAAGAATTGAAGCTTTAAATTTAATACCTACTCATCCTGCAGCTATGGCTTTGCATTACGGACAAGCCATTTTTGAAGGGATGAAAGCTACAAAAGGACAAGACGGAACACCATTATTATTTCGTCCAGACCAAAATGCAAAACGTTTAAATTTTAGTGCAGATCGAATGGGAATGCCACAATTTCCAGAAGATATGTTTGTGGAAGCCTTGAAACAATTTACAGCGATTGAAAAAGATTGGATTCCAACCAAAGAAGGAAGTGCTTTATATTTAAGACCTTTTATGTATGCAGACGAACCTTTTATTGGAATGAGAGCTGCAACCAGTTATAAATTTATAATTTTAGGTTCACCTGCAGGACCATTTTTCAGTAAAAAAATTAAACTTTTTGCTGAAAACAAATACGTTCGTGCTGTAAACGGTGGAACAGGAGAAGCAAAAGCAGCAGGAAATTATGCGGCAGCGATTCGTCCAACAGAGTTTGCAAAAGCAAAAGGATATGATCAAGTATTGTGGTTAGATGCACAAGATTTTGAATACATTCAAGAAGTTGGAACGATGAATATTTTCTTCAAAATAGATGGGAAATTCATAACTCCAGATTTATCAGGTTCTATTCTTGCTGGAATTACACGAATGAGTGTGATTGATTTATTAAAAGACAAAGGTTTTAAAGTAACCGAAAGACCCATCAAATTATCTGAAATCAAAGAAGCATCTGCAAACGGAACTTTAGAAGAAGCATTCGGAGTAGGAACAGCCGTTGGAATTGCCATGATTGAAGAAATCGGAAATGATGATTTCACTTTAAAATTACCAGCTGAAAATCCTGTTTCAAATATGGTTAATAATACTTTGAATGCCATAAAAGTTCAAAAAGCAGAAGATAAATTCGGTTGGATTGTTGAAGCAAAATAAATAGTAAAGGAACACAGATTTGAGAAATTAAACAGATTTTTAAAATTTCTCTAATTTCTTAAATCTGTGTTCCAAAAAAAAAGATTACTTATTAAAATGGTAAACAAAAACATATTACAAAAAGCATTTTCAACTATGGCAACCGCAAAAGCCATGGCCGAATTGTATGAAGAAAATTTCAAAATAGTTTCAAAATACGTACATGCAACTTCTCGTGGTCATGAAGCGATTCAGATTGCTGTTGCGATGCAATTATTGCCTCAAGATTATGCTTTTCCTTATTATCGTGATGATGCGATGTTGTTGGGAATTGGAATGCAACCTTACGATTTGATGTTACAATTAATGGCAAAAAAAGACGATCCATTTTCTGGTGGTCGAACTTACTATTGTCATCCAAGTTTGAATGATGCTGATAAACCTAAAATTCCACATCAATCTTCTGCAACCGGAATGCAAGCTATTCCAGCTACTGGTGCAGCAATGGGTTTTTGGTATAAAGAAAAAACAAATATTGCTGAAAATTTAGCAGATAAACCTATAGTAGTTTGTTCTTTAGGTGATGCTTCTGTTACCGAAGGAGAAATTGCTGAAGCACTTCAAATGGCAGCTTTAAAACAACTGCCCATTTTATATTTGGTACAAGATAACGGTTGGGATATTTCAGCCAATGCAGCCGAAACTCGTGCTCAAAATGCGTTTGAATATGCCAAAGGTTTCCACGGAATTGAAGCCATTTCTATCGATGGAGCCAACTTTACAGAAAGTTACGAAGCACTTGAAAAAGTAATTGCGACCATTCGTACAGAAAGAAGACCGTTTTTAGTGCATGCTAAAGTTCCTTTGTTGAATCACCACACATCTGGAGTTCGTATGGAATGGTATCGAGATGATCTTGAAGAAGCCCAAACTCGAGATCCATTTCCAGTTCTAATCCAACAATTGTTAGGTGCAGGATTTTCACAACAAGAAATAGAACATGAATTGGCAGTGGCTTCAGCCACTGTACAAAAAGATTTCGAAAAAGCCCAACAAGCAGAAGATCCAAGTCCAGAAGATTTATTTACACATGATTTTGCTCCAACACCTATAACAGAAGAAGTTGGAGAGCGAAATCCACAACGTGAAGAAAAAGTCGTAATGGTGGATTGTGCTTTGTTTGCAGTCGAAGAAATCATGAAAAAACATCCTGAAAGTTTGTTATACGGACAAGATGTTGGAGGACGATTAGGTGGTGTTTTCAGAGAAGCAGCGACATTAGCCCAAAAATTCGGAGATGAAAGAGTATTTAATACACCCATTCAAGAAGCATTTATAGTAGGTTCAACGGTTGGAATGTCAGCTGTTGGTTTAAAACCTATTGTTGAGGTGCAATTTGCCGATTACATTTGGCCTGGTTTAAATCAGTTGTTTACTGAAGTTAGTCGTTCGTGTTATTTATCGAATGGAAAATGGCCAGTAAGTATGATTTTGCGTGTTCCTATTGGAGCTTACGGAAGTGGTGGACCTTATCATTCCTCATCAGTAGAAAGTGTTTTAACAAATATTAGAGGAATCAAAATCGCTTATCCGAGTAATGGTGCCGATTTAAAAGGATTGTTGAAAGCAGCTTATTACGATCCAAATCCAGTAGTGTTTTTAGAGCACAAAGGTTTGTATTGGAGCAAAGTCAAAGGAACAGATGCTGCAAGAGTAAACGAACCAAGTGAAGATTATATGTTGCCTTTCGGAAAAGCGAATATCGTTCAAGAAATTTGGGAACAAGAAACCGATGAAACAATATCAATTATTACTTATGGAATGGGAGTTCATTGGGCTTTGAATGCTTCAGCTGATATCAAAAAGCAAATTGAAATTATCGATTTACGTACTTTATATCCTTTGGATGAAGAAGCGATTTTAAAATCAGTAAGAAAGACTAAAAAATGTTTAGTAGTAACCGAAGAACCTACCAATAATTCTTTTGCCAGAAGTTTAGCTGGTTTAATTCAAGAAAAATGTTTCAAGAATTTAGATGCTCCAGTGATGGTTATCGGTTCTGAAAATATGCCAGCCATTCCTTTAAACAGTACTTTAGAATTCACTATGATTCCAAATGTGGATAAAGTGAAAGTTAAGATAGAGGAGTTGTTGAATTATTAGTGATCAGTGTTCAGTTTTTAGTGTTCAGTTACTGCATACTAAACACTGAACATTGCTTACTTTTTTTTTGGAGCAATTTCCAGCTTTCCACTATATCTTTTCTTTTTTAAAGAAAAAAAGAAAAGGATGCCGTTACAATCTGGGCTAGGGTAGTAGTCTTTAAAAGAATAATTTGTGATAAAATTTTAATTATGAATTTTTAAGATTCTAAATCAAATTAAAAAAGACAAGTTTGATAAAACTGCCAACTATAATCTGCCAACTGAACACTAACATTACTCCACTTTCTCAACCGGAATAATTGCCTTTGGGATACTATCACTTTTAACGGGTGCATTTATAGGAGTTACGCCATCTTCGTAGATAGTTTCTTCTAATTCTTCTGATTTTTTGCCAATTTCAATTTCAGGATTTTCTTGATTTCCAGTAACTTTTATTGGAATTCCTATTATTCCTAGTGGTGGCAGACCAACACGCATTTTTAAATTAAGATTTCCATCCAAACTGCTTTGTCCTTCAAAACGCAAACGAAATCCTGAAACTTTAAATTTAAAGCGTTCAATCGTTAAAATGTTATTTTTAATGGTCGAATTGATGTCAACTTTAGTAATGTCTGGATCTTTAATATCTGGATTTTCTGTTCTTGAAGCGACTGTGTTTAGTAATTTGAACCCTTTCATTTTGACTTGCTTCACAGAAAGTGTTCCTTTTCCTTCAAGTGATGGCATTACAGGTTGCATTTGGTTGTTTAAAACACCTTTTATGGCATAATTTAAGGAAATGATTCCTTCTGCATTTTCGGCAGCTGTTACGATTTCTTTGAATAGTTTTATTTCGTTGTAAGCTCGTTTTACGTCAAAATCATTGGCTTTGATGTTGTAATCAAAATAGGCTTTTTCTTTACCTTCATTTTTATAGGTTCCATTCATGTTGGCTGTTGCACCAATAATTCCTAAAGTACCATTTTTCAATGAAGCAACACCATTTTGCATTTGAATAATTCCTCCTAAATTTTCTATGACTAAATCATCGTAGGTAACTTTTTTGGCTAATGTTTTAATAGTTACATCCAAATTAGCAGGAATTTCAATCACACCTGAAACTGCAGTAGAAGTTAGATTTTCTTCTGATTTTGTAGTTTCAGTTGGCATAAATTCATTGATGTTCAAATAATTTGATTGTAAAGTAAAGTTTCCTTTTAAAGTTTCTTTTTCGGATAAATAAAAATTAATAACATTCAAAACATACCCATTCATTGTAATGTCAGACGCTCCATATTTTCCTCTAAAATCTGCAAAATTCATTTTTTCTTGGTTGAACGTAAAAAGTCCTTTTTCTATTAAAAATGGTTTTGGAAGAAAATCACTTGTTGTTTGAATGTCGGTTAAATCAAGTGTTCCAATGTTTTTTAAGTTTTGATATTTTCCGTTTGAAGTATCACTTTGTTTACCAATTAATGACACATCAGCTTTTATAATTCCATTTAAGTCTAATCCTTTTTTAGCAAAAACTTTATAAATAGGAGCAAGGTTGATAATTCCTTTGGCTTGAATGTCATAATTTAAATCTGAAAAATCTTTAAATGAAGCATTCAGCGTAAAAGGTTCGTTTTCGAAAGTAAAAGTTGCTGGTGAAATTTTTAAACTAGCATCTTTGAAATCAGAAGTTGGACAATTCAAATCCGCTTTAAAGTTTATTTTTTCAATTGGTTTTGGGTAATAAGTTGTTTTTAACGAACCGTTTGTTACATTGAAATATCCTTTTGTAATTGGAAATTTTTTCTCTTCAGCATTATAAACTCCCTTGGAAACAATATCTGTATCAAGATTTCCTGTGATTTTCATGTTAGGAATTTGAAGTGCATCTGAAAGTGTTTTTAAATCAATTTTTGATTTTATTTTGGTGTCAATATTGATTTTCTTACCAAAACCTTCTGATTTTAAAATAGCACTTAATTTATTTTTATTCACATCAAAATACAAGGAATCCAATTGAACTTTTAAGTGGTTGATGTCTAAATTTGGGAGTTGTGTTTCTAAATTTAAATAAATATTTTCGATTGGATAGGGAGCTTTGTTATTTTTTACAAATCCTTCACGAACATTAATTTTAAATTCCACATTTGGACTCAAATTTTCGGAAGCAATATATTTTCCTTTTAATGAAAATGAAGCTGAAGTTGTTCCTTTCATTTGAGTTTCGCTTTTCCATGAAATATATTCTGCAGGTAAAGCTGTAAACAAATCTTCTAAATTACTGTTTTCGGTTTTTAGGTTAAAATCCATATCATAACCGTTCGTAAGAAAGTTGAAAAAACCTCTAAATTCTACGGGCAATTTATTGATGATTAAATCATTTTTTTCAAATACAAAAGCTAAAGAATTGGTATTTATTTTGGTAATTAAATCTGCTTTAACTTTTTTGTTTTTAAGGTATTCATTAGAATCAAAAGTAAAATTAAGATCATCAATACTAGCCGAAGTTGTTAAGCTGAAATTGACATCTAAAAGATTGCCTTTTCCTTTGTAATTAAAACCTTTGGCATCAATCAATATTTTTGTGGAAGCATCGTTGTAAATGATTTCACTGTTTTCAATTATAATGCTTTTTAAATTTAATGAAGCAGATTTGTCATTTGAAGCAGTTGTTGCGTTTGATTTATAAATGTTATAATTGGCTTCTCCATTCTTATTTACTTGAACATTTATTTTAGCATTCTCTAAAAATATTTTGTCTATTTGAGCTTCACTTCCAAAAAGCATACTTGGAATATCTATACCAAAACCAATTTCTTTAGCAGTAATCAATGATTCATTTTTAAATGGAATTGAACCATTCAAAGAAAATTCATCTAAAGTTAAAGTCAATGAAGGGAAATGTTTGAAAAAAGACAAATTTGAATCTTTAAAATTTAATTCTCCTTCCAAATTTTCATTGGCTAATACTTTTACTTTTTCTGTAATTGTATCAGCGAATAAAATGGGTAAAAGGGTTAGAAGCAACAGACTAACAACAAATGTAATCCCAGAGATCTTTAGGATTTTAAAAAGCATTTTTTTACCTTCTGCCATAACCTGAAATGTATTTTTTGCAAAGGTATGAATATTCAGATTTGAAATTACAAAAGAGTGAGAAAGTGTTAAAAAAACCGTAACTTTTTTTGCTACGGTTTGTATATTAATTCTTGTTTTAAATTCTTATTTTTTTAGAACAGGTGGGTATTGTTCTAGAATTTTATCTACAAATTCTTTGATTCTTTCATCTTTTTTATGGGTGTCTTTCGTTAAATAACCACTTCCTTCCCCTTGCCAAATCATTTCTTTGGTTTTCCCATCAAAAATGTCAATGAATAAAGTTCCTTCTGGAGTAGTGCTAACTCTGTTGTGGTTCATTCCCCAATAAGGATTCCAACCCCAACCGAAGCCCATTCCCCAGTAATTGTTGTTGTAAACGTCTACACGTTCACTTTCTTTGGTAAAAATACTGATTAGCATATCTGGATTTTCAGATTTTGAAAAACCTTTAGTACTCATAGCGTCATCAATCGAATGTAAAATTCTTTTTTTATCTAAATCAGAAATTTCAACTTTATCAATACTAGCTTTTACATAAGCATACGTTTTATATTGATTAAAATCTACTTTTTTATCATAGTCTGCGTTTACTCTTACTGAACTGCATGAAGCCAGTATGAAGAGTATAAATAAAGGGATTAATTTTTTCATAGCGTTTTTTATTTAAAATATTCGACAATAGAATTGTTCGAAAATAAAATACTATTCGAACAAATGATCTTCCACTATATTAGGGATGGTTACTTTTAATAAAGGTTGCGTTTCCATAGCTCTTTTTATAGCAAAAATGGCTCCTTCGTTTCTTGCCCAGTTTCTTCTTGAAATTCCGTTATTTACATCCCAGAAAAGCATTGATTCTAAGCGTCTTGAAGCTTCCTTAGTACCATCAAGAACCATACCAAATCCACCATTTATAACTTCGCCCCAACCAACACCACCTCCATTATGGATGGAAACCCATGTTGCTCCACGGAAACTATCTCCAATAACATTTTGAATGGCCATATCTGCGGTAAAACTTGAACCATCATAAATGTTAGAAGTTTCTCTGTAAGGAGAATCCGTTCCTGAAACATCATGGTGATCGCGACCTAAAACAACGTATCCTATTTCTCCTTTTGCAATAGCTTGGTTAAAAGCTTCAGCAATTTTTATTCTTCCTTCTGCATCAGCGTAAAGAATTCTGGCTTGTGAACCAACTACTAGCTTATTTTCTTGCGCACCTTTGATCCATTGAATATTATCAGCCATTTGTTGCTGAATTTCTTCAGGGGAATTTTTCATCATTTCTTCTAAAACATCACAAGCAATTTTATCTGTCTTGGCTAAATCTTCTGGTTTTCCTGAAGCACAAACCCATCGGAAAGGACCAAATCCGTAATCAAAACACATTGGTCCCATAATGTCTTGTACGTAACTTGGATATTTGAAATCGATGCCGTTTTCAGCCATAATATCTGCTCCAGCACGAGAAGCTTCTAGTAAGAACGCATTTCCGTAATCGAAGAAATAAGTTCCTTTTGCAGTGTGTTTGTTAATGGCAGCTGCGTGACGACGTAATGTTTTTTGAACTTCTTCTTTGAATTTAGATGGATTATTTGCCATCATTTCATTAGATTCTTCAAAGGTAAATCCAATAGGGTAGTAGCCACCAGCCCAAGGATTGTGTAAAGAAGTTTGATCTGAACCCAAATCAATGTGTAAATTTTCTTTATCGAAACGCTCCCAAACATTTACTACATTTCCTAAATAAGCAATGGAAACTACTTCTTTATTTTCTAAAGCTTTTTTTACTCTTGGAACCAATTCGTCAATATTTTCTATAATTTCATTTATCCAACCTTGTGAATGACGAATGTGCGTGATTTTAGGATTTACTTCGGCACAAACCGTTACACAACCTGCAATGTTTCCTGCTTTTGGTTGTGCTCCTGACATTCCACCTAATCCAGAAGTAACGAATAATCCACCTTTTGGTGATTTTTTGATTTTTCTAAATCCGTTTAAAACGGTAATTGTAGTTCCGTGTACAATTCCTTGTGGACCAATGTACATATAACTTCCAGCTGTCATTTGTCCGTATTGCGAAACACCTAATGCATTCATTTTTTCCCAATCATCCGGTTTTGAATAATTTGGAATAACCATTCCGTTTGTAACTACAACTCTTGGAGCATCTTTGTGACTTGGATATAAACCCATTGGATGACCTGAATAGATAGTTAAGGTTTGTTCGTCTGTCATTTCAGACAGATATTGCATGGTTAATAGATATTGAGCCCAATTTTGGAACACAGCACCATTTCCACCATAAGTAATTAATTCATGAGGATGTTGTGCTACGGCATAATCCAAGTTATTTTGAATCATCAACATAATTGCTTTTGCTTGTTCGCTTTTTCCTGGATATTCTGAAATTGGACGCGCTTTCATTTCGTAATCGGGGCGAAAACGATACATGTAAATTCTTCCGTATTTTTCTAATTCTTCTTTAAATTCAGGAAGTAAAGTTGCGTGATGTTTTGGTTCAAAGTAACGCAAAGCATTTTGTAGCGCTAATTTTTTTTCAGCATCTGATAGAATTTCTTTTCGTTTTGGTGCATGATTTATTTCGGTTTCGTACGGTTTTACATTGGGTAAAATAGTTGGAATTCCTTGTTGTATTTGTTCTTTGAAAGTCATTATTTTGGATTTTAGATTTTCGGATATTGGATTTTCGGATTGTTTGGTCTGAATATCTGGTATCTGAATATCTGATTTCTTAATTTTTCCTGTTTTTTTATCATATCCGTATGGACAATGTCTGCATCCGCTTTTGCAACAATAGCCTCTTTTTAGGTGATATTTCTCAGTGAAACACTTATATCCTTCAGGTGTATAATAGAAATCTTCACCTTCTTTTAAATTATTCGGATTTATTTCATTGTTCATATGTACAAATTTAGCAACTTTGCATCAAATGATACTAATTGTTTTTAAATATTTAACGCCAAAGTGGGTAAGAGGAATTACAATTTTTCCTTTTATAGTGCTTTCTTATAAACAAGATTTGGAAAATGTGGTTTTAATTAATCATGAAAAAATTCATATTAGACAACAAATAGAATTGTTAGTGTTGCCTTTTTTTCTATGGTATGGAATAGAATATTTGATTCGATTGTTTCAATTTAGAAATTGGAAAGCGGCTTACTTGAATATTTCTTTTGAAAGAGAAGCGTATCAAAATGAAAATAACCTTCATTATTTAAAGCAAAGGTCTTTTTGGAGTTTTTTTAGATATATTACGTTTTAATGAATATAATGATTGCTTGTTTTATCGCAGTTGGATATTCGTAAAATATATATATTCTTATAGAATTTAGGTACTAGAACCATCTTTTATGTATCGAGCATGTATCGAGTATGTATGGAGTATGTATGAAGTATGTATGAAGTATGAATGTTGATAGTTAGCTTTATCATTTAATCTGTTTTTGTTTTTATAAAAAAAGCCTTTACTGTTTGAAGTAAAGGCTTTTCGTAAGGGTATTGATTATTTAAAGTCTAAAGTATTTTTCTAATTATTTTAATTCCTTCTGTAGTTGTAATGTTTAGGATTAAAACTTGATCTTGAACAGTATTTACATCAATTGAGATTGTATTGTTATTGATTTTTGTTCTATCTACAATTAATCGTCCTCTAGTGTCAAATACTTTTACATTATCCATCGTTTCATTTCCTGATTCGATATTGATAATGTTGTTGTTTTTTGCAATTTGGATTTCGTTTTCATTGAAAGTTTGGTTGCTTAAAACGGTTGCTGATTTGTAGACTAATTTAAATCTATCGTTGTGAACTCCAGCAGTAGCCGTGAATGTATATGGAGCTGATTTTAAATCATGATAAATGTTTAATAATTCATCTTTTAAATAGATGTCTTGATTTTGTAGAAATAGTCCGTCTACTTCAGAAATAGCAATGCTGTGGTTTCCACTAGCAATAATTTTTACTCCTAATGGAACTATATCGTCATCATTAAAAGGAAGTGCTTTTCCTTGAATTTTAAACATTTCATTATTTGCATTATCTATGATAGAATAAAAGTTTTGTTCGTCTTTATTTTCAGTAAACGCGTCAAACATACGGTCTTTTTGATTAGTTGCACCTTGGATATATCCTACTAAAATTCGTGAAGAACCAGCACTTGAGTTTAAGTCTAACCAAATTCTATTATTATCTTGGGTTAAATTATTGCTTGTATTAGCATTTTTATAGAACATATTATTTGAAAAGTTTTCACTTCTCATTGAATTGTTGAAAGTAACCGTTGCAGATGCTGGTCCGGGAACAGAACCTGCGTTCATTAAGACGAAGAATCCTTGTCCTGATGCAATTTTGTACTCACCTGACCCTGATGTAGATCCTGTTTTGTTAATTTGAATATAATCATTTGGATTGTAATTATAGGCATAGTTTTGATAGAATGGATTTTGGTAATTACCTGATAATGGTGAGTTCCCGTGTGTCCATACATATACAAACCCTTCAATAGCAGAATTTGCTTCTAAGAATTCATTTACACCAATTGCAGAAGGGTATGGATTTCCAATTAAATTCCAATTGTCATCACTAATTGTTCTTGGAGTGCCTAAGGTTCCGTTTCCAGTAAAATCATCACCTCTCGAAACAGTTATATTTTTTGTACCGTTGAAGGGTACTCCATTAAACGTAGTTGTTAGGTTATCTGGTGTAGAAGTTGTTGAGGTGCTATTTGGTACTCTAAAAATGTATCCAGTTCCAGTAGCCATGTTTCCTGAAGCTGCATACCAGTTTCCTTGGCCACCGTTGGCATTTGGAGCTGTAGGATTCCATGCATATCTTGCTGATGCAGGTATGCCGTTCATGTTGAAATCTATGACAGGTGATGACCAATACACGTAATCGTATTTTTTTACGGTTGCATTTCTTTTGTAAGTCACTTGGCCTGTATTAGCTACGTTGTTGATTTGAACTAAACTTGCGTTGTTTTGAATATCAAAATTTTGAGGAGCTGAATTATTTATTATTTGGTTAGTAACTATTAAGCTTTGATTTGATTTTAAGATCAATTGAGCTGAATTGGTAATAGTCACTGTTTTAGCCATAGCATTAGCTCCTGAGCTTATTGTTGCTGTCTTTCCTGAAGCTATGGTTACGCAATTTTCACTTGTTGGTACACCATATGGAGACCAATTGTTAGGATCGTTCCATTCACCGTTTTGAATGAATGTTTTGCTGTAGTTTTTTACTTCATATGTCGTGCTTGAAGTACATGATGATGAAGTGTTATTGGTTGCAGTATAAGTGGTAGTTGCAGAAGGTTTTGCAAAAACTTTACTTGCTACTGTTCCCGTTGTGTAAGGAAATGTAAGGTCTGAGTTAATATATAAATCAGTTGCTGGTGACCAAGTTGTGTTTGAGCCATTGGTTTCTAAACTTACAGAGTAATCACAGGATTCAGTGCTAGATTGAGCTTGAGCCGTAATAGTAATAGCAGCTGGACATAAATAAGTTATTATCATAGCTCCGTTCATCCCATTTCCTCCAGTTTTACCCTTAGAACCAGCACCACCACCACCACCACCGTAATTTCCGGTTGCGTTTGATCCAAAATCGTTTATTCCACCTTTTCCGCCTGCTCCACCTAAATTAATTACTGCATTTCCTCCAGCTCCTGGTGAATTTTCTGAAGTTGCGTTGCCACCATTGTTACCATTTGAATTTGAACCAGCAGCTGATCCTCCTCCTCCTCCAGAACCAGAATTACTACCACCGAAACCAGAGCCTCCGTTACCTCCACTGTGTATAATATCTCCTACACTGTTGCCAATACTTCCTCCAGCACCACCTGCAACTGCTGGATTGTTTTTAGCTGAATTGGCACCTGTTTTACCACCTGCTGCAGTAATAGTTACTCCATTGAAAGTTGCTGTAGTAGCGCCACCATCTGACGCATCACCACCGATACCTACTGTAATTGTGTATGTAGTACCTGGAACTACAGTAATTGTATTTCTTCGAGCATAGGCACCACCACCTCCACCTCCGGTTACATTTCCTGCACCATTAGCTGAATTTTTTGCACCACCACCACCTCCCCAGGCTTCAACTTGGATTGATGAAATACCGGCAGGACATGTCCAGGTAGTTGATGCTGTAAATGTTACTGAATTTTGCGAAAATGATTGTTTGCTTATTGCAAAAATTGCAAAAGTGATGAATAAATTAGTAATAAATCCCAAAGAAGTATTTGAAACGTTATTAATGGTTAGATTTGGGTAATTTTTTTCCATAACAAAGTAAAAGTGTCTATTCGTTTGTAGATATAATAGATGCAGTCACTTATTACTTACGTAAAAAATGTAAATATGGATTTACTCCTTTATTAATATTATATGTGTCTGAGTTTAGTCTATTATTTCTAAATTCGACGCAAAGATAGTGTTATGATTTTTAGTAAGAAAAAAATTAACGTTTTCTACTGATTTTTTCAGGAGCATAGTTTGATGGTTTTGGAGTGTTTTTTAATCATTTAGCATTCGTTTTAAAAAGATGCGACTACTTCATAAAAAAGCCTTTACTGCTGAAAGTAAAGGCTTTTCGTAAGGGTATTGATTTATTAAAATCTAAAGTATTTTTCTGGTTATTTTGATTCCTTCAGTAGTTGTAATGTTTAGGATTAAAACTTGATCTTGAACAGTATTTACATCAATTGAGATTGTATTGTTATTGATTTTTGTTCTATCTACAATTAATCGTCCTCTAGTGTCAAATACTTTTACATTATCCATCGTTTCATTTCCTGATTCGATATTGATAATGTTGTTGTTTTTTGCAATTTGGATTTCGTTTTCATTGAAAGTTTGGTTGCTTAAAACGGTTGCTGATTTGTAGACTAATTTAAATCTATCGTTGTGAACTCCAGCAGTAGCCGTGAATGTATATGGAGCTGATTTTAAATCATGATAAATGTTTAATAATTCATCTTTTAAATAGATGTCTTGATTTTGTAGAAATAGTCCGTCTACTTCAGAAATAGCAATGCTGTGGTTTCCATTAGCAACAATTTTTACTCCTAGTGGAACTATATCATCATCATTGAAAGGAAGTGCTTTTCCTTGAATTTTGAATATTTCATTATTTGCATTATCTATGATAGAATAAAAGTTTTGATCGTCTTTGTTTTCAGTAAACGCGTCAAACATACGATCTTTTTGATTAGTTGCCCCTTGGATATATCCTACTAAAATTCGTGAAGAACCAGCGCTTGAGTTTAAGTCTAACCAAATTCTACTATTATCTTGGGTTAAATTATTGCTTGTATTAGCATTTTTATAGAACATATTATTTGAAAAGTTTTCACTTCTCATTGAATTGTTGAAAGTAACCGTTGCAGATGCTGGTCCGGGAACAGAACCTGCGTTCATTAAGACGAAGAATCCTTGTCCTGATGCAATTTTGTACTCACCTGACCCTGATGTAGATCCTGTTTTGTTAATTTGAATATAATCATTTGGATTGTAATTATAGGCATAGTTTTGATAGAATGGATTTTGGTAATTACCTGATAATGGTGAGTTCCCGTGTGTCCATACATATACAAACCCTTCAATAGCAGAATTTGCTTCTAAGAATTCATTTACACCAATTGCAGAAGGGTATGGATTTCCAATTAAATTCCAATTGTCATCACTAATTGTTCTTGGAGTGCCTAAGGTTCCGTTTCCAGTAAAATCATCACCTCTCGAAACAGTTATATTTTTTGTACCGTTGAAGGGTACTCCATTAAACGTAGTTGTTAGGTTATCTGGTGTAGAAGTTGTTGAGGTGCTATTTGGTACTCTAAAAATGTATCCAGTTCCAGTAGCCATGTTTCCTGAAGCTGCATACCAGTTTCCTTGGCCACCGTTGGCATTTGGAGCTGTAGGATTCCATGCATATCTTGCTGATGCAGGTATGCCGTTCATGTTGAAATCTATGACAGGTGATGACCAATACACGTAATCGTATTTTTTTACAGTTGCATTTCTTTTATAAATGATATTACCTGTATTAGCTACGTTGTTGATTTGGATTAAACTTGAACTGTTTTCCAATTGGAATGTTCCAGTAGGTTCTACATTTATAAAGTCTGTAATTACTAATGAGTTGTTAGGAGCAATATTTAAAGTTTTACCCGGTTTAATGGTTAAGTTTAATCCTCTTTCTACATTATTTGGACCTGTAATGTTTAGATCCTCATATACAACTATACAGTTTGAGGCTGTTGGAACACCAGCTGGTTTCCAATTTGAAGCAGTATTCCAATCTGAATTGGCAGCACTTGGTGTAAATAGTTTAGTATTGTTGGTTACTGTTACTGAACCATAAGCTACACATCCGTTAGAAAGAGTTGTTGTTACAGGGATGTTGAAACTTGCGTTTTCTAATTGTGTGACTGTTGGTTTTATAAAAATTTGAGTAATGGGTGTTCCAGTAATGTATGGAATTGTACATGCCATGTCTTGAAATGCATCAACAACAGCTGTATTATAATTAAATGCTGTGTTTAAAGTTTTTATACCAAAAAGTTTTATGTTATCCACTGCAATTCCATCTCCCCAATTGCTTAAAAAATTAATTCTTATTTTTAAGGAAGCAGTATTGTTATATGCTGTAAAGTCTATCGTTTGAGGTTCAAATCGAGTACCAATTCCTATACTTGATGTATAAGTTTGAACATCTGTCCATCCAGTTCCATTGTTTGCTTGTACAGTAATTTGATCTCCATAATTTGAATAATACATATCAAAAGTTAAAGTAAGATTTGTGACATCAGTAGCATCAACAGCAGTAGTCAACTCAAGAAATTGTTCAACATCTCCAGGTGGATTTACGTCAGAGGTTGACATAACAAATCTATTGCCACTTAGTCCAGATGAGATTGCTGGTGACCATACTTGAGTGTTTGTTGGAATGTAAGGACTTGTTTTATTTTGCCAAACAGTTATAGCGTCATAAGGTGCTCCATTAGGGGTGTTATTAACATTTTTAAAAACACCTAATCCACCACCTTCAAATTTTTCATCTACCAAAATTGCTGGTTGTACATCTCCTCCAGCAGTTAACTTCAAAATCTCATTATCTCCACAAATAACCGGAGCACTTGGTGTAAATAAAACTGTTGGTAGTGGACTAATTTCGGCAGTTACTTTTGTTCTTTTTAACGATTCACAACTTCCATTTAATGCAGTTACCCAATATATTGTTGTTGTTGTTAAACTTGGAGTAGTCCAACTTCCGGAAGCAGTTGAAGCAACTAAAGTAGCTCCAGTTTCCGAAGAATACCAATTAAAGCCTGTTGTTCCAGCTGTAGCAGTGGCTGCTAAGTTAACCGTTCCTGAGCCACAATTTTGACCATCAGTTACACTAACAATATTAGCACTACAAGAATTAATTACTGTAAATAAATAGTCTTCTGCTTCACCATCATAATATCCCCAAAAAGTATAATTAAAATTTTCGCAAGCATTAAAATCATAGATATAATTGTTTCCATTAAAATTGTTATAATATACATTATTTCTAATTCTAATTCTATAATCACCAGGTGTTGTTGCTGGTGGAATAACAAATCCAAATGTAGCAGAACTTGTGGTAATACTTCCTGTGTCATATACTAATTCACCCACTTCAAAACTTCCGTTTTTATTCCAATCTACCCATGCTTTAACGTGAGCAGTACCTGTGTAACTTTCATTGTTATAATAAACATTGATTCCTTCTCCTTGAGCTTGAATAGCTTTTGGTTGTGATGTCCAGTTTTGATAACCAGTACTATACCCACTATTTAAATTTTGTACATCATTTAATGTTCCCATAAAACGAATGTCATCAATATATACGTATTGAGGAGCTGCTGAAGTAGGAGCGCAATAACTAGCAGATAGTGTTGTTGTGCTTCCGCTTCTTGGGCTTGTAGTTAAATAAGCTGGACCACCTGTACATACATCATTATATGAGAAAACATATACATAATATAAAGTACTTGATAACAGCCCAGTTGCTGTAAATGTTGTGTTGGAATCTGTATCAATAACAGTATATCCAGCACCAACATTACCTCCAATTGTATAGGTTGTGCCATTTGTTGGTGAAGGAGGTGTAGCATTTGTGCTCAATACAACTAAGTAGTTATTAGGTGCAGGTGATGCAGCAGTAAAACTTCCTGTAATTGTTGTAAGAGTAGGTGTTAAATTTAATGCTGTTGCTTGTGCAGTAGGTGTTGTACAAGGTGTGGCTTCGGTTACATTGATTAAATAATCTTCTGTCTGTCCATAACCACCATTATTACAAGAAGAAACTGGGTAAGTATTGTATCTTTTTACTATTCTCATAGTAGTTAAACCTAGAGATGCTGTATTTGGGACTAATATTGTTGAAGTTGCAGGAGTGCCAAATCCATTATTGTTATTAATAATTCCAATATTGTAAAACTCATTGGAGTCTGTAAAATCACCATCATGGTTCCAGTCAAAATAAGCAATAACAGAGTAATCGGTGTTACCATTAGAAACCCCATTTACAGATATATTATAAATTCCACCTAGATCAACATTTCCTGTGTTACAAAATATTTCATGTTCTACGTTAGAAGAGCTAGATTGGCTATTAGATGAATTATTGTTAATGCCAGCAAATGTTACATTTGTGATTGGTCTTATTCCACTAGGATAAGAAGTGTTACAATAAGTTAACGGATGGCAAGAAGGTTTTAAAGCTACTAAAATAGCACCATTTCTTTGTTGATTGCCTAAGCTAGCTGTCCCATTACCTGTTGCTCCAATAGTCGATTTTATTGCCCATGCTGCTGCTGCTGAAAAATTATTGCCTTGAGCAACTTCATAAAGTTCTGTTAATGATCCCATATTTGTTGTACTCCATGCAGACCAAGCAGGGTTGTTGTTAGCTACTCCAAGCATTATTATTGCAGCATTTGCAGTTGTAGTACTTAAACCTGTTGCTGTTACTAAGTTAGTGTTGTTACTAATATTATATGATGGTGAAGGAGTGTCAAAAGGGCTTGTATTGTCTACACCCGAAAAAGCTATAATAGCTCCTGCAGTTTGATCTGTGTCGTTATCTAATGAAAAAACATAACTATTTGGTTCTGAATTAGTTGCTATTTTATATAAAACAGCTGCCCATCTTCGATTGTTATTTTGCAATGCTTCTCCTTGTACAATATTCCATCCAGCTAGTGATGGGTTAGATAGATTACCGTTATTAGCTTGAGAACCAATATTAACTAGCATGATGTCACCGGCTACTACACCAGTTGGTTTATTTATAGTTATTGATGTATTTGTACTAGTAGCTGTTGTGGCTGTTCCTCTTTGAGTTATTTGCCCAAAAGACTGATTAGTTAATGTAAAAAATGCTATAAAAAAGTAAAAGCATTTTTTGATAAAGCCCAAATGGGTATTTGGAACTTTAGTTTTGGCTAGCTTTGGGGAACTATTTTCCATAATAAAGTAATTAGTAGGTGTGTCTATTAAAAGTTTGAAATATAGACTTTCTACTAACAATTATAAAAAAGTCCCAACAACTGCGTTGTTCGGTATAATATTTTATGTGTCTGATTTAAAGTCTATTATTTCTTTTAATCTGAGCAAATGTAGATTTTTAATTTGCAATCACAAAATAACATCTTTAAACAGCCTTTTTTTATCGATTAAATGTAATTATGTTTCGATGAATGGATTTTATTTAGGTTATTTTCTCTATATTTGTTTGATTCATTTACCCCTAAATCTGTTTCAAATGAAAAATTTTACTTGTTTATTCGTTCTATTTATTTTTGGTTTTTCCTCTTACTCACAGTTATTTGTGAAAGACGGTAGTTATATTTACAATAATGACAATGTTGTTTTTGTAAAGCAAGATGTCAATTTAGAGACAAACTCTAATTTTTATTTAAGAAATCAAGCACAATTAGTTCAAGGTAAGTTTGGTGTTTCTACCAATACAGGTGAAGGGAAGCTTTCTGTCTTTCAAGAAGGAACATCGAATGCTTTTGTTTACAATTATTGGTGTTCACCAGTAGGTGCTGCAACAGGATTGCCAGGAAATACTAATTTTGGAATATTATTATTAAATAGACCTACGACTGTTACAGCTTCTGATGTTATCGCAACAACTTCTTATAATGGTTCAACTTCTACTAGTTCATTAGTTGTGGCTAAATATTGGATTTGGAAATATCTAACTTCAAATACTTATGATCCAGGTGGAACTGGTTGGATTCATGTTCAAGATACTCAGACGTTACAACCAGGTCAAGGATTTACTATGAAAGGAGTAACGGGTACAGATGTTACTACAATAGGTGAAGCTACTCCAAATAACCCAGGAAATAATCAACGTTATGATTTTAGAGGAAGACCGAATGACGGTGAAATAACAGTAAATGTAGATGTTGCAAAGTACACTTTAACAGGGAATCCTTATCCTTCAGCAATGAATGTGAGTGCATTTTTATTAGATAATTCAAGTAGTGACTGTACTGGAGTGGCTTATTATTGGGAACAAAATAAAACTGATAATTCACATAATTTAGTAGATTATCATGGAGGTTATGGTACATATGCACCCATTTCATCTCCTTATACGGGAATTTATGTTCCAGCTACTTTTGATACCTATAATGGTAACGGAAGTTTAAACACAACAGGTTCCTCTTCTGGTTTAGTAATTGAAAGAAAATATGCTCCTATCGGTCAAGGTTTCATGATTGAAGGTCAGGCTATCGGTAGTGTTGTTTTAAAAAATGAATATAGAGAATATGTAAAAGAAGGCTCTGGATTGTCTCAATTTGAAAAAAATGCTGCCGTTCAGAATACTACGACAAATTCGGCTCAAGTACCACATATTCGTTTTGATATTTCATTGAATAATTTAAATACACGTCAACTTGGACTTGTTTTAATTCCACAAGCTACTGATGGTGTAGATAGGGGAATTGATGCAAAAAGTCCTGCAGACGATGCTTTGCCTAATGATGTTTATTTCTTTTTAGATAATGACAAGTATGTTATTGAAGGAGTTCCTTTTGATGTGAATAAAAGAATTAAAGTAGGTGTGAAATCTGCTCCAAATACGTCTTTTAATTTCAAAGTATCTCATGTCATTAATTTTGATCCAAACCAAAATGTGTATGT
Source organism: uncultured Flavobacterium sp. (assembly GCF_963922255.1). Classification (GTDB taxonomy): domain Bacteria; phylum Bacteroidota; class Bacteroidia; order Flavobacteriales; family Flavobacteriaceae; genus Flavobacterium. The sequence continues at coordinate 50,042 of NZ_CAWUIC010000003.1, read as the reverse complement.
TTATGATGGTTTGACACAAACCTATCATGATATTAAAAACGGAAATTATGATGTAATTTTACCTGGAGGAACAATCAATGATAGGTTTGAAATAACATTTACGGCAAGTGTTTTAAATACAGTTGTTAATATGGAAGAAAGTTTTGCTATTTATCAAAATAACGAAACCCAAACTTTATTAATAGAAAATCCTACACTATTAGATATGCGTTCTGTTTCGCTTTTTGATATTACTGGAAAAGTAATTTTTGGAAAAGAAAAACTAGGGGCAGAAAACAAATATGAATTTCCAACTTCAGGAATTAGTGATGGTGTTTATATCTTAAAATTAGTGACCAATGATAGTCAAAGTTTAAGTCATAAGATTATTGTAAAGAACGCTAGAAAATAACAAAATTCTAGAAAATATATTAAAATTAGCAGTCTTAAGGCTGCTTTTTTTATGAAATGTAACTATTGAATTGTAATTTTGTAATCATGCAAACCAAACTTCATAAAATTGAAATTGATAATCCAAACGTTGAATTATATATCAAACGAGAAGATTTAATTCATCCGTTAATTTCTGGAAACAAATATAGAAAACTTAAATACAATTTGCTTCAAGCTAAAACTGAAAATAAGACTACATTATTGACTTTTGGAGGTGCTTTTTCAAATCATATTTTAGCCGTTGCTTCAGCAGGTTTTGAAAATAATTTTAAAACCATAGGAATAGTTAGAGGAGAGGAATTGTTTGATAAAATTGACCAAAATCCAACTTTAAAGAAAGCACAAGAATTGGGTATGCAATTCAAATTTGTGTCTAGAGAAGAATTTAGAAATAAAACAACTAAAGCGTTTCTTCATAATTTAAAAACTGAATTTGGAGATTTTTACCTTTTACCAGAAGGAGGAACAAATGAATTGGCAATCAAAGGTTGTGAAGAGATATTAACAAAAGAGGATGAAGTTTTTACACACATTTGCTGCTCAATAGGTACTGGTGGCACGATTTCGGGAATTATCAATTCAAGTTTAAATAGTCAACAAATTGTTGGTTTTCCTTCCTTAAAAGGAGATTTTATTTCAAACGAGATTACTAACTTTGTAGTGAAATCAAATTGGAACGTCATTTCCGAATATCATTTTGGAGGATATGGTAAAATAACTGATTCATTAATTCGTTTTATAAATGATTTTAATGTTCAACATGACATTCCATTAGACCCAATTTATACAGGAAAAATGATGTTTGGTATTGATGATTTACTTAAAAAAGATTATTTCCCTAAAGGAAGTAAAATATTAGCCATTCATACTGGAGGTTTACAAGGGATTCAAGGGATGAATGAAATGTTGAAAAAACAAAACAAAGAAATAATACATATCAATGAAATTTAAAATTGCTCTAATCTGTTTTTGTACCCTATTAATAATAAGTTGTGGTTCACAGAAAAAAGTAAGAACAACTAGTTCTAAAAAACAACCGGTAAAGAAAACGGTTGTTACTAGTAAAAAACAAATAATTAAAAAAGAAGAAGAAAAATTGGAAGCTACTTCTTTTGTTGTTGTCACCTTTGAAAATGTTGAAGAATATATTTCATGGTTCAAAAATACAGCTATCAGTAATATGATTAATTATAAAATTCCGGCCAGTATAACTTTGGCTCAAGGGATTTTAGAATCGGGTGCTGGTAAAGGTGAATTGTGTAAAAAAGCGAATAATCACTTTGGTATCAAATGCCATGTGGGTTGGGAAGGAGAAAGTGTACACCATGATGATGATGAATCACAAGAATGTTTTAGAAAATACAATCACCCAGCGGAATCTTATAGAGATCATTCGTTGTTTTTAACTTCAAGGAGTAGGTATAATTTTCTTTTTGATTTAAAACAAGATGATTACAAAGCTTGGGCAAACGGATTGAAACAAGCTGGTTATGCTACAGATCCGAAATACCCTGCAAAACTTATTCAAATCATTGAACGCTATAAGTTGTATCAATATGATAATGAAGCTTTAGGTAATTCAACAATTGTAGAAGAAGTGGTAACTTATGAAACACCTAAAAAAACAGTTAGTAGTTCAGAATATGAAGTGGTGAAAGGAGATACCTTGTATTCTATATCAAGAAAATATAATATTTCTGTTGAAGATTTAAAAAACAAAAACAATATATCTGGCAATGCACTTTCAATCGGTCAGATTTTAAAGATTAAATAATGGTATATAAAAGAAGCAGCGAATTATTCGTTGAAGCAAATAAAGTAATTCCAGGAGGTGTTAATTCACCAGTAAGAGCATTTAAATCGGTTGGAGGAACTCCAATTTTTGTAAAAAGTGCCAAAGGGCCTTATTTATTTGATGAAGATGGTAACAAATTAATAGATTATATCAATTCTTGGGGACCAATGATTTTAGGTCATGCTCATGAGCCGGTGATAAATGCAATTACGGAAAGAGCTAAATTAGGAACGTCTTTTGGAATGCCCACAGAATTAGAAACAAAAATTGCCGCATTAGCTGTTTCGATGGTGCCAAATATAGATAAAATTCGTTTTGTGAATTCGGGTACAGAAGCTTGTATGAGTGCTGTTCGTTTGGCAAGAGGTTATACGAAAAGAGATAAAATTATAAAATTTGCTGGTTGTTATCATGGTCATTCGGACTCATTTTTGATTCAAGCAGGTAGTGGTGCGATAACTTTTGGTTTGCCCAATAGTCCAGGTGTAACTAAAGGAACGGCTAAAGATACTCTTTTAGCGAATTATAATGATATTGAAAACGTAAAAGCTTTATTTGAAGCCAATAAAAATGAAATTGCAGCCATAATCATCGAGCCAGTTGCTGGAAATATGGGTTGTATTCCTCCAAAAGAAGGTTTTTTACAATCTTTAAGAAATTTATGTGATGCAGATGGAACTATGTTGATCTTTGATGAAGTTATGACAGGATTCAGGTTAGCCAAAGGTGGTGCTCAAGAATTATTTGGCATTAAAGCAGATATTGTATGTTTTGGGAAAGTAATTGGAGGAGGATTGCCAGTTGGAGCTTTTGCAGCGAAATCTGAAATTATGGATTATTTAGCACCAATCGGACCTGTTTATCAAGCTGGAACGTTGTCTGGAAATCCTTTGGCCATGGCTGCTGGATATGAAATGCTCAAAGAATTAAATTCTGACGAAGCTATATATAAAAGATTAGAAGAAAAAACAGCTTACTTGCACAAAGGAATTCAAAAAGTATTATTTGATAAAAAGATTGATTTTACAATCAATAGAGTAGGTTCAATGATTTCAATTCATTTCGATAAAAATGAAGTTTATGATTTTGAAACTGCTAAAAATGGAGATAATGAAAGGTTTAGAAAATTCTTTCATGGTTTAGTTAAAGAAGGAGTTTATATTGCTCCATCAGCGTATGAAACTTGGTTCATAACGGATGCTTTATCTTATCAGGATTTAGATTTTACCATAAACGCAGTAAATAAAGTAGCTTCTGATTTATAAAAAAAAATCCCGAAATTAAATTTCGGGATTTTTTTTTAATTTCTAGTTAACTTTTTATAGAGCGCTGTATCAGCTTTTAACTTGTCAAGATCACCTTGACTTAATAAAGATGATAATTTTGTTTCTACAAAATTAGATAGAATTACTTTTCTGTCTTCAGAGAGTCCTTCTGTTAAAAGAACTTCGTGTTTTTCTTTAAATACAGTTTGTAAATCTACTAAAACTTCTCCTTGTAAACCAAGGTATTGAGCAATTTCTTGAGTGTCTTGTTTGGCAAGGTCAGCTGCATTGCTTCTGTCTTGTGCATTTGCATTAAAAGTAAAGGCAAATAGTAAAACAAAAAGTGCGATTATTTTTTTCATAGTGTTTGGTTGTTTTGATTTTGAAAGTCAAATCTAACTATTTTTTTTTAATTTCAAAAAAATACACTCACTTTTTTACTATGCTTATTTGCTTTTCTTTTGTTTGCGAGCTTTTCTTTCGCCCATTTTTTCTTTTCCTTCTTCTTTCTGAGTTTCCCATTTTTTATATTGCTCATCCGTAAGAATAGACTTCATTTTTGCATCAATCGCTGCTTTTTTCTCCTCCATTTTAGCTTTCATTTCGGCTCTTTGCTCTTTGGTGGCTTTCTCAGCAGTTTCTTTCATTTCCTTTCTTTTATCGAGCATTTCAGCTCTGTCTTCTTTTTGGGAATTTAAAAGTTCTTTGACTTGTTTTTGCTGCGTTTCATTTAAGTCAAGATCTTTTGTCATTTTCTTAACTTGTACTTCTGTTCTTTGTTCTGGAGTCATTTCTTTAAAATCTCCTTTTTTACCTTTTTCTTGAGCAAATGTTGTTAATCCTACAACTAATAATGCTGCTACAACTAATTTTTTCATTTTATAATTTTTTAAAGTTTGATGATAAGACAATCAAAAAATAAAAAGGTTTAATCTTTAATAAAATTTTATATTATACCATTTGTTTTTACATAAAAAAGTTAGCCACAGATTCACAGATTATTCTATATAAATCTGTGAATCTGTGGCTAATAAATAACTGTGTATTTGGTTTAATTAGATTTTATTTCAACTCTACAATTTTACTTTCACCATCAACTCTAACTGAAGTCATATTATGTTTAGCTAAGCCTTTCATGGCTGCATCCCATTTTTTTCCGCTTAATTCTGATTTAGTTTTTAATTCAGCTAAATCCATTGCGTTTTCATTTTTAGTTAAAAGATCAATTATCATTTTTTCTTCTTCCGTTAATTCAACTTGTTTTTTCTCTGGTCGCATTTGAGGGAAAAACAATACTTCTTGAATCGATTGGTTATTCGTTAAAAACATGATTAATCTGTCCATTCCAATTCCTAATCCAGATGTTGGAGGCATACCATATTCTAAAGCTCTTAAGAAATCTTCATCTATAATTCCGTTTGCTTCGTCATCTCCTTTTGCTGCCAAAGCCATTTGGTTTTCAAAACGACCTCTTTGGTCAATTGGGTCGTTTAATTCTGAATAAGCATTTGCAATTTCTTTTCCGCAAACCATCAATTCAAAACGCTCTGTTAAATCTGGATTGTCTCTGTGTTCTTTACATAAAGGAGACATTTCTTTCGGATAATCCGTAATAAATGTTGGCTGAATAAAATTTCCTTCACATTTTTCACCAAAAATTTCATCAATTAATTTTCCTTTACCCATAGTTTCATCTACTGTAATTCCCATGGATTGAGCTGCCTCAAATAATTCTTTTTCAGATTTACCGGTAATGTCAAAACCTGTGAATTGCTTGATGGCATCCGTCATTGTAACTCTGGCATAAGGAGCTTTAAAACTTACTTTGTGTTCTCCAAAAGTAGCATCAGTTGTTCCATTTACTTGCGTTGCACAATATTCTAATAGGTTTTCAGTAAATTCCATCATCCAGTTGTAGTCTTTATAAGCTACATAAATTTCCATTGCCGTAAATTCTGGATTATGCGTTCTGTCCATTCCTTCGTTTCTAAAGTTTTTCGAAAACTCATAAACACCATCAAAACCACCAACAATTAATCTTTTCAGATATAATTCATTAGCAATTCTCATGTATAAAGGAATGTCTAAACTGTTGTGATGTGTGATAAACGGACGAGCAGCAGCACCACCAGGAATAGCTTGTAAAACTGGAGTTTCAACTTCCATATAACCTGCTTGGTTAAAGAAATTTCTCATTGCCGTAAAAAGTTTAGTTCTTTTTACAAAAACCTCTTTTACTTTTGGGTTTACTACTAAATCCACATAACGCATTCTATAACGCAATTCTGGATCCACAAATGCATCAAAAGTATTTCCTTCTGTATCTGTTTTTGGTAATGGTAATGGACGAAGTGTTTTACTCAACAAAGTCAAATTTGAAACTCTAATTGATTTTTCTCCTACTTGAGTCGTAAACAAAGTTCCTTCAATTCCAATAAAATCACCTAAATCAATTAATTTTTTAAAAACTTCATTGTATAAAGTTTTGTCTTCATCCGGACAAATTTCATCTCTATTTACATAAATTTGAATTCTACCCTCACTATCTTGCAATTCCGCAAACGAAGCTTTTCCTTGAATACGAGTACTCATCACACGACCAGCTAAAACCACCTTTTTACCTTCTTCAAAGTTTTCCTTAACTTGCTTAGAAGTCGAATCTACAGGATATAAATCTGCAGGATAAGGGTTGATGCCTAGTGCTCGAAGCGAATTTAATTTCTCTCTTCTAATGATTTCTTGTTCCGAAAGTTGCATAATATTTTTATTTTAAGCCTGCAAAGATAAGTTTTTGTTTATTTTGTTTCAAGTTTCACGTTTAAAAAGTTTCAGAGCTTCAACTTCTGCAATCAAAAATCGTTAATCTTCATTCTTTAATCTTTCTGTAGCAAATGGCTTGGGCTTGTTAAACTATGTAATTCCTGCCATCCATTCTATCTTTTTTTTACAAAAAAAGGATGCCATTTCTGTCAGGGCTATTTGAGAAATCATTTGTATATTTGTAGTGGTAAATTTTAATAATGAATAAAAAAATCCAATTACAAGATTTGGGACACCAAGACTATAAAGATACTTGGGATTATCAAGAAGAGCTTTTCAAAGGAATTGTTGATTTAAAAATCAAAAATAGAAGAGAAGCGCGAAATGATGAAACCCCTAATTATTTTCTTTATGTAGAGCATCCACATGTTTACACTTTAGGAAAGAGTGGTGATTTATCTAATTTACTTTTATCAGAAAAACAATTGGCTGAAAAAGGAGCGACTTTTTATAAAATAAATAGAGGAGGAGATATAACCTACCATGGGCCAGGTCAAATTGTTGGTTATCCTATTTTAGACTTAGAAAACTTTTTTACAGACATTCATAAATATTTACGTTTTCTTGAGGAAGCTATCATCTTAACTTTACAAGAATATAATATTTCTTCATCAAGAAGCGAAGGGGAAACTGGTGTATGGCTTGGTGTTGGAACACCATTTGCTAGAAAAATTTGTGCTATGGGTGTTCGGGCAAGCCGTTGGGTAACCATGCATGGTTTTGCTTTAAATGTAAATGCTAACTTAGGTTATTTTGACAATATTATTCCTTGTGGTATAAAGGGTAAAGCAGTAACTTCACTTAATGTAGAGCTTGGAGTTGATCAAGTAGATGAGCAGGAAGTGAAGAAAAAAATCCTAAACCACTTTTCAAATCTTTTTGAGGCAGAGTTTTTGATTCATTAAATTTAGAATTCTAAACTCAATTGTTCTGGTAATAATCTAAAAGACATTCTGTGGTATTTTGATGGGCCATATTTTCTTATTGCCTCTCTGTGTTCTTTTGTTGGGTATCCCTTGTTTTTCTTCCAGTTGTACATTGGAAATTCTTCGTGGATTTTATTCATATATTCATCTCTGTAGGTTTTAGCTAAAATGGAAGCGGCTGCAATACTCGTAAATTTGCTGTCACCTTTTATAATTGTCGAAAAAGGAATGTTGTCTAAAGGTTTAAATCTATTGCCATCTACTATAATATATAAAGGAGTAGGATTTAATTTTAAAATACTTTTTTGCATTGCTAATATCGAAGCGTTCAGGATATTTATTTCATCAATAACTTTAGGCTCTAAATGTGTTACTGCAAAAGACAGAGCTTCTTTTTCTAGTATTGGTTTTAGATTTTCTCTATTTTTTTCTGACAATTGCTTTGAATCATTTAGTAATTCATTTTTAAAATCATTTGGTAAAAGAATTGCTGCTGCAGTCACAGGTCCAGCTAAACAGCCTCTTCCGGCTTCATCGGTTCCACATTCAAGTTCAATTCCTGAATAGTTAAAATTTAACATATTATTTTTTTTGATAAAAATATAATTTTTCACGCAACCTTTTGCATTATTCTGTATCTTTTAAATGTGTTGCAACCACAAAGTTAGTTTTAAAGTAAAAAAGTTTAACATTATTAAAAACTAATTATTAGTTAATAAAATTTGTTTATTTAAGAAATTATTAAGAAGTTTGCTGAATAACTAACTCAAATAAATTTAATATGAGATCGAAGTTCAAATGGATTTTTACGCTTTTAGTAGCGTTTACAATGCAGTTTTCGTTTGCACAAGAGAAAACTGTAACTGGTGTAGTTTCTGATGAATTAGGAACGTTAGCCGGAGCAACTGTTGTTGTAAAAGGAACAACGCGTGGAGTAACAACCGGTTTTGACGGTGATTATTCTATTGCGGCAAAAGTAGGTGAGGTTTTGGAATTCTCTTTTACAGGGAAGAAAAAATCTACAGTTACTGTTGGTGCATCAAATGTTTATGATGTTGTTTTACAAGAAGGTTTTGTTGGAGATGAAATCATTGTGACAGCATACGGTGCACAAAAGAAAGAATCTATTACAGGTTCTGTAGGTGAAGTAAAGGCTAAAGAAATTGCTAAAATTACTTCAGGTAACGTTTTACAAGGTTTAACAGGTAAGGTTGCCGGTGTTCAGGTTATTAATAATAATGGTATGCCTGGAGATCCTCCTGTAATTAGATTTAGAGGTATTGGGTCTTTAAATGGTTCTGCTGCACCACTTTATGTGGTTGATGGTGTTCCTTTTAATGGTGATATTGCTTCTATTAGTTCTCAAGATATTGAGTCTATGACGTTCTTAAAAGATGCATCTGCGGCTGCTCTTTATGGAAATAGAGGTGCTAATGGTGTAATCATCGTTACTACTAAAAAAGGTAAAGAAGGTAAATCAAAAATTGTTTTTGATTCAAAAGTAGGTTTTGCTTCAAGAGCTGTTAAAGAGTATGACTTAATAACGGATGCGGGAGATTATTATGAAGCTTATTACCAAGCAAGTAAAAATACTTTAATGTTTAATGCACCTTTCATGACTGATGCTAATGCAAGTGTAACAGCTGCAAATACATTGATCACTGGAGGTTCAAATCCATTACAGTATAATATTTACAACGGTGTTGCTAATGATCAAATCATTGATCCTTCGACTGGAAAGTTAAGATTTCCAAATGCTACCAAAAAATATGATGAAGATTGGGCTGATTTCTTATTCGGAGACGGATTATTTACTCAATCTAACTTAAGTGTTTCTGGAGCTACTGATAAGACTAAGCACTTTTTATCTTTAGGTTATGAGAAAAACGAGGGTTATGTTGTTAATTCTGATTTTGAAAAAATAACTTCAAGAATGAATTTAGAGACTAAGGTTTCTGATAGATTTAATGTTGGAGGTAGTGCAAGTTATACGCACTTAACGCAAAATTATAATGATGGTTATACAGGTGGTTCGGCTTATAGTAATCCATTTGCATGGACAAGAGCTGTTGCTCCAATTTATCCTGTTTATGCGTATGATGTAAACGGTAATCCTGCTTACGATGCTAATGGTAATCAAATGTATGATGATGGTACAGGTTTAGGTGGTACAGCTGGATTCCCAGTTAGACCTTATGGATCTTTACAGCATCCTTATGCTACTGCTATTTATGATGTGAAGACATATCAAACTGATAACTTGTTTACTAATGCATTTATGGATGTTGAGATTGCAAAAGGTTTGACTTTTACCTATTCAGCTACTGCAGATTTATTTACTCAATCAGACAGAAGTTTAGATACGCCATTGTATGGTGATGCTGCTGGTGATATTGGGGGTAGAGTTTCTTTTCTTAACAATAGAAGAATGGCTTTTACACAACAACAATTATTGAAATATGATAAGTCTTTTAATAAGCATTCATTTAATGTATTGTTAGGACACGAAACATTAGATAGAAGAAATGATAATGTTGCTGCTGAAAGAACTAAATTATTATTGCCAGGAAGTCCATATGTTGATCAAGCGGGTACGATTTATCCACAAGGAAATTTCGGTGGAGGAAGTACTTATGCTTTAGAAGGTTTCTTTGGTAGAGTTAATTACGACTATAAAGAGAAATATTTCCTTAATGCAAGTGCAAGAAGAGATGCTTCATCAAGATTTGCTCCAGAAAATAGATGGGGTACCTTCTATGGTTTAGGTGCTGCATGGGTTGTTACTAAAGAAGACTTTATGTCTGGTACTTCATCTTGGATGAATAACTTAAGATTGAAAGCAAGTTACGGTGAGCAAGGAAATGATAATATTGGTTTTGAATTACCATATTTATATTCTTACACTGTAAATGTTAATACAGATTCAAGCTTACCAATATCATTTACTGGTAGTACAACTGATGCTAACAGAGATATCGAGTGGGAGAAAAATGCTAACTTTAATGCTGGTTTTGATGCTTCTTTCTTTGATAGTAGATTGAATGTTGAGGCTGAGTACTTTCAAAGAAAAATTACAGATATGTTATATTTAAGACCTTTACCTCCTTCATCAGGTTTTGTTAATATTCCTGAGAATAATGGAGATATGCAAAATACAGGTTATGAAATAACATTAAGTGGTGATGTGTTTAGATCTAAGCAACAAGGAGGTTTTAATTTAAATTTAAATTTCAATGCTACACATTACGATAATGAAATTACTAAGTTGCCAGAGAATGGTTTAGAAAATAACCGTCAGGTAGCTGGTGTTTATGTTAGACAAGAAGGTGGTTCAGTTTATGATTATTATATGAGAGAATTTGTGGGTGTTAATCCTGTTAATGGTAACTCACAATATAAAACTAATATTAACCCAGTGACTGGTTTAGTGGAAGAAGGTTCAACTTATATTACTGAAAATTATGCTGAAGCAAATCAGAGAGAAATTGGTAAATCTGCTTTAGTTGATTTTTACGGTGGTTTTGGTATTAATGCTGACTACAAAGGGTTTGATGTTGCTGTTAATTTAGCTTATCAAATTGGAGGTTATGGTTATGACTCTGCTTACATGACATCTTTAAGTGGTGGTATTGGTGAGAACTTCCACAAAGATTTTGCAAATACTTGGACTCCTACAAATACAAGTGCTACACTTCCAAGAGTTGATGTTGATGATCCAACTTTAAATTACGCAACCTCTACTTTAGGTTTAATTAAATCTGACTATTTAAGTATTCAAAATATTTCATTCGGATATACTTTTGATAACAAAATAGTTAGTAAATTAGGTGTTGAAGGTCTTCGTTTTTACGGATTAGTTGATAATGTAGCATTATGGTCAAAAAGACAAGGGTATGATCCTCGTTTAAGTTTAACAGGTGGAACAGATAGTAAATATTCTTTATTAAGAAATGTTTCATTTGGTATTAATGTACAACTATAAAAAAAAAACTATGAAAAATTTTAAAATTTTAACGGGTATTGCTGCTTTGGGCTTACTTTCATCATGTTCTGAGAGTTTCACAGACAAGGATTTGAGAAGTAATGTTTCACAGCAACAAATACAAGAATTGGCTACTTCTTCACCAGAATCTTTATTGGTTATTGCGGAAGGATTAGAGGCTGGAAATTATTTCTTTTTTAATGATTTTAATACAGCTGGAAATGGTAATATCCATGATGATTATGGGCAAAAATCAATTGAATTTGGTTTAGATTTGATGTCTAATGATGCTGTTCAGGTGATTAATCACTGGCATGGAAATTATTACAGATATACTGGAAGACAAACTGAGAATAGAATAACAGATATGGTTTGGAAATTCTATTACAAAGTTATTTTCAACATGAATTCAACTATTGACTTGATTCCTGAAGATTCGGTAAATCCAGATTTATTATATCTTAGAGCAAGAGCAACAATGTTGAGAGGTTTTTCATACTTCAATTTAGTACGATTATATGCTAATGGAGAAGTTGGAGTTCCATTATATAATGAAGATACTCCTCAACCAGGTAGAGTTGCTACTACCTTAATTAAAGCACAGGTTTTACAAGATTTGACTTATGCTTATAATAACTTAACTGGTTATGCAAGACCATCGAAAGTTGAAGTTAACAAAAATGTAGCTGCAGGTCTTTTAGCTAGATATTATTTAGAGTATGCAACTACACCAGCAGAATACCAATTAGCTGCAACTTATGCTGCTGAAGCAAGAAGTGGTTTTGCTTTGAGTTCTAATACTCTTGTTATCACAGATGCTAATTTTGATGGATTTAGTCAAATTTCAAATACTGAATGGATTTGGGGTGCTGATATTACAGCAGCAACTTCAACAATTTATGCATCTTTCTTTTCACAAGTTGGAAGTTTGAATCCTGGATATGCAGGTCTTTTAAATGTTTGGAAAAGTGGGGATAAGAGATTAGTTGAGTCAATTTCTGCTACTGATAAAAGAAAAGAGTGGTTTGCAGCTGCAGGTAACCCTTATGGAGTGCCTCAATATGCTAATCTTAAATTTTATGATTTCACTACATTTGAAGGAGATTATGTATTTATGAGAGCTGCTGAAATGTATTTAATTGAGGCAGAAGCTAAAGCTTTAGCTGGAGATGATGCAGGTGCTCGTACGGCTTTATTTAACTTAGTGTCAACAAGAGATGCTGCTTACACTTTGTCAACTAATTCTGGTGCAGCTTTGTTATCTGAGATACGTAAGCACAGAAGTATTGAATTATGGGGTGAAGGTTTTGCTTTTTATGATATGAAAAGATGGAATACATCTTTAGACAGAACTTATTTAGGGACAAATCATGCTTCATTTGGACAAGTAAGTTACCCAGCTGGTTCAGTTAAATTTACTTTCCAGATACCTCAACTTGAAATGAACAATAATATTGACATTACAGAGAATAATCCATTTTAAAAATTATTATTATGAAAAATACATTAAAAATACTTAGTTTTATCATGCTTGCTTTCTTTGTAAGTTGTGATGAGGCTAGTCAAGGTGAAGACAACTCTAGTACTGTTTTAAATTATGGATTTAAAATGGCTACAGATAATTTCGATATACCGGCTTCAAATCCAGTATATGAAATAGTTGTTTTTGCTACTGAACCTTCAAATGTAGATAGAGTTGTGAATGTAACTATGATTCAGCCGACAGCTGGTGTTGCAGAAGCTTTACAACCTTTTACTTCTTTATCAGCTCCAACAGATGTTATTAGTTATGATACTGCAATTACTATTCCAGCTGGATCAAAATCTGGTAAAGGTAATGTGGTTTTAACAACTGACAATGCTGTGTTGCCAATTGGAACAACTAAAAAAGTAAGTTTCAATTTTACAGCACCTGGTGATGGCGTTGTTAATATTAGTCAAGATAGAACAACTATTAATTATACACCTGAGTGTTTAGATACTAAAGTTAAATTGACTTTTAATTTAGATGACTATCCTGAAGAGACAGGATGGTCTTTGACTAAAGGTGGAGTTGTAATTGCTTCAAAAGCTGCTAACTCATATGCGGGTTCAGTTAATGTTGCTGTTTCTCAAATTTTATGTTTGGAATCAGGTGCTTACACTTTAACAGTAACTGACAGTTATGGAGATGGTATTGTTGGTGCAAATCCTTTTGTAGTAGAAATAGTTGGAGGTAGTGTTTTAGTATCTAATGTTCCTTTCCCTGGAAGTTCGGTTACTAGTAACTTTACCATAAATTAATTTTACAAATATTTTATATAAAAGGCTATCAAATGATAGCCTTTTTTTTTGTTAAATATCTATTGGTTGTTGATTTTTATTAATATATTTGATGCCATTATGTTTAAAAAAAAATGAAAAAGTTATGAAAAGATTATTATCCATTTATAGTTTGCTTTTAGGTGCTGTAGTTTTTGCACAAAATAGTGAACAGAAAAAACAAATATTAGCTAATACAAATGTAGATGCTTTAAAGGCTTTATATAAGGATTTTAAAGTAAAGGACTCTTTAACAGATGCAAGAATTGAAAAGTTTTTGCTTGACAACCCTCAAATTGAGAGAAGGAAAGAAGTAGAAGGTTCAATTTATGAAATAGTTGATATTGTTGATAATAATCCTGTCTATACTACAAATGATAATTCTTTAGCTGCGATATCTACTCGAACAGTTAACCTTCATCCAGGTGGAAGTTTAGGTTTGAGTTTGGAAGGTGCTGGAATGCTTATAGGTGTATGGGATGGTGCTAAGGCACATTTTCAACATCAAGAATTTCAGGATGATGCTACTCCTTCTGTTTCAAGAGTTGCTACTCCTGATACTCCTTTTCCTGCAGCAACTAGTAACGCTCATGCTACACACGTAACAGGGACTATTTTGGCAAAAGGTGTTCAGGCAGCTGCCAAAGGAATGGCTCCTAAAGCTAATGGTGTTTCTTATAATTGGACTAATGATGAAGCAGAAGTTGTCAATGAAATTACTACTAATGGTTTATTATTGTCAAATCATTCTTACGGTATACCTGTTTTGGATGATAATGGAGCGCAAAATGCACCCACATGGTTGATGGGTTGTTATAATAGTGATGCTAGAGCATGGGATCAAATTTTATATAATGCACCCTACTATTTACAAGTAACTTCTGCAGGAAATTCTGGTCAAGATTCCTATACTGGAGGAACTCAAGGTGCTTTTGATAAATTAACAGCAGATAAGAATGCTAAAAATAATTTAGTAGTTGCTAATGCTAACCCTTCTGTGAATAGTTCTACAGACGCTTTAACTTTAGCTATAAATCCTTCAAGTAGTCAAGGTCCCTCTGATGATGGTAGAATTAAACCAGATATTTCAGGTGATGGTACAAATTTATATTCACCAATAAATACAAATACAACTGCTTACGATACCTATTCGGGTACGTCAATGGCATCTCCTAATGTTGCAGGTTCTTTATTGTTGTTGCAACAATATTACAGTCAATTAAAAAGTGTTTTTATGAGGTCTGCAACTCTTAAAGCTTTAGCTACACACACAGCTGTTGATGGTGGAACAACTGGTCCAGATGCAAGGTTTGGTTGGGGCTTGTTAGATAGTAGAGCTGCCGTTTTATTATTACAGAATGCTGAAGGATTAACACCAACTGCTGTGGTTTCAGAATTAACACTATCACAAAATCAGACTTATACTGTTGATGTTACCGTAAATAATGTTCAGAAACTTCAAGCGACTATTTGTTGGACTGATCCAGCTGGTGTTGCTATGGATAATCAATCAAATTCAACAACACCGGCATTAGTAAACGATTTAGATTTAAGAATTATAAAAGGTACAGAGGTTAATATGCCTTGGAAAATAAATTTTTCAAATTTTGGTTTTCCATCATTAAAAGGAGATAATATAGTTGATAATGTTGAAAGAGTTGAAGTAGATAATGCTTCTGGTACCTACACCATTCAGGTTACGCATAAAGGGACATTGTCTAATGGTCCACAAGCGTATAGTTTAATTATTTCAGGTTTTGACATTGTATCATTGTCTAATCAATTATTTGATGAAAAGTCAATGACAATTTATCCGATACCAGCTTCTAATGTTTTGAATGTAAGTACAGATAATGAAATTGTGGAAAACTATTCAATTATTGATGCTCAAGGAAGGATAGTTAAACAATCAAAAGTTGATTTTGATAAATATTTAAGTATAGATGTTTCTGATTTATCAGCAGGAATCTATTATTTAAAAGTTGAAGGTGATAATAAATCAATAACTAAGAAGTTTATTAAAAATTAATTTTTATTTTAAAAAGATAATGGAAGGACTGCAGTTATGTAGTCCTTCTTATTTATGTAATGTATTATATGGATTTTGATATTTAATTTGTTTGATGAAAAAAATAGTGCTTTTGTTTTTGTTTGTTTCTTCATTTAATCTTTTTTCACAGATTAAAAAAGGTGATGGTTTGTCATTAAAAAAATTAAAAAATGAGAAACCCTCTATAGATTTATACAAAATATATACCCTAGAAAAAGACACAGTTTTTTTAGATACAACTTTAACCATTCAAAAAGAGTATAAATTTAATATGCTTCGTAAAGATAATTTTGGATTATTATCTTTTGCTAACGAAGGACAAACTTACAACACTTTAGATTTTGGTTTAAACACTAATTCAACTTTCCCGAATTTTGGATTTAGGGCAAAGCATTTTAATTATTTAGAAGTCGATGATATAAAATATTATTCTGTTCCTACACCTTTATCAGATTTGTATTTTAAAACCGTAATGGAACAAGGACAATCTTTAGATGCTTTTTTGACGGTCAATACAAAACCAAATTTAAACTTTTCAATTGCCTATAAAGGGATTAGATCATTAGGTAAATACATAAATTCATTATCAAGTTCTGGTAATTTTAGGTTTACATCAAGTTATTTTACACCAGATAAAAGATATATTTTAAATGCACATTTCACAGGTCAAGATCTTTTAAATCAAGAAAACGGTGGAATAACTACTACTACTGATTTTGAAAACAGTGAAGAACCTTATGATGAAAGAGCACAATTAGAAGTATATTTTAATGACGCAGAAACACTTTTAAAAGGGAATAGATTTTTTATTGACCATTCGTTTAAGCTTTCTAAAGACAATCCTAATAGTTTGGTTTTTACACACCAATTTAATCATGAATATAAGTTTTTTGAATATACTCAAACTACAGAAAATGCTAGATTTGGAAATTCTTTTTCTAATTCTATTTACAATAAAACAAGATACAATCATTTGTATAATAAAATTGGAGTTGCCTACAAAACACAAGATTTTGGAAATGTAGAGTTTTTTGTAGATGATAATAAATACAATTATTATTACAATAGTGTAGTTTATGACAATCTTGGTAATATAGCTGTGCCAAATGCAATTAATGATAGAATCAATAATGTAGGAGGAACTTATACTTATTTTGCTAAAAATTTAGTAGCAAAACTTTTGATTTCAAATGCAATTACAGATCAGTCAATTTCAAATATTGAAGCGAAAGCTACTTATAAATTAAATGATGATTATAATTTTACTTTTGAGTATCAAAAACTAAATAGCCTTCCTGCTTTAAATTATACTTTATATCAAAGTAATTATGTGGATTACAATTGGTCTAATAATTTTAAAAATGAAAAATTAAACCAATTTAAAATTGAAGCGAATACAAAATGGTTAGACCTATCGTTTAATTATAAAATCTTAAACGATCATTTGTATTTTGAAAATGAAAATAACGACATAACTTCTTTAAAAGTTAAACCTAAACAGTTTGAAAATACTATAAATTATTTATCATTTCAAGCAAAAAAAGAAATTAAATTTTGGAAGTTTGCCTTAGATAATACCGTTTTATTCCAAAGTGTAGGTCAATCCAGTGATATTGTAAATGTTCCTCAAATTGTAACAAGAAATACGCTTTATTTTACAGACAAAGTTTTTAAAAAAGCCATGCAAATTCAAACGGGTATCATATTTAATTATTTTACGGACTATTATGCTAACGATTACAATCCATTGTTAGGCGAATTTTATGTGCAAAATCAAACAAAAATAGGAGGTTTTCCAATGATTGATTTCTTTATAAATGCAAAAGTTCGTCAAACACGTATTTTCTTGAAAGCAGAACACTTTAATTCGTCTTTTACGGGCTATAATTTCTATTCAGCACCCAATTACCCTTATCGCGATTTTATTGTAAGATTTGGACTAGTTTGGAACTTCTTTCAATAGATTTATTTGAAACAGCACTCTAGGCTTGTCATTATATGTAATTCCTGCTTTCCGTTAGCACTGCAATCAGGGTTAGAGCACCATTGACTATTACTATTCTATAATGGTTCTTTGTACGTCTTAAAACTAAACAACAACTTATTTTGCAATCCTATGTCAAACCTATATCTTTGCAGTCGATAATTAAAAAATAAGTCAAATTCAATATGAATTACGCAAAAAACATACTTGAAACTATTGGAAATACACCTTTAGTTAAATTAAACAAAGTCACCGATGAAGTAGATGCTTTAGTTTTGGCAAAGGTGGAAACATTCAATCCAGGAAATTCTGTAAAAGATAGAATGGCCGTAAAAATGATTGAAGATGCAGTAGCTGATGGCAGGTTAAAGCCAGGAGGAACAATCATAGAAGGAACTTCAGGAAACACAGGAATGGGTTTGGCACTTGCAGCTATTGTTCATGGTTATAAGTTGATTTGTGTAATTTCAGACAAACAGTCTAAAGAAAAAATGGATATTCTTCGTGCTGTTGGAGCAAAGGTTGTAGTTTGTCCTACAGATGTTGATCCAACTGATCCAAGATCTTATTATTCTGTTAGTAAAAGATTAGCAACTGAAACACCAAACTCTTGGTATGTAAATCAGTACGATAATCCAAGTAACGCTATTGCTCATTACGAGCAAACTGGTCCGGAAATTTGGGAGCAAACAGAAGGTAAAATAACACACTTTGTTGTTGGAGTAGGTACTGGTGGAACTATTTCAGGTGTAGCAAAATACTTAAAAGAAAAAAATCCAAACATCAAAATTTGGGGAATTGATACCTACGGTTCTGTATTCAAAAAATACCATGAAACCGGAATTTTTGATGAAAACGAAATCTATTCCTATATAACAGAAGGAATTGGAGAAGATATTCTTCCAAAAAACGTAGATTTTTCTTTAATTGATGGTTTTACAAAAGTAACCGATAAAGACGCAGCAGTATATACTAGAAAAATTGCTTTAGAAGAAGGAATCTTTGTTGGAAATTCAGCTGGTGCAGCAATCAAAGGTTTAATTCAATTAAAATCAGAATTCAAACCAGAAGATGTAGTTGTCGTTTTATTTCACGATTCTGGAAGTAGATATGTTGGTAAAATGTTCAACGACGATTGGATGAGAGAAAGAGGTTTCTTAGATGAAGAAATCACAAAAGCTGAAGATGTAATCAAAGAACATATCAATAAACCTTTAGTTGTTGTTAGAACAGAAGAATTAGTTTCTCACGCCATTGAAAGGTTAAAAAAATACAACATTTCTCAAATTCCAGTTATTGATACAACAGGTTTTGTAGGAAGTGTAGACGAATCTGATTTATTCAGAAGTTATATTGAAAATAAAGACATCGCAGACAAACCTATCAAAGATGTAATGGGGAAACCTTATCCGATTGTTGAAAGAAACACACCAATTGAAGAAATTTCTAAATTAATCAACAAAGATAATCAAGCTGTAATCGTAAATTTAGGAGATGGAAAACATCACATTATTACTAAACACGATATTATTAGCTCCATAAAATAGTTTTATAAAAAAATATTTTTTTAAAACCTATAAGTCATTGACTTGTAGGTTTTTGTTTTTTGTATATATTTGTATTTAGTTACAAGCCAATACATTATTACAAGCCATGAAAATAAAAGAAGACTTCTTGCACTACATTTGGTTGCATAAAAGAATAGATGTAACCCATCTCCAAACTACAAAAGGAGAAAAAATAGAAATAATCCATTTCGGAAACTATTTACAACAAACTGGGCCAGACTTTTTTAACGCTCAACTAATAATTGACAATCAAAAATGGGCTGGAAATGTAGAAATTCACGTAAAATCTTCCGACTGGTATTTGCACAGTCACGAAAATGATGCAAATTATGACTCTGTAATTCTTCACGTTGTTTGGGAACACGACACAGAAATTTATCGAAAAGATAATTCTGAAATTCCTGTTTTAGAGCTCAAAAATTATATTTCAAAATTCGAAATCGAAAAATATTACGATTTAACAACTTTAAAATCTTGGATATTTTGCGAAAATGAAATCGCTAATGTCAATGAAATAGTTTTAGCCAATTGGCAAGAAAGGTTGTTTTTCGAACGATTAGAAAATAAAGCAGTTCCTTTTAAAAAATTAGTAAAAGAAAATCATTCAGATTGGGAAGCAACGCTGTTTTGCATGTTGGCCAAAAATTTTGGATTAAATGTAAATGGTCAATCCTTTTTTGATTTAGCGAAGTCAATTCCGTTTTCAATTATAAAAAAAGAATCGTTTGAAGTGGAAAATCTTGAAGCCTTATTTTTTGGAAAAGGAGAAATGCTAGATAACGACAAACAAGATACATATTTAATCGATTTACAAAAACGTTGGAAATTTTTATCCCATAAATATCAATTAGAAGATTCTCATATAACTCCAATTCAATTTTTTAAATTACGACCAGATAATTTTCCAACTATTCGTTTAGCACAACTGGCAATGTTATATCACACAAAGCAAACTTTGTTTATTGAATTGATTTTAGCTGATACAAAAGAGGAAATCTATGCAATTTTCAATAACGCAACTTCAACTTATTGGGAAAGTCATTATAATTTCGATTCACAAAGTAAAAAGAAATCAAAAAAAATAAGCAAGCCATTTATAGATTTAATCATCATAAACACAATAATTCCATTAAAATTTCTCTACGCTAAAGCAAACGGAAAAGAAAATATTGAAGATTTAATAGCATTAATTCAAACCTTACAACCAGAAAAAAATGTTATAATAGATAAGTTTGCTTCATTTAAAATAAAATCTAAAAACGCATTTGAAACACAATCTTTGTTGCAATTAAAAAATGGATATTGTTATCAAAAAAAATGCCTTCAATGTGCCATCGGATTAACATTATTAAAGAAATAATTTTATCTTTGATATGAGAAAATACAAAATGATTAGAAATATATTACACTTTTTCGAAAAAAACGGTTTTTTCGTTGCCTCAAGATTAGCCGATAGGTTAGGGATGAAAGCAACAAATGTACGTTTGTTTTTTATATATATATCTTTTATAACAGCTGGTTTATGGTTTGGTGTGTACCTTACTTTAGCTTTTTGGTTAAAATTGAAAGATATGATTTACACCAAACGATCTTCCGTGTTTGACTTGTAAAAAACAATAAACTCTTTGTTTTTTCATTGGTTTTATTATCTTTGAACAACTAATAACTAACCAAAAATATTTTATGTCTACAAAAGCAGATTCTTGGGGCTCGCGTGTCGGCCTTATATTAGCGATGGCTGGAAATGCAGTTGGACTTGGAAATTTCTTAAGATTTCCTGTTCAAGCAGTTCAAAATGGAGGTGGAGCCTTTATAATTCCTTATTTAGTTTGTTTCCTAGTAATGGGAATTCCGTTACTTTTTATAGAATGGTCAACAGGAAGATATGGTGGAATTAGAGGAAACCATAGTACACCATACATTCTTAATACGATGGCAAAAGGTAGAATTTGGAAATACATAGGTGTTTTTGGGATATTTACAAACATAGCCGTAGCCGCTTATTATTGTTACATTGAGTCTTGGACCATGTCTTATGTGTATCATACATTGATTGGTACTTTTAATGGAATGAGTCAGGCAGATGTAGCTGGTTTCTTTAACTCTTATGTAGATGTAGCTCAGTCAACAACTGGAATTCCTTATGAAGCTGTTATATTTTATATAGTATGTTTATTATTGAACACTTATATACTTTCTAAAGGTTTAGGTGGAATTGAGAAAGTAGCAAAAATAGGAATGCCATTATTAATCATGTTTGGAGTTGTTTTAGCAGTTCGTGGCTTAACTTTAGGAACTACAGGAGCTTCAGATATCTTTCCAGATGCCAATGCATGGGATGGTTTAAATTTCTTATGGACACCACAATTTGATTCCTTGTCAAATCCAAAAGTATGGTTAGCAGCAGCAGGACAAATATTCTTTACCTTATCAGTAGGAATGGGGACAATTCAATGTTACGCTTCTTACTTGAAAGAAAGAGATGATATCGCTCTTAATGCAGTTTCAGCTGGTTTTATGAATGAATTTGTAGAAGTAGTATTAGGAAGTTTAATTGTAATTCCAATCGCGGCAGGTTATTTAGGATTGGATTGGGTACTTCAAAATGCTGGTTTCGGAATGGCTTTCCAAACAATGCCTTATTTGTTCCAACAATGGGGTGATGTTCTTTCAATTTTTGCTGGAGTTTTCTGGTTTGGATTATTATTCTTTGCTGGAATTACTTCTTCTTTAGCAATGGGAACCCCATGGATGGGATTCATGCAAGACGAATTTAATTGGAGTAAAAATAAAGGGGCTTGGTCATTTGGAGCTTTAGCTTTATTAATGGGATTGCCAACTGTAATATTTTACAAACAAGGTTTATTTGATCAATATGATTATTGGGCAGGAACAGTAAGTTTAGTAGTTTTTGCTTTTCTTGAGACAGTCTTATTTTCTTATATTTTTGGAATCAAAAAAGGTTGGACAGAAATTAATAATGGAGCAGATATAAAAATACCGGGAATTTATAAATACATTATTTTAATAGTAACACCAATGTTATTAGGTACCGTTTTGGTAACGAGTGTTCCGGATTGGGTTGATAAAGTTAGAGACGCTGATACAAATAATAAAGAGTGGTTTACGGATACCTACTATGCAGAGAATTTTGATGCTACTGGAACTAAAAAAGGTGAAGTTGTAGAGGTTAGTCCAAATTACATTAAGCTTTCTTTTGAAAACGAAAAGAAAGTTTTTGACAAAGGAACTGAGAAGGTAAAAGTTGTTAATTTTCAAGATTTTAAAGAATACAAATTTAATGCCTCTAAAAACCAAATAACAACTGTGAAAGTTGGCGATCAAATTTCGCCTAATGATAAAATTGCAACAGGAGATTTTACAAATGATACATTTCATAAATTTTTAGGAAGAATGCTTTTATTGTCATTGTTCTTGTTTATTTCATTTGTAGTATATTTAGCTTATAAAAAACGTATTAAAGAAGGGAGAGAATAATTATGAACACAACAGCAATAATAACAATGGTTTGTGCACAAGGAATAGTAGTATCATTCGCTGCTTACTTTTTCTATAAAGTTTTAACTATTCCACCTAAACAAGAACCAGATTCGTTTTCTGAAAATGACGACGAATTAGTTAGACAACCTAAAGACTAAATTTAGGTCAAATGAAAAATATAAAATCCTACTTCATGTTTTCAAGAGAACACAGGAGTGGGATTTTTTTGTTGTTATTAATCATAATTGCATTTCAAGTTGCTTGGTATTTTTATGATTTTTCTCCAAAAGCATCAAAGCCATCTGAAAAAGAAATTCAATGGTTAGCTATGCAAAACGAAATTGATAGTCTAAAACAAATCAGTAACAACAAGAAATATGAAATAAAACCTTTTAACCCAAATTTTATAACTGATTATAAAGGTTCAGTCTTGGGAATGTCTGTTGAAGAAATTGACAGATTGCATAAATTTAGAGAACAAGATAAATATGTGAATTCTGCGAAAGAGTTTCAAGAAGTCACTAAAGTGTCAAATGAATTACTAAACAAAATTTCACCTTATTTCAAGTTTCCAGATTGGGTCACAAATAAAAGTAATTCAAAGTATAAAGACTATTCCAATTCCAACTTCAAAAAGTTTCCAGAAAAAAAAGCTATTGTTGTAAAAGATATTAATCTAGCCTCAAAAGAAGAAATTATGGAAGTTTACGGAATTGGTGAAAAAATTTCTGAAATCATTCTTCAAGAAAAACAAAAATTCGGAGCTTTTGCATCCATTGAACAATTACAATATGTTTGGGGAGTTTCACCAGAAGCTTATGAAGATATTAAAAAAAGATTCTTCGTCGGACAAAATCCTTCTATAAATAAAATTGACATAAATAACCTTTCTATAAAAGAACTATCCAAATTTCCTTATTTTGATTATAATCTTGCGAGACAAATCGTTATCTATAGAAGTGCTCATGATGAAATTAAGAATATTGAGGATTTAACAAAAATTAAGGGAATGCCTAACGAAAAAATAAAAATAATAGCCTTATATTTGGAATTCTAAAAATTATCTTAGAAATATACAGATATGGATTCAATATACTTTACAGAAGAACATCAATTATTTAGGCAAAGTTTCCGCGATTTTTTACAAAAAGAAGTCGTTCCGCACATTGAAAAATGGGAAAAAACAGGAACGATAGAACGTTTTATTTGGAAGAAATTTGGTGAAATGGGCTTTTTCGGAATAAATTACCCTGAAGCTTATGGTGGCATGAATTTGGATTTATTTTACACTGTTATCTTTTTAGAAGAACTTCAAAGAATTAATTCTGGAGGTTTTGCTGCAGCAATGTGGGCTCACGCATATTTAGCAATGACGCATTTAAATGCAGAAGGTGACGAAAGAATCAAACAAGATTATTTAGCAGCAAGTATAGCTGGTGATAAAATCGGAGCATTATGTGTAACCGAACCTTTTGGAGGAAGTGATGTGGCTGGAATGCGAACAACTGCTGTCAAAAAAGGAGATAAATACATGTTAAACGGATCGAAAACCTTTATAACAAACGGAGTTTACGCAGATTATTATGTAGTAGCTGCCAAAACAAATCCAGAATTAGGAAACAAAGGAATAAGTATGTTTTTAGTAGACACTAAGACAACCGGAGTTTCGGCAACAAAATTAGATAAATTAGGCTGGAGAGCTTCAGACACTGCAGAAATTGCTTTTGATAATGTAGAAATTCCTTTAGAAAACCTAATGGGTGATGAAGGAAAAGGATTTCCCTACATAATGCAGCATTTTGCTTTCGAAAGATTAATCATGGCTGTAAATGCACACGCAAGATCAGAATTCGCATTAGAGTACACCATTGACTACATGTCACAACGTGAAGCTTTCGGAAAAACAATCAATCAATTCCAAGCATTACGTCATAGAATCGTAGAACACGCAACAGATGTTGAACATTGTAAACTATTCAATTACGCAGCTGTCGCGCGATTAGATAAAAAAGAATATGTTGTAAAAGAAGCAACAATGGCAAAACTAAAATCAACCAAAGTTGCCGACGAAACAATCTACAGTTGTCTACAAATGCTAGGTGGTTACGGTTATATGGAAGAATATCCATTGGCAAGAATGTCAAGAGATAGCCGTTTAGGACCAATCGGTGGAGGAACATCAGAAATCCTAAAAGAAATCCTGTCAAAAATGATAATCGACAACAAAGATTACAAACCTGCAGTAAAGTAAGTTTTTCAATTCAACCATAAAATTAAATTTAAAGATCAGTGATAATCCGTGAAATCTGTGGTAAAAAATATAAATTAAAAATAATCCATAATTCATAATTCATAATCCAAAATTAATAATTATATTTGCACCCTTAATGAGAGGAGGTGTCAATATTATGTTAATTATACCAATTAAAGACGGAGAGAATATAGATAGAGCTTTAAAGCGCTACAAGAGAAAATTTGATAAAACTGGAACAGTTCGTCAATTAAGAGCTCGTCAGCAATTTAATAAGCCATCTGTTGTAAACAGAGCTAAAATCCAAAAAGCTGCTTACATCCAACACATGAAAGACGCGTTAGAAAATTAATATTTTTTAATGTCTAGATAATAACCGTTAGTTTATAAAGTGTAACTTTGTAACTAACGGTTTTTTTATGTCAACTAATTTACAAGCATATTACGATTATCTTCAAAAAGAGAAAAACTATTCTTCTTTAACTTTGCGTGCTTATTTAGATGATATAAAATCATTTCAAACTTACTTATTAGACAATCATGACAAGCATACTTTAGAAGAAATTAGTTATTCACAAGTAAGAAGTTGGATTGTAATTTTAGTTGAAAACGGAATTGCAAACAAATCTATAAACAGAAAAATTTCCTCCTTAAAATCTTTCTATAAATTTTTGCTAAAGATTAAGCAAATAGAATTTAATCCACTTTCAAAACATAAGTCATTAAAAGTTCCTAAAAAAGTTCAAATACCTTTTTCAGAAAAAGAATTAAACAGTGTTTTAGAGATGGGATTTATCGAAAATGATTTTGAATCGATTAGAAATAAATTAATAATCGAATTATTCTATGCTACAGGAATTCGTCGTGCAGAACTAATTAATTTAAAAGTTAATCACCTAGATAAATATAATAAAACGTTGAAGGTTTTAGGGAAAAGAAATAAAGAGAGAATTATACCTTTATTAGATTGTACTATTGATTTAATAAATAGATATAATATGGAAAGAGCAGCGTTGGGAAATATTCAAAATCCTGATGTGTTAATTTTGTCTAAAAAAGGCAAAATACTTTCTGAAACATTTGTGTATCGATTGATTAATAACTACTTTAGTACTATATCTGAAAAGGTAAAAAAAAGCCCCCACGTTCTTAGACACACATTCGCAACTCATTTATTAAACAATGGTGCTGATCTTAATTCGGTTAAAGAATTATTGGGTCATGCTAGTTTGTCTTCAACACAAATCTACACACATAGTAGTTTGTCTGAATTACAAAAAGTTTATAAAGATGCGCATCCTAGGAACAAATAATATTGTAAAACCTTAAAAATTTTGAATTATGAAAGTAAATGTTCAAGCGGTAAATTTTAATGTTGACAGAAAACTTGTCGACTTCACACAGGAAAGATTAGATAAATTAGAAAAATTTTATGATAAAATTGTTTCTTCTGACGTTTTTTTAAAAGTAGAAAATACAAGTGATAAGGAAAATAAAATTGTAGAGATAAAAATTAACGTGCCAGGTGATGATTTAATGGTTAAGAAAGTGGCTAAAACTTTTGAAGAAGCAGTTGATTCTTGCACAAGTTCATTAGAAAGAGTATTAGTGAAAAGGAAGGAAAAATTAAGAGCTCACGCATAAATTAAAAATATTTGCAAAAATTATTTTGATTAAACAAATAATTCCATACATTTGCAGTCCGTTAGAAATAGCGGACTTTTTTTATTGAATAAGCCGGTGTAGCTCAGCTGGCTAGAGCAGCTGATTTGTAATCAGCAGGTCGTGGGTTCGAGTCCCTCCACTGGCTCTATGTTTTAGGGTAATAATTTGGTTTTTTTAAAATCATTTTAAGGTTTATTGAAATATTTAAAAGTCGGGGAGATACTCAAGCGGCCAACGAGGACGGACTGTAAATCCGTTGGGAAACCTTCGCAGGTTCGAATCCTGCTCTCCCCACAACATTAAGAATTTAGAATTTAGAATCTAGAATTTTCTACGTTTTAATTTTAACTTCTGAACTCACAAAAGCCGGTGTAGCTCAGGGGTAGAGTGCTTCCTTGGTAAGGAAGAGGTCTCGGGTTCAATTCCCGACATTGGCTCAAACAGTTGAATAAATTTGAACACTATAAATAAATAACTAAGATTAAATTATTAAATCATGGCAAAAGGAAATTTTGATCGTTCCAAACCACACTTAAACATTGGTACAATTGGACACGTAGATCACGGTAAAACTACATTAACAGCTGCAATTACAAAAGTATTGTCTGATGCTGGATTCTCTGAAGCAAAATCGTTTGATCAAATTGATAACGCACCAGAAGAAAAAGAAAGAGGTATTACTATTAATACATCTCACGTTGAATATGCTACAGCTAATCGTCACTACGCTCACGTTGACTGTCCAGGTCACGCGGATTACGTAAAGAACATGGTTACTGGAGCGGCTCAAATGGACGGAGCTATCTTAGTAGTTGCTGCTACGGATGGTCCAATGCCACAAACTAGAGAGCACATCCTTTTAGGACGTCAGGTAGGTATTCCTCGTATCGTTGTTTTCATGAACAAAGTTGATATGGTTGACGATGCTGAATTATTAGAATTAGTAGAAATGGAAATTAGAGATTTATTATCATTCTATCAGTATGATGGTGATAATGGGCCTGTAATTCAAGGTTCTGCATTAGGTGGATTAAATGGAGATCCTAAATGGGTAGCTACTATCTTAGAGTTGATGGAAGCTGTTGATAACTGGATTGAAATGCCACCACGTGATGTTGAAAAGCCATTCTTAATGCCGGTTGAAGATGTATTTACAATTACAGGTCGTGGAACTGTTGCTACAGGTCGTATCGAAACTGGTATTGCTAATACAGGTGATGCTGTTGAGATCATTGGTATGGGTGCTGATAAGTTAACTTCTACTATTACTGGTATTGAAATGTTCCGTCAAATCCTTGATAGAGGTGAGGCTGGAGATAATGCAGGTATCTTATTAAGAGGTATTGCGAAAGAAGATATCAAAAGAGGAATGGTAATTGTTAAGCCAGGATCTGTTAAGCCACACGCTCATTTCAAAGCAGAGGTTTATATCTTGAAAAAAGAAGAAGGTGGACGTCATACTCCATTCCACAATAACTACCGTCCACAATTCTACGTTCGTACAACTGACGTAACAGGAACTATTACTTTACCAGCTGGTGTAGAAATGGTTATGCCTGGGGATAACTTAACAATTGAAGTTCAGTTATTAAACCCAATTGCATTGTCTGTTGGTTTACGTTTTGCGGTTCGTGAAGGTGGTAGAACTGTAGGTGCTGGTCAGGTTACTGAAATCTTAGACTAAGTATAAACAAATAAATTTTATAAGCCAGTTGATTTTATGTTGACTGGCTTTATAAACAAACGGGCGTAGTTCAAGGGTAGAATAGCGGTCTCCAAAACCGTTGATGGGGGTTCGAATCCCTCCGCCCGTGCCAATAAAATAAAACAAAATGACAAAAGTTGTTAATTATATTACTGAAGCATTCGCTGAGTTAAAAAACAATGTAACTTGGACAAGTTGGGCGGAATTGCAAAAGCTTACTATTATAGTTGCTTTATTTTCTATTCTATTTGCTCTTTTGACATTTGGAATTGACAGTATGTTTGAGGTAGTTGTTAAAAATATTTACAGTTTTTTAAAATCATAATATATCCCTATGTCAGATAATAACATAAAGAAATGGTATGTAGTAAGAGCTGTAAGTGGTCAGGAAAATAAAGTTAAAAACTATATTGAGACTGAAATTAGTAGACTTGGATTATCTGACTATGTTTCTCAAGTTCTTGTTCCTACAGAAAAAGTAGTTCAAGTAAAAGATGGAAAAAAAATCAGTAAAGAGAAAGTTTATTTTCCGGGTTATATAATGATAGAAGCAAATCTTACAGGAGAGATTCCTCACATTATTAAATCAGTTACAAGTGTAATTGGTTTTTTAGGTGAAACAAAAGGAGGCGATGCTGTTCCGTTGCGTCAGTCGGAAGTTAACAGAATGTTAGGTAAGGTTGATGAATTGGCTGTTAATACAGACAATGTTTCAATACCGTTTACAACTGGAGAAACAGTAAAAGTAATTGACGGACCTTTCAATGGTTTTAATGGAACTATTGAAAAAGTAAATGAAGAAAAGCGTAAACTTGAGGTTATGGTTAAGATTTTCGGAAGAAAGACACCATTAGAATTGAGTTTTATGCAAGTTGAAAAAGTATAATATTTGTTACATTCATAATAAACAACATCAATCGCTTCCAAGAAAGATGTTAAAATTTTAAAACAATGGCTAAAGAGATTAGTAAAGTAGTTAAACTACAAGTTAAGGGAGGTGCAGCGAACCCATCGCCACCGGTTGGACCTGCTCTGGGAGCTGCTGGTGTTAATATCATGGAGTTCTGTAAGCAATTTAATGCTAGAACACAAGATAAAGCTGGCAAAATATGTCCGGTACAAATTACCGTGTACAAAGACAAGTCTTTCGACTTCGTTATTAAAACGCCACCAGCTGCAGTTCAATTATTAGAAGCAGCAAAATTAAAGTCTGGTTCAGGAGAACCTAACCGTAAAAAAGTAGCAAGTGTTACTTGGGATCAAATTAAATCTATCGCTGAGGATAAAATGCAAGATTTAAATGCGTTTACAATCGAATCTGCTATGAGTATGATTGCAGGTACAGCTAGATCTATGGGTATAACAGTTTCAGGAACAGCTCCTTTTTAATCCGATAAAGAATTAGACAATGGCAAAATTGACAAAAAAACAAAAAGAGGCAGCTTCAAAAATTGACAAGAACAAACTATATACATTAAGAGATGCAGCAGCATTAATTAAAGAAGTTTCTTCGGCAAAATTTGATGAGTCTGTAGATATCGCTGTTCGTTTAGGAGTAGATCCTAGAAAAGCGAATCAAATGGTAAGAGGAGTAGTTACTTTACCTCATGGTACTGGAAAAGATGTAAGAGTATTAGCTCTTGTAACTCCGGATAAAGAAGCAGAAGCTAAAGCAGCTGGTGCTGACCACGTAGGTTTAGATGATTATTTAGAAAAGATAAAAAATGGTTGGACTGATATTGATGTAATCATCACTATGCCAGCTGTAATGGGTAAATTAGGTCCATTAGGTCGTGTTTTAGGACCAAGAGGTTTGATGCCTAACCCAAAAACAGGTACGGTTACTATGGATGTAGCTAAAGCTGTAGAAGAAGTTAAAGCTGGTAAAATCGACTTTAAAGTTGATAAAACAGGTATCGTTCATGCTGGAATAGGTAAAGTATCTTTTGATGCTGACAAGATCTATGACAATGCACACGAAATAGTACAAACATTAATCAAAATGAAACCAACTGCGGCAAAAGGTACTTATATTAAGTCTATTTACTTAACAAGTACAATGAGTCCTGCTATTGCTTTAGATCCTAAGGCAGTATAATTGGTAGTTAAAAACTTTTAGTATGACTAGAGAAGAAAAATCAATCGAGATTGAAAATTTAACTGCACAGTTAGCGGGAGTTAATGTTATTTACTTAGCAGATATTTCGGGACTTGATGCAGACAGTACGTCTAATTTAAGAAGAGCTTGTTTTAAAGCTGGAATTAAATTAGAAGTTGTGAAGAATACATTACTTGCAAAAGCAATGGAATCTTCTGAGATAAATTTTGGTGACTTACCAACAGTTTTAAAAGGGAATACATCTATTATGATTGCTGATGTGGCTAATGCTCCAGCAAAGATCATTAAAGATTTCCGTAAAAAAGGTAACAAACCATTATTAAAAGGAGCTTATATCACTGAAGATATTTATATCGGTGATGAAAATCTTGACGGATTAGCTGCTATTAAATCTAGAACAGAAGTTATTGGTGAAATCATTGGATTACTTCAATCTCCTGCTCAAAGAGTTATTGCTGCTCTTCAAAATCAAGATAAAGAAGAAGCTGCTGAATAAACAAGCGCACATTAATAAATTATATTTTTACAAAACATTTTAAACGATAGAAAAAATGGCAGATTTAAAACAATTCGCAGAGCAATTAGTTAACTTAACAGTTAAAGAAGTTAATGAATTAGCTACAATATTAAAAGATGAGTATGGTATCGAACCAGCTGCAGCTGCAGTTGTTGTTTCAGGTGGTGCTGGTGCTGATGGTGGTGCTGAAGAAAAATCAGAATTCACTGTAGTACTTAAAGAAGCTGGTGCTTCTAAATTAGCTGTAGTAAAAGCAGTAAAAGAATTAACAGGTTTAGGACTTAAAGAAGCTAAGGATTTAGTGGATGGAGCTCCTTCAAACATCAAAGAAGGTGTAGCTAAAGATGAGGCTGAAGGTCTTAAAAAATCTTTAGAAGAAGCTGGAGCTGTTGTTGAGCTTGTTTAATTAAAACATAGACAATTAAGCTAGGTTTAGACCTTGGGAACACTCCCAAAGGTCTAAACCATTTTGCATATAAAGAAATTGTTGTTTTTTATATGTAAAAAAATAATCAAAAACGAAGAAAGAAAAGAAACTACCTTTCCTGGTTTATTTTTAAAGATGTTTTGATTATTTTCAATAAGGAAGTATACAATATACCGTGTTTTTAACACAAAAAAATTACTTTTTTTAAATCATAAATTTATTCATTGATGATTGCTAATCAGACTGAAAGATTAAATTTTGCTTCTACCAAGAATATTCCTGACTATCCAGATTTTCTG
Source organism: uncultured Flavobacterium sp. (assembly GCF_963922255.1). GTDB lineage: Bacteria > Bacteroidota > Bacteroidia > Flavobacteriales > Flavobacteriaceae > Flavobacterium. Next base: position 18,435 of record NZ_CAWUIC010000003.1, on the reverse strand, counting down.
GATATTCAAGTGAAGTCATTCCAAGATTTTTTTCAATTAGAAACTAAATCAGATGAGAGAGGCAACGAAGGGTTATATAACACCTTCATGGAAAACTTTCCAATTACAGATACGAGAAACAACTTTGTTTTAGAATTTCTTGATTATTTTGTAGATCCACCACGTTATACAATTGAAGAGTGTATTGATAGAGGTTTAACTTATAGTGTGCCTTTAAAAGCTAGACTTAAATTATATTGTACTGACCCTGAACACGAAGATTTTGAAACTATTGTTCAAGATGTTTATTTAGGAACAATACCTTATATGACGCCAAGCGGTACATTTGTTATCAATGGAGCGGAAAGAGTTGTAGTTTCTCAATTACATAGATCTCCTGGTGTTTTCTTTGGACAGTCTTTTCATGCAAATGGAACGAAGTTGTATTCTGCTAGAGTTATTCCTTTCAAGGGTTCTTGGATTGAATTTGCTACAGATATTAACAACGTAATGTATGCATACATTGATAGAAAGAAAAAATTACCTGTAACCACTTTATTCAGAGCAATCGGATTTGAAAGAGATAAAGATATCCTTGAGATTTTTGATCTAGCTGAAGAAATTAAAGTGTCTAAAACGGGTGTCAAAAAATATATCGGTAGAAGATTAGCTGCTCGTGTATTAAATACATGGCATGAAGATTTCGTAGATGAAGATACTGGTGAAGTAGTTTCTATCGAGCGTAATGAAATTATATTAGATCGTGATACCATCTTGGACAAAGATAATGTTGAAGAAATTATCACTGCTGATGTAAAAACAATTTTATTACATAAAGAAGATAGCAATCAAGCGGATTATGCAATTATTCATAATACGTTACAAAAAGATCCTACAAACTCTGAAAAAGAAGCTGTAGAACATATATATAGACAATTACGTAATGCTGAACCACCTGATGAGGAAACTGCACGTGGAATTATCGATAAATTGTTCTTCTCTGATCAAAGATATAACTTAGGTGAAGTTGGTCGTTATAGAATGAACAAAAAGTTAGGTTTGGATATCGCTACAGATAAACAAGTTTTAACTAAAGAAGATATCATTACGATTGTAAAATACTTAATCGAATTAATCAACTCTAAAGCGGAGATTGATGATATCGATCACTTATCAAACAGACGTGTAAGAACAGTTGGTGAACAATTATCTTCACAGTTTGGTGTTGGACTTGCTCGTATGGCAAGAACAATTCGTGAGCGAATGAATGTTAGAGATAATGAAGTATTTACACCTATAGATTTGATTAATGCTAAAACATTATCATCTGTAATTAATTCATTCTTTGGAACTAACCAGTTATCTCAATTTATGGATCAAACGAATCCATTAGCTGAGATTACGCACAAGCGTAGATTATCTGCCCTTGGACCTGGAGGTTTATCTAGAGAAAGAGCAGGATTTGAGGTTCGTGACGTTCACTATACACATTACGGTCGTTTATGTCCAATTGAAACTCCTGAGGGGCCAAATATTGGACTTATTTCGTCGCTTGGTGTTTATGCTAAAGTAAACGGAATGGGATTCATTGAAACGCCTTATCGTAAGGTAGAAAATGGAGTTGTTAATTTAACTGATGAACCTATTTATTTAAGTGCTGAGGAAGAAGAAGGAATGATGATTTCTCAAGCGAATATTGATGTAGATGATAAAGGGAAGATATTAGCCGATAGAGTAATTGCTCGTGAAGAAGGAGATTTTCCAGTTGTGGAGCCAACTGCTATTCATTATGCAGACGTTGCACCTAATCAAATTGCATCTATTTCAGCTTCTTTAATTCCTTTCTTGGAGCATGATGATGCTAACCGTGCGTTGATGGGTTCAAACATGATGCGTCAAGCAGTGCCTTTATTACGTCCAGAAGCTCCAATTGTTGGAACTGGATTAGAAAGACAAGTAGCTTCGGATTCACGTGTACTTATTAATGCTGAAGGTAATGGAGTTGTTGAATATGTTGATGCAAACTCTATTACTATTAAATATGATAGAACTGAAGAAGAAAGACTTGTAAGTTTTGATTCGGATGAGAAAACATACAATCTAATTAAATTTAGAAAAACCAATCAAAGTACGTCAATTAACTTAAAGCCTATCGTAAGAAAAGGAGACAGAGTTGTAAAAGGTCAAGTACTTTGTGAAGGATATGCTACTCAAAACGGAGAATTAGCACTTGGAAGAAACCTTAAAGTAGCATTTATGCCATGGAAAGGATATAACTTTGAGGATGCAATTGTAATTTCTGAAAAAGTAGTTCGTGATGATATATTTACATCTATTCACATTGATGACTATACTTTAGAAGTTAGAGATACTAAATTAGGGAACGAAGAGTTGACTAATGATATCCCTAACGTTTCTGAAGAAGCTACAAGAGATTTGGATGAAAATGGTATGATTAGAATTGGAGCCGAGGTTAAACCTGGTGACATTCTTATTGGTAAAATCACACCAAAAGGAGAATCAGATCCAACACCTGAAGAAAAATTACTTAGAGCAATCTTTGGTGATAAAGCGGGTGATGTTAAAGATGCTTCATTAAAAGCTTCACCTTCATTGCATGGTGTAGTTTTAGATAAAAAATTGTTTGCAAAAGCAGTTAAAGATAAACGTAAACGTACAAAAGATAAAGAAGATATTGATAAACTTGAAACAGAATTTGATGTAAAATCAAACGAGTTAAAAGAAAAACTTATCGATAAATTATTTAATATTGTTAATGGTAAAACCTCTCAAGGTGTAATGAACGATTTAGGTGAAGAAGTATTGCCAAAAGGTAAAAAATTCACTCAAAAAATGCTTTACGCTGTTGATGATTTTGCTCACTTAACAAAAGGTCAATGGACTACAGACGATACTACCAATTCGTTAGTAAATGACTTAATTCACAACTATAAAATCAAATTAAATGATTTACAAGGTTGGTTAAGAAGAGAGAAATTTACAATCACTGTTGGAGATGAATTACCAGCAGGTATCTTAAAATTAGCTAAAGTTTACATTGCTAAGAAACGTAAACTTAAAGTAGGTGATAAGATGGCAGGTCGTCACGGAAACAAAGGTATTGTGGCTCGTATCGTTCGTCATGAAGATATGCCATTCCTTGAAGACGGAACACCAGTTGATATTGTATTGAATCCTCTTGGAGTACCTTCTCGTATGAATATTGGTCAAATTTATGAAACAGTTCTTGGATGGGCTGGTCAAAAATTAAACAGAAAATTTGCTACACCAATTTTTGATGGAGCAACTTTAGACCAAATCAATGAATTAACAGACGAAGCAGGAATTCCTCAATTCGGTCACACTTATCTTTATGATGGTGGTACTGGAGAGCGTTTCCATCAAGCAGCAACAGTTGGAGTTATCTACATGTTGAAACTTGGACATATGGTTGACGATAAAATGCACGCTCGTTCTATTGGACCATACTCGCTTATTACGCAACAACCTCTTGGTGGTAAAGCACAATTTGGAGGTCAGCGTTTTGGAGAGATGGAGGTTTGGGCACTTGAAGCATATGGTGCCTCAAGTACACTAAGAGAAATCTTGACGGTTAAATCTGATGATGTTATAGGTAGAGCTAAAACTTACGAATCTATCGTAAAAGGAGAAGTTATGCCAGAACCAGGATTACCTGAGTCATTCAATGTATTAATGCATGAATTAAAAGGACTTGGATTAGACATTAGATTAGAAGAATAAAAAAATAGTTGGCAGTAACAGTGTTTAGAATTATCTGAACACTGTATACTGTACACTGAACACTTTTTAAATGTTACGACTATGATGAACAATAGAAATAGAGACAACAAAAATAATCCAATCAAGAGATTTAATAAAATCTCGATAGGACTTGCTTCTCCAGAATCAATTTTGGCAGAATCAAGAGGTGAGGTTTTAAAACCAGAAACCATCAACTATCGTACACACAAACCAGAAAGAGATGGTCTTTTCTGTGAGCGTATTTTCGGTCCAGTTAAAGATTATGAGTGTGCTTGTGGAAAGTATAAAAGAATTCGCTACAAAGGTATCGTATGTGACCGTTGTGGTGTAGAAGTTACCGAAAAGAAAGTACGTAGAGATAGAGTAGGACACATCAATCTTGTTGTGCCAATTGCTCATATCTGGTATTTCCGTTCGTTACCAAATAAAATAGGATATATTTTAGGTTTACCATCTAAGAAATTAGATATGATTATCTACTACGAAAGATATGTAGTTATTCAAGCAGGTATTGCTAAAGGTCCTGATGGTGATGAATTAAAAAGATTAGATTTCTTAACAGAAGAAGAGTACTTAAATATTTTAGATACACTTCCAATGGAAAATCAATATCTTGATGATAGTGATCCTAATAAATTCATCGCTAAAATGGGTGCTGAATGTATTATGGACTTATTAGCACGTATTGACTTAGAAACTTTGTCTTATGAATTAAGACATGCTGCTAATACTGAAACGTCTAAGCAACGTAAAACAGAAGCATTAAAGCGTCTTGTAATCGTTGAAGCATTTAGAGAATCAAATAACAATAGAGAAAATCACCCAGAATGGATGATTTTAAAAGCCATTCCGGTTATTCCACCAGAATTACGTCCTCTTGTGCCTCTTGATGGTGGTCGTTTTGCTACTTCAGATTTAAATGATTTATACAGAAGAGTAATCATCCGTAACAATCGTTTAAAAAGACTTATGGAAATTAAAGCTCCAGAAGTTATCTTAAGAAACGAAAAGCGTATGTTACAAGAATCAGTAGATTCATTATTTGATAACACGCGTAAAGCTTCTGCAGTTAAAACAGAATCAAACAGACCCTTAAAATCTTTATCTGATTCATTAAAAGGTAAACAAGGTCGTTTCCGTCAAAACTTACTTGGAAAACGTGTGGATTATTCTGCTCGTTCGGTAATTGTTGTTGGACCAGAATTAAAATTATTCGAATGTGGATTGCCAAAAGATATGGCAGCTGAATTATACAAACCATTTGTTATCCGTAAATTGATAGAAAGAGGAATTGTAAAAACAGTAAAATCTGCAAAGAAAATTATAGATAAAAAAGAACCAGTTGTTTGGGATATCTTAGAAAATGTGATTAAAGGACACCCAGTTATGCTGAATCGTGCTCCTACATTACACAGACTAGGTATTCAAGCCTTCCAACCAAAATTAATTGAAGGAAAAGCAATTCAATTACACCCATTAGTGTGTACTGCTTTCAATGCCGATTTTGATGGTGACCAGATGGCTGTTCACTTACCACTTGGACCAGAAGCTATTTTAGAATGTCAATTATTAATGTTGGCTTCTCACAATATCTTGAATCCTGCGAATGGTGCACCTATTACGGTACCTTCTCAAGACATGGTACTTGGTTTGTATTACATGACAAAAGAGCGTTTATCAACTCCAGAGGTAAAAATCAAAGGAGAAGGATTGACTTTCTATTCTGCAGAAGAAGTAAACATTGCATTAAACGAAGAAAAATTAGAGTTGAATGCAAGAGTTAAAATTAGAGCAAAAGACTTCAATGAAGAAGGAGAATTAGTTTATAAAATTATTCAAACTACTGCTGGTAGAGTATTATTTAATGAAGTAGTACCAGAAGCAGCTGGTTATATCAATGAGGTTTTAACAAAAAAATCGTTGAGAGATATTATTGGTAAAATTCTTAATGCTACAGATGTTCCTACAACTGCTGCCTTCTTGGATAATATCAAAAATATGGGATATAAGTTTGCATTTAGAGGAGGTTTATCTTTCTCACTTGGAGATATTAGAATTCCAGAACAAAAAGAAAAATTAATTGCAGATGCTCGTGTTCAAGTTGATGGAATTTCTGCTAACTATAACATGGGTCTTATTACCAATAACGAACGTTACAACCAAGTTATTGATATCTGGACTTCAGCAAATGCTCAATTAACAGAATTGGCAATGAAAAACATTAGAGAAGACCAACAAGGTTTCAACTCGGTGTACATGATGCTTGATTCTGGAGCAAGGGGTTCTAAAGAACAAATTCGTCAGTTAACTGGTATGCGTGGTTTGATGGCTAAGCCTAAAAAATCTACAGCTGGTGGTGGTGAAATTATTGAAAACCCGATTCTTTCTAACTTTAAGGAAGGACTTTCTATCCTTGAGTACTTTATTTCTACTCACGGTGCTCGTAAAGGTCTTGCGGATACCGCTCTTAAAACTGCCGATGCAGGTTACTTGACTCGTAGATTACATGACGTATCTCAGGATGTTATTGTGAATTCTGTAGATTGTGGAACATTAAGAGGAATTGAAGTTTCTGCCTTAAAGAAAAATGAAGAAATAGTTGAAACTTTAGGGGATAGAATTTTAGGTCGTGTTGCCTTACAAGATGTGATTGATCCTTTAACTACTGACGTTATTGTTCATGCAGGTGAAGAAATTGTTGCTTCTCATGTGAAGAAAATTGAAGAATCACCGATTGAAAAAGTTGAAGTTCGTTCACCATTAACATGTGAAGCTAAAAAAGGAATCTGTGCTAAATGTTACGGAAGAAACTTAGCAACTGGTAACATGACTCAAAAAGGTGAGGCTGTTGGTGTTGTAGCTGCTCAATCAATTGGAGAGCCTGGTACACAGTTAACACTTCGTACGTTCCACGTTGGTGGAGTTGCTGGAGGTCTTTCTGAAGAATCAAGTATCACAACTAAGTTTGCAGGTCGTTTAGAAATTGATGACTTAAAAACTGTTAAAGGGGAAGATGCAGAAGGAAATGCAATTGATATTGTAATTTCTCGTTCTACAGAACTTAAATTAATTGAACCAAAAACAGGAATCTTATTAAATACACACAACATTCCTTACGGATCAACTATCTATGTTAAAGATGGAGAAGTTGTGGATAAAGGAGCTGTGATTTGTAAATGGGATCCCTATAATGGAGTTATTATTTCAGAATTTACTGGAAAAGTTGAATACGAAGACATCGAGCAAGGACACTCGTTCATGGTTGAAGTTGATGAGCAAACTGGTTTCCAAGAAAAAGTAATTGCTGATTCAAGAAGTAAAAAATTAATCCCAACTTTATTAATTTATGGTAAAGATGGAGAGTTAGTTCGTTCTTATAACTTACCCGTTGGAGCTCACCTTATGGTAGATAACGGAGAGAAAATTAAAGCAGGAAAAATTCTTGTAAAAATTCCTCGTCGTTCTTCTAAATCAAGTGATATTACAGGAGGTTTACCAAGAATTACAGAGTTGTTAGAAGCTCGTAATCCTTCAAACCCGGCAGTAGTTTCTGAGATTGACGGTGTAGTTACATTCGGTAAAATCAAAAGAGGAAATAGAGAAATCGCTATTGAATCTAAATTTGGTGAAGTGAAGAAATATTTAGTTAAACTTTCTAACCAAATCTTAGTTCAAGAGAATGACTTTGTTAAGGCAGGAACTTCTCTTTCTGAAGGAGCTATAACTCCAGAAGATATTTTAAGAATTCAAGGACCAGCAGCTGTTCAACAGTATTTGGTTAATGAAATTCAAGAAGTATACCGTCTTCAAGGGGTGAAAATTAACGATAAGCACTTTGAGGTAGTTATTCGTCAAATGATGCGTAAAGTTAGAATTCAAGATCCAGGAGATACCTTAATGTTAGAAGATCAATTAGTTCATACCAGTGATTTTATCTATGAAAATGATAAATTATACGGAATGAAGTTTGTGGAAGATGCAGGTGATTCTGAAAACTTGAAAGCAGGTCAAATTATTACGGCTAGACAATTAAGAGATGAAAATTCGATGTTAAAACGTAATGATAAAAACTTAGTTGAAGCTAGAGATGTAATTCCGGCAACGGCTACACCAGTACTTCAAGGTATTACAAGAGCCTCGTTACAAACTAAATCGTTTATCTCTGCAGCCTCTTTCCAAGAGACTACTAAAGTATTAAATGAAGCTGCAGTTGCAGGTAAAGTTGATACATTAGAAGGTCTTAAAGAAAATGTTATTGTTGGACACAGAATTCCAGCAGGAACAGGTATGAGAGATTATGATGATATGATTGTAGGTTCTAATGAAGAATACAATGAAATGGTAGCTTCTAAAGAAGCGTATAACTATTAATAAATAGCTATAAATAATTTATAAAAACCATGAGTATGAATCATTTGATTAACTCATGGTTTTTTGTTTACTAAAATAATTTAAAATATATACTATTATGAATGACAATAACCCACAACAAAATCAAATCAATATAGAATTAGATGAAAAAATCGCAGAAGGAATTTATTCAAACTTGGCAATAATCAATCATTCGAATACAGAATTTGTAGTAGATTTCGTAACAATGATGCCTGGAGTTCCAAAAGCAAAGGTAAAATCAAGAATTGTCTTAACACCACAACATGCCAAAAGATTATTAAAAGCATTAGGCGAAAACATTCATCGATTTGAAGCTGTTCACGGAGAAATTAAGGAAGGTGATGCACCACAAATACCATTGAACTTTGGGCCAACAGGACAAGCATAATTCTCGAAAATACTTTATAAAAAACTCCTCAATTTGCATGAGGAGTTTTTTGTTAAGTATATTTTAAATTCAATAATTTTAATGTTAATAGAATATTACCAATGTTATTTTTTTAGTATTTATAGCAAATAAAGTTATAATTTACCATTTTTACATTTTGTTTTCTCATTTTAAATTGTAATATTGCATCCTCAAAAGTGTATTCATTTTCAGTGAATTATCCTTTTGTTGAAAACATAAAATATTTTTATATGAAATTACTTTTACCTAAAACAGTTTTAATATTGCTGTTAATTTTTGGTTGTTTTGGTGTCTCTAATGGACAAATAACGCACACTTTTGCTGGTACTTCAGGGACAATTGACTCAAATGTTTCTTATACAACAGAAAAGAATACATCATCAAATGCACCTTTCTTTAGTACAGAATTAAGGTTGTATTATAGTGGTGCATCTCCATATAATGGATGTTCAATTACCTTATTACCTAGTAATGGTGTGATAATTAATTCTGTTGAAATATATGCTATAAGTTCAACATATACTCCAACTTTAAGATATACAATCGGTAGTGCTAGTATAACAGCAAGTAATCCAGCTATGTCTTTGTCTGGGACTACATATTCATTAAGTGGTCTTAATGTATCAACTAGTTTGAAAATTAGAAATGCAAATACTACAAACACCCAAGCAAGATTATCAGGCATAAAAGTAACTTATACTCTACCAGGTCCTACAGTTATTTCTACAGCATCTACTTTAATTGGTACAGAATCCGCTACTCTAAATGGTTCAATCAATGCAAATGGATTAAATACTGATGCAACATTTGAATACGGTACAACCACTTCATACGGAAGTACAGTTTCAGCTACACCTTCATCAGTAACAGGAATAACTGCAACTGATATTTCTGCATCAATTAATTCATTAAGTTTAAATACTCAATACCATTACAGAGCAGTAGGTACAGTTAGTGGTACACCAACCAATGGTTTAGACATAACATTTTATACTTTGGCTGCCACTCCAGGTGTTTTAACGTTGAGTAACCCTCTACAAACTACTCTTGATGTTACTTTAAATGCTACTACAGAAAATAGTAATCCAGCAATTACAGAATATGCTATTCAAGAAATAGGAGGCCAATATGTTCAAGCTAATGGGACTTTAGGAGCATCTGCGGTTTGGCAAACAGCAGCTACATGGGCAACAACAACAGTAGCAGGTTTGTCTACTTCAACAACATATACTTTTCAAGCAAAAGCTAGAAATGGTTCAAATGTTGAAACTGGTTTTGGAACATCAGCTAATGGAACGACTTTAGCTGCACAATTAGTGGATTATGCAATTGTTCAAAGTCCAAACACAACACAATCTATTCTTGAAGGTGCAAATCTAACTGTTTATGCAAGAGCATATGAACCAGGTTTGACTGACTTGAGTGGAGAACAACCTAATTTGTTTGCGTGGATTGGTTATAGTTCAACAGATGTTGATCCTGCAAATCTGGTTTTCACTTGGGTTCCTGCAACATTTAATGTTGAATATGGAAATGATGATGAATATCAAGCAACTTTAACTGGGTTGCCAATTGGTACCTATTATTACGCAGCTCGTTTTCAAATAGGAACTGGTCCTTATGTTTATGCAGGTTCAAATGGAATTTGGAATAATGATAATGTAACTTTGAATATAAATGCAGATGTTGTTGATTTTGCCAATGTTCAATTTCCAACTACAGCTACAATTACAGAAGGAAATATAGTAACTGTTTATGCGCAAGTGTATGAACCAGGAGTTACAGAAGCTGCTGGTCAAGGAGCAGGAATTACTGCAGAAATAGGATATTCAAGCACAGACTCAACTCCAGATGCAACTTGGACTTGGACTTCTGCCACATTTAATCTTCAATCAAACAATAATGATGAGTATCAAGCTACAATAGGATCTAATTTAGCTCCAGGAACATATTATTATGCTTCGCGTTTTCTAAAAACAGGAAGTTCAACTTATGTTTATGGTGGAACTACAGGTATATGGAGCACTGGAAACAGTGGTGTATTAACTGTTAATGTTTTAGGAAATCCAAATGCAACTGCTGCTACTGATATTACTCCTAATTCATTTACAGCAAATTGGGATGCTATTACAGATGCTACTAGTTATCGTTTAGATGTTAGTAATTCACCTAATTTTGAAAATACAAATATAACTTCGGTTGTTGAAAGTTTCGAAACAGGATTATCGGGTGGTTATCAAACTGCAACCGTATCATTATCTACAGGAGATTGGCAGGTGGAAAATGTTTTAGCTGGAACTACAGGTGTTAATTCTGGGAGTAAATCAGCTCAGTTGCAAAGTGCTACGGGTTCTCAATTAATTTCTCCATCATTTAATAAAGGTATTTCTTCAATAAATTTTTGGGTTACTTCTAGTACTTCTAATGGAGCTATTCAAGTTAATTATTCAATTGACGGAGGAATGAATTGGATTCCAACATCAAATTCTCCTTATACAGGTTTGAATACATCAAAAGTTCAAATATCTGTTAACATAAATACAAACTCTCCAACTTTAGTTCAAATTAAACGAACAGGAGCAACAATTTATATTGATGATCTTCAAATAAATTCAAATACTGTTGTTCCGAATTTTGTTCTTGGATATGAAGACTTAAATGTTGGTAATGTTACTTCATTTAATGTAACAGGTTTAACTCAAGGAACTACTTACTATTATAGAGTTAGAGCTGTTGGTCAAACTACATCAGGAAATAGTAATGTAATTGATGTAACTACTGGTTATAGTTCAGTAACTTGGAACGGTACCTCTTGGACAAATACAGTTGGTCCTGATTCTAGTATGGATGCAATCATTGAAGGCGTTTATTCCACTTCAGCCAATGGAGCTTTTAATGCTAAATCGGTTACTGTTAATTCAGGTTCTTTGACTGTGAATTCTAATACAACTATTGAAATTCAAGAGGAGTTGGTAAACAATATGGCAGCTGCAAATGTAATTGTTGAAAGCGATGGTATTTTGAGACAAATCAACAATGCCACAAATGTTGGACAAATTACTGTTAGACGAAACAGTGCAGATGCTCTTCGTTTAGATTATACGGCTTGGTCTTCTCCAGTTAGTGGTCAAAATGCATTAGCGTTTTCACCTGCCACTTTGCCAAATCGTTTCTATGATTATGATGCTGCCTCAAATGCTTATGTATCAATTGTGCCAAGTACAACTGATTTTTCTGCTGGAAAAGGGATTTTAATTCGTACACCTAATACTTGGTCATCTACAACTCCAGCGGCTTATCCAGGAGAATTTGTAGGGGTACCAAATAACGGAACTGTTACAGCTCCGGTGCTTGCAGGGTTTAATTTGTTAGGAAATCCTTATTCTTCTCCTATTAGTGCTGCTGATTTACTTAGTAATACAAACAATAATGGATTGGGAGTTACTACTTTGTATTTCTGGACTCATAAACACCCAGCAACTGGTTCAACGTATGGCACCAATAATTATGCTTCTTATAATAGTGTGGGAGGTACTCCCGCAAATGTTGGGGAAGTTGTGCCAGATGGAATTATTCAAGTTGGTCAAGGGTTCTTAGTAAATGCAACAGCTTCTGGTTCAGCTGAAATGAATAATGCTATGCGTTTGTCAGCAAGTAATGGGCAGTTCTTTAAAACAAGTGGAACTGTTCAGCAGTCTACTACCATTGAAAAGCATAGAATGTGGTTTGGTTTAACTAGCCCAACAGGTAATCATAATGTTGCTTTAGTTGGATACGTTCAAGGAGCTACAAATGCTATAGATAATTCTTTTGATGCAAAATTATTTGGACCAACTAATAGTGTTTTATACTCAAATATCAATAACGAGAAATACGTCATTCAGGGTAGAGGTTTGCCTTTTAATGCATTAGATGTTGTACCATTAGGGTTAATTGCTCAAACAGCTGGTTCATATACCATTTCAATGACTAACTTTGACGGACTGTTTGCCTCTCAAGATATTTATTTAAAAGATAATTTACTGAATATTACGCATGATATTAAAGGTTCACCTTATACATTTGTTTCTGATGCTGGTCAATTTGATGCACGTTTTGAAGTTGTTTATGCAACACCTTTATCGAGTGAGTTAGCTGTTTTTACTGAAGATTCAGTAATAGTTTATACTGATGAGGCAGGAATTACTATTAATGCAGGTCATACTATTATTGATAATGTAAAAGTATTTGACGTAAGAGGAAGACTATTGTTTACTCAATCGAATATTAATGCTAACGCTGTAATATTGGATACTATAAATGCAACTAATGAAATGTTAATCCTTAAGATTGTTTCTATTACTAAAGAAGTAATTTCAAAAAAGGTTATCAAATAATAGAATTGTAATTATATAAGAAAAACCCAATTAATTCATAGACAAATTAATTGGGTTTTCTTTTTTTTTAAAATTATACTAGGTACAAAAAAGCATCCTTTTGTAAAAGGATGCTTTTGCTATTTAGTAGTTTGCTTTATTTCGCTTTAACTGTGTTTTTACTTAAACTTTTGTAGGCAAAGTAAATACCTACAATTGCTAACAAAATTAAATAATTATTAATTGGAGCAGCTGCTGGATCATCACCACCAGGTGGGTCAGCAGGATCCGTAATTTGAGCAGTACTTGCTATGCTTACCATCAATGCAAATATTGACAGAAAACCTTTCGTAATTTTTTGTTTCATGATCGTAATTTTAAGCTAATATAAGCAAAAATTACTAAGAATAAAAAAAATAGTATTTTAAATAATTGTTAATCGATTTCTGACGTATAATATAGTTGCACCGTTGGGTACTTCTGCTTTGTCATTTGTATAGAGAACTCAGAATCAGCTAAGAAAACCATTTTTCCATATTTATCAGTGGCTAAGAATTTTTGTTTTATTCTTTTGAATTCGGCAAATTCTTCGTTTTTAGGGTCTGTTGGTTTAACCCAACAAGCTTTATAAGCAGGGAAGTTTTCATAGGTACATTTTGCACCATATTCATGTTCTAGTCTGTATTGAATAACCTCATATTGTAAGGCACCAACAGTTCCAATTATTTTTCTACCATTCATGTCTAAGGTAAATAACTGGGCAACACCTTCATCCATTAATTGATCAATTCCTTTTTCCAGTTGTTTTGATTTTAATGGGTCAGCATTGTTTATGTATCTAAAATGTTCAGGAGAGAAGCTAGGAATTCCTTTAAAATTCATCAATTCACCTTCAGTTAAAGTATCTCCAATTTTAAAGTTTCCAGTGTCATGCAATCCAACAATATCACCGGCATAAGAGATATCAACAATCTCTTTCTTTTCGGCAAAGAAAGCGTTGGGACTAGAGAATTTCAAGTTCTTTTTTAGTCTCATATGATGATAAGCCTTATTTCTTTCAAAAGTTCCAGAAACAATCTTAATAAAAGCTAATCTATCTCTATGTTTTGGATCCATGTTGGCATGAATTTTAAACACAAATCCGCTTAAGCTTTTTTCATTTGGGTTAACTATTCTGGTATCTGATTCTTTTGGTCGGGGAGAAGGTGCAATTTCGATAAAGCAATCTAATAATTCTCTTACTCCGAAATTGTTTAAAGCTGATCCAAAAAATACAGGTTGTAAATCTCCTTTTAGGTAATCTTCTCTATTGAATTCAGGGTAAACTTCACTGGTAAGTTCAATTTCTTCTCGTAGTTTTTCGGCAGGTTTAGAACCAATTAAGGTGTCTAATTCGGGACTGCTTAAATCAGAAATAGCAATTGTATCTTCAATATTTCTTCTGCTGTCACCTGAGAATAGATTGATGTTTTTCTCCCAGATATTATAAATTCCTTTAAAGTCATATCCCATTCCAATTGGAAAGCTTAAAGGCGTTACTGTTAGTTTTAATTTTTGTTCTACTTCGTCTAATAAATCAAATGCGTCTTTTCCTTCTCTATCAAGTTTGTTGATAAAAACAATAATAGGGATTTTTCGCATTCTGCAAACTTCAACTAATTTTTCAGTTTGCTCCTCAACACCTTTCGCAACATCAATAACAACTATAACACTATCGACCGCAGTTAAAGTTCTAAATGTATCTTCTGCAAAGTCTTTGTGACCTGGTGTGTCTAATATATTAATTTTTTTATCTTTATAAATAAAAGCTAAAACCGAAGTTGCTACAGATATTCCTCTTTGACGCTCAATTTCCATAAAATCAGAAGTAGCTCCTTTTTTTATTTTATTGTTTTTTACGGCACCTGCTTCCTGAATAGCACCTCCAAATAATAATAATTTTTCGGTCAATGTTGTTTTTCCGGCATCAGGATGGGAAATGATGCCAAATGTTCGTCTTTTTAATATCTCTTTCTCCAAAATCATATATTGTTTAAAAAGCAGCAAATTTACTAATTTTTATGTTCATTTATGCATAAAAGTAAGAGTTATATCAATCTTTGTAGTAATAAAAGTAACTTAATTATATTGACTTTAACTAAGTTATATTGCATTTTGTCGATACAAAAGGCTCGTTGAACGGTAAAAAATCGTTTTTTAACAATTCACTGTTAGTTTGTTAACAATTTTTATATATTTGCAAGTACGATAATTAATATGCAGTAAATCTGTATTTTAGTAAAATTTAAAATATACAATAATTAAGGTAGTAGCCTACACTGCTTTTTTTTGATAAAAATTGATAAAAATAGACATCTAAATAGTATAAAAATTACGTATACTGTTTTGCGAAACATCATAAATCCCAAATCTATGAAAAACAACGAGCCCCAAAACTTGTTTTTTACTTATGGAATTAATTATGTGAAGTTATTACTTGTAATAATAACTTTATTAATTTCTACTACAGTACTAGCGGAAGGAACTCCTACAGTTTCTCCTAACTCAACAAATATTACAGGATTATTAGTTGCTCCAGATATTTCTTCTGGACCCTATCATAACGCACCAGTTGATAATCGTCTTAAGTTTCATATCAATAATCATGGTCAAGAAAATCTATATTTTGGTTTTGATTTTAGAGAGTATGATAACAATAATGCTCCAGCCAGAGTAAATAATTTATATTATAGAATTTTTAGACCCAACGGAACAATTGCTGCTTCTGGAATATGGAACTCTACTTTAGGCACAGCAGGTTCGATTGATAATTACACAAGAGCAATAAATGGACCAAATATAGGAGGTGTTACTAATGGATATAATCCTTTAGTTTTTAACCCAGATGCGGTTGGAGAACATTGGATAGAATTTTATAGAAGTAATGATGGTGGAGCTACTCCAGATAATACTGGAACAAATTCAAGAGCGTTTGGGGCGCTATTTGATTTAACAGTGGCTAACAGAACAGGTACTCAAACTAAAAAGCCAGGTAGGGTTTATTCAACAAAATGGAGTTTTGCAGCAGCGGCTTCAAATTTTGCAATTGCTACTAATGCAACTGCTGAACCAACATTGCTTGCTTATACAAATGATCAAGTTTTAATTAAATTGTCATTTCAACCAGGTTTTCAGCCAATTGCTTTTAATGTAGCTGTCAATAGTTATGGTGTCTCTAATACCGGAGTTTATTTAATTGATAGACGTTCCCGAAACGATGCAGTAGCACCAAGTTTAATAGATGGGTATAAAGTTTTTCTTGAAGTACCTGATCCTGCTGTTTTTCCAATAGGAAGTATACCTGGACTCCCAACTTTTTTAACTCCAGCGATTACAGGTTGTAATCCGTATCAAATTCATTTTAATATTTCCGAACCTGGGGATGTTAAAATTTTAGTTGATTTAAACGGTACACCAGGTTTTCAAGCAAATACAACGGATAGAATTTTAGAATTTTTTGATCTACCAGCTGGTAATAATTCTGTTAATTGGGATGGAAATGATGGAAACGGAAATCCAATTGGCACAAATATTAATTTTAACTTAACTCTTACTTATTTGAAGGGTAGGTTTAATGTACCTCTTCATGATGCTGAATTAAATAAGAACGGTTTAAAAATTGAGATAGTTGCTCCTGTTGCCATTGCAAATGCAACCATGTTTTGGGATGATTTCTTAATGCTTAATGTTGGATTGTTTTGTAACACTTCAAATGCAGCAAATAATACTACAGGTGGTGGAATTTCAAATACTACTGTTGGTACAATTTCACCTGCTCATGCATGGAGTGGTAATGGAAACTTTGGACAAACTATTCCAGCACCAAATGTTGGAGGTAATGATACAGATAATTTACAGTGTAATGATTATGGGAATGTAAGAACAATTAATACTTATGGTTGGGGAGTTACAACTTCAACAACTACTGTTTCAGTTTCTTCCAATTGTACTGATTTAAGTGTAGTCAAAACAGTCAATAATTCTACTCCAGCTGTTGGAAGTAATGTAGTATTTACAATTACTGCTTCAAATGGAGGTCCTACAAATGCTACTGGAGTTACTGTAACGGATGTGTTGCCTTCTGGTTATACTTTTGTGTCTGCAACTCCTTCTGGTCAATATAATAGTGGTACGGGTGTTTGGACAGTTGGTAATTTGAATAATGGAGCTTCTACTTCTTTATTTATTACAGCTACTGTAAACTCATCAGGAAACTATACAAATACAGCAGTAATTGATGGTGGACAAACGGATCCTCAAGCTAATAATAACACTTCGAGTGTAACTCCAACTCCTTGTGGTTCTGTTCCAACTTTAAGTACAGTAACACAGCCTACATGTACGACTTCGACAGGTAGTTTTACAATAACAAATTATAATGCTGCTTTCACATATACAGTCTCACCATCTACTGGTGTTACTATTTCTGGCAATACTATTACTGCTCCTCCGGGCACGTATACTGTAAGAGCTACTTTTGGTTCATGTACGTCTGCAGCATCAGTTACAAGAACAGTTAATGCGCAACCAGTTACACCTGCACAACCAACATTAAGTACTGTAACACAACCTACTTGCTCAACGGCAACGGGAAGCTTTACTATTACTAATTACAATGCATCTTATACCTATTCAGTTAGTCCTTCAACGGGAGTTACTATTTCAGGAGCTACCATTACAGCACCTGCTGGAAATTATACTGTTATAGCTGTATTAGGAGCGTGTATTTCTACTGCTTCAGCAGAAAGAACAGTTAATGCACAGCCAGCTTCACCCAATGCTCCAACACTGACGTCAAATAGTCCGATTTGTTCAGGATCAAATGCAATTTTTACTATTAATGGAACTCCTGGAAACACAGTTAATTATACGGGGGCTGCATCAGGAACAGCGACCATAGGAGCAGGTGGGACAGTAAATGTTACTGTGTCTGCAGTAACCTCGAATACTACTTTAAACCTAACAAGTGTTAGTAATGGTACCTGTAGTGTTCCTTTGTCACTTTCATCTACTGTAACCGTCACTCCAAATAATACCGTGTCAGCTGGTTCTTCAACACCAACATTATGTATTGGTTCGACGTTAACAAATATTACACACACAACAACAGGAGCTACTGGTATAGGAGCTGCAGTAGGATTACCAACTGGAGTTACAGCAACTTTCAGTTCTAATACAATTACAATTAGTGGTACACCAACAGTCAGTGGAACATTTAATTATAGTATTCCTTTAACAGGAGGTTGTGGAACAGTAAGTGCCACAGGTACTATTACAGTTACAGCAGCACCAGTAGCAGGAACTTTATCAGGCACACAAAATGTATGTGTTGGATTAACCACGACATTCTCTTCGACTCAAACGGGAGGAACATGGTCATCATCAGACACAGCTATTGCTACAATAAATGCCACAACAGGAGTAATCACAGGGGTTTCAGCAGGAACAGCTACGATGACTTATACGGTTGTTGGAACA
>NZ_CAWUIC010000002.1:0-393402 GCF_963922255.1 uncultured Flavobacterium sp. | reverse complement strand
TGTTGCAAAAAACTCTAAGTCATATTGGAAAGGATCTAAACCATTTAAAATAGTTGCTGTATTTTGACTTAAATCAAAAGTATTATCGCAACTATATAAATCATTTGGCATATCATTGATTATAAAATCAGGATAGTATTCAACCACAACACAATCAGTCTGCTCACATGCACTTCCAATAAATCCATTAGAAGTAGTAACACAATAAATACCAGGACTATCTACAGTATAAGAAGGTCCTGTTGCCCCTGCAATTACTTGAGGCCCATTACCATCTCCAATATCAACAGTCCACACAAAAGTAAAATCATTAGGGCTTAAATTAGTATCTAATACTCTTGTATTATCTGGACATATTGCTCTACCTTCTGCAATAGTCATATCTCCTTCATAAATATTAACTCCTGCTTCATAGGTTAAATTAACCTCTCCAAAACCTGAATAGAAACTCGCTACACCCATTGTTCCTGAAAGTCCTAACACTCCTACTGCTGTAGAGCCTGTAGATTCAACTTTTACATTTCCTGATAATCCAGAAATTCTATAAGTCACCCAGTTTGGGTTACCCAGTACTGGTTGAGGTGTTGCGGTTGTTACAGCTCCGTTAATAGATATAACTGAACCGGCAACTGTAATTAGAATAACATTTGTACTACCTCCTCCAGTATTAAAATTAACTCCAGAACCAATCAAATTAATACTAGGTATTAAATCAACAACTTTTGGATAACTACAACTTAATGGAGGAATAAAATTCATACCTGTGGTATGAGTAGAGGTATCTCCTGCTAAAATTTGATAAAGATAAACGGGTTTATCTGTCTGTACATACATATTTTGATTAAATGTCCCTTGAAAATAAGTGAAAGGAACAATATAATAATCACCCGCATTTAAAGTGGTTAAAGGAATAGTATTACCATTGACAAATACCTGTGTATTATTTTGAGTTGCTATAACAATAGGTAATTCAGTTTGTGCTGTACCATTACCTTTAACAACAACATATTCCATTCCCACACGTTCCACTGGAACAATTTGGTCTAAACACACATCATTTCCTCCTGTTGCAGGATTATTAGTAATATTCCCTGTATTAACAGCAACTGGTCTTGTAGATGTTAAACGGGCTCCTATAAACCCTGTAAGATTTTGGGAGGTTGCGTTATCAGCATAGCCCGACAATACAACTGATTGTCCCGCATTTAAATTAAATGTTTGTGTTCCATTAGTGTTTATTCCTGTAGGTGTTGTAAAATAGACACCGGCATCATAGTCAGAAACAGTAACAGTTGTTCCGTTTTCCGTAGCCATGACACTCGCAACAAAGTTTCTACTACTGTCACTTGAACCTTGAGGAGAACTTCCTAACCTAAAATCTGTACCTAGACCTGCTCTACCTTTGGAAACAAACATTTCACCGTGTGCACCTGCATCAAGTTTAAAAGTTACATAAAACTCGCTAGTTCCTGTCAATATAAGCCCACTGTTTCCAGAAACTGTATGTAAACCTGCTTGGGTAACAAACATATTTGAGGGCTGGGCATTACCTACCGTAAATTGAGCAGGATTACCTGCTGAAATTGTATATGTACCAACAGCAACTCCGCTACCATTCGTAACGTTTACTTGAAAAGGTGTAGCTTCAGGTGTTGAAAGGTAAATTACATGTTGCCCGATATGACTAGTCGTTCTAGAATGCAATGGTGGAAGCCAGTGCTTATCACTTAGTTGACCAAACATACATGAAGTAAACAATAATGTAAATAGTAAATATAAACGCATTTTAATATTTTTTAAGGAAGTAAAAATAAATAAAAAAATGAATTATGTTACATAAAAATGTGTTTTTTATAAAAAATCACTAAGATAAGTCTGTTTTAGATGAATTTTTAACACCTAATCATCGAAATATAACAAAAAAATCATTTTATTATAAAATTATAACAATTATTAATCCGTTAAACTAATCATAAAGTTAACACTTTTTTATTACTTTATTATTAAAGAAAGTGTTAAATTGCAATTTAAGAGATTTAAGAAAGAATTAAAATAAAGAAGTTATCTGAATTAAATGATTTTTTAAAAAATTACTTAATTACAAATCAAATCCTAACTTTACTTCTAATTTTGAAGCTATAATTTTAGTAATTCTTTGTTTTAGTTCGGGAATCTTAATACTTTCAATTACTTCATTACTAAATGCAAACATTAATAAAGCTCTAGCTTCTTTTTTAGGAATTCCTCGCTGTTGCATATAAAACATGGCACTTTCATCTAATTGTCCGATTGTACAACCGTGAGAACATTTTACATCATCCGCAAAAATTTCTAATTGAGGTTTAGCATTGATTGTTGCTTTTTCACTAACTAAAATGTTGTTGTTTTGTTGAAAAGCATTTGTTTTTTGTGCTTCTTTTTCAACATAAATTTTTCCGTTGAAAACACCTGTTGCACTATCACCAATAATAGTTTTGTAATTTTGATGACTTTCACAATTTGGTGTAGAATGTTGAACTAAAGTGTAATGATCTACGTGTTGCTTGTCACCAATAATTGTAATTCCTTTTAAAGTACTATCAATATGTTCTCCGAAATGATAGAAGTTTAGGTTGTTTCTAGTTAAATTTCCACCAAAAGAGAAGGTGTGAACTGAAGCACGGCTTTCTTGCTTTTGAGAAATATAAGTGTTATCAATTAGATTTGCAGTTAAAGTGTCATTTTGAATTTTATAATAATCAACAATGGCTCTTTTTTGTGCAAATATTTCAGTAACCGAATTTGTTAAAACGGGATTAGTATTTAAACTCTGATGTCTTTCAATAATTTGAACATGAGCATTTTCACCAACAATTACTAAATTTCTTGGTTGAACCATTAAAGCATCTTCTTTTCCTGTTGAGAAATAGATGATTTCAATAGGTTTATCTGCAATTTTACTTTTAGGAATATTGATATAAGCTCCTTCAAAAGCAAAAGCAGTGTTTAATGAAGTTAAAGTTTCATCTTTACTTGCAATTTTGTTGAAATATTCATCTATAACCAATTTGTATTTAGGTTTGGTCAAAGCTGATGACATCAAACAAACATCAATTCCTTCATGCGTTGTAGCAGATAAAAAAGAACTAAATTTTCCATCAATAAAAACAACTTTATAAGTGTCTACTTCATGTAAAAAATATTTTTTTACCTCAGCAAATTCAACAGCATTATCCTTTTTTGGAAAAACCGAAAAGTCATTTTTAAGAATTGAGTTTAACGAAGTATATTTCCAAGCTTCTTCTTTTTTTGAAGGAAAACCTTTGTTTTCAAAGTTTTTTATAGCGTTTGTTCGCACATCATGTAGTTCTGAAGAAGTATCTATTTTTTCTTCAAAAGCCATGAAAGACGAAACTAATTTTTCTTTTAAATCCATTTTTATTATGTTGTCGGTTATCTGTTTTCGGTTGTCAGTAGAGTTTCTAACTGATAAAAGAAAACTGATAACTTTTTTAAACTAATTCAGCTTTAATCCAATCGTAACCTCTTTCTTCTAACTCTAAAGCCAGTTCTTTTCCACCAGACTTTACAATTTTTCCATCCATTAATACATGAACAAAATCAGGAACAATATATTCTAACAATCTTTGGTAATGTGTAATTACAATTACTGCATTATCTTTACTCTTTAATTTGTTTACACCATTGGCAACAATTCTTAAAGCATCAATATCCAATCCAGAATCTGTTTCGTCCAAAATAGCTAATTTTGGTTCTAACATTGCCATTTGAAAAATTTCGTTACGTTTCTTTTCTCCACCAGAAAAACCTTCATTTAAAGAACGAGATAAAAATTTACGATCAATTTCTAATAATTCAGATTTCTCACGAATTAATTTTAGCATTTCGTTAGCTGGCATATCTTCTAAACCTTTAGCCTTACGTGATTCGTTTATAGCAGTTCTCATGAAGTTCGTAACTGAAACTCCTGGGATTTCAACTGGATATTGAAAAGATAAGAAAACACCTTTGTGAGCTCTTTCTTCTGGAGCTAATTCTGAGATATCTTCACCTTCTAATTCGATTGTTCCTTCAGAAACTTCGTAGTTTTCATTTCCTGCAACAATTGAAGCAAACGTACTTTTTCCGGCTCCATTCGGTCCCATGATTGCATGAACTTCTCCTGCTTTAATTTCTAGATTTAAACCTTTTAATATTTCTTTATCTTCAACTGAAGCATGTAAATTTTTTATTGATAACATTTTATTCTTTATTTTAAACCATTAAGGTATTAAGATTTATTTTGATTTATCCGACACTTCCTTCAAGGGAAATTTCTAATAATTTTTGTGCTTCCACAGCAAATTCCATTGGCAACTTATTTAAAACTTCTTTACTGAAACCATTTACGATTAAAGCAATAGCTTTTTCAGTTGGAATTCCACGTTGGTTGCAATAGAAAACTTGGTCTTCACCTATCTTTGAAGTGGTAGCTTCATGTTCGATTATTGATGAAGTGTTTTTGCTTTCAATGTATGGAAAAGTGTGTGCACCACATTCATTTCCCATTAAAAGACTATCACATTGAGAGAAGTTACGCGCATTTTCTGCTCTCGCTGAAATTTGAACCAAACCTCTATAACTATTTTGAGATTTTCCTGCAGAAATACCTTTTGAAATAATGGTTGACTTAGTGTTTTTTCCTAAATGAATCATCTTGGTTCCAGTATCCGCTTGTTGAAAATTATTGGTGACTGCAATTGAATAAAATTCTCCAATTGAATTATCTCCTTTCAACACACATGAAGGATATTTCCATGTTACAGCTGAACCTGTTTCTACTTGTGTCCAAGAAATTTTTGCGTTTTTTTCGCACAAACCTCTTTTGGTTACGAAATTATAAACTCCACCTTTACCTTCTTTGTTACCAGGAAACCAGTTTTGAACGGTTGAATATTTTATTTCGGCATCATCTAATGCAATCAATTCAACAACTGCTGCGTGCAACTGATTTTCATCACGACTTGGAGCTGTACAACCTTCTAAGTAAGAAACATAACTTCCTTCATCAGCAATTACTAATGTTCTCTCAAATTGGCCAGTTCCTGCTTGGTTGATTCTGAAATAAGTTGAAAGTTCCATAGGGCATTTAACTCCTTTTGGAATATAACAGAAACTTCCGTCTGAAAAAACTGCCGAATTTAAAGCTGCGTAGAAATTATCTTTTTGTGGCACAACTGTTCCTAAATATTTACGAACTAATTCTGGATGTTCTTTAATAGCTTCAGAAATACTCATGAAAATAATTCCTTTTTCGCCTAAAGTTTTCTTGAATGTTGTAGCTACTGAGACGCTATCAATAACAATATCCATAGCAACATTATTCATTTTCTTTTGTTCGTCCACAGAAATTCCTAACTTTTTGTACATAGCTAACAATTCTGGATCAACATCGTCTAATGTTTTATTGGGATCTGCTTTTTTTGGAGCTGAATAATAAGATATCGCTTGAAAATCAGGTTTGGTGTAATGAACATTTGCCCATTCAGGTTCAATCATCTCTTCCCAAGCCCTAAAAGCTTCTAATCTCCATTCTGTCATCCATTCAGGTTCTTCTTTTTTCAAAGAAATAGCACGAACGATGTCTTCATTAAGACCAATAGGAAACGTTTCCGAGTCTAATTCGGTGTAAAATCCGTATTCGTATTCTTTATTTTCTAATTCGACTTTTAAATCGTCTTCTGTATATTTTGACATTTTATATTTTTAATGATTTATAGTGAAAAACTTTCTCCACAACCACAAGTTCTTTGTGCGTTTGGATTGTTGAACACAAAACCTTTACCATTTAATCCACCAGAAAATTCCAATATAGTACCCGCTAAATAAAGAAAACTCTTTTTCTCAACGGCTATTTTTACATTATTATCTTCAAAGACTTTATCGTTCTCTCCTATTTGTTTATCAAACTTTAATTCGTAAGATAATCCAGAACAACCTCCGCTTTTTACACCTACTCGAACAAAATCTTGAGTAGCGTCAAAACCATCTTCTTGCATCATTGCAACGATTTTTTTGCTTGCTGTATCAGAAACTTTAATCATTTGTTATTTTGATTTTGTCTAAATTAACTGCAAAGATAAGTCTTTTAGCTCTTTTTACAATGAATACTAACATTTTTATAACTTATTAAACGATAAGTAACATTTATGATAGATTTCACAAATCAAAGTTTATATTTTTATTAACTTGCAATCAAATTTTTTTTTAAATGAAATTATACCCTATTGAGGCTGGAAATTTTAAACTAGACGGTGGAGCTATGTTTGGTGTTGTTCCAAAAACTTTGTGGAATAGAACAAATCCAGCAGATGAAAATAATTTAATTGATATCGCTGCAAGATGTTTGTTAATAGAAAATGACAATCGGTTAATTTTGATTGACACAGGAATGGGTGATAAACAATCGGATAAATTTTTTGGTTATTATTCGCTTTGGGGAAATCATTCTATTGATAAATCATTAGCTAAATATGGTTTTCATCGTGATGACATAACAGATGTATTTATGACTCACTTACATTTTGACCATTGTGGAGGAAGCGTAGTTTGGAATAAAGATAGAACTGGTTATGAAGTAGCTTTTAAAAATGCAAAATATTGGACAAATGAAAATCATTGGGAATGGGCAACTAAACCTAACAATCGTGAAAAAGCTTCTTTTTTACATGAAAACATAATTCCAATGCAAGAAAGTGGTCATTTGAATTTTATAAAAAGACCTGAAAATGCAATATTAGAAAATTCAGAATTAGGTTTTGGAATATTCTTTGCAGATGGTCATACAGAAAAGCAAATGATTCCTATGATAAATTACAAAGGAGAAACATATTGTTTTATGGCAGATTTATTGCCAACAGCTGGTCATATTCCTTTACCTTATGTTATGGGTTATGATACAAGACCTTTATTGACACTTGGAGAAAAAGAATTTTTTCTTGAAATGGCTGCAGAAAAAAATTTTAAATTAATATTAGAGCATGATGCTCATAATGAAATAATAACGCTTCAAAAAACAGAAAAAGGGATTCGTTTAAATGAAGTGTTAACTTGTAATGAGGTTTTCAACTTATAAAATGTAACTTTTTTTTAAAAAAATTGTCTAATAAAAATAAATAAACACAAAATAATGAGAACATTTAAACCATTTTACGTATCAGCAGCCCTTGCCATTCTTCTTGCAAGTTGTGGAGGTACTTCAAAAATAGTATCAACACCTGTTGAAAACATTGATGCTATTCAAACAAAAACTACAAAATTATCAGAAACCGATTTACAACGTTGGAGTCATTTAGACTTAGTTAAAGACTCAGTTCCTGGAATGAGTGTTGATAAAGCTTATGCTGAATTACTTAAAGGAAAAAAAGGGAAAAAGGTAATTGTTGGAATTGTTGATTCTGGTGTAGATA
This sequence comes from uncultured Flavobacterium sp., assembly GCF_963922255.1. Classification (GTDB taxonomy): domain Bacteria; phylum Bacteroidota; class Bacteroidia; order Flavobacteriales; family Flavobacteriaceae; genus Flavobacterium. The sequence goes on along the minus strand of NZ_CAWUIC010000002.1, from coordinate 385,954 downwards.
TTAAACATGAAGATTTAAAAGCAGTTATTTGGACTAACCCAAAAGAAATTGCTGGTAACGGAATTGATGATGATAAAAACGGGTACATTGACGATATGCACGGTTGGAATTTCTTAGGGAACTCGGTAAATGAGCAATTAGAAATGACTCGTATCGTAAAACAAGGCCCATCTGCTCCTGAATATGCTAAAGCAAAAGCTGCTTTAGATGAAGAATTAGAAGGTTTAAGTCAGCAAAAAGCTCAAATAGATATGATTTTAAATGCTGAAAAAGCTTTAGAAGAACATTTAAAAAACCCTAATTTCACTTTGGATGAGGTTAAAGCCATGACTACCACAGATGAGACTTTATTACAATATAAAGCCATGTTTACAAACATTTTAGCACGTCAAGATAAAGCTGCTTTTGACGAAAGATTGAAAGGTGGTATTAAGCAAGTAAATGATCAACTTAATTATAATTATAATGTAGATTTTGACGGTCGTTCAATTGTTGGGGATAATCCAAATGATATTACAGACACTAAATATGGTAATAATAATGTAGTTGGACCAGATGCAGAAGAAGCATTACACGGAACTCACGTTGCTGGAATCGTTGCACAAGTAAGAGGAAATGGTCTTGGTGGAGATGGTGTTGCAAACATGGTTGAAATCATGGCTGTAAGAGCTGTTCCAAATGGTGATGAGTACGATAAAGATATTGCTTTAGGAATTCGTTATGCCGTTGACAATGGAGCAAAAGTAATCAATGGTTCATTTGGAAAATATTTTTCTCCTAACAAAGAATGGGTTCAAGATGCATTAAAATATGCGGCTAAAAAAGATGTTTTAGTAATTTTCGCTGCTGGAAATGATGCAAAAGATTTAGATGTACACAATAAATACCCAAGTGATTCATATGATGGTGCACCAGAAATTTCAGATAATGTTTTAATAATTGGAGCTTTAAATGCTACTTATAGTCCAAACATGGTTGCTCCTTTTTCAAACTATGGAAAAAACAACGTAGATATTTTTGCTCCTGGAATGCAGATTTATGCTACCACTCCAAATAATAATTATAGATATTTACAAGGAACATCAATGGCTTCACCAAACGTTGCTGGAGTTGCTGCTTTAATTCGTTCTTATTATCCTAAATTATCTGCTGCTCAAGTAAAGCAAATTATTATGGCAAGTGGAACACCCTTAAAAAATACTATTTTAGTTGATGAAGATCAACACAAGGCTAATTTTGCTGAAATTTCAAAATCAGGAAGAATTGTAAATGCTTACAATGCATTACTTATGGCTTCAAAAATGTAATACTTTTTTTAAGTAAATAGTAAACCACAAAGCCCATATTTATATGACTTTGTGGTTTCTTTTTTAAATACTAAATTATGAAAAAAACACTTTTAATTACACTTATTTCATTTATTGGATTTTCTCAAAACAATCCAAATCCAGGCTATTGGCAACAACATGTTGACTATAAAATGGACGTGAAAATGGACGTGAAAAATTATCAATATACAGGAACTCAAGACCTGGTTTACACTAATAATTCAGGTGATACTTTACGAAAAGTTTACTATCATTTATATCCTAATGCTTTTCAACCAGGAAGTGCAATGGATATTCGTTTACAAACAATTGCCGATCCAGATAAACGAATGGTAAAGAAGTTTAAAGTTTCTGATAAAGAAGTAACTGAAAGCCGAATTAAAACACTAAAACCAGATGAAATTGGTTATTTAAATATTTCAAATCTAAAACAGAATGGAAAAATTGTTGCTACAAAAGTAGTTGGAACCGTTTTAGAAGTTACTTTAAATGAAGCTATTTTACCAAAATCAAAAACAACATTTTCACTAACATTTGAAGGTCAAGTACCACTTCAAGTTCGTCGTTCAGGAAGAAATTCTGAAGAAGGAGTAGCTTTATCTATGACCCAATGGTATCCAAAAATGGCTGAATATGACTTTGAAGGTTGGCATGCTGATCCTTACATTGGTAGAGAATTTCACGGTGTTTGGGGAGATTTTGATGTAAAACTAACCATTGACAAAGATTATACTGTTGGTGGAACTGGTTACTTACAAAACAAAAATGAAATTGGTCACGGATACCAAGATAATGGTGTTGAAGTAAAATATCCAAGAAAAATTAAAGAGTTGACTTGGCATTTTGTTGCTCCTAATGTGCACGATTTCACTTGGGCTGCTGACAAAGATTATATTCATGATATGTTAATTGGTGAAAATAATGTGGAATTGCACTTTTTATACAAAGACAACAAAGAGTACAATGAAAATTGGAAAAAAATGCAACCAAAAACTGCTGAATTATTAGCGTTTTACAATAAAAATGTTGGGCCTTATCCTTACAAACAATATTCTGTAATTCAAGGTGGTGATGGTGGAATGGAATATGGAATGTGTACTTTAATCACAGGAAATAGAAGTTTTGGAAGTTTAGTTGGAGTAACAGCTCATGAATTTGCACATTCTTGGTTCCAATTTGTATTAGCTTCAAACGAATCTAAACACGAATGGATGGATGAAGGATTTACGTCTTTTATTTCTGATTTAGCCATGAATGAAATTATGCCTCCAAAAGAAAAAGAAGATAACGTTTTTGAAAGTGCTTATAAAAATTATATATATTTAGCTAATTCTGGAAAAGAACAACCGCTTTCTACACATGCTGATCGATATGATTACAACATGACTTATAGTATTGGTGCTTATAGTAAAGGAGAAGTTTTCTTAGCACAATTAGGATACATTATTGGATCTGATAATTTAATGAAAACTTTAAAACGTTATTATTACGATTATAAGTTAACACATCCAACACCAAATGACATTAAAAGAAGTGCTGAAAGAGTTTCTGGAGCTAATTTAGATTGGTACTTAGTAGATTGGACACAAACCACAAATACTATTGATTATGCTATTCAAAATGTGGAAAGTGCAACTGATGGTGTACAAAGAACTGGTGTTACTTTAGAGCGAAAAGGAAGAATGCCAATGCCATTAGATATTCTTGTGGTTTATGAAGATGGTTCTAATGAAACTTTTTATATTCCGAATACTTTGATGCGTTTTGAAAAAGAAAATCCTTATGAAGGCATTAAAAGAACTATTTTAGATGGTTGGGATTGGGCTTATCCAACCTATACTTTTGAAATTCCAAAAGCAAAATCTGCTATAAAAGCAATTGTTATTGACCCAAGTGGATTAATGGCTGATGTGAATAGAGATGATAATGTTTATGAGAATAAATAATTCTTTACCTAAAAAAGGAGGCAATTGCCTCCTTTTTTATTTTTACACTTAACTGATTCATCGGTAAAAAAATCATGAAGAAAATAAATTATTTTCCAATAGCTTCATTATTTAATGATTCAAGAATTTCTTGAGATTTGTTTCTTTGTTCATTTAATTTATCTATTTGTAATTGCTGAATTGAATCTCTTCGCTGAGTCTCTTTTTTTTGTGCTTCTTCAAAAGCTTTCATTTCATTTTTTCTTGAAGCTTCAATAATTCTGTTTCTCTCTTCAGTTTGATTTGGTTTAGTAATTACACTCCTTCCCATTTTACGTGCCGTTTTCATATAAACCAAAAAGCCAAATAAAATTACAAAGCCAACAATTCCCAGTATTCCTTTTAATTTTTTATTCATTTTTTAATTTTAAAACAAATTATTCTTCAATCCAAATTTCCTGTTTGAAGTGTGGATAAGGAAGGTCTTTTGTAGTTAGATAAATAAATTCTGATTTTTCTTCACCTGTTAACCAGTCTATCCATCCCCATTTGTCATTTTTTTTAACCGCAAGTTTTGGGATACCGTTAGCATCAAAACTTTTATAATCATCATAAGCACAAGGAACCGTTTGTTTTGCATTTTTATAATAACTCCAGTACGACAAATAAAAGCCTACTTTTTCATTTTTATAGACTGCTGTATACTTTCCGTTGAACGGAAAAAAGGAAACACTATCGTAGTTTGCAAGAATAAGTGTTGTCAACCCTCTCGAACCTAAGGATTGATACATACCCCATTTTTTAGAATCTTTATTTCTGGCTTTAAAAACGTTATCACCATTACTTTCATCAAAGATTAGAATATCAGCATTTAGTTGTTTCTTTGATTCTTTAAAGGTGTCTATTGCCCAAGATTCGACCCAAATTAAAGGAACATCTTCTGGGTTTTCAAAAGAAGGATCTACTAAACTGACATCTTCAAACCAGTCAACCAGTCCCCAAAGATTCCCTTCTTTTACAAGTGTGTAGAATCTACCTTCAACTTCCTTTATTTTAATAGCATCGTATTTGCATTTTGCTTTATCAGCTGCATCTTGAATCTCGTAAGGATTCATAAGAATACCATATTTCTTATTATTCTTAACGATAGTTAGGGGTTCCATTTTTGTAAACCACCCTATAGAATCAAATTTAGGAGCTACTACCTCTTCTGAATCTATTTCAATTTCACCAGAATAAGAATGTGCATCAATAAAATAAATGCCCCATTTCTTATTGGATTTCATCTGCACTTTTGCTAAACTATTTCCTCCAGGAATCCATTCTATTTTTTTAGCTTTAATGTGTTTCAAAATCTGTTTGTCTGAGATTTTTTGTTGTGCATTTACGATGTTAGAAAACAGTAGTGGCAATAGTAAATAACTAAAATTTTTCATTTTAAATAAATTTTTTTAACTAAATAAAGTTGATGATTTACTATTAAATCAATTATTAACTTTTTTCTTAATTGGAGACACTTTACCTGATCCAAAACTGTCACTTTTAAGAGATGGAGTTCCTTTGCTTGGAAAACTAGTTGTCATTGTAGGCTTTGCAAAGACAGGTCCATTTGACTTTTTTGTTTCAATTTGTGGTTGATTTAGTCCATTTAAATTTGTGTTGAATTGACTCATAATTCTCTGTGAAAAATTTTGTAATTCAATTTCAATTTCATCAAAGCATTTTGGGTCAAGGTTATCATTGTTTACATAGGAATCCATTCGTTCTGTAAAACTTTGTATTGAAATCATAATATTAGTATAATTAGATTGCGAAATGTTTGCTGTTTGATTTAACATACTCCTAATTTCTTGTTTTAAGTTATTGCATACATTAGGATCATAATTATGCGTTGTAATTTCTTTATCATCAGTTTCTTGAATAACTATTTCGTCAAGGTTGTATGACTGAATGTTGTTTTCCAAAATTTGATTGTTTTCAATTTCAATTTGACTTTCAAGATCTAATTCTAATTCTGATATTAAATCATCAACATCATTTGTGTTATTTCCGGTGTTGTTATTGTTGTTTACTGGATTAGTAGGATTAGTAGTAGTTGAGATTTTTACAAAAGCCTTATAAAAAAATAAGTAGATACAATCAGGAATAAAATAATCACCTTGCATAGCTAAAATCTCTTCATGCTCCTCTACACTTATTGGGTAAAAATCATTCTGATACATGTCTGTTTTGGCATGAAATGAAATCGTTTTACCTGGATCAATTTGAAATGTTTTATTTGGGGTAGAATTATAAATTATTAAGTTTGCTTGTTCTGAACAAGCATTGGTTTTATGATTTCTTCTAACAATCGTTGATGAATGTTTAGGAAGCTTTATAAAGAAGACTTTGTTGTTAGTTGTATTAGTAAAATAAATTTGTAAACTGAAATTTTCCATTGGTTTGTCAGTAAACATATTGTTACAACAATATTCTCTATCCTCTACATTAAGTGTAACTTTCAAATCCTCCTCTAAACCCTCTGTTATATCAAAAAAATGATTTCTCCCTTGTAAAAAATCAGGAGAGTCAATATTTGGTATATTTTGCCCTAGAGTAATTCCAATATTTAAAATACCAAAAAATAAAAAAAAAATATGTTTAGAAATTTTGCTCATTTTTTTCTAAAGGTATTGAGACTTCTTTCTCTTTAATTTGTTTCCAATCTCCACTTATAATGTCTATTAATTGATAAAAGACATTTATATTGTTCATCAAAATAAATTTAGAGTCTACTCGAGATTCTAAATTAATTATAGAATCTTTATAACCTTCTTTGGATATATGTATATTATGGCTTTTTTTTGCAAGTAAAGAAATTTCTATAGGAGTTATTCCTTTATTATCTCCTTCAACCTCAACTTGAGCTCCACTAGGATTAGAAGTTACATAGACATTATTATATTTTGGGGCATAAAGTGTTCCACAACTTTGTATAAATAATGCAAATAATAATAGTTGTACCGTTTTTTTCATGGTTATTTAAGTTTAGATTTTGCTTTGTTAAACAGGGATTTATTGCCCGAAGTTTTTATTTGATCTTTGTAGGAGTTCAATAATTCATAGGCTGTTAAACCATTATCATTTTTTACATCTTTATCCACCGAATTATACTTTATTCCTAAATCGTAAACATTAGCCAAATAGCGTGCATTTGATTTAGTTATCTGCACAACCCAATGAAGTAAAGTTCCTCCATCTTTAAGTCTAACCTCGCTTAAATCAATATTATAATTTGCTATAACTTCATCTAGCTTTCCAAATAGATCATAATCTGATGTATTATTTTCTAAAATTCCATCTAATAAAATTCCCAAAAACTTTTGATTGTTATATTTATCATTAAAATCCATTTTCTTAGAGACAAAGTCTTTTGAAACTTTTCCGGTTTTTAGCATTTCTACGAATAAAGGATCGCCACTTTTTTCTTTAACCTCACTTAAATCAAACTTGTTGTCTAAAACTTTAAAAAGTTTACTGTTACCAATAAGGAATGCATTATAAGCTAAAGAGTATTCTGGTTTAGTTTTGTCAAATGAAGTTAGCGTCTTCTTTTCTTTTTTTGATTCTTCAAAAGCTTCATCTAATGGTAAGTTTTGAGATTTTGCAATTGATGAATACACACTATCAATAAGAGATTTATCAGTACTTGACAACTCGTTTTTTGACTTAAAACCATTATATCTATTTATTTCGTCTACAAAAATTTGTTGAGGTGAAGTATTATTTGCTGTTTCAAACATTTCAATTATCGCATTCATTTTAAATTCATAAGTCAAGTCTGATTTTTTCTTTTTTGATGAAGTGCTTGTCTTTTGCTCTTTTTTATTATTTTGCTCTATAGATTCTATAGAAACCAATTCTAAAAGAGTAGGCATTTTTTTAAATTTAATAATATCGTTTTCAATAAAAATTGCTGCATCATCACTACCTTTCAAAACATATCCATAAAACTGAGCCTTCGTTAGTGCTAATAATTTATCGTTTGTATTTATTCTGTCTTTGATAAATTCATTTTCACCTATGACGTTTAAAATTTCTCTATCATTGTATAAGTTTTTTAACAAACTGTATATTTTTTCGTCTGCTACTTTAGTTGACTTTGATTCTATGTAAGCAGCCGCTTCAGAGGGATCATTATTTGCTAAATACTTCAAAACGATTTCAGAATCTTTATATTTATTTAAATAAGTTTCTTTATTGTTAGCGTTCTCAATTAATATTTGAAATGCTTTTTCAGATTTTGAAAGTACCGCAAGGTCAATCGGTGTTTTTTTATTTAAAGTAAAATCAGTACTTACTCCTAAACTTACTATTCGATTTAAGCAATCATCACTGTTGTTTACAGTACAAAGCATTATAGTTTTTTTGAGTAAAGCATTCTTCTCATTTTGATTTTTATCTTTTAAATACGTATTAAGTATCAATTGAAAAGCATCAGAATTATCAACTTTGATTGCATACAACAATATGCTTTTATTCTCTATTTTTAAGGTTCCAAATATTGCAGATTCAATAATATCTCTTAGGTAACTATTGTCTTTATTGTCTATAGCGGTTTTTACTTTTTCTGATACATTTTTTTCTAATGCAGCTATCTTTTCTTTCTTTTCCTTAGAAAAATAGCTTTTATCATAAGCATAAGCGGTTAAATAATTACTTAAAGCTATTTCTTCACTTTGCTCTTCATACAAAGTGCCTAAATAATAAAAATTACTTGCATTAGGCTTTAGTTTTGCAACAGATGCAGCAAAAGTGATTGCAGCATCATAATAAGCATCATATTTTAATTCATTATACTTCTTGTATTTACTAACTGCTAATTTTTTGTACAATTGATCTTTTGCAATAAAGTTGTTCTCTATTGTTATTTGTTTTGTTGGAACAGGACAATTATTGTTTAACCAATATGTATTATTAGAATTAAAATTTTCTTTCATGCTTTTCATAAAGCAATCCAAGTTTGAGGCAAAGGCTAAATTGTATTCTTCGTCTGAAACATTCTCAGAAAATGCAGCAGCTTTTATATAATTTTGCTTCGCGCTTTCTGTTTTTTCTTTAGCGTCCCAATAAACTTGCGACATTCTATTGTGTTTTTCTTTTTTTAAAGCTGCTTTTCTAGCAGCTAATTCTCTTTCCGCTTTTTTGCGCTCTGAATTAGCACTTAAAAGACCAAGACCTTTAAATATAGCACCTTCATTATCACCTGCATTGATACTATTCCCTATTGAAATTCCTGTGTTAAAATCTGAAGTAAATGAATTTTCTTTATAGTTAGATTCTATTGAATTAAGTTGCTTAATTTTAGAATTAAAATCTGTTAAGATATCGTTAGGATTCATTGAAGCTGTTAAACCCTCTATATTTTGCATATTTTGATACAATCCATTTGCTAGTGAAAGTCCTTCTTGTTTTACATTCTCAGCCATCTTGTATGAACTATATAAGTCAGGAGAAAATGTTCTAATATATTGGTCTTTTAGCTCACTAGTATTTTGAGAAAAAAGATTAAAACAAGATGTAAAAAGGAATGCTAAACTAAAGAATAATTTTTTCATGGTTAATAAATATTAATAACAAACATAATAGAAATGGGTGTTTGTACGAAAAAAATGTCATGAGTGACATGTTTTCCGACATGAATGACACATAAAAAAATTATTTATGCTTAACTGCTTTTGAATAAATATAAATTTTGAAGAATTATTTTAATTTAATCTGCTTTTTTTCTTGAAAAAATTTACTTGTCAATGTTAGTTTTTCATAGAAAATATTAAACTTAATAAACAATTCAGAAAACGTAAAAAAATCTGGATTGTCACTAATGTTTAGTGTTTCTAAATTATTCATTTCAAAAACGAATCAGGTAATTTTTGTAGTTCATTACGCGATAAATCTAAGAACTTTAGGTTTTTAAATCCTTTAATTTAAGTAAGTAAAAAGTTAATTTTTTGCTTACTTAAATCAAGATTTTCAATATTTAAATCACTATTTAAAACTGAATTGACTTTTAGATATTTCAATCTTAGGATACTTTAATATTAATAGGGTTGGGTTAGGTAATTATTCTTTGTAGTAAAAAACATAAGGAATTATTTTTTTATCTTTTCCATTAATATAACCTCATAAACTACCGCTTTCACAGGCTAAAACCTGATTGAAACCCTTAAAATGTTCTATTATACTGTAAATACCTCATGAAACAATGTTTTAACTTGCCCATCAAAAAGTGAACTTGAAACAGTATACATATTGTTGCTCTTTGCTATAGTGAAAGAACCATTCCAATTGTAGAATTCAATATTATTATAAAATGAAGGCATTAATACTTTTGGCTTATTGGAGTTATAAACCAATTGATATATTCTCCTCTTTTTCGTTACTGAATTTAGTGCTTTAAAACACCATCTTCATTTATAGAATCATTGATAATTAAATCAGCATGAAGCATTTTTAAGGCTTCCTCTTTAATTTGAGAGAATGATAATTGAATAAAAACAATGAAAATGAAAAATAAAATTTGTCTAAAATATTGCTTTTATTCATGGTTTATTTCATTTTTTAAATTGAAAAAAGACAGTAGCAGTAATCCCTGACTTATGTTGCTACTGCCTCTCAACAATTAAGATTTATTTATCACAATCAGCGTATGGCTGAAGTCCATCTTTACCAAACCTTAATCTATCTATGTAAACATTAAAATATTTTGAAGTAAAACTTGATCCTGAATAACTTTTGTAAGTACTTCCAGAATTAACTGTAACTCTATTGTTTTTATTAGAATAAGAACCACCAGTAATTTCGTAATTAAAATGAACTTTTTCATTATAATTATTTTTAAATTCTAAATAAGCTTCATATTTTCCGGTACTTGTTTTTTTCGATTTTACTCTAAATTGAACACCTTTAAAACAGGCAATACTTGTCCAATTACTCCAATCTGTCCATTGAGCCTGAGCCATATTAACTGTTAAAAAAAACATTACTGCGGTAATTAAAATACTTTTTTTCATAATTATTGATTATTAATGCCTTTGTGAAACGTCTATAAAATCTTAAAAATTATTTCCGATATACGTATGAAGGCTGATTATATATTTAATTAATTGAAATTCTTTTTTTAAATAATTAAGCGGTTCCTGGTAACGTTCTTGGAACACATCCTCCTGAAACAGCATCATAATAAAATCCTGAAGGACAAGATGGGGTTACTGAGCCATCATCGCTTGAACAACTACTAAGAGAACAGAATGTAATTGCTAGAAAGGCAATAAATAAAAATTGGTGGAATCTTTTTTTCATAATTATTGGTTTTTGAATTTTGAGCCAAATTGAATAATTACTACTTGAAAACCAAAAAATTGTCACCAATGACCTGTTTTTGTACATGAATGACATCAATCAAATAAGCCTTTTTAAATTTTTAAGTATTAATTAGTCTTATTCAACAAATCTTTCAGCAATTGTTTATAAGTCCTAGATAGCTTTATCCACTCTCCATTTTCTAACATTACCTCTGTAGAGTTGATGATTTTAATTTTGTGAATATTCACTACATACGATTTATGAATACGAACAAAATCTTGTTTTGGCAATAACTCTAAAAGACTCGATAAAGATGTTCTTTCTATTTCTGGTTTTTCTCTTCCTTCTATAGAAATTTCTGCATAATGACCATCTGATTTAATGTATAAAATTTCGGTAGTGTTTAAAACGGCATTACTTTTTAATTTTAAAATAGCATTAGTTGAAATTGCTTCTTCTTTCTTTTTGGAGAATTCATCATTGAAAGAGTCCAATTGATTTTGCAATTGAATCACTTCTGATTTTTGGTTTTTATATCTTTTAAATAGTAAGAAACTAACTATTGCTAAAATCAAAACAATTAAAAATGAAATAAATAAATTTGATTTGTAAAAAGTGTTTTCTTTGTCTAATCTTTGTATTCTTTTTCTTTTCTCTTTGTTATCTTCTAAAACAAGTACTTGACTAAAACCATTTTCGCTTTTATTTATATATTTAGCTTTTTTTAAGCTATCATTAGCTCTTAAATATTCATTAGCCTTTTTATAATTTTCTTTTTTTTCGTTGATTTCTGCGTATAATGCATATTGATTTTCTAAATCGTATTTTATATGTTTATCTACAGATAATTTATGAGCCGAATCAAGGTATGTTAGTGCTAAATCATATTCCTCTTTTTTTAGATAAGCAGTAGCCAACAATCTATAATTTTCAATTTTAGATGGAATTTGGTTTTTATTTTTAAATTCTATTAATGATTTTTTCAAATACCATAATGCACTGTCTATTTCTTTCACAAAAATTTTGTTTTGTCCTCTGTTAAGATAAGCTAAACTCAATTCAAAATTTTGATTTGTGGACTTATAGTGGTGTATTACTTTATCTAAATAAAAGTTTGTAGAGTCTGTGTTTTTAATAAAACTAAAATTTGTAGCTAAGTTGCCATAAAGTCTATAAACGGTTCTTTTATCTCTTGGATTTCTCTTTGAAAATGAAATGCCTTTATGAAAGCTCAAATTAGAACTTTCAATGTCACCTAATAATTTTTGTGAAACACCGATATTAGAATATAATCCTGGTTTTGCATAATCAATTCCCAAACTATCCCATAAAACAAGTGCTTTTTCGAAGTATTCAATAGCCTTTTTATGTTCGTTTTTTTGTTTTTTAATCATACCTAAACCATTGTACGTATGAGCAATTTCTTCCTTTTTATTTATTTTTTTACTTTGCTCAATTATTTCTTTATAAATTAATTCCGCTTCATCAAATTTTCTAATTTGTGTATAAGCAATTGCTTTTGCTCTCAGAAGTCTGAAATAATTACTAATATTAATCTCATCTTTATAAACCAATGCACTATCTAAATAAACTATTGAACTTTCTCTTTTAGCTTGAAAAAGTTGAGATTGGGAAAGAATAAAATAACCCTCGGTTATGAAAGTAACATCATTTTCCTTATTTCCTAAATCTAAAATTTTATTACCATAAAAGAAAAGACTATCAGGATTGTTCTGATTTTTTCTAGAAAGTGATTGAAGTAATTTAAACTCTGAATTAGCTTGATTTTGTGCATTTAAAGTAAGCGTTACAAAGAAGAAATAAAGAAAAAATCTTGTCATTTTGGGGCTTTTAAAAATATAAATCAGCATTATATTCTTGTTAAAAAAATGCAAAATATTACAAAAAGTTAACTATTCAAAATTAAATTATCGTAAATAGCCTTTTTAAACCAATAAAAATAAAGCGAAAAACTAATATTTTAATTGCAATTCTATTTAAAAAGTCTAGTTATAGTTTATACCTTTGCTTTATGGCATTTACATATCCAAAAACTGAAAAACTGAAAAGCAAAAGCACTATAGATTTACTATTTAGTGAAGGAAAATCAGTTTCAAAATATCCGTTGCGATTGGTTTTTGTGGAAAATCCATCTGAAGAAAAAGAATTAATAAAAATGGGTGTTTCGGTTTCAAAGAAGTATTTTAAACATGCAGTTGACCGAAATTATTTCAAAAGAGTGTTGCGTGAATGCTATCGTTTAAATAAACATATTTTGACTGAAAATATTGAAAAACCTCATGCTTTTATGTTTTTTTATCAGACAAAAGATCGTTTAACTTATCAGGAAATTAACGAGAAAACTATCCAACTTTTTCAAAAATTTGTTGAAAATGTTAAGTAAAACCTAACTTTGGTTTACTTTTTGCTCAATTATAATTACATTCGTAGTTCATTTTATTTAATTCTATTGTTATGAAATCTCTTTTTAGAAAAAGAATCATTATCCCTATTATAGCTATTTCGTTTTTATTTGTTGGAGTTAGTTTCAAAGGTGATTTCTTTGAATTAGCAAAACAAATTGAAATATTTACCAATTTATTCAAGACCGTAAATCAAAATTATGTGGATGAAACAAATCCTGGTGATTTGATGGATAAAGGCATCAAAAGCATGTTGAAAGAATTAGATCCTTACACGGTTTTCTTCAACGAACAAGATGTGATCAAATTCAAAATCAACAATACTGGTGAATACACTGGAATTGGAGCCTTGATTACTCGAAAAGAAGATAAAGTAATTTTAAAAGAAGTGTACAAAGGTTTTCCAGCTGATAAAGCAGGTCTGAAAGCAGGTGACGAAATCATTCAAATTGATGATGTTTTGCTTAAAGACTTTAAAGAAGATGCTTCCCAATTATTGAAAGGAGCCAAAAACACCAAAGTAAACATTGTTTATTTCCGACAAGGTAAGAAAACCAATGGAGAAATAATTTTAGACGAGGTTGATTTAAGAGCTGTTCCCTATTATAAATTATTGGAAGACAATATTGGCTATATCGTTTTATCAAAATTTACCGAAAAAGCTTCTTCTGAAACTAAAGCCGCTTTATTGGATTTGAAAAAACAAGGAGCTACAAAAATAGTTTTAGATTTAAGAGGAAATCCAGGTGGTTTGTTAGGTGAAGCTGTAAATATCTGTAATTTATTTGTGCCAAAAAATGAAACTATTGTTACCACAAAATCAAAAGTTGAAAAGCATAATAGTGATTACAAAACAAGAAATGAACCGGTAGATTTAGAAATCCCATTAGCTATAATTGTTAATGGAAAAAGTGCTTCAGCTTCTGAAATTGTGGCTGGTGCTTTGCAAGATTTAGACAGAGCAGTTGTAGTAGGAAATCGCAGTTTTGGAAAAGGATTGGTTCAAAGACCTTTGAATTTATCTTATGGAACGCAAGTAAAAGTTACTATTTCTAAATATTATACACCTTCTGGAAGATGCATTCAAGCTTTAGATTATTCGCACAAAGATGAAAATGGAAAAGCTATTCGTACTGACGAAAAAAATTACAATGCTTTTAAAACCAAAAAAGGAAGAACCGTTTATGATGGTGGTGGAATTATGCCAGATCTTGAAGTTACAGAAACAAAACCTTCAACTATTTCAAAAGCTTTAACAGCAAATGATGCCATATTTAACTATGCAACTGAGTTTTATTATAAAAACCAAAACAATCCAAATGCCATGTTCACAAATTCTGATTATGATGGATTTAAACAATTCGTCAAAAAACAAGAATACAAGATGAATACGGAAACTGAAAGAGCTTTAGAAAGCACACTTGAAGTTGCAAAAAAAGAAAATATTGACAAAAATATTCAAACAGAATATAATTTACTGAAAGCAGCTATTGAAAAAAGTAACGAAAAAGAATTAGACAGAAATAAAGATGAAATCATCATGCTTTTAAACGATGAAATCATTACTCGTTTTCAATACAAAGAAGGTTTGTATGATTATGAAACTAAAAATAGTGCAGAAATCATCAAAGCCAAAAACATTTTAAAAAACACAGCTGAGTATAACAAAATATTAAAAAAATAATGCGTTCTCTAAAATACCTTTTCTTGTTACTTTTCTTAACTTCATTGACTTCATTTGCACAAGAAGATGAAATATTACAGTCTATTTATTTTGATTTTGATAAGTTTGATTTGCGAAAAGACCAACAAAAAGAACTTCAAAAATTCATTAAAACCATTGATACATCTATAGTTGAGTCTATTCAAATTTCTGGTTATTGTGATGATCGAGGAAAAGATGCTTATAATTTTGATTTATCAACCAAAAGAGCCAATACCATTAGAGATACATTGTTGCTTAATGGCATAAAAAATAAAATTATTGTTTCCATTCAAGGAAAAGGAAGCATAATGATTGATGAAGATTTAGAAACTAATGTACCTGAAGTTCGTTCTAAAAATAGACGTGTGGATGTGTTAGTAAACTTTAAACCACCAATTGTTAAAAGAACAAAACCTGAAAATTACACTATTTTAAGAAAAGATGTAATTGTTGGTGATAAAATTACCCTTGACAAAGTTTTCTTTGATAGAGGAAGCAGTAGATTAACTACTTCGGCCAAAAAAGAGTTAGATAAAATTGCCATTAGGATGCATCGTTTTCCAAAAATAGAACTTGAAGTACAAGGCCATATTTGTTGTACACCTTCTTACCAAAAAGAAGCTGTTGATAAAGATACTCGAAAACGGGAACTATCTGTAAACAGAGCCAAAGCAGTTTATAAATATCTTATTTCAAGAAGAGTAAATGAAAAAAGGTTGATTTATAATGGTTATGGAAACACACAACCTCTTGGTGGAAGTACTGATCAAGATAGAAGAGTTGAATTGCTGATTACTAAGATTGAATAAGCTTTGAAAAAACATTATAAAATATTACTCTTATTTATTTCTATTTTAATATTAGTTGGTTGGAAAACTATTCAAAATAATGAATTTGTTTACCAAATTGAAAATCAAAAAATAATGTTGAGAATTGAAAGTGGAATGAATTTCTTGAGATGGAATGAAAAAGCAAAATTAATATTAAATACAGAAAATATTGACTCAAGAAAATTAAGTCTTTCTGCTCCTGGTCTTCGAAATATAAAAGGAGCTACAATTGAGAATACAGAAAGTATTTGGGAAATTAATATTAGTAAACAAACCATCAAAAATGATACATTAAAACTTTTTATAAGTTGTAGAAATCAAGACGATAGGTTTTGGAGTCATCAATTTAAAATCCCAATAAAAGAATAGAAATCGATTGTTCAAAATCATTTCCTCTTCATCTGAATATGAGGAATATCATCTTCTAAATACATTTCACTGGTTTGAACAAACTGATGGGTTTCGTAGAATTTCTTTAAATATTCTTGTGCAGAAATTGTGATTTGAGAAGTCTTAAATTCCTTTTCAATAGTTGCAATGGAAACTTTCATTAAATCGTGTCCCCTTTTTTTGGCTCTTACTTTTTCGCTTACTACTACTCTACCAATTGAAGCTTCTTCAAAATAATAACCTTTGTCGAATAATCTGGTGTAAGCTACAATTTCGTCATTATAAAAACCTAAGACATGAATTGCTTTCTCATCTTTGCCATCAATGTCTTGATAAACGCAATTTTGCTCCACTACAAAGACTTCGCTTCTCAATTGCAACAATTGATATAGTTCTTGAAGAGAAAGTTCGTTAAAACGCTTTATTTTGAATATAAGCATATTTGAAATATTGAATTAAAAAAAAGAGCAAAAACTAATTTAGAAATCAGTTAATTTGCTCTTCATTTATAAGTTGTGAAATCTAAATTTATTACTTGATTTTAGCTGAATTAATAATCGCTTCTAATTCAAACATATGATCTCTTTTGGCTTTTGACGGCAAATAGGTAAATCCTTCGATAACTAAATAACGATTATTTTTAGTGTCTTTTACAGCATAGTTCACAAATGGACCAGCCATAAAGTCGTTTTTCAATTCCCACGTTCCTTTAGTCAAGTAAGTAAACTTATTGTCTAATTTAGTTTGAAACAAATAGGGAGCATAGGCTTCTTCGGTAATCATCCAAGTATTATCTAACGTTCCATGAATGTTAGCTTTTCCGATAGAATCTCTTAAATTAATAATGTTTTGAACGATATTTCCGTCTTTTTCTACTCTAGAAATTGGAGCTTCATAAATTAAAATACTATTATAACCTGAAGTAAATTCTTTTCGCAACCAAATAAATTTATCCTTTTCCATGTCATAATTATAACCATAACCAATGTCCAACGATAAACCAAACTTGTCTTCAATCTTTTTGTCGTTAACCAATGATTTTTTCATACGTCTTTGGTTTTCAGCTATTTCCCCATTTCTGATAGTGCTAATAATTTGAGAAGCTTTTGATTCAATGTTGCGAATTAGCTCTTCTGAATTTGTTCCGGTAATGAAAAAGACATTTTGAGGATAAGCATATAAATCTTTTCGAGCTGCAAAACCATTTTTATCTGATTTTTGAACCACAATAATGTTTCGTCCTTTTTTTACAAAGCCATCAAAAATTTTTGTTGGATATTGATTGATGTTAAACAATGGTTCTTCTTGAGGTAAACCGTCTACTGGAGCAGCTAATTTTTTTCGTAAGGAATCTCCAATTTCACCATTCCAAAGAGGTTCATCAATAAAAATAGAAACGTTATTAATATTTCCTGATGATTCAGAAAGGCCTTTGTTATTTGATACTTCTTCTTTGCACGAAAACAATAAAAAAGAAGCAAAAAAAAGTACAATAATTTTTTTCATTTGAAGTGTATTTAATAAAATTTTACCCGTTTATTTTTAATTTCATTCCGGGTTTAATATTATTACCACTAATACCGTTCCATTCTTTCAAATCATCAGCAGAAACTCCTGGAAATTTTTTTGCAATGGTGTATAATGAGTCTCCACTTCTTACTACATAGGTAGTTGCGCTTGATTTAGAAATATGAGATTTAGTGCTTTCTTCTTTGGTGCCATAAATTTTTAATTTATTTCCAGCATTAATTAAAGAAGATCTTAAATTATTCCATCTTTTTATTTCTGTTACTGTTACATCATATTTTTGAGCAATTAAACCTAAACTTTCTCCACGTCTAACTGTATGATAAGCAAGTTTGCTTTTTGTTTTCGTTTCTTCGTAGACAACAACTTTTGTTTCTTCTGGAGTTGTGCTTTCTGCTAAAGCTTCTTCTCTTGCTTTTTCACCACCATTTTTTATAAAATCAATATAAGCATAAACCGCTTCTTCATTAGAAACAAATAAGCCGATTTTGTCTTTTGGCATACGTAAATAATGAGGTTTGTCTTCGTTGTAAGGAATAATGTTTAATTTATAAATCGGGTTTAAAAACTCTACTTGGTCTTGTGGAATGTCAAATAATTCTGAAATTTGTTTAAAACTCATTTCTCTCTTCACCATTATAGTATCTGTTTCAAAATAAGTGATTTGAGCTTTTTTAGGAACAATTCCTAGTTCTTTTTTATGCTCATAAATATACATAGTCGCTAAAAAAGCAGGAACATAATTAGCCGTTTCTCTAGGAAGATTTTTTCGAATATTCCAATAATTTTGACTTCCACCAGAACGTCTAATAGCTTTAGAAACATTTCCTGGTCCAGCATTGTAAGAGGCTAAAACCAAGCTCCAATCTCCAAAAATTTTGTATAAACTTGATAAATATTGGCAAGCAGCTTCTGTAGCTTTTAAAGGATCAAATCTTTCATCAACATAAGAGTTAACTTCTAAATTAAATTGTTTTCCTGTTGGATACATAAATTGCCAAAGACCAGAAGCTCCTACTCTACTTTTTGCTCTTGGGTTTAAAGCAGATTCAACAATTGCCAAATATTTAATTTCTAGGGGAACATCGTATTTTGCTAAATGCTCTTCAAACATTGGAAAATAATATTCGGAAATTGCCATTAATCTTTCAAAACTATGCTTTCTGTTTTTAAGAAATGATTTGATTACGTTTTCTAATGAAGTATTGTATTCGATATTAAATGGAGATTTATCGTCCATTTTTTGAAGTCTTTTCTTTAAAATTTCTGTTGACATTTCAAAAGAAACTGCCTCGTCTATATCTAAATCAGAAATATCAGCATACATATCATCAAAAAGTTCCTGATTAGATAGCTCTTCCATCCATCGACTATCAATACAAGTACTTGTACTGTGATTAACAAAAGAGGCTTTTAAAGAATCTAAGTAAGATAATTTTGGAGCAACTTCTTCAATTAAACTTACTTCTATACTCTCTTGAGCAAAAGTAATACATGGGACTAATAGGAATAAAATGTTTCTGATTTTCATCATGCAGGGATTTGTAATTTAATAGTTTGTTAATCTATAATAACTCAAAAAAGTCAAAAATAGTATTATTATTGGATAATTGCTTGAATTCCAGGTAAATTTTTTCCTTCTAGCATTTCCAACATCGCTCCACCACCAGTAGACACGTAGCTTACTTGGTCTTCAAAACCAAATTGTTTTACCGCAGAAACTGAATCACCACCACCAACAAGTGAAAAAGCTCCATTTTTAGTTGCTGCTGCAATGTATTCTCCTACTTTAACTGTTCCATTTTCGAAACTTGGCATTTCAAAAACACCAACTGGTCCATTCCAAAGAATCGTTTTTGATTTTAAAATAACTTCTTCAAAGAGTTCTAAAGATTTTGGTCCAGCATCTAAACCTTGCCAACCATCTGGAATTTTTGTTACATCAATAATTTGCGTTTTTGCATCGTTTGAAAATGAATCAGCAATAACTGCATCAACAGGTAAATGAATTTGTACTCCTTTTTCTTTTGCTTGTTTTAAAATTTCCAAAGCTAATTCCATCTTATCATCCTCACAGATAGAGTTTCCAATGCTTCCACCTAAAGCTTTGATGAAAGTAAAAGTCATTCCACCACCAATAATCATGTGGTCAATTTTATCTAAAATATTTTCAATAATTGTTATTTTTGAAGACACTTTAGAACCTCCTAAAATAGCCGTTACAGGTTTTACAGACTCATTAAGTACTTTATTGATACTTTCAATTTCTTTACCTAATAAAAATCCGAAGTATTTATCATTTGGAAAATAGTTTGCAATAATTGTTGTTGATGCATGTGCTCTGTGAGCTGTTCCAAAAGCATCATTTACATAGATATCTCCAAGTGAAGCAAGCTTTTTTGCAAAGGCTTCATCACCAGCCTCTTCCTCTTTATAAAATCTAAGGTTTTCAAGTAAAAGTATTTGGTTTGGTTGTAGATTACTTGATTTTGAGTGTGCTTTGTCTCCTATACAATCATCAGAAAAAAGAATTTCTTTACCTAAAACTTCCGAAACTTTATCAACTATATGCTTCATTGAATATTTTTCTTCTGTTCCTTTTGGTCTTCCTAAATGCGACATTAAAATTACACTTCCACCATCATTTAAGATTTTATCGATAGTTGGTTTGGCCGCTTCAATTCGTGTTGCATCCGTAACTTTAAAATTTTCATCTAAAGGCACGTTAAAATCTACTCGGATTATGGCTTTTTTACCTTTAAAGTCAACATTATTGATTGTTTTCATAGGAAATAATTATTTTTTCGGGTTTGATTTTATTGTTTTAATTTTACAAAAATAAAAAAGACTCACAATTGAGTCTTTTTTTAATACTAATTTAACGTTTACACGAGTTCTTCATCTTTAATTCTCATGCCAACCATTTTTTGTTGGGGACAAAAAGGGTCATTATAATCTACATTCTGGTCATTACTTACTAATTGATCTGGACTAGTATTTACTAGCATAATCCATGTGTCTCCATAATACTTACCGTTTACATTTGAATAATATAAATTTAAAGCACTTGTCCACGAATCGTTCTTACTGACAAATACATATCTGTAATTATTTTTCGGATTGATAAAGAAGTTTGCGTCAATTCCGAGACTTCTTAATTTGGCAACAAATCGAGTAGCATTTTTATGTACAGCAAAAACATTGGCTATTACATAAAAACCTCTTTGTTGGTTAGCAATTTCAACCATTGGACCTGGAATTGCAGTAATTTTTGGTTTTCTTCCGTCTCTTGTTTGTGCTACTTGACTTAGTTTTTCACTAATTAAAACAGGATCAATCCTTGTTGTGTTTGAAGCTATTTCTTCTTCATTTTCTGCTTTAACTTTTGGATGATTAACTACTACTTCTTTTTTTGGAGCTAAAACAACATTGTTTGAACTCTTATTTGGAGTTGCATCAGCTTTAGAGACTATAACTGTTTCATTTTTAATAGGTTGGCTTGTTGCTTTATCTTCTGTTTTTGAAGTTTCTGCCACGATAACTTCTTTAGTTGGAGTTATTGTTGTAGTTTTTATTTCAGTATTAATTGAAGAAGTTGATTTAGATTCGCTTTTTGAATTTGTGTTTTCAACCAATACTTTTTCACTACTTATAGGATTTGTTGAAATTACTGTATCATTTGTTTCAGATAAATCATTTGAAACAATCATAACTGGTTCTTTATCAATTTCTTGGACTTCTACATTGAAAGCATTAAAGAACATAAAATATCTATCCCCTACGGTTTTAAGTTTTAGGGTAACATTATCTGTATTATTTTGTATTACAGAATTATCTGGATTTGCAATTGTAATTAAAGCCGTATCAAATCCTAATGTGTTTTTACTATTAGGGTTTCTTGCTGTGTAGTATTGGTCATCAATAATAATATTACTATTGAAGAAATTGTTTTCTAATTTTAATGGACCACTTAATAGTGTAAAAACTTCGCTTAATTGAGATTTGATTTGTAACTGATCTCCTGCCAAGTTATTATCTCCTTCTAAACCCGCACATGCTAATTTTGCTGAAACGTTTCCTTCAGGTAATGTTTTAAACCCAGTAAATAATATTTCTGTTGATTTATCTGTTACACCTGCAAAACCATCATAAGAAGTAATAAATTTTGCTGTTTCATTTTCATCTTCATAAACAAAGAACATTGTCCATCCACCCGAAACTCCACCTTCAACTACACCTTGAGTAGCTTTAATATTTGCTACTGTATATTCACCTGTTGCGTTTCCTAAATTCTTTACTAAATCTGTAATGTCTGCATAAACTGCATATGGAGCACTTTCATCAAAACCTTTTTTATCTAATCCGTCAAAAATTACCTCTCCCTTTACATTCACGTATGTATTTTCTCCAGGAAGTTTTAATTTAATTTGGTCAAACTCTTCTCTATTTTTATCAAATGCTTTAAATTTGTTTCGTTTGTTTTTAACACCACTGTTGTATTTGTATGTAGCAGACCAATATAAACCTGCGTAAACTATTTTTTTGTTTTCTTCATTTTCAAGGTATAATGTTGCAGCACTAGAACTGAAAGTAGACATGTCACTATCAATGTCGATGTAAAACATTTCAAACTCATCATTAAGTTTGGCTGTTTTAGTAGCATTCATATAAGGCATGTTTGGATTATTTCCATAATCCTTTCTATTCACAATATTGTTTGCAATAACTGTCATATCTCCTTTAACATAAGATTGATATCTTACTTTAAAAGGAACCGGTAATTGACCATAAGAAAAAGATGTTGCTAAAAGAATGGCAACCATCAACCCTAATTTTGAAATTTTGCTTAACATAATATTAGTTTTTACAATTATTATACTAACGATTCAATAACAATTATTTTTATGTACATTTACTTTTTTTGTTAGTAAGTACAAACAAACTGGTGATAAAACAACTGATTTTAAATCTTTTACTAAACTATTAAGAAATGTAATTGGTTTGTCAACAATTTAAAACGACTTATTAACAATTTTTATTGTGTTTTCAACAAGATATAAAATTTAGTACCTAGAAAATGTTTAAAAGTGTAATTGGAAATAAAAAAACGGTAGATTACTTGACTTCAAGTGTTGATGGTAGTAGGCTTGCTCACGCTCAACTATTTGTTGGTCCTACAGGAATTGGGTTGTTACAAATAGCTATTTCGTATGCAAAATATATATTGTGTAATGATAAAAATGTTGAAAACTTGGATTGTGAAAAATGCCTAAATAAGGTTGATCAACTGTCACATCCTGATATTCACTATGTTTTTCCTGTTACTTCCACTGAAAATGTAAAAAGTCATCCCGTAAGTGATAATTTCCTTAAAGAGTGGAGAGAATTCGTCAATCTACATCCATTTGGAAGTCTTCAAGATTGGTATTCACATTTAGGTGTAGAAAAAAAACAAGGGCAAATCGGTGTAGATGAAGCATTAGAGATAGTTAAAAAACTTTCTTTAAAATCTTATGAAGGAGGCTATAAGGTGATGATTATTTGGATGGCCGATAAAATGAATACAGCAACATCCAACAAAATACTTAAAATTTTAGAAGAACCACCGCAGAAAACTATCTTTTTACTTATAACTGAAAATTTAGAAGAAATAATTTCTACTATCACTTCTCGTTGTCAAATTATTGAATTTAATAAGCCTGAACAACAAGAAATTGAACTTTTTCTTAAGACTACTGGGACAAGTGATGCTCTTGCAAAAAGATACGCACATTTAGCACAAGGAGATATTAACAAAGCTTTAAAACTTTCAAATAACCAGAAGGATGATAAATTATACGAGGAATGGTTTGTAAAATGGGTTCGTTCTGCTTTTAAAGCTAAAGGAAATGCTGCCTCTATATTAGAATTAATTAGTTGGAGCGAAGAAGTGGCCAGTTATGGAAGAGAAGTCCAAAAACAATTTTTACATTATTGCATAGAGTTCTTTAGACAAGCCTTGTTAGAGAACTATACTACAAAAGATTTAGTCTATTTAGATGAAGGTTTAGATGGTTTTGAGTTAAAAAAGTTTGCTCCTTTTGTAAATGGTGAGAATATAAATGAGATTTTCAAGGAAATTTCAGATGCCATTTATCATATTGAGCGTAATGGAAACGGAAAAATTATTTTAACTGACTTGTCAATCAAATTAACTCGTTTAATACATAAAAAATAAATTATTTATTTAGAATATAATCATTTATAATATATTGCGTAAAGTATTACTTTAAACTTGATCTGTATAATTTAAGTTCTTCCCATGAAAATTTATCTCCAACAGTTTCTTTAAGTTCTGACAAGCTTTCTCCTTTAAAGTATTTGAACAATACCTTTAATTGTTTTATTTTTTCTTCAGAAAGTAAATCCTCAATTTTAATGAGGTCGAGTTCGATTAATTTAGTAAAATGTGTATAAATTGTGTTTTCGGTAAGTTTTCTAATACTTGCTATCTCATTGATAGTATGGTTGTTTTTCCATAAATCCAATGTTATTTCAATAGTTGGTTTTTTGCTTTCCTTTGGCTTTTTAACTTTTGGTTCATAATAAGAAACATCTGGATCAACATCAAAAACTCCTGGTTTAACTGTATTTAAATCTCTTATTTTTTTAAGTTTATTGGCTTTATAAGATAGAATTTCTTCAGAAGTTAGGTTTTCTTTTGAAATTTCTTTTCCAAAAGCAACCATTTCAATTAACAACTTGGCTTTCATTAAACGTTGAATGGTTTTGGTTTGAGAATCTTCCAAATCATTTAATTCATCATAAAACGTTTTTACTTTTTTGATTCGTTTTATTTCATCTATTTTAAACAATAATTCATAAACAAAATTGTCTAAATCTTTATAGAAATAGGAATAAGCAGCATTAAATCTTTCATTTAAATAGTGAACATCAAATTGGTCTTTAGAAAAAATATTATTTAATTGCTTAATAAAATTTTGAGCAGGAATGAACAAATTTTCAATTTTATTAGATTGATTTTCAGCCCATTTTGCATATTTAGCTTTAGGTGATTTTGGAGCTTCTTCTTTATAACTAAACCTATGATTTCTCCATTCTTGAGCTAAATCTTGCCAATCAAAAGTTGCTTTTAAATAGTTGAATAGATAATTTTTTGTTTCTTGCTCAAGCGATTTCTGAATATATTCATCAGTAGCTTTCTGTTCTGCATATAGCATTACATCATTATCATTGGAAAGTCCATTCATTTGGATTGGAGCTAACAATACCAAACCTTTAAGTGATCGTAAACGTGAAAGTGCTACATAAGCTTGTCCTGGTTGAAAAACACGTGAAACATCTAAAGCTGCTCTATCAAATGTTAATCCTTGACTTTTATGAACAGTAATTGCCCAAGCTAATTTTATTGGATAATGGGTGAAAGTTCCTAATACTTCTTCCTGAATTTCTTTAGTAGTTTCGTTTACTTTATATCTTATGTTTTGCCATTCATATCGTTCAACTTCTATTGTTTTTTTCTCTTCTGGAAATTCTACAATTATCTCATCTTTAGATAAATACTTAACAATTCCCATTTTTCCATTAAAGTAATTTTTTTCAAATGAAAGATCATTTTTGATGAACATAATTTGTGCTCCAACTTTTAGCTCTAATGTTTCTTCCAAAGGATAAATTTTATCTGGAAAATCGTCTACAATTTGAGCTTTGTAGTTGAAAATTTTGCCTTCTAATTCATTTAAAGCTTCTATATTAATTGAATCTGCTTTTTTATTATGGGTTGTAAGGGTAATAAATCCTTTATTTTTCTTAAAATCAAAATCAGGATTAACAAATTGATTTAGAACACTTAAATCATCTTTAGTTATAGTGTTATTTCGTAAATTATTAAGTACATCGATGAATTCACTTTCTGTTTGACGATAAATTTTATCCAATTCGATATATAGAGGTGGATTTTGTTGTACAACATGAGAATGAAAGAAAAACTTTCCTTGATAATATTTGCGCAAAATATCCCATTCTTCAGGTTTGACAATAGGAGGTAGTTGTAGTAAATCTCCTATAAACAAAACTTGTGCACCACCAAATGGCTGTTTACTTCTTCGCACGGATTGCATCATAAAATCAATTGCATCAAGCAAATCAGCCCTAAGCATACTAACTTCATCAATTACAAGTAACTCAATATTTCTAATGACATTTCTCTTAACAGCACTCATTTTAAAGTGACGAGAAAGTGTGCTTTTAGATTCAAATTTTACAGAATCTTTTATATGAGGTGCAATAGTATCTGGAATAAAACCACCAAAAGGCAATTGAAAAAGAGAATGAATAGTAACTCCACCAGCATTTAAAGCAGCAATTCCGGTAGGAGCAACAACAGCTGTGTTTTTATGTGTTGTTCTAATAATTTCTTTAAGAAGGGTAGTTTTACCTGTTCCTGCTTTTCCAGTAAGAAAAACAGACTTATTTGTCTGATTTATAAACTTTAAGGTATAACTTGCAACGGCTGATAATGAATTCATTGGCTTGTAAATTAAAGTATAAAAATACTAAAAAAAGTAAATAAAAAAACCTCATTAAAAAAATTAATGAGGTTTGAAAGTATTCTTAAAATCTAGTTATTTTTTAACTTCTTCTTTTTCAACAGTTTTTGTGTCTTCAGTTGGTTTATATTTGTCATTTAATAACTTAACTAACTCATCTGTAATATCATACGAGTCTTTAGCGTATAAAATACTTGGTGTAGATAATCCTGTACCGTATACATAATCATAACCATTCTTTTTTCCGTAATCTTTTATATATAGCTTAATATCTTTTACAAGAGAATCTAATTCACCATTACTTGCATCTTGAATTTCTTTGTACATTGATTGTTGTTTGATATTCAATCTTTGTTCTCTTTCTTGTAATTCAGCAGCTTTTTGTTGAGCCCATTGTGGTCCTTTTGCTTGAGCTTGTCTTAAAGCGCTTTCATAGTCTGCTTGAAATTGTTTTGCCTCTGCATCAAGCTCACGACCCATTTCTTGGGACTTTACTTTATATTTATTTTCGATATCAATAGCTTGTTGATGTTCTTTCATTAGTTTTTCTGTATCAACATAAGCTGTTTTAAGACCAGTTGTTCCTTCTTGTTTATTACAAGATAATATTGCAAATCCTAAGGCAATAAATAATAATTTTTTCATGTACGTTATTTCTAATTTTTGGTAAAAGTAATCAATTGAAAATAGTAATGCAAGATTTAATTTTTAATGCATAATTAATATCTATATAGTTTTTGTTTTGCATAATAAACAACTATAGTTTTTAATAGATTTATATGTGATTTAAGAGTATTTCAAGAAAACAGCAACAAAAGACAAGCCAAACACGCATAAGATTCAAAAAAAGGGATTTAAAATGAGTTTTAGTCGTTTTTAATTACATAAATGTGAGAAGAAAATTCTTTTTTAAGTATTCCTGAGCAATTTGAAAGAAATCCATATAAAATTCCTTTTATGAAATTCATTTTTCCTGTTTTATATTTTTCAGATAAAAGACAAACATAAAAACTATCAAACCACATTGGTTTCACTTTTTTTAATTGTAAACCTTCTTTATTAAATAATTTTTGAATACTTCCTTTTGAAAAATGCCATAAATGTCTTGGCACATCATAAGCAGCCCAGAAAGATTTATAATGTTTTGCGTCAAAAGATTTAAAATTTGGAACGGCAATAATAATTGTTCCATTTGGTTTTAATAATCTTTTTAAAATTCTAATTTGATTTTCTAAATCGGGTACATGTTCTAAAACGTGCCACATAGTAATCACGTCAAAAGAATAACTTTCTAATTCTTCTAAACTATCGATAAAATTAACTCCTTTTGAAATTGCAATGTTTTTTGCGTTTTCGTTTGGCTCAATTCCAATACAATTCCAACCAGATTGATTTGCTTGGATTAAAAAATCTCCAGTTCCAGCTCCAATATCTAAAAGATTTCCATGTGCTGCATTCTCTTTAGTAATTAAAGCAACTTTATTTTTTAAAGCATTCGACTTAACTAGGTGATACAATTTTTCAAATAAAGTTCTTTTAGAATCTGTATGCGAAATATAATCTTCGCTTTCATAATAGGAGGGAAGTTTGTCGAAACTAGGTTGGGGAAATGTTTTTAAAAGTTGTAATTCTTCATCTAAAAGCAAATCAAACGATTCTTTAGAAACCGAATGATCTTTAACTTTAATAAAAACATTGTTTGGAGAAAAATTCATATATTTTTTTAAATAAAAAAAGAGTAAAGGTAGTAAGTATAGTAGTTGACAAAGTGTGTTTCACGTGAAACATTTTTTAGTATTTAGTGTTCAGTAATTAGTATTTTGTTAGAACTGCTTACTAAAGACTGAACACTGATCACTTTTTAACGTCCCATATAAATTAACAATACAGAAATATCACTTGGAGAAACTCCGCTAATTCTTGAAGCTTGTGCAATTGTCTTTGGACGAATTTTATTGAACTTCATTTTAGCTTCAGTTGAAATAGACTTGATTTTACTGAAATCGAAATTATCTGGAATAATTGCATCTTCTAAACGATTCAATTTATCAGCGTGTAATCTTTCTTTTTCTATGTAACCTGAATATTTTACATCAATTTCTGCTTGTTCAATTATTTCTTCATCTAATTCATTTGTCGAAATATATTCAGCAACTTTTTCAAACTTAATAATGTCTTCTAAATCAATTTGAGGTCTAGAAAATACTTTAAACATTTTATCCGGTTGCGTCATTGGACTAGAACCTTTAGATTCTAAAATCGGATTTGCTTCTTCAGGCTTCGTACTAGTTTCTCTAAAAAACTGAACCATTGCATCTGACTTAGAAAATTTTTGCTCCATACGAATTAAACGTTCTTCAGAAGCTAAACCTAAATCAAAGCCTTTTGGAGTTAATCGAGAATCTGCATTATCTTGACGCAATAGTGTTCTGTATTCAGCACGTGAAGTAAACATTCTATATGGTTCTTCTGTTCCTTTAGTGATTAAATCATCTATAAGAACACCTATATATGCTTCATTACGTTTAAGAATAAATTCTTCTCTATCTTGAACTTTTAGAGCTGCATTTATTCCAGCCATTAATCCTTGAGAAGCTGCTTCTTCATAACCAGTTGTTCCATTAATTTGTCCAGCAAAATACAAACCTTCTACTAATTTAGTTTCTAATGTATGTTTTAATTGTGTAGGAGGGAAGTAATCATATTCAATTGCATATCCTGGTCTAAAGAATTTAACTTTTTCAAATCCTTCTACAGAACGTAACGCTTTGAACTGAATATCTTCTGGAAGAGAAGTTGAAAATCCATTTACATAAACTTCTACAGTATTCCATCCTTCTGGCTCTACAAATAATTGATGTCTATCTTTATCTGCAAAACGGTTAATTTTATCTTCAATAGAAGGACAATATCTTGGTCCAATACTTTTAATCCTTCCATTAAACATCGGGCTTCTATCAAAACCCTCTCGAAGATAATCATGAACTTGATTAGAAGTATAAGTCATATAACATGACCTTTGATGTATTAGCGGTTTTATACTTTGTAAATAAGAAAATTTATGTGGCTTTTCATCACCAGGTTGTTCGGTCATTTTTGAATAATCCAAAGACCGACCATCCACTCTTGGAGGAGTTCCAGTTTTCATTCTTCCCGATTCAAAGCCAACTTTCACTAAATCTTCTGTAATTCCAAATGAAGCACCTTCACCAGCTCGACCACCACCAAATTGTTTGTCTCCAATATGAATTAATCCATTCAAAAAAGTACCATTTGTCAATACAACCGTTTTAGATCTGATCTCTAAACCTAATGAAGTATTAATCCCTACAATCTTATTATTTTCAATCAATAAGCCAGAAACCATTTCTTGATAAAAATCAAGATTAGGAGTTTGCTCTAACATCAATCTCCATTCTTCTGCGAAACGCATTCTATCACTTTGAACTCTTGGAGACCACATAGCAGGTCCTTTTGACTTATTCAACATCTTGAATTGGATAGCAGTCTTATCAGATACAATTCCTGAATAGCCACCAAGTGCATCAATCTCTCTTACAATTTGTCCTTTTGCAATTCCACCCATAGCTGGATTGCAAGACATCTGTGCAATGTTTTGAAGATTCATTGTAACGAGTAGCGTGGAGCATCCCATATTAGCAGCCGAAGCAGCAGCTTCAGAACCAGCATGACCAGCACCAACTACAATTACATCATATTTATCTTGAAATATACTCATTGTTCCACGTGAAACATTAAAATTAATATTAACAGATGATTATTGTTGTTCCACGTGGAACATTGCAATTTTTTCATCTTCTTTTTGTCGCATTAACTTTGCATCTTGATTGGTTTTGTCTTTAAAACCACAGTAATGCAAAATACCGTGAGAAAGAACTCTTTTTAATTCTTCTTCGAAAGAAACATTGTAATTTAAAGCGTTTTCTGCCACTCTTTCTGTTGAGATAAAAATATCTCCCTGTACTAAATTTCCGACAGTGTAATCAAAGCTTATTATGTCTGTATAAGTATCATGATTCAGATACTCTACGTTGATATTTAAAAGATATTCATCATCACAAAAAATATAATTGATTTCACCTTCTGTAAAACCTTCGGATGTGATAATTTTTGAAATCCAATCTTGATAAACAACTTCGTTTTCTAATGCAAAATCATTTTCGTAGTTAAATGTAATCATTACTTATTAAAATATTCTTTAACCTTTTGGTCGTAATTTTTTTGCAAAGGTAAACTTTGTCTATTTAATATTTCAATGCTTTTGATATATTCTTGTAATTCCTTTGGTAGAGTAGAAGTATTGTTTGAAAATTTATCATCTGTTGTGTTAGATTTTCGCTTCTCGTCTTGTCCTTGTTGTTGGATAGCATTTTCTAATTTAAGCAATTCATGTTTTAAATTTAACATCTTTTGAAGCGTTTCATTTTTAAAACCCTTGTTGATTAATTGCTTTTCAATGTCTTTCATTTGGTTTAAAATATTATTACCATTGATACCTTGTTGTTCTAAAGTTTTCTGTAAAGCATCTCGAAGTTGTTGTTGCTCTTTAAGGATTTCTAAAATCTTTCCAGCATTTCCTTCCGAACCTTCTCCTTCACCATTTTCTCCTTGACCTTTTCCATCTTTCTTTCCTTCACCGGGCTTTTCTCCTGGTTTCTCTCCAGGCTTATCACCTGGTTTTTCACCTGGTTTCATTCCTTCCTTCATTTTTTCCGAAAGACCTTCTTGCTTTTTTATTATATCTGACAATTGTTTTTCACCTTTACCACTTCCTGGTTTTGGCATACCTTTTCCTGTGCCAGAACCTGATGCTTGCATGTTCATATCACTTTGAACATTACTTAAAAAGTCTGCTAACTTATTGGCACTAGATAATACATATTGCTGTAAAGAAGCTCCTCTTGCAACATTATTATCTGCTAAAGATTCTAAAGATTTATCTAAGTTATAATGTATTTCACCAACTTCATTTAATACAAATTCTGTAATCATTGGATTTCTCATGGAAACTGCAAAGATACTATCATCAACATGTTGGAATTGAGTTTTTAGTTCTTGTTGTTTTTTAAGAATTTTGTTTAAAGCCAAAGAACGCGATTGAGAAGATTTTGTGGGTTGAATTAATGCTTCTTCATCATAAGAAAAAGCTAAAAGATTATCTAGAATTTGACGTAACGCTTTTGCATCTTCTTCCATTTGTTGTGATTCTCCACCTTCCATAGATGCACTTATCTTTTGACTCATTTCTTTCATTTTTTTGGAGGCAGATTTTTGAGATTTAGAAGCTTTTGGTTTGTCATTTTTTTGTAAATCTTCTTCTGACTTTTCTAAATCATCTTGTACATCTTCTTGTTCGTTTTTATCATTTGGAATATCCATAGGTTTTTTTAAATCCTTATTGTCTTTATCCAATTGTTGTAATTCTTCTTTAATTTTGTCAAATTCGTCGCCAACTTTTTTCTGTTCATCTAAATTGTTTTTATTTTCATTGGCTAACTTATCTTCTTTTTCTCCTAACTTATTTAATTTGTCGGCAATTTGCTCCGCTTTCTTTTCAACATAAAAACGCTTTGTAAGTTCTACAAGTTGTTCTAAATTCTTTGCTTGGTTTTTAGAATCTTTTTTTAATTTATCTGCTTTTTCAAACAGTTCATCATCTTGTAATTTCTTTTGAAGTTCTTCTAACTCTTTTAAAAGTTTTTCATTTTTTTCAGATTGTTTTTGGCTTTCATCTAAACGACGTAACAATTCTTCTTTAAGTTTGTCTTCTTCTTTTGGATTAAAATTTTCAAGATTTTCTGAAAGTTTTTTGGTAAATTCTTTCATCATATCATCTTGCGATTTTTGTTTTTTGATGAAATCTTCAATTTTCTTTTGGTCTTTGAAATCTAAATTAGCTTTCTCCTTTTTCATTTTTTGGAGTTTATCCAATTCTTTTAATTGCTTTTCTTGATTGTTTAATGACTTTTCTAAACTATTTATATTATCATTTTGGTGTTTTAACAATTCGTCTTGTTTTTGATCATCTGTTAATTCATTATGAGAAAAAACAGAAGATTTACTCGATTTATAGTTGTTCACAGCATCGTTATCAAAAACTTCAAAATAGTAATCATAAATAACACCTTTTTCTACATTTAAACCATTTGGAAAAGAATACACAAACTGATCAACAGTTTGATTTTTCACAGGTATGTTACCACGTTTAACCAACTGAGGTTTATTTTTAGGATAATAAACAACTTGTAGCTTACTTAAACCATAATCATCTGATAGTTGTCCAATGATATATTCTTTATAGATTTTTAAACTATCTGGAGCTTTATTGGCAGAAATGAATGGAAATTGATCTTTTACAATATTAATTTGATAATCTAATGTTTCAAAATCTTTTACTTTATCATTTGATGTTACTAACTGGTATTCAAAACTTTGACTAATGTTTTTAGAAAAATTAAATTCACCAGTAGTAGAAGTGTAAACTGATTTTTTGTTATCTGCAATAAAAGCAACATCTGTTGTAGCAATAGTTGCTAATTTCCAACGAATGGTTGTTCCTTCAGGTACAATTGCATTACCTGTTCCTTTTATGGTTTCTGATTTACGTTTTAAATAACTTGGATACGATAAAATCATTTCGAAGTTATTGATTGTAGGAACATTAACTACTTTAAGATTGTAATCTTTTGAGTTTATATTATTTGCTTTCAGACTAAAATTCACATCCGAAATTACATTATCAAACTTATATTGAAACTCTCCAGTATTCGTGTTTTCCATTAAATATTCTTCTTCACCAATTATAAGCGATACATTTTCAGGAATCACATTTCCAACGGTTTTTACATTTAAAATAAAATCTTTGTTTTGTTGGGTAACCAAATCTTTATTCAAAACCACAAACTGAAAAGGAGCTGGTGGAATATATTTAGTATTATAATTGACAACTCTGTCCAACCCTTGTGAAATAATTTTAGAATTTCCAGAAACAAAAAACAAAGCCAATAATAAGATGGGAACTATCGCATAAGGCAAAAATTTCTTATTCTTATTAAAATTAATTGCTTTAGAGAAAGGAATTGGACTTAAAGTTTCTGCTTTTTGATTGATAGAAGCTAAAAGTAATTCTGAATTTTCTTTTTGATTTGATAATTGCAAAAAATTGGTCAGTTTATCATTTACTTCACTAAAGTGATTTCCTATAATTACTGATGCTTGTTCGTAATTAATTCCTTTTTGAAGTTTGAACAATTTGAATAATGGAAATAAAATAAATCGAACTAACAAGAAAACTTCAACAACAACGAACAACCAAAATAAAATAGTTCTTCCAGAAGTTGGTAACCAAAGAAAATATTCCACTAAAATGGTAAAGAGAAAATACAGCAATCCTAAACCAACAAAAAGAATAATTCCTTTTATGAGTTCATTGGTGTAAAACCTCTTGATAAAGGCTTCTAATTTCTCAAAAATGATAGATTTTGTTTCCAAATTGTTAATAGTCTGTTTATAACCGATAAAAATACAACATATAACGTAATAAGTCAAAAGTAATTGGTGATTAGCAAAACTTTAACTTCATAATCTGTTGATAAGTATCAGAATTTCTAAAATCTAAATTCTTACTTCTAAATTCAAATTGTATCTTTGCGACAAATTAGAAAAAAATGTCAAAACCAGTTAGAGTACGATTTGCTCCAAGTCCAACAGGAGGATTGCATATTGGTGGTGTAAGAACCGCTTTATTTAATTATTTATTTGCGAAAAAAAATAACGGAACATTCTATTTAAGAGTAGAAGACACTGACCAAACCAGATTTGTAGAAGGTGCTGAAGAATATATATTGGAAGCTTTAGAATGGTTGGGAATCTCTCCAGATGAAACTGTTGGAAAAAATGAAAAATTTGGACCTTATCGTCAAAGTGAACGAAAAGATATTTACAAAAAATATGCTGATCAATTGATTGAAAACGGTTGGGCATATTATGCTTTTGACACAGCTGAATCATTGGATGCTCACAGAAAACAACACGAAGCTGAAGGAAAAACATTCATTTACAATTGGCATAATCGTGAAAAATTAGATACTTCTTTAGTGATTTCTAAAGAAGAAACAGCTCAAAGAATAGCCAATGGTGATGCTTATGTGATTCGTTTTAAAACTCCAGTGAATGAAATTCTAGAATTGAAAGACATCATTCGTGGTGATATTAAGTTTGATACGAATTTATTAGATGATAAAGTATTGTTTAAAAGTGATGGAATGCCAACGTATCATTTAGCCAATATTGTGGATGATCATTTGATGGAAACTTCTCATGTAATTCGTGGTGAAGAATGGTTGCCAAGTTTGCCTTTACACAGTTTGTTATACAGAGCCTTTGGTTGGCAAGCCCCAGAATTTGCACATTTACCTTTGATTTTAAAACCAGTCGGAAACGGAAAATTAAGCAAACGTGATGGTGACAAATTAGGATTTCCAGTATTTCCACTAGCTTGGAAAACGGCAGAAGGAACTTCAATGGGTTATAGAGAACAAGGATTTTTTCCTGAAGCTGTTATTAACTTTTTAGCTTTATTAGGTTGGAATGATGGAACAGATAAAGAATTATTTTCATTAGAAGAATTAGTTGAAGCTTTTGATTTAAACAGAATTCACAAAGCAGGAGCAAAGTTTGATCCAGAGAAAAATAAATGGTTTAATCATCAGTATTTAATAGGCAAAAGTGATAAGGCATTAGCTATAAGTTTTTCAAAAGACATAGAAAATAGAGGAATTGAAACATCTTTAGATTTGGAAAGAGTTGTTGGATTAGTAAAAGAAAGAGCTAATTTCGTGAATGAACTATGGGATTTATCAGATTATTTCTTTGAAGCACCAACTTCTTATGATGAAAAAGCATCAAAAAATTGGAAAGAAGAAACTCCTGATTTAATGCAAAAAGTGATTGTTGAATTGAATAACATTGAAGACTTTACTTCTCAAAACATTGAAACTTTATTAAAAGAATGGATGACAGCCAATGAAATTGGAATGGGAAAAGTGATGCAACCTTTACGATTGAGTTTAGTTGGAGCTTTAAAAGGACCACATTTATTTGATATCATTGAAATGATTGGAAAAGAAGAAAGTATAAAACGTATTGAAAAAGCGATACAAACCTTATAAAAAAGTTAATCCCGAAAGTTTCGGGATTTTTTTTTTGTAACTTTTCACAACTTTACGCGTATAATTAACATAACCAATTTAAAAATTAAACTATGCCATTTTTCTACATTTTCGTGTTTTTAGGATTAATCGTTTTATTTTCTTCCTTTTTTACAGTAAAACAACAAACCGCAGCTATTATCGAACGTTTTGGAAGATATGCTAGCACTCGCTCATCTGGACTGCAATTAAAAATTCCAATTATTGATAGAGTTGCCGGAAGAGTTAATCTTCGTATTCAACAATTAGATGTAATTATTGAAACTAAAACAAAAGATAACGTATTCGTAAAACTAAAAGTTTCGGTTCAGTTTAAAGTGTTGCAAGAAAGTGTTTATGATGCTTTTTATAAATTAGAGTATCCTCATGATCAAATTACTTCTTATGTATTTGATGTGGTTCGTGCTGAAGTTCCTAAATTAATTTTGGATGATGTTTTCGAAAGAAAAGACGATGTGGCAATTGCTGTAAAAAGAGAATTAAACGGAGCAATGTCAGGTTATGGATATGATATTATCAATACGTTGATTACAGATATTGATCCAGATATTCAAGTTAAGAATGCGATGAACCGAATTAATGCTGCTGATAGAGAAAAAACAGCTGCTGAATATGAAGCGGAAGCAGGAAGAATTAGAATTGTAGCAAAAGCAAAAGCTGAAGCAGAAAGTAAAAGACTTCAAGGTCAAGGTATTGCTGACCAACGTAGAGAAATTGCACGTGGATTGGTAGAATCTGTAGATGTTTTGAACAGAGTTGGAATTAATTCGCAAGAAGCTTCTGCGTTGATTGTTGTAACACAACATTATGACACTTTACAAGCAATTGGTGCTGATACCAATAGTAATTTAATCTTATTACCAAATTCACCACAAGCTGGAAGTGAAATGCTAAATAACATGGTTGCGAGTTTTACGGCAAGTAATCAAGTTGGTGAAGCTATGAAAAAAGCAAATTCAAATAAGAGAAAAAAACAGAATGATGATGGTTCTGAAAATGAAGAATAATTTTTAGAAATTCCAAACTAAAAATTCCAAATTCTAAAAAAGGCTACTTTTGAAAAAAAGTGGTCTTTTTTCATTTTGAAAATATAAATTTCTCTAAAATGATAAGAATTTAACTAGAATTCAAAATTTGAGTGATTTTTAGCATGAAAACGCAAATAAAAAGCACTGTAGAAACATTTCATCAACAACTATAAAAGTATATTAACAACTTTTAAAAATTGCTTAAAATCAAGTTATGAAG
Source organism: uncultured Flavobacterium sp. (assembly GCF_963922255.1). Lineage (GTDB taxonomy): Bacteria > Bacteroidota > Bacteroidia > Flavobacteriales > Flavobacteriaceae > Flavobacterium. Next base: position 349,455 of record NZ_CAWUIC010000002.1, on the reverse strand, counting down.
GCCGTTTTTTAAATGTTTTAACTATCGAAAATAAAAAAATAATAGATTTAAATTATTATTAGTAAAAACTATTGATGTGTTGCTTAAAAATAACAAAATCTTATAAATAAAAAATTCCAAACCCTAAAATTTAGAATTTGGAAGTTTTTATAAGATTCTGAATCAAGTTCAGAATAAATTAAATTTTCAATATTTTGAAAAGATTTCCGTTTTCACGGAAATGTTACTGATTACTAATTTTTGCCCAAGTATCTCTTAATCCAACCGTTTTATTAAAAACTAATTTATCAGCTGAAGAATCTCTGTCTACACAAAAATATCCTAAACGTTGAAATTGGTAATGTTCTAATTCTTTGGCATTTACTAAAGAAGGTTCAACATAACCTGTGATAATTTCTAATGAATTTGGATTAATGTATTCTTTAAAATCTACTTCTTTATCTCCATCAGGGTTTTCGTGTGTAAACAATCTATCGTACACTCTAACTTCAGCTTCTACAGCATGTTTTGTAGAAACCCAATGAATCGTTCCTTTTACTTTTCTTTGACTAGCTTCTGAACCACTTCCTGATCTTGAATCTTCATCATAAGTACAGTGAATTTCTGTAATATTTCCATCAGCATCTTTTACAACTGATTCACCTTTAATGATATAAGCGTTTTTAAGACGAACCTCTGTTCCTAATGTCAAACGGAAAAATTTCTTATGAGCTTCTTCTTGAAAATCTTCTCTTTCTATGTAAAGTTCTTTAGAAAACGGCACTTTTCTGTAAGTCAAAACTTCCTCTTCTGGATTGTTTTCTGCTTCTAACCATTCTTCTTTATCTTCCGGATAATTAGTAATAACCAACTTTACAGGGTTTAAAACAGCCATTACTCTTGGAGCAATTTTGTTTAAGTCTTCACGAACGTAAAACTCTAATAATGAAACATCTATAAGGTTATCGCGTTTGGCAATTCCTATGGCGTTTGCAAAATTTCTTATTGCTGCTGCCGTGTAGCCACGTCTTCTCATTCCAGAGATGGTTGACATTCTTGGATCATCCCAACCTGCTACATGATTTTCATTGACTAATTGAGCTAGTTTTCGTTTACTTACTACTGTGTGTGATAAATTTCTTCTAGCAAATTCACGTTGTTTAGGTCTTACTTTAGTTTCATCATAGATCTGATTTAAGAACCAATCATATAATTCTCTATGAGGTAAAAATTCTAAAGTACAGAATGAATGCGAAACTTGTTCGATATAATCACTTTCACCATGAGCCCAATCATACATAGGATAAATACACCATTTGTTTCCTGTTCTGTGATGATGTTTATGTAAAATTCTATAAATAATAGGATCACGCATTAACATATTGGTTGCATTCATGCTTATTTTTGCACGTAAAACGTGAGTTCCTTCTGGAAATTCACCGTTTTTCATACGTTCAAACAAATCTAAATTCTCTTCAACAGAACGATTTCTGAATGGAGAATCTGTTCCAAATTGCGTTGGAGTTCCTTTTTGTTTTGCCATATCTTCAGAAGACTGACTATCAACATAGGCTTTTCCGTTTTTTATTATATCAATAGTCCAATCATATAATTGTTGAAAATAATCGGAAGCATAACATTCTTTATCCCATTGAAAACCAAGCCATTCTACATCTCTTTTAATAGCATCAACAAATTCTTGCTCTTCTTTAGCAGGATTTGTGTCATCAAAACGAAGGTTAACAGGAGCATTATAATCTAATCCTAACCCAAAATTTAGACATATAGAACTTGCGTGACCAATATGCAAATAACCATTAGGTTCTGGAGGAAAACGAAAACGCAATTTATCATTAGATAAACCGTTTTTAAGATCTTCGTTTATTATTTGTTCAATGAAGTTTAATGATTTTTGTTCTGACATTTTCAGTATATTTTTAGCAAAAATAGCTAAAATTATCAAGGCTAAAAATTGAATTTACATATAATATTACTTTGATACGGTTTAACATTGTAGGAAGTGTGGTTTCACCGCAAAAAAGGGTGTTTTAATCGATTTTATTGGTTATTAACACTATTTGTTTATAAAAAATACTTGGTTGTTGATAATATTTTATATATTTGTGGGTGTGATATTAAGGACACTTATATTAAATTAAAAATCAATATGTTACAAAAGTTAATAGCCCCGTTAGCTTTGTTGAACAAAAGAGTTTTTTTAACAATAGCCTTGTTAATAAGTTGGATTTTTGCTTCTGCACAAATTACAATAAACACACCTACTTTAGGCTTTTCTCAAGTATGTGCTTCAACAACTTTTAACAATTACAATCTTAGTTTTTCATTTTCTCCAGCCTCAAACTTAGGTTCTGGAAATGTTTTTTCTGTTGAGTTATCAAATGCCTCAGGTAGTTTTACTTCCCCAACTGTTTTAACAACAACAACCGAAATGGTTTCACCAGTGAGTGTTTCATTTCCTTTTCCAACAAATGTAAACGGAACCAATTATAGGATTCGAATTAAGAGTTCGTCTCCAGTAAGTACAAGTCCTTCTAGTGTTGCTTTTGCAGCAAATTACGCGGTTTATAATCAACCTTTTACTATTAACAATAATGTTTCAACACAAGCTATTTGTAGTTCTTCAAACTTTAACTTAACTATTGATAGTGGGCCAAATAGTCCTTTAAACTTTTCTCAATTAACTTATAAATGGTATAAAAATAATACAGTCATTTCTGGTCAAACCTCATCAAGTTTACCCATAACAGAAGCTGGAAATTATTATGTTCGTGTAGATTATGGAACATGTAATTTGAATGCGTATTCTAATGTGGTTTCAATAAGTGTTACACCTGCAGAAATTTTAACTATTAGTTCACAGGGAAATGCAACAACTTTCTGCCCTTCAACAGGTTTATTACTTTCAAGTATGATTGCTAGTTCAGGTTACACATACCAATGGTATAGAAACAATGTTCTAATTGCTGGAGCAACGAATGCTACTTATACTGCCACTCAGGAAGGTAGTTATTCTTTAGTAGCATCAAATACAGAGTGCATTATTAATTCAAATGTATTGGTGTTGACTGAAAACACCTTTACTCTTTCATTAGATTCGGGAACTGAAATAAACCTATTACCAGGTCAGACCAAAATATTAACTTGTAGTACAAATGCTGTAAACCCAACATATACTTGGTATAGAAATAACTTACTGCTTACAGGTCAAACAGCCAGTACATTGTCTATAAATCAAACTGGAAATTATAAAGTAGTTGTAAAACAAAATACGGGCTGTGTGATTGAGAAAGAAGTTTCTACACAAGTAACAGCACCAACATCATACAATTTAAGTATAATTCATAGTGCTGATTATGAAGATTGTGATAAAACTTCGGAAACACTAACTATAGCTTCATTTGAATCGATTTCAAGTTTAGGAACAAACTCAGTACCTACAAACATTGGTGTTTCTTATGCTTGGTTTAAAAATAATACTTTAATTCCTGGGGCTATCTCCTCTAGTTATACTGTATCTAATTATGTTAATAGTGATACTTATCATGCTGAGGCAAAATTTACGGACGGACAAACAGTTTCTTCCAATAATTTAGCTGTTCGATTAAAAATTGATGAAACAATTAGTTTATCAACAGATGGTATTTTATGTAATACAAATACAGAAGTTACAATTACTTCTTCTCTTACAAATTCAATATTTACATATCAATGGTTTAAAAATGGTAACTCAACTGTCTTAGGAACAAATACAACTTATGATGCTACAGAAGAAGGTGATTATTATTTGACAATCTCGTTTTTAGGATGTGAATTAAGTTCAAACTTGATACCTGTTGAGACTATTGATGAAACTATTTTAGTAACAAATTATGATGACGAAATTTTTATTAATGAAGGGGAAGAAATAACCATTACTGCTTCAGGAGCAGATTCTTATGAATGGTATAATGATGGTGTTTTGGAAAGTTCAACAAATGAAATAAATATTAGTCAAGAAAGTATTATTCAGTTAATTGCACAAATTAACGGTTGTGAAATTATTAAAGATTTTACTGTTTTATTACAACCAAAGATGTTTAGTGCGGTCATTCCAAATACCATTACTCCAAACAATGACGGAAGAAATGATACGTGGATAATTACGGAAGAATATGCTTATCAAAATGATATAGAAATTGTGATTTTTTCTTCCAACCAACAAGTCGTTTTTAGAACTAGTGATTATCAAAACAATTGGCCATTAGAACCTATTGCAAAGAGCAACAAGATTTTCTATTATAAAATTTTAAAGAATAATTCCACCTTACAAAAAGGAATGATATCAGTAATACAATAAGAATGATTAGACACAAACTTCTTTTTATTATAGGGCTTATTTTAAGCTGTGTGATTACAAATGCTCAAACTGATACCAGCGATGAGTTTGTAATGCCATCACAGACATTTATGCGTTTTAATAGAAATTTAGTTAATCCAACCCTTTCAATATTTAATAGTTATAAGTCAGAATATGTTGCTTATCACAGAAATCAATGGTTTGATTATGATGAATCTCCAAAAACCTATATGATAAATTATTCAGGAAATAATTATGAAAATAGCGGTTATGGTTTAGGAATTTATCAACAAGAAGTTGGTGTTTGGAAGAGTTTTGGAGGAATTGCCAATTATGCAAGAGGAGTTCGTTTGAATGATGAAACTATATTGTCTTTTGGGTTTAATGTTGTGTTTTTTAACTCAGGTTTAAACAGAGGAAAAATCATTACCGGTGAAGCTGATCCATATTTAGAACAATATGATAATACAAGTATATTGATGTTAAATCCTGGATTATCACTTCAGTTTGGGAAATTCAATTTTGGAGTGTATGGTGATAATTTAGTGGATTATAATTTTAAGACAAGCGAAATGCAGACAAAATTTGGAGAAAAAACTATATCAAGTCATTTGTCGTACATACATTCTCTAGAAAGTGCCAGCAACTTATTTGAAAATAGTAGTTTGACATTTTTGGCAAGAGGAAAATACATTGCTATGGAAGATTTAGATTATTCAGCTGGGATTTTATATAATGTTCCACGAGCTGGTTGGGCACAAGCTTCATATAGTGATTATTATGGTGTTTCAGGTGGATTGGGAATTAATATTTCTCAAAAAATTGCCATTGGTTATAATTATGAAAAAGGATTAGGAAAAGAGATTACCAATTTAGGAGCGACTCATGAAATATTTTTAGCGCTTACTTTAGATAGTAATGAAGAGTTTACAGCCTATTCAAAAAAACCTAAAGTTGATAAAGAAGCTGAAGCAGAACGACTGAAAAATCAAACATTAGAGCAAGAAGAAATAGATCGATTTAAACAAAATATTTACAACCAAACAATTGTAGAAACTAACTCTGCAACCGTTAAAAAATTAGAGGAATTTGTACTAAATGTAGAGAATGATAATATAAATTACTTATTACTTCCAGAGAAAAATAGTGGGATTAAAAAGGGATATTATGTCATCGCTACGATTTATAAAGAGAAAAATAAAGCCACAAAATATATCAGTGACCTAAAGAAAAAAGGGCTGAACAAAAGTGGTTCATTTAAAACATCAGGCAATCAATGGAACTATGTTTATGTTGAACGATTTGATAGTTATGAAGCAGCTAAAAAAGCATATCAAACAAAATTCAACAATAAGTACCCCGAAACTATGTGGATTTTACCAATACTTTAACCTATGAGAAAAATTACTATATCTCAAAAAATTGTTGTTGTTCTCATCCTACTATTAGGAACAATAACTTCTTCAGCTCAGATTAAAAATTCTTTTGATGTTCGTTTTCAAACAACAGTAAGAGGAGATTTAACTATGATTTCTAATAATATTCTTAATAGAAAGACAAATAATACTTCTGCTAATACATCTTATAATGGTACAGAGGCAAATGACAATTTAGATATGCAATATATTGACATTGACGGTTCAACTCAAACCTTCAATTCAAGTAGTGCTAATTTAACTATTCCAGATGCTTCTTGTTCAAAAATTGTACATGCTGGATTATATTGGGCTGCAACTTATAAATATAATTTAGTAAATGTATCATCATCTGGAAGGGAAAATGATTGGAATCAAGTAAAGTTTAGAGTGCCTGGTGGAAATTATGTAGATATAACTGCTGATGAAATTTTATATAATGCTTTTGGAAATGCTAATCAAGTTAATGTTGCTCATAGTCCTTACGCTTGTTTTGCAGATGTTACAGCACTTGTTAGTGGATTGACTAATCCGAATGGTACTTATTTTGTAGGGAATATTCGTGCCAGTAGAAACGAGATCAATGGTCAAACTTCATCAATTAGTGGTGGACTTTCTGGAGGTTGGACATTAGTAATAGTATATGAAAATATTAATTTACCTGGGAAAAATATAACTACCTTTGATGGATATGCAGTAATTGCTTCAAATGCAGGTAATTTAGACATTCCTGTGAGTGGATTTTCTACACTTCCTCCACCTTTTCCTGTTAGAGCAAAATTAGGAGTAAATACTCTTGAAGGTGATTTAGGAGTTAATGGTGATCAGTTTAGAATTAAAGCCAATTCGGTTGCTGGATTTACAACTTTAACCAACACTCCACCTCCAGCAGCTGCAGTAACAAATAATTATTTTAATTCTTCCATTACTTCAAATGGAGCTTTTTTTACAGCAAGAAATCCAAATAGTTCTAATACCCTTGGGTGGGACTCGCATTTGAATAATATTAATAACCCTGCAAATAGTGTCATACCAAATAATGAAACTGGAGTCACTCTAAGGGCATTATCAAGTCAAGATAAATATGATATTTTCTTAACAACTTTTGATGTTGAGATTATTGAACCACAAATTCCTTTATTGAAAGAGGTTGAAGATACAGCAGGAAATAATGTTAACAATCAAGCACTAGTATTAGGACAAGAAATTTTTTACACATTAACCTTTCAAAATACTGGAAATGATAATGCGCAAAACTTCACTATTACTGATGTTTTACCTATAAATGCAATATTTCCAGCTAATGGAACCATTCAACCAGGAGATGTTATTTTGCCTCCAGGAGTTACTTATGTTTTTAACCCTGCTACTAATCAATTTACATTTACAATACCTAATAATTTAGTAGAGATAGGTGATCCTGCTTATACTATAAGAATTAAGGTAAAAATTCCATCAAACTGTAATGACTTTAAAGACGCTTGTACTAACTTAATCAATAATCAAGCGTTTGTTTCTTATACAGGTGAACTAAATCCTCAGATAATTACTGATAATCCTAGTTTTAATGGATATGACAATTGTAATTATCCAACTCCAGGTACAACAAATTTTATTGCTAACATAGATGATTGTATTTTTACAAGTACAGAAGTTTTATGTGGTAATACTGTTGATTTAACTGCAGCAGATGGTTATGATACATATCAATGGGAAGATTCTAATGGAAATATTATAGGTAATACACAAACAATTACAGTTAATGCAACAGGTGTTTACACTGTATATTTATCTATTCCACCACCTTGTGTTTCAATATATCAAACAATTACAGTTGTAGATTTTAATAATGCTATTAATACAAATCCTGCAACCCCTTATGCTGATGTTGTGGAAATTTGTCCAAATGACGGATCGGAATTACCAAAAATATTTTTGTGCGGAATTAATGATAATGTATTGATTCAGTCTGGTGTTAATGATGCTGTTAGTATCGATTGGCAAATATTAGTACCTGGAAGTTGTCCTCCTGTTGGAATCAACAATTGTGCAAACAATAATCCTGGTTGTACATGGAACACTGTTGGATCTGGTCCAAACTTTAATGTTACAACAGCAGGAGAATATCAAGTAATATTTACTTATCAAAATGGTTGTTTTAGGCAATTCTATTTTAATGTTTTTCAAAATGTTTTAAATCCAGATATAGTAACTTCAAATATAATTTGTACTACTCAAGGTTCTATCACTATTAATAATATACCTTCAACTTACGAATTTAGTTTATCACCAACTGGACCGTTTCAAGCTTCAAATACTTTTAATATAGCTAGTGCTGGTGTTTATACTGTTTACGTTCAACAATCTGGAGTAACTGGAGGTTGTCTTTTTGAATATCCTAACATCAATATCTTAGAACAACTTTTAGATGTTGATGTTATTGTTACTGATAAACTTTGTAATGATGGTTTTGGTAGCATACGAGTACAAATCAATGGTGTTGATCCACAATATTATTTTAATATATCCCAAGGTGCAACAGTAATATCGACGTTTGGTCCTTCTATTGATAATGACCATTTATTTTCTAATTTAAACCCTGGTACTTATACTGTTACTGCAACAACTGATGATGGATGTACATATACGGAACAAGTAACAATTGAAGATCTTTCAGATTTAGAACTTGTTGCTAGTGTTTCTCAACACGTCGGATGTAATCAAGGTAATATTCAAGTAAATCCAAATGGAGGGCAACCACCATATAACTATGCTATATATAGTTACAATGGTGTTCCAGTTAATCCAGCAAATTATCAATATCAAACAAGTGTAATTTTTGATGTACAAAACGGTGAACAAGGAGATTATCAATTCTTAGTTATTGATAGTAATAATTGTACATCATTATCAAATATAGTAACAATAAATTTAGAACCACCTGTTACATTAAGTGAAACGCATACTAATGTAACTTGTAACGGTTTAAATAATGGAACTATTACTGTACAAACAGGTCCTACGAACGGGTACAATGTAAATTATAGTATTGATAATGGTACAACATTTCAATCTTCAAACGTTTTTAATAACTTAGTTCCTGACACTTATACAATTTTAGTAACATTTACAAAAGGAAATAGACTTTGTGAATACACAATAGATGTTACCATAACTGAACCTAATCCTTTGCTTGGTCAAGCACAGATAGTTCAGCAATTAACTTGTAACACATTAGGAGCAATTCAAGCTATAAATGTTTCTGGTGGAACATCTCCTTATCAATACAGTATTAATGGTGTTACTTTTCAAAATTCTAATGTATTCAGTAATTTAAATGCAGGAACTTATATTGTTACTATAAGAGATGCTAATAATTGTACAATTACAACCTCTCCAATAACATTTGTACAACCAACACCACCAACAGATATTACTTTTGTTGCTTCAGCGGTTACGTGTCCAAATTTAACTAGTAATGTAACAGCAACAATAATTGGTGGAACAGCTCCATATGTAGTTCAAATTACTTCACCTTCTGCAATTTCTGCAACTACAACTGTTGGAAATGTAGCCAGTTTTAACAACTTAGCAGTTGGTACTTATACATTCAATGTAACTGATTCAAATGGATGTTTATATCAAAAAAACTTTACTATAAATCCAATAAATTTTATCAATGTAACTGGAAGTTTAATGTCTAATGTTGTTTGTTTTGGAGATGCAAATGGTTCTGTTTTATATAATGTTAGTGGATTTAATACTTCATATTCATATAGTATAAATGGTGCTGCACCAATAACAAATCAAACAAATAGTTCAATTTCATTAAATAGTATAGGTATTGGTAATTATTCAATAACCGTTACAGATAGTACTACAAACTGTCAAGCTACTGTTAGTGTAACTGTTTCTGGACCAAGTAGTCCTTTAACATTAAATACCACAGTAAATCCAATTACTTGTATAGCAAACGGAACAATTAATGCATCAGCTTCTGGTGGTTGGGGTTCCTATTCTTATACATTAACGCAACCTAACGCAACGATAGTTGGTCCACAAGGTAGTGGTATTTTTAATAATTTATCACAAAATGGAAGTTATACTATTACTGTTACCGATGGAAATGGATGTAGTGTTACAAATACTGCAACATTAAATACACCAATAACTCCAACATTAGTTATAAGTCCTTCCTCAACTATTTGTTATAATGCATCAACAGGCTCAACTATAATTGTAACTGCTTCAAGTGGAAATCCTCCTTATCAATACAACATTAACGGAAGTGCTTATCAGTCAAGTAATACGTTTAATGGTTTAACACCAGGGAATTATACTATCAATGTTAGAGATAGTTTTGGTTGTATTGCAACTGTTTCTCAAACAATAACTCCTACTTTATTAGCTCAAGCAACATTGACAAAAAACTTGGATTGTAGTTCAAGTCCGAATGCCGTAATTACTGTAAATATAAACGGTGGAACAACTCCATATCAATATCAATTAAATTTCAATAATGGTGGATTTGGAACATCAACTACTGTAGTTGGAAATTCCTTTACAACTTCAACTTCAGCTGCTGGAACTTATCAATATTTAATTACAGATGCTGCTGGTTGTACTTTCACAACAAACTCTATAACAGTAAACCCAATTACAACTCCACAAATTATTAATGTTGCTCAAACACAGCAAAATATATGTAATGGTGATACTAATGGTGCTTTTGTGGTAAATATAAATTCAAGTCAAGGTACTCCTCCTTTCCAATTTAGTATTAATGGTGGTACATTCCAAAATTCAAATATATTTACAGGTTTAACTGCTGGAGTTTATAATATAACTGTTAGAGATAGCAAGCAATGTACTGCAACATCTTCAATTACATTAGTAGAACCAGATCCTATTACTTATGACATTTCTATAACAGAAATTACATGTAACAATCCTGGTGGAACATCATTTGGAGAAGTAATTTTTGAAAATGTAACAGGTGGTACTCAACCTTATACCTATTACTTAAGTAGCAATTTTGGATATTCAGACAGTTATTCAACAACAACTAATGAAGATCATACCTTCATAGTATTAAATTTTGGTATTTATACTGCTGAAGTAATTGATTCAAATGGTTGCTCTGTTGTTCAAGGTAATATTATAATAGCTTCACCTCCTGACGATTTAGATATTGATATATCAACGGCAACAGCAGATTGTGTAAATGGTGGGACTGCTATAGTAACTGTTTCTTCATTAGTTAGTAGTGGTTCTTATGAATTTGGAATATTAGAAACCAATACATTGCCATATACATCTACATATCAGTCTTCAGATATGGGTACTCCAGAAACTTCAACATTTACTGGATTAGTACCTGGTGTAACATACACATTTGTAGTTCATGATTTAATTACAGATTGCTATTATTTTGAAACGGCTAATGGACCTATTCCAAGCCCTTCAAATTTAACAGCAGCAATAACTGTTGTTCAAAACGTAACATGTACTGGAAGTGGAAATGGTAGTATATCATTCACTTTTGATAATTATGATGTCACAACGACCTCTGTGTCTTATGAAATATTTCATGCTCAATCTAATATCAGCACATCAATTACAGGAAGTAGTCCAACAACTGGAGGTGCTGTATTGGTTCAAAATTTTGGTGTATTAAGTCCTGGAACTTATTACATACTTTTAACCGAGAATGGAACAGGAACTGCTAATGGATGTACCTCTGCGACTTCAAACTTTACAATAACTCAATCAACTAATCAATTAGCTGGGACTGCAACTTTTATTAGTAATTTAAACTGCAATAACCCTGGTTATATATCAGCAACAGGACAGTTTGGAACGCAGCCCTATCAATACCAAGCTCTTCTGAGTACAGATCCTGCTCCAACTGTTACAACTTTTGCAGGAACTGTTCTAAACACAATTCCAATTACTATTGCAGGTACATATGTTGTTTACATAAGAGATGCAAATAATTGTATTGTAGCAACGAATACTGTAGTCGTTGGTGAAGATCTTTTACCGTCAATTAGCAGTCTTACAGTTGACGATTCTTGTGCAAATGAAGGAAGTTTTTCGATTACTATTACTAGATCACCTAATGGAGTTGCCCCATATGCTTATTCAATAGATGGAGGAGCAGGTTTTGTTGAAAACGCATCTACTTTTACTGTTAGTAATCTTTCATCAGGATTTCACACTGTAGATATGGTAGATAGTAATGGTTGTTTGTTTTCAACAAGTATTACTATAGATTCAATAATTAATGGAAGTGCTATTATTACCACACAACCTAGTTGTGATAATGATGATGGAGAAATTCAAGCTACTGCAACAAACGGAAGTGGAAATTATTCTTTTGAATTACAAACTGCTGCAGGTACAAATGTAGCTGGACCAAATACAACTGGATTATTTTCTACATTAGGTTTTGGGTCTTATAATGTGATTATTTCAGATGCTACTTTAGGATGTGATATAACTATTCCTTTAACTTTAGAACAACCAACAGCTGTTTCATTCACTACAACTCACGAGAATGTAAGTTGTAATGGAGCTTCAGATGGAAGTATTTCTATTGTTTTAGATCCAACAAATATTGATACTCCTTATACTTATTCACTATTTGATGGAACAACTACAATTACACAAAACACTCCTATTTTTACAGGATTAACTGGTGGAAATTATACAATAACCGTAACATCTTCTAAAAACTGCTTTGCGTCACAAGTAATTAATATTACTGAACCAAATCCATTAACCTTAATCTTAACAGGAGGTACTTTTGTTTGTAACAATAATAACAATGTGAGTGTAGTTACAATAACTGCAAATGTTGGATTAGGAACAGGTACAGCTCCCTATTTATACAGTATTGATGGAACAAATTATCAAAATACAAACACTTTTGATATAATTGATAATGGAACAGTTCAAAATATTACGGTTACAGTTAAAGATTATAATGGCTGTACTATAGATGAATCTATAATAATTAATCCTTTGCCGACAATAACTGACGTTTCTGTAACTCAAAATATTGCATTAACATGTGGTAATGAAGAAGAAGTTTTAATTACTGTAACAGGTGGATCTGGAACATATACTTATCAATTATTACCTAATGGTGCTATAGTGGGTCCAACAACAAATAACACTGCAACTTTTGCACTTATGACTTCGGGCTCTTATGTTTTTGAGGTTGTGGATACTTTAACTGGATGTAGTACTTTAACTACTCCTTATGTTATTGATCCTTTAGGAGTACTAACAGTTGTAGCAGATAATTCAAATGCTGTAAGTTGTTATGGAGGAACCAATGGTGAATTTGATATAACTGTAACTGGTTATACTGGAAATTATTATTACAACATTTATGATGATACAAACACTATAATAGCTTCAGGAAGTAATAACACCTCTACAAACCCATTGACTTTAACAGGTCTTGGTGGTGGAAACTATTCTGTCCAAATTATAGCAACTGATACTCCTTTCTGTGAAGCACTTTCTAATGTAGTAAATATTTATTCACCTCCAAACCCATTAACTTTAGATGTTCAACAAACTTCTGATGTTACTTGTAATATACCTGGTTTAGGAACTATAACAGCACAAGCTAATGGTGGAAATGGAACATTTGAATATCAATTAGTAAATATAACAACAAGTTCTACTATTCAATCATTTGGAACAAATAGTACATTTACTAATTTAAATGAAGGTACTTATGAAGTTACAGTCAGAGATATAAATCTTTGTGAAATTTCTCAAACAATACTACTTGATGCACCAACACCAATTGATGCAACTTATGTAGTTACAAATGCAAATTTATTATGTTATAATGAATCAAATGGAAGTGTAACAATAACTGCAACTGGTGGGCAAGGTAGTTATCAATATACTTTAACTGATGCAAATGGTATAACTTCTGGACCTCAAATTGGAAATGACTTTGATAATTTAGGAGCTGGTACCTATACTATTTATGTAGAAGATGGATGGAATTGTAACTTTACTACTTTACCATTTACAATAACTGAACCTACTCAAATTGAGGCAACATTAAGTGTTCAAAGTACATTATACTGTGATGTTAATAATCCAAATAATGCTGAATTAGTAATTACAGCTTCTGGAGGAACACCTCCTTATATGTATAGTTCAAATGGAACAATTTTTAACTCAACAAATACATTTACTGTTGGACCAGGTACTTATCAATACTATGTTACTGATGCTAATAATTGTACATCAATAATTACAAATGCAGTAACTATTACTCCTATTACTCCATTAACGATAGCTATAAATGCATCAAATACAGCTATTCAATGTAATGGTGATACTAATGCTTCTATCACGGCAAATGCAACTGGAGGTTTAGGAAATTACACTTACACATTGTTAAATGCAACAACAATGGCAGTTATTACTGGACCACAAACTAGTAATATATTTAATCAATTGGGTGCAGGAAGTTACATAGTAACAGTGAATAGTGATGGTGGTTGTGAAGAAAATTCAAATACTGTAATTATTACTCAACCAAATAATGCGTTAAACATTACAAATTTTACCGTAACACCTGCAACATGTAATGGAACTGCTAATGGAAGTATAACATTTAATCCAACAGGAGGAACACCTCCTTACCAATATGCAATTACAAATCAATTAGATCAGTTCTTTAATACAAATACTTTTATAGGATTAGGTGTTGGAATGTATACCGTAGTTGTTCAAGATTCTAATGGTTGTTTTGAAACAATAAATGTTCAAATGACTGAACCAGATCCTTTAGTAGCAACATTAGATATAAATTTACCTGAATTGTGTGAAGGAAGTAATAATGGAACAGCAACAATTAGTATAGTAGGTGGAACTGCACCCTATTTTACAAGTTTAGATGATGACACTCCTGGTAACTTTGTTCAAGGTCAATTAGTATTCAATAACTTAGATAGCACTGTTGATCATACAATATATGTTCATGATGCAAATGATTGTCAAACAAATATTTACATACCAGCAGGAAACCCAATAACATTAACTCCTACAGCTACTGTTAATTATGATTGTACAACAACTACAATACTTCAAAATAACACAGTTACTGTAAATGTTGAAGCAATAAACGTTGGTCAAGTTGAATACTCATTAGATAATCAAACAAGTTATCAAACAAATAATGTTTATACTAACTTAACTAATGGAACACATACAATATATGTAAAACATAATAACGGTTGTGTTAAAACAGTTGATATAACTATTACTAATTGGATTCCAGTAACAGAAACTCATACTCAAGTTAATGTATTATGTAATGCAGCAACAACCGGAAGCATAACAGTTAATGGAAATGGAGGAAACGGAACATATCAATATGCAATTTCTCCATCATTTACTTATGGAACAACTAATACATTTAACAATTTAGCAGCTGGAACCTATACTGTAAAAGTAAAAGATGGTAACAATTGTGAAATTGAAACACCTATAATTACAATTACTGAACCAACTGCTTTAAACGCAATTATTTCTGATTTTGGTCAAGATGTTTGTTTAGGTGATAATGTTGGATACATTCAAGTAACTATTAGTGGTGGAGTTGGTCCTTATATGGCTAGCTCTAACAATACAAATAATTATCAAGCTGTTGGATCAAGTAACATTGTAGATTACTTTAATTTAGCTGGTGGAGCAACTTATACGGTTTATGTTAAAGATGCAAATGGTTGTGAAACAATCATTTCACAAACTTTAGATCCAGCTGTTGATTTAAACCCAATTGCTGCTGTAGATTATGACTGTACAAATAATCAATCAACAAATACAGTTACAATTACAGTTGATAGTATTTATGAAAATGATGTTTTATATTCAATTGATGGTGGAAATAATTATCAAATTAGTAATACATTTATTGATGTAGCTCCAGGAACTTATATAGCTACTGTTGAACACATTAATGGATGTGTAGCTACAAGTAATAATTTCACAATAGATCAAATTGATGCTGTTGATTTAGTAGTAACTGAAACTGGATTAAATCAAATAACAGCTATTGCTTCTGGTGGAGTTCCTCCTTATACTTATGTATTCAATGGAACAAATACAGGTTCAAACAATGTGTTTATCTTTAATCAAACTGGAATTCAAAATGTTTCGGTTTATGATGCTAATGGATGTGAAGCTAATGTCCCAATTCCAACAACGTTTTATCCAATTGAAATTCCAAACTTCTTTACACCTGATGGTAATGGATTTAATGATTACTGGGCTCCTCAAAACGTGGATAACTATACCAATATTGAAAGTATAATTTTTGATAGATATGGAAGAGAAATCATTCGATTAAAATTAGGAGAATCTTGGAATGGAACATACGAATCGACTGATTTACCTTCAGGTGATTACTGGTACTTGGTTAATATAAATGATGGATCAGGAAGAACTTTTACAGGAAACTTCACCCTTTATAGATAATATAAAATGAAAAATATTTTTAAAATTTTTGTTAGTTTCGTTATGGTTAATTCTTTTGCACAAGAGTTAACCATACCAACCTACACCCAATATTTAGGTGATAATCCGTATGTTATTTCACCTGCTTATGCTGGAATTGGTGATAATATTAAAATTAGGATAAATGGACTGACACAATGGGTTGGTCTAAAAAATGCTCCTGATAATCAATCTTTAGCTGTTGATGGAAGATTAGGCCAACGTTCTGGTTTAGGTGGTTTTGTTTACAACGATAAAAACGGAAATACTTTTCAAAAAGGAGGAAAAATATCTTTTGCACATCACTTAATATTAGATTATTACGAAAACAGATATCTTTCCTTTGGAATGTCATTTGTAATGAATCAATTTTACATTGATGCCACACAATTCGATCCTTCTTATGATCCAATTGTTACTAACAACAGAGATTTAAACAATTACAATATAGATTTAGGGTTTCTTTACAGACAACAAGGTTTTTATTTTGCTGCAAATGTTTCTAACTTATTAAACAAAAACACCGATAAGTTTATAATTAAAGAACCAAATATTTTAAGAAACTTTTCAGCTTATACTGGTTATAAAATAAAATCGAATAATAACAGTGATATAGAATATGAACCATCTGTTTTTTATCAATTTTACCAAAGTGATAAACGTTCTAGTACTGATGTAAATTTAAAAATCCGTTTTATGGATTATGAAGATTATTATTGGGCAGGAATATCGTATCGATTCTTAAATGATCAATTATTTCAACCTTTGAATATTGGCCCAATGGGTGGATTAAAAAAGAATAACTTTTACTTTGCTTATTCGTATCAATATACAACTAATGCACTTTCTTCTTTCAATTCTGGAACACATATGGTAACTTTGGGCTATGATATTTTCCAAGGATTAAGTAATTGTCCTTGTACAAGTAACGAAATAGACTAAAATGGGAACCATAAAATTAAAAAACATCCGAACATTTTCGTATCACGGTTGTTTAGTTGAAGAAGGAAAAATAGGTAGTGACTACGTTGTAGATTTAGAAGTTAAAACTGACCTCAGAAAATCAGCTCTAAGCGATGATTTAGACGATACTGTGGATTATGTTCATTTAAACAAAATAGTCGTTGAGGAAATGGCTATTCGTTCTAAATTGCTCGAACATGTAGCACACAGAGTTATTGTAAGAACTTTTAAAGAAATTCCATCTATTTCTAGAATAAAGATTGCTGTTTCTAAAATTAATCCTCCAATTGGTGGTGATGTATCTAAAGTGACTATTGAAATGGAAGAATTTAGAAATTAGTTTTTCATTTTAAATTTCCTCTTTTCGTATAAATTCTTTGAAGCAACTATATGTGCTAAAGCATCTTTTGCCAATTCATTGTCTAATGTCACTGGTGTAAAAACAGAGTCTTTTTCTACTTTAAACTGCAATGGTTCAGCATTTGGGTTGATAATAATTACATCATTAGCTACTTTAAAAGCATAAGTTTCATTAAACATCATTATGGTTCTACCTTTTGTATTTTTAGGTAAAGTCATTAAATTTCTTCCAGGCATTGGAGATTGCGTAGTAATTCCTGATAAAGCTAAAACTGTTGATGGAATATCGATTTGACTTGCCATTTTATCATAAGTCATTCCGTTTTTAATATTTGGAGCAATAATCAAAGCTGGAATATGAAATTTATGAATCGGAACTAAAGCTTTACCAAAAGTTCTTGTATTATGATCGGCAATAACAACAAAAATAGTATTTTTAAAATACGCTTCTTTTTTAGCTAATTCAAAGAATTTTCCAATGGAATAATCAGCATATTTCATGGCATTATTTACTGTGTTTTTCTTTTTATCATACAATTCAATTCTTCCATCAGGAAATTCAAAAGGTTTATGATTGGATGTTGAAAACATCAATGAAAAGAAAGGTTTTTCACCTAAAGAAATAAAATATTCATTCGCTTTCACAGCTAAATCTTCATCCGAATAACCCCAAACTCCTTTAAAAGCATATTTATTTCCATCAGCATCTAAATCAGTTTCGTCAATAATATTATTGAAACCATTTCCGTTAAAAAAAGAAGCCATGTTATCAAAATTTGATAATCCTCCATAAATGAAACTTGTATCATAATTTTGTTTTCCAAAAGCCTCAGCTAACGTAAAAAAACCTTGTTGCGAGTTACTTAACTTAACCACACTTTCAGCTGGATTTGGTAAAAAACCCGTAACAACCGATTCAATTCCTCTAATACTTCTTGTTCCTGAACTATATAATTTGGTAAACAACAATCCTTCTTTAGACAATTTATCAAATTCTGGAGTTAAAGGTAAACCACCTAAACAACCTACAAATTCAGCTCCTAAACTTTCTTGAAGAAAAATAACAACATTATATTTTTTAGCAATAGAATCTGGTTTTTGAATGTGTAAAAACGGAATCTCTTCATCAATAAATTCAGAAACATCCATGTATTTTTTTACTCTATTATAAGCTTCAAACTTGTCCATTGTACCATACTTGTCTGTATTTCCTTCATTTTTTAAAGAATAAGCAGCAAAAGCAACTGTATAAAGTGAATTTAACCCAAGTGAATTAGTCATTTGATCAGAAGAAAAGATAGCATTACTAGCATTAATAGGACGAAGAGTAGTTAAGCTAGAACGAGCTCCAAAAAAAAGTAAAAAAGCTAAAACCGGAAATACTATAAGTTTTGTTTTATAAGAAGTTGCAACCGTGTAAAATAATTTTTTTCCAAATTTAAAAGCAAAAAACAAAGCCACAATTACTAAAATTATTGTAACTATCATCGAAGGCAAATAGCTCTTAACTAAAGTACCTAAAACCTCTTTTGGATAAATTAAGTAATCTAAAAATAAACGATTAGGTCTTGTATCATATTCATTAATAAAATTAAGTGTTGATAATTCCATAAAAAAGAACAAAAACAAAAACAAAATGAAATAAATATTTAGAAAACCATTAAAATATTTTAATACAGAATCTGGTAAAAGACTAATTAAAACAGCAGGTAAAAAAGCTAAATA
Organism: uncultured Flavobacterium sp.; assembly: GCF_963922255.1. Classification (GTDB taxonomy): domain Bacteria; phylum Bacteroidota; class Bacteroidia; order Flavobacteriales; family Flavobacteriaceae; genus Flavobacterium. The sequence continues at coordinate 330,120 of NZ_CAWUIC010000002.1, read as the reverse complement.
ACTCAACATTATCAAATCAAAACGAAGACCAATGGTAAAAATTCTCCAATAATCTTCAATTAATGTTACTCTATCTTTGAATACAAAAAATAAAATAATTCTACTTAACGTTGTAATTATCAATCCAATAAAGAAGAAGTTAAAAAGAGGTTTTAGGTAGTTTACTTTTTTCATTGTTGTTCTTAATCAAGAAATTAAGCTACAAAAGTAAATTAAAAAACGAAATGAGATTTTTTTAAAAATTAAAATTTGCTAAATTTTCTTGTGTTAGTCCAAAATATATGTAAATTTGCAATTCAAAATTGGCGTTGTGGCCGAGCGGCTAGGCACCGGTCTGCAAAACCGTTTACTCCGGTTCGAATCCGGACAATGCCTCTAAAACCTTCAAGGAAACTTGGAGGTTTTTTTATTTTTTTATTTTAATCTACAATTTTCCCAGAAATAGAATTTATTTTACAAATAAAACCATTAAAACCACTCACAGTAAATTTAAGATTAGCTATTATAAAATCAGTTTCATTTTTAGCTTTTTTTAAGGCTTGTATGGAATCTTTATTAAATTTATTTCCATCGTTTTGAATTACTTTTTTATCTGAAATTATTAAATAAAAACTTAAAATTTCTACATTCCAATCTAAACTAACATCATCAAATTCTCCAGAAATTACAGCTGATCCAATATCTTTTCTATTTAACTGAACAATACAATTATTACAATTACTTCCATTTAATTTTGAAGATAAAATAGGAATTCTTTTTATTTGATAAACATGTTCTTCATAAACAAAGGAATTATCTTCAAAAATAATCTTTACAACAATTTTTAATTCAGTTCCACTTCCTGGTCTAATTAAATATTTACCTGGTTCATCTAATTTAGAAACTCCTGGACCAGAAACCCAATATTCTTTAGCATTAGGAACAGCAACAGTTTTTGGATTATCAATTCCTCTGTAAACTACTTTTACTTTATCTAGTGAAATTAAACTATGTTGAGGTTTATAAATGGTGTCTTGAGCCATTAAATTAATTGAAAATAAAAGTGTGAAATAGACAATTAATTTAGTCATAACTTTAAGATTATTTATACTCAATTTCGGTACTTGGTAAGAATCTTTCTTTTAAAATTTCTTTTTCTTTTGGAAAAAAACCTTGCAACATAAAAAACAAACCAAATATCAAAATTACTATACTTATAACGCGTTTTATTTTATAAATATTTTGTGGTGTTAATCTGTTTTTTAATTGTTTAGCTAAAATAATTTTAGCTACATCAAACAATAAATAAAAAACTAAAATAGCTGCGAAAAACCATGAAATTCGCTCGGTTTGCATTTCCATTTGTGGTCCATAAGTTATGATAATCATCAACCAAAAACCTAATACACCAATATTGATAAAATTCAACAAAAAACCCTTGAAGAACAAAGCAAAATAATTATTCTTTGGAATGTTATCATTATCTACTTCTTGATCTTGTTGCTTAACGTATTTCTTTTTTAATAAAATAAAAGAAATCAATCCATAAGCCAACATAATTAATCCACCAATAATAAACAAAGTTGGATTATCTTTTAATTGTTCTAAAAGTTTATTGGTACTTAAATAAGCTATTAAAATAAAAATAATATCTCCAAAAACAATTCCTAAATCCAGTGTAAAAGCAGCTCTAAATCCTTTAGTTATGGAAGTTTCTAACAACACAAAAAAACCTGGACCTATTGAAAATGCCAATAAAAGTCCCCAAGGAATTGCAGTAAGTATGTCGTGTAAATGCAAATTTTTAGTGTTCAGTGTTCAGTTTTTAGTGTTCAGTAAATGAAACTAAAATCAAACTAAGTTTGTACGAATTTACAAAAAATATCAATTCTAATATAAGAATTTTAATATTACTCTAAACAACTGCCAACTAATTACTGAACACTAATCACTTATTTAACTTCACGAATTGTTCCACCAGCAATAACCTTTTGATTAATTTGTCTTGGTTTTCCATAAATGGTAATGTTTCCTCCAGCTCTTACTTTTGCATCAACTAAATTTGTTGCATAAATATCAGCTTCTCCACCAGCATTTACTGTGATTGTTGTTTGCTCGGTTTCCAATTTTTCTGCATTATAAATTGCACCAGAATTGATTAACAAATCTTGATTTTTAGCTTTTCCTGTAACTGTGATAATTCCTCCAGAAGTTCCTTTTACATTTAATTTATCAACATCTAAATTGATTTTGACTTCAGCACCTTCTTTTGTAATTATTTCAAAAATGGTAGCATCAAAAGTTTCAGAAGATGAAATTCTTGAACCTTCATTGGCTTCAACTGCTTCAATATTTTTGTAATATAACGTCACCGAAATATCTTCTCCACCCATAGTTTGTGAAAAAGGCATTCTTATTTTTAATTCACCATTTTTATTAACGGTTTCTACACTTTCAGCTTCATTTCCATTAATTGTGATTTTATTTTCTGTTGATTTTATTAATAAAACATCTAGTTTATCAAAAGAGGTTACTTTAGTAAAATCTCCTAAGGTTCTTTCAACTTGTGAAAAAGCTGCTGTTGTTAGTAATAGAAATGTAAATGTTAGTTTTTTCATGATATTAAATTTTAATGCTAAATAATCAAAAACTGTTCCTTTTTAAAATAAATAAGATTTTGAAATTCTAAAACTAATTTAGAACAACAAAATCTTACTTTTCAACTAATTACTAATCACTAGTTACTAATTACTCTTTTTTCCTCAAATAAGTAAAATCCAATTGTTTTTTAACTAAATCTGCGTTTTTAACTTTAACGTAAACTTCGTCTCCTAATTGTATGATATTTTTAGAAACTTCACCAACTAGTGCATATTGTTTATCATCAAACGTATAATAATCATCTTTAATTTCTCTGATTCTACACATTCCTTCACATTTATTTTCAATGATTTCAACGTAAATTCCCCATTCTGTCACACCTGAAACAACACCCAAGAATTCTTCATCTTTATGATCTTGCATGTATTTTACTTGCATGTATTTGATAGAATCTCTTTCGGCTTGAGTGGCTAAATATTCCATATTACTAGAATGTTCGCATTTTTCTTCATATTCTTCTGCTGAAGCACTTTTTCCACCATCTAAATAAAATTGAAGCAATCTATGTACCATTACATCAGGATAACGTCTAATTGGTGATGTAAAATGACTGTAGTAATCAAATGCTAATCCATAATGCCCAATATTTTCTGTTGAATATTTGGCTTTACTCATGGTTCTAATTGCTAAAGTATCAATAAGATTTTGTTCTTTTTTACCATTAACATCTTGCATCAATTGATTTAATGATTTGGATATATTTTTAGAATCTCTTAAATCTAACTTATATCCAAATTTTGAAATCAAAGCTTGAAGATTAAATAATTTATCTTCATTTGGCTCATCGTGAATTCTATAAACGAATGTTTTCTTTTGTTTTCCAATAAATTCAGCTACTTTTCTATTGGCTAAAAGCATGAATTCTTCAATCAAATGATTCGCATCTTTTGAAACTTTGAAGAAAACTCCAACCGGTTCAGCTACTTCATTCAAATTGAATTTTACTTCTACTTTATCAAACGAAATGGCACCAGCTTGCATTCTTTTTTTACGAAGAATTTTGGCTAATTCATCTAATTTTAAAGTCGCATCAACAATTGGTTTTGGAACTTGATAGGCTTCTCCAGTTAAAGAAATTTCAGCTGGAATTATATCAGACTTAGTTTCAATAATACTTTGTGCTTCTTCATAAGCAAATCGTTGATCTGAATAAGTCACGGTTCTTCCAAACCAAGAATCTACTACTTCTGCTTTTTGATTCAATTGAAAAACAGCTGAAAACGTATATTTTTCTTCATGAGGTCGAAGAGAACAAGCAAAATTAGATAAAACTTCAGGTAACATTGGTACAACTCTATCCACTAAATAAACAGAAGTGGCTCTGTTATAAGCTTCATCATCTAAAATTGTTCCTTCTTTCAAATAATGTGAAACATCAGCAATGTGAATTCCGATTTCATAATTTCCATTTTCTAAAACTTCAAACGATAAAGCATCATCAAAATCTTTAGCATCTTTGGGATCAATTGTAAAAGTTAGCGTTTTTCGCATATCTCTTCTTTTATCAATCTCTTCTTGAGTTATGGAAGTATCAATTTTTTTTGCGTAAGCTTCTACTTCAATTGGAAAATCATAAGGCAAACCATATTCAGCTAAAATGGCATGAATTTCAGTGTTGTGTTCTCCAGGTTTTCCTAAAACTTTGATCACACTTCCAAATGGTGAATCGGCTTTTTTTGGCCAATCTTCCATCGTGACTAAAACTACATCACCATTTTCGGCTTCACCAATTTTATCTTTGGGAATAAAAATATCAGTGTACATTTTATTATTGGCAGTAGTTACAAAAGCAAAGTTTTTTTGGATATCAATAACTCCAACAAATTCTGTTTTATCTCTTTCTAAAATTTCTAAAACTTCAGCTTCAGGTTTGCGAGAACTTCTTCGGTTGTACACATAAACTTTTACTTTATCTTTATCTAAAGCGTGATTCAAATTTTGAAAAGGGATGAAAACATCGTGTTCTAATTCATCGCAGATAAAATAACCTGTTTTACGAGAAGTCATATCAACGGTTCCTTCGTAATATTCAGATTTTGCAATGATTTTAAATTTTCCTCTTTCGGCTTCTTCGATTTTTCCTTTTTGTTTTAAACGATTTAGTTCTTTGATAATTTCGTTTCTACTTTTGGTATCATTAACATTTAACGCTGCAGCAATTTGCTTATAGTTAAAAGTCTTGTTAGCATCTTTTGAAATAATTTTTAAAATTTGAGCAGTGAAATCTTTTTCTTTGCTGCCATACTTTTTAATTTTCTTTGTCATATTCTTTTCTTATAAAGTTTAAAAGTACGAAGAAGTATTAAGATTATAGAACTAAGTAGTAAGATTTATCAAAAAGATAACTTTTATAAATTTCAAAATTTAGAAGTTTTCAACATATATTAAAAACAACAAAAATATTTTTAATTAAATTTAAATTTATGATGGTTATGATAGGGTGTTAATAGTTACTATAATTTTTTTAAAAAGATATTGGATTTTTAGTTTTGGTAATTTATACACAACAATTAACAATGTTATGAAATTGTAAAGTCCTAAAATTGAATTGAATTTAAGTTTTTATTAACAGTTGTTAACAACCAAAAAAACAGATTTTTCCTTGATAAGTTTTTATAAAATTTGTGTTGATAAGTGAAGATTTTGTGCTGATAATTTTCAAAAAAATAATCGAAACTTTATTAGGATTTTTAATTGCAGTTTTTGATTAGACAAATTTTCTATACATTCTCAAAAAACTTCTAAAAATCTATCTTTATTTATTAACATTTGATGTTAAATTAACATTAACTGATTATCAAGCAGTTGTAAAATTCAATTAACAATTGCTAGTAAAACCCTATTTTATGTAAGAATAGTTCTGATTTTTAGCGTTTTAGTTAAATTTTTTTCAAAAAGTCTTTTTTAGTTTAGGATGTCTTTTGCTTTAACTAACTTTGTATCAAACAAACACACTAAAAATAATACTAAATGAAAATTTCTATTGGAAATGACCATGCAGGTCCAGATTATAAAGAAGCAATTGTACATTATTTAAATAAAAATGGACATACAATAATCAATCATGGAACAGATACTTTTGAAAGTGTAGACTATCCAGATTTTGGTCATCAAGTTGCTTATGATGTTCAGATTAAAAATGCTGATTTTGGAATTGTAATTTGTGGTTCAGGAAACGGAATTGCCATGACCGCAAATAAACATCAAGATGTTCGTGCTGCACTTTGTTGGACCAAAGAAATTGCAGAATTAGCGCGTCAACATAATGATGCCAATGTAATAAGTATTCCAGCAAGATATACATCAATTCCACAAGCTGTTGCGATGGTTGAAACTTTTTTAACTACAGCTTTTGAAGGTGGAAGACATGCCAATAGAGTTAATAAAATTGCTTGTAAATAAATACCATGTATAGAAATTGGGCTTTTAGAATTACTATTTATAGTTTTATATGTTCTTTAATTATAATTTTAGCAACAATAAATCATGTAAATATATTTAACGAACCTATTAATCCTTTATATGGATATTTAAGAATTTTGGTTTTTATTTTTACATTGTGCTCAATTATACTTCTTATTTTAAGTATGTTTTCAAAAGAAGAAAAAAATTATAAATTTTATATTTCTTTTATTTATATACTATTTCAAATAGTATCAGTTTTTTATTTAACTCTAAACTAAATGAGCCACAATCACAACCACCAAGTACAAGGAAAAAACCTATTATATTCTATTTTACTGAATGTGATAATCACAGTTGCTCAAGTTATTGGTGGTATAATCTCTGGAAGTTTGGCTTTACTTTCAGATGCATTACATAATTTTTCAGATGTTTTGTCATTGGTTTTTAGTTATGTTGCTCATAAATTGTCAAGAAGGAAAGCATCTTACGAACAAACTTTTGGACTAAAACGTGCCGAACTTATTGCAGCTTTTGTCAATGCTCTATCTTTAATTGTAGTTGCGATTTATTTGATTTACGAAGCCATTACTCGTTTTTTTCAACCACAAGAAATTCAACCTACAATTGTTATTTGGTTAGCAGCTTTAGGAATTTTAGTCAATGGTTTTTCGGTTTTGTTGTTAAAAAAAGATGCTGATCATAACTTAAATATGAAATCGGCTTACTTACATTTGTTAACAGATATGTTAGCTTCAGTAGCTGTTTTAGTAGGTGGAATTTTAATGTATTATTTCCAAATTTTTTGGATTGACAGTGTTTTGACTTTAATCATTGCTGTATATTTAATAGTTGTTGGAGTAGATTTATTATTAAAAGCTACAAAAATGCTAATGCTATTTACACCTGAAGAAATTAATATCAAAGAAATTGTTGAAACGGTTAACCAAATTCAAGGTGTAAAACTGTTACATCATGTTCACGTTTGGCATTTGAACGAAGAAGAATTGCATTTAGAAGCTCATTTAGATTGCTCAGAAGATATAAAATTGAGTGAGTTCAATGATTTATTATACAAAATAGAAGTCACATTATTTGAAAAATTCCATATCAATCACGTAAACATTCAACCTGAATTTCAAAAAGAAGACCCTAAAGAGATAATAGTGCAAGATTGATTTTTATTTTCGAATAAAAAAAGCTACATTTCTATTCAATTTATATAGAGAATGAGTCAAGAAAAACCACAGTTAAAGAAGCAATATTATCCTATAAATTCAAATTTAAGAAGTTATCTCGAAAAATATAAAAGAGTTACAAAAACTAGAGTCTATTATGAAGATTTATTACGTTTTCAAGGAAGTATAGCTGTTTTTGATAAGGAAGGAAAAGATACTTTATGGATTCGAGTATATCACAATGAATTTGAAAAAGAAGAATTAGATAGAAGCCTCAAAAAAATTTATACCTTATTACATTCTGATGGTGATGAAAGTAGTATAGAATATTTAAATGTAGATTATATTGACTTTTGCACCTTTGGAAATTCAAAACCTTTTAGGGTAAAAATTAGAAATACTTTAAACGATAATTACACCCATTTTTACATTAAAAAAGCAGATGCTTCTCGAATTTTTGGCCTTGAAATCGAACATATTATTTCTCCAAATAGCATTAATTTTTTAGTTTTTGAAGACACACTCATTGAAGAACATATTGTTGGAATTCCAGGTGATGTTTTTTTAGAAGAAAACTTAAAAGAATGTAATGAACACGAAAAAACCCAAATAGCCAAAGAGTTTGTAAAATTCAATGAACGTTGTATGATTGGGCTTTTAGGAGACATGCGATCTTATAATTTTGTGGTAATTCCAATTTATGATTTTGACCAAAGAATTTTTAGAATTAGGGCCATTGATTTTGACCAACAAAGCTATGAAGGCAGTTTTAAGTTATATAAACCGCATCTTTTTAAAGAAAATTTTAAGCTATCAGAATTGGTACAAAATAAACTCAAACCTAAATCAATTACACAATATCAAATTGAAGAACGTTCCATTATTGTAAAACGTTTGATTGATACCAAAACAAGACTAAAACGCTTAATTGAAGCCATGAAATCTACCAAGTTGGCTCCAGACGAACACATTCAACAATTGCAAGATGAAATTTATGAAGTTACTTTAGATATCAACTTTAAAAATGCCAATTCAATGGGAGAAATTGTACAAGCAGCATTAGATTTTATGAAACGCAATTATAAATTTGAAGAGTTTACTTAATTTGAAAAAATCGGTATTCATATTATTTTTAATCCTATTTATTTCTTGTAAAAAAGAAGTAAAAGAAACTATTGAAGTAAATTCATTACCAATAGAAAAACAAAAAGATAGTATAGTTGAACAACCTGAAAAAATTAAAACAAAAACAAATAATTCTGAAATTATTTCAAAAGACACATCATTTGTTAATATGCTAACTTTAAGTTCAAATTTTATATTGGATTTGAAATACGCAACAGAAGATAATTTTTTAAAACAAAAAGTGTACGATTGTGCAGATTGTTATTTGCGAAAAAACACAGCTTTAGCTTTGATGAAAGCCAATCAAGAATTAATAAAAAAAGGTTTTAGAATTAAATTATTTGACTGTTATCGTCCTTTAGATGTCCAAAAAAAAATGTGGCAAATTTTACCAGGAACCAATTATGTAGCTAATCCCAAAAAAGGTTCTAAACATAATCGTGGAGCAGCTGTCGACTTGACTTTAGTAGATTCTTTAGGAAACGAATTAGACATGGGAACCAAGTTTGATTTTTTCGGACCAGAAGCACATCATACCTATACAAAACATTCACCTGAAGTTTTAGCAAATAGAAAATTACTAAAAGAAACATTAGCAAAATACAATTTTAAAAGCATTTATAACGAATGGTGGCATTACGAATATCGTCCAGAAATTCGTTCCAATGTTTCTAATTTTAAATGGAAATGTGAGTAGACAGGTTAAACGGTTATAAGTTTGAAAGATTTTGTCAATAGTAAAAAGCTACTTTTATTCTATTTTCATCTTTCTATTGACTTAATTTAGCTAAATTCAGTCAATCAACTGACGGAATTTACATTAATTCAGTCAATCAACTGACGGAATTTACATTTTTTTTCTATATTTGTATTGATTTTAATCCAAAAATATATGGAAAATTCAATACAGAGAGCAGTTTTAAAACAATTTGAATCCAAAGTTTTACCTAATAAAGTCTTGTTATTATTAGGAGCAAGACGTGTTGGAAAAACGGAATTAATAAAAAAATATCTCGAAAAAATTCCAAAAGAAGATTATTTGCAATTAAATGGAGAAGATATGGAAGATGCTGATTTATTAAAAGTACGTTCCGTTACAAATTATAAAAGACTTTTAGCAAATACAAAATTATTAGTAATTGACGAAGCACAAAACATTCCAGAAATAGGTTTAATTTTAAAGTTAATTGTAGATTCAATTGAGGGAATAAAAGTCATTGCAACAGGTTCATCTGTTTTTGATTTATCCAATAAACTAGGAGAACCTTTAGTTGGTAGAAAAAACACGATTTTCTTATTTCCCTTTGCTCAAATGGAATTTGCTAATTACGAAAATCATAAAGAAACAACACAAAAATTGCAAGAACGTTTACTTTTTGGTAGTTATCCAGAATTAGAACAATATTCAGATTGGAACGACAAAATCAATTATATAAAAGAAATAATAAATTCTTACTTATTAAAAGATATATTGATTTTTGAAGGTATAAAACAAGCTGATAAAATAGTAGATTTGCTAAAATTAATAGCCTTTCAAGTTGGACAAGAAGTTTCGCTTCAAGAGTTAGCAAGACAATTGGGAATTTCTAAAAACACTGTTGAAAGTTATTTAGATTTACTTTCAAAAGTTTTTGTAATCTATAAAGTAACAGGTTTTAGCAGAAATTTGCGAAAAGAAATTACGAAATCCAATCGTTGGTATTTTTATGATAACGGAATTAGAAACGGAATAATAAATAATTTTACTTTATTAGAAAACAGAACAGATGTTGGAGCTTTATGGGAAAATTATTTAGCTTCAGAACGAATAAAATATCAAAATTATACACAAAAATCAATTTCAAACTATTTTTGGAGAACTTATGATCAACAAGAATTAGATTGGTTAGAAGAGCAAAACGGAAACTTAAACGGTTTCGAGTTCAAATGGAACGAAAGAAGAAAATCAAAAATTCCAACAGCATTTGCAAAGGCATATCCAGAGGCAACTTTTGAAGTTATTAACAAACAAAATTATTTAGATTTTATAATGTAAAACTCTTAGCAAACTTTGCGAAAACCTTCGCATCTTTGCGTTAAATAAAAAATCAATGAACCAAATTCAATTCATAAAATCAGTTGTCAACACAGCTGATAAAAACATAGAAGCCACATTAAAATTACTTTCAGAAGATTGTACCATTCCTTTTATTTCACGTTATCGAAAAGATACAACCGGAAATTTAGATGAAGTCGAAATCGAAAATATTGCCAAACTTTCCAAGCAATATGATGAAATCGTTAAACGAAAAGATTCTATTCTGAAAACTATTGAAGAACAAGGCCAATTGACTTCAGAATTAAAATCAAAAATTCAAAACAGTTTCGATTTACAAGAAATTGAGGATTTGTATTTGCCTTACAAAAAGAAGAAAAAAACCAAAGCAGATATAGCTCGAGAAAATGGTTTAGAACCTTTGGCAAAAATCATAATGGCTCAAAACAATGACGAAATTGACTTTGAAGCTTCAAAATATATTTCCAAAAATGTGGTGAATGAAGATGAAGCTTTACAAGGAGCAAGAGACATTATTGCCGAATGGATTAACGAAAATATTTACGTCAGAAAAAATCTTCGTCGTTTGTTTCAAAGAAAAGCAACTATAACTACAAAAGTGGTTAAAAAGAAAGCCGAAGAAGAAGATGCCCAAAAATTCAAACAATATTTCGATTGGTCTGAACCCATTTCAAAAGCACCGTCACATCGATTATTAGCGATGATGCGAGCAGAAAAAGAAGGATTTATCAAGTTAAATGTTGAGGTTGAAAATGAAGAAGCCATTGATTTCATAGAGGAAAATATCTTAAAAGGAAGAAACGAAAGCACAGAACAAGTCAAAATTGCGATAAAAGACAGTTACAAACGTTTATTAGAACCAGCCATTTCCAATGAAACCTTACAAGAAGCAAAAGCAAAAGCAGATGAAAAAGCGATTGAAGTTTTCGCTGGAAATTTAGGCCAATTATTATTAGCTCCACCTTTAGGAGAAAAACGAATTTTAGCTATTGATCCAGGTTATAGAAGCGGTTGTAAAGTGGTTTGTCTTGACGAAAAAGGCGACTTACTTTATAATGAAACCATTTATCCACACGCACCACAAAACGAAAGCGCAATGGCCATGAAAAAAATCCGTTCGATGGTAAATGCTTATAACATTGAAGCCATTTCTATTGGAAACGGAACAGCTAGTCGCGAAACCGAATTTTTCATCAAAAAAATTGCCTTTGACAAGCCAGTTCAAGTATTTGTAGTTTCAGAAGCTGGTGCATCTGTTTATTCAGCAAGTAAAATTGCACGTGAAGAATTTCCTTCTTACGATGTAACGGTTCGTGGTTCAGTTTCCATTGGAAGACGACTTTCTGATCCATTAGCTGAATTAGTAAAAATCGATGCAAAATCCATTGGTGTTGGACAATACCAGCACGATGTAGATCAAACCAAATTAAAAGAAGAACTTGATAATACTGTTGTTCGTTGTGTAAATTCAGTTGGAATCAACATTAACACAGCTAGTAAATCCTTATTAAGTTACGTTTCCGGAATTGGAGAAAAAATGGCCGAAAACATTGTAGCTTATCGTTCCGAAAACGGACCATTTATTGAAAGAAACCAAATCAAAAAAGTACCAAGATTAGGAGAAAAAGCCTACCAACAAGCAGCAGCTTTTATCCGAATTAAAGATGGAAAAAATCCATTAGACAATTCAGCCGTTCATCCAGAAGCCTATAAAATTGTCGAAAAGATGGCTAAAGATTTAAAAATTTCGGTTGACGAATTGATTGCTAATAAAGAAAAAATAAGTCAAATAAAACTTGAAAACTACATCACAACAGAAATCGGAATATTAGGTTTAAAAGACATAGTAAAAGAGTTAGAAAAACCAGGATTAGATCCAAGAAAATCAGCCAAAGTTTTCGAATTCGATCCCAACGTAAAAACCATAAAAGATTTAAGAACAGGAATGATTTTACCAGGAATTGTCAACAACATCACAGCTTTCGGTTGTTTCGTAGATGTTGGAATCAAAGAAAGCGGTTTGGTTCATATTTCCCAACTAAAAGAAGGTTTTGTGTCTGATGTTAATGAAGTGGTAAAATTACACCAACATGTGCAAGTAAAAGTCGTTGAGGTTGATGAGGCAAGAAAGAGAATTCAATTGACTATGATATTATAAAACACAAAAAATCCCAAACACCAATAAAAATTGGAATTTGGGATTTTATTTTTTGGAATTTAAAAAGAACTACTCTTTCGTAGTCGTTTCGTCTTTTTTAGAATCTTTATTTTCTTCTTCCTTCATAGCGTTTTTAAATTCTTTAACACCACCACCAAGGCCTTTCATCATTTCCGGAATTTTTTTACCACCAAAAAGCAATAAAATAATAACCACAATTAATATAATTTGTGGAGTTCCAATCATACCTAAAAATATAGCTAATGCATTCATTTTTCAAAATTTAATACTGCAAAGATAAAAAGAAAATAACAAATGCTACTTTTTTAACTAATAATTATCGTAAAGCTAAACCCTTAACAAAGCATAATTATTATATTTGTAAAACAAATCTTTGCTAGAATGCCACAAAAAAAAATTAAAAGACAAGTTTTAAAGAACAAATTATTCAATAAAAGAAGATTAGTAATTCTTAATGAGGATACTTTTGAAGAAACGTTCTCGTTAAAATTAAATTTAATGAATGTCTTTGTGGTGGTGACTCTTTCAGCTATTTTTTTAATTTCCATCACAACCTACATTATTGCATTTACACCACTTCGCGAATATATTCCTGGTTATGCTTCTACTAAATTAAAACAAGATGCCATTGTTTTAGCTATAAAATCAGATTCATTGCAGAATAATGTTGAACTAAATAATAAATACATTGCTTCTATCAAAAAAGTTTTAGTTGGTGAGTTAGAATATGCTAAATTGAATAAAGATTCTCTACAAAGCAATACGATTGCCAAAGCTGAAGATTTTGATGTAAAAACTACAAAAGAAGAACAAGAATTAAGAGAACAAGTAGCTATTGAAGACAAATACAATGTGTTTGACAATGCAAAGCCTAAAGTAAATTTCGTTTTATTTCCACCCACAAACGGAAAAATTATTAAAAATTACAACGCTGCATCAAAAAACTACGGAATCGAAATTGCAGTTGCCAAAGAAACTCCAATCAAAACCGTAGCTTCTGGAACCATTTTATTTACAGATTGGACACCAACTTCAGGATATGTAGTGATTGTTAGACATGAAGACGAATTAATTTCTGTTTATAAAAATATTTCATTTCTTACAAAATCAGCAAGAGATAACGTAAAATCAGGAGAAGTAATTGGTCAATCTGGAAGCACAGAATTTCAAAACAATAGTGGAAATTTTTATTTCGAACTTTGGAAAGAAGGCTTCCCAATAAATCCAACGCAATATATTAATTTTCAATAATGTTTTTAGGAGCTATTTCCAGCCATTCATTGCAAGTTTTTTGCAAAAAACGTGTTTTTGTAAGTCATAAAAAGAGCTTCCTTTGGTCGCTTTTTTACAACTACAAAAACTACATTTTTTCACAAAAAAGCTTTCCATTGCTGTCTGGGCTAATTTACAAACTATGAGTATAAAAAGTTTCGCAGCAAAAATATTTGCCAAAAGCATCCATCAAAAAACACAAAAGTGGGTTTCAAAACCAGTGGAAACTCAACAAAAAGTGTTTTTCGAATTAATCAACCAAGCATCTGAAACCCAATTCGGAAAAGACCATAATTTTTCGCAAATAAAATCACATCAAGATTTCGTAAACAAAGTTCCAGTAAGAGATTATGAAGGTTTAAAAACCTATGTTGATAAAGTTGTAAAAGGAGAACCAAACATTCTTTGGAAAGGAAAACCACTTTATTTTGCCAAAACATCAGGCACAACATCAGGAGCCAAATATATTCCATTGACCAAAGAATCAATGCCTTTTCACATTCAAGCCGCTCGAAATGCTATTTTAAGCTACATTCACGAAACAGGAAAAGCCGATTTTGTAGACGGAAAAATGATTTTCTTACAAGGAAGTCCAATTTTAGAAGACAAAAACGGTATAAAACTAGGTCGTTTATCCGGAATTGTAGCTCATTTTGTACCAACATATCTACAAAAAAATAGAATGCCAAGTTGGGAAACCAATTGCATAGAAGACTGGGAAACTAAAGTCAATGCAATTGTTGAAGAAACCATAAATGAAAACATGGCAGTCATTTCTGGAATTCCTTCTTGGGTGCAAATGTATTTTGAAAAACTAAAAGAAAAAGCGAAAAAACCCGTTGGAGAAACCTTTAAAAACTTCAATTTATTTATTTATGGTGGAGTTAATTATGAACCTTACAGAGCTAAATTCGAAAATTTAATCGGTCGAAAAGTAGATTCTATTGAATTATTTCCAGCTTCAGAAGGATTTTTTGCTTATCAAGATTCCCAAACAGAAAAAGGAATGTTATTGTTGTTAAATTCAGGTATTTTCTATGAATTTATAAAAGCCGAAGAATTTCATAATCAAGATGCAAAACGATATACAATCGGAGAAGTTGAATTAGGAATCAATTATGTATTAATCATTTCTACAAACGCTGGACTTTGGGCATACAATATTGGTGATACAGTTCAATTTACGTGTTTAAAACCATACAGAATTATAGTTTCTGGAAGAATAAAACATTTCATCTCAGCTTTTGGAGAACACGTCATTGCTAAAGAAGTTGAAAGTGCCTTACAAGAAGCTGTTGAAAACACTGAAGTTCGAGTTAATGAATTCACTGTTGCACCACAAATCAATCCCACTTCAGGTTTACCATATCACGAATGGTTCATAGAATTTGAAAACGAACCTAATAATTTAGATGAATTTGCGTTAAAAATCGACAATGCCATGCGAAAGCAGAATGTATATTACGATGATTTAATTGTTGGTAAAGTATTGAGAACAATAGTAATTTCAAAAGTACCAAAAAATGATTTTCAAAACTACATGAAATCCATTGGAAAACTTGGTGGACAAAATAAATTACCAAGATTGAGTGATAATAGAGAAATTGCTGATAAGTTAGGAAGAGTATAGATGAGAGAAAATAGAAAAATGATTCTGAATCAAGTTCAGAATGACAGAATATGAACGTTATATTTTAAAAAGCAACGTTCTTACAAACTAAAAACCTAATCTTTTTTCAAGCTGAACTTGATTCAGCTTCTAAAATAAATATATGAAACAAACCCTTATTTTATTATTAATCTCACTTTCCCTTTCTGCCCAAGTAAAAGGTGTAGTTTTGGATAGTATTTCAGGTAAACCTATTGCTTATGCAGCAGTTTTATATGAAAACTCAAGGATAGGTGTCAACACAAATGAAAACGGAAATTTTATTTTGCCACACAAAGATTCTTTAAACATAATTCATGTTTCTAATTTGGGTTATTTTGATAAAAAGATATCCAAAAGTTCAGATTTAATTATAAAACTTGCTCCAAAAACGTATGAATTAAATGAAGTTATTGTTACAGATAAAAAAAATAATGAAGAAATTATTATTGGTGAAATTAAGAAACCTAAAACGGGTTATAGTAATGGAGGAACATCACACATATGGGCTAAACTTTTTAAATTTGAAGATAAATTTTATGAATTCAAGTATGTAAAAAATATTAGCTTTATGACAAAATCTAGAGTAAAAGACTCTAAAATAAAGATACGAATATTTACAACAGATTCTTTAGGTGAAATCGAAAATAATTTAATTAATGAAGACATTATCATAACTTGCAAAAAAGGTAAACATATTCAAATGATAGACGTTTCAAAATACAATATTTTATTTCCTGAAGAAGGATTAATGATAGGTTTTGAAAACTTAATTATTGAACAAAATAAATATGAGTTTACCTATACAATGGAAGGAAAAAAAGGAAAATTTAATGGTATAAGTTACGAACCTAGTATAAAAGGTTTTTTTAATAAAGAACCAACCGTTTATTCTATTACCAAAAACAAAGCCTATTTATTTACTGCAAAACCAATAAAAGAAAAAGATTTTCATGATATGAGTATTCAACTCACTTTAACCAACTAAAATGAAACAAATAATTCTCCTATTACTAACCACTTTTTCCCTTTCAGCACAAGTAAAAGGGGTTGTTTTAGATAGTATTTCAGGCAAACCTATTGCTTATGTTGGAGTATTTACTTCTAAACCAGAATTAAATTTTTCAGCAGATGAAAAAGGTGAATTTAAAAAGAAAAATTTTAAGAAAACAGATACACTTTGGTTTTTTACAACGGGTTACGAAATAAAAAAAGTATTGGTCAAAGACCTTAAAAGAAAAACTTATCTTACTCATATTCAACTC
Organism: uncultured Flavobacterium sp.; assembly: GCF_963922255.1. Taxonomy (GTDB): domain Bacteria; phylum Bacteroidota; class Bacteroidia; order Flavobacteriales; family Flavobacteriaceae; genus Flavobacterium. Next base: position 313,355 of record NZ_CAWUIC010000002.1, on the reverse strand, counting down.
TTAAAGCAAGAGATAATAATAGCAAGTAAGAAAAATAAAACTTGGTTTGATTCATCAAAAGAAGATTATAGCCTTAAAAAAGATATTATAAAAGCCACAAGTTTAAAAGCCTATTATCTAAATGGAATAAAGCCCACAGAAAATGAAAAAGTTATAATTGAATCAATAAATGTAATGGCTTTAAATATTTCAGATAAAAAAGCAGTATATAAAATCCGTTTTTTTGAATCAGATTCAGTTCAAAATATAGGAAAAGATATAACAAACAATTCAATTATTGAAATTGTCGATTCAGTTAAATCAGAACCATTAACACATGTTGAAGGTAATCTTTTTAAACAAAAAAGAAAAGGGTTTTCTTTTGCTAAAATAAACCTACTAGAGCATCAAATCATAATACCAAAAGAAGGCTTATTTGTTGCCTTTGAAATAATAAACATTGAAGATAATTTTCAAGTTTTATCAGGAAGTAAATCAGGTAGCATCATGCCTTTTATTGATCTTTCAAAAAACGAAACAAAAACATATAAATTTGAAAGAGGAAATTGGATATTAGAAGATGAACCAAATTATTTACCTAAGATTAAAATTTCAATAACTCAACAAGAAAACTAAAAATACTATATTTGCAGGTTAGAAATACAATACATGAAAGAAATTAAAAACATATCACGTTCAAGAGCTCAAGAATCTTCTGCTGCCATTGAACGTTTATATATAAGTATGCGTCACCTTTTTAACAGAGGTTTTTACAAACCAATGGGAGTTTCAGGAGAAACATTGCGTGAGGCATTATTATCATTACGTCCAGAAATATATGGAAGTATTGCCGAAGAAAAAGTTGAATTAAGTGGTTTATTATACGTTATAGAAAGACTTCCTATTGGCATAGAACAATGTCGTTTTATCAATTTAACTTCAGATGAAGGCTATTCTAATTCGCATTTTACACCAATTGTTCCTCCAAAAAGAAGAAGAAATTGTTACAGAATTGACGACGAACAAATGAATGTGGAAATCACTCGTGGTCGTTCTGATATTTATGATATTTTGACACATTTGACTTTTATTTTCATCGAATCTCACAAAATTAAAGATAGAGTTTTAGTAGATGAATCTGGAGAACTAACTCGCGATTGGCAAAAATTAGAACAAATGGTTTTTCAGAACAAGAAAATGACTGTTGTGGAAAGAGAAAAAGCCATTTCACATATTTCGAGTGTTTTGGGTAGAACTTTTGCAGAGGTTCAAAACATTTATCCTGATTTTTCTACACCAGAAGCACCAGAACGCTTTTTGCACATTGTATATTGGTTAGGAAAATTAGCCATTGAAGAAGTGGTTTTAAACAACAAAAGAACCATAACTTTTAGTCCAATTTTAAGGGAACGTTTAGGGCATCATATTTATGGAGAAATTTGGGCAAACAACATTAAAGAAGTTTTACAAAAAAACAATTTAATTGGAAGACCTATACACATCATTAGTGCGAATATGCATAGTGTGATGAATTCAGTATTTGCTGAACCTGTAATTGGAAAAAAATACAAAGAAGCTACAGAATTTCAGATTTTTGAAGACTTAAGTAGTTCTAGCAACAAAGATTTACGAAAAAAAGTCGAAGATTACGCGCTTAAAAACGGTATGATTTCTTTACCTGACACTTCAGGAACTAACATTGATGTTCAGATTTTTGATACGGCTCAAATTGATTTTAAAAAATCAGCTTTTCAATCTGCTACATTTGAAAAAGAAAAACCTGTTTTAATCGTAATGGATTATGCATTTGGAGAACAAGCCTTTGAAACCATTGATGAGTTATTGAAACCTTATAAAATAGATAAAACAAAAATATTTTTAAACGTAGAGTCAGTTTCCATAATGGGGAAAGCAGGAATTCTTGAAGGAGGAAAAGGAGATATTATGATTCCAAATGCTCATATCAATGAAGGAACGGCAGATAATTATCCTTTTGAAAATGAGTTGACTAAAGAAATGTTTGAAGGAAACAGTATTCCAGTTTTTGCTGGACCAATGGTTACTGTTTTAGGAACATCACTTCAAAACAGAGACCTATTAAAATTCTTTCACGATTCAACTTGGGAAGCAATAGGTTTAGAAATGGAAGGAGCTTATTACCAAAAAGCAATTCAATCGGCATCAAAAATTAGAAAAAGTATAAATCCAAACGTAAAAGTTAGATATGCTTATTACGCTTCAGATAACCCATTAGAAACAGGAAGCACATTAGCTTCAGGAGGTTTAGGAACAACAGGTGTAAAACCAACCTATTTAATTACTATAAAAATTTTAGAACAAATATTTAACACAAAATAAGAAACATGAATACAAATTCACAAGACCAAGAATTAGACTTAGGTCAATTGTCAAAAAAGATAGGAGATTTTTTTCAAAAACTTATCGATGTTTTTTTTGATTTTATATTATTTATAAAAAGAAACATAATTATAGTAGCTGCACTTTTTATAATTGGTATTGTTTTAGGATATTTTCTAGATAATAAAACAAAAGTCTACGATCATGAAGTAGTGGTTTTGCCAAATTTCAATAGTGTTGATTATTTATATGCTAAAATAAATTTAATAAACGCTAAAAGAAAAGAAAATGACACTCTTTTTTTAAAATCTATTGGAATTAAAGAGCCTAAAAAGTTCAAATTAATTGAAATTGAACCAATTATTGACGTTTATAAATTCATACAAGAAAAAGAATCAAATTTTGAACTAATTCAATTAATGGCTGAAGAAGGTGATTTAGAAAAAATTCTAGAAAATGAAACTACAGCAAAAAATTATTTGTATCATTTAATAAAAATTAAGACTAGCAAATCAATTAAAAATGAAGATCTAATAACTCCCATTTTAAAATATTTAGAAACTTCTGAATACTTTTCGAATGTAAAAAAAGAAATGCAATTGAGTTTAAATTTAGAAATAAAATCTAATGATGAAACACTTAAACAGATTAATGACATACTAAATGAGTTACCAAAACAGTCAAGTAAATCAACTTCTGTTTACATCAGCGAAAACAATCAATTAAATGAAGTTATTAATTCAAAAGAACAGTTAATAAACAAACAAACCTACAATAGAGTTAGACTCATTAATTATCAAAATATAATAAAAGAGGTAAGTTCAACCTTAAACATCAAAGATACAGAAGGAACAAATGGAAAACTTAAAATAGTATTACCAATTTTATTTGTCTTCTTGTTTATGATGATAGTTTTCTTTAGAAAATTTTATAAAAAACAAATGAATAAAAGAAATTTAGCATAATATGAAAGGAATAATTCTAGCAGGTGGTTCAGGAACAAGGCTTCATCCATTAACTTTGGCAGTAAGTAAGCAATTAATGCCTATTTACGATAAACCAATGATTTATTATCCTTTGTCAACTTTAATGTGGGCTGGAATTAATGAAATTTTAATTATTTCTACGCCTCATGATTTGCCATTATTTCAACAATTATTATGTGATGGAAAAAAATTAGGTTGTCGTTTTGAATATGCTGTTCAAGAGAATCCTAACGGTTTAGCAGAGGCTTTTATTATTGGAAAAGAATTTATTGGTGATGATAAAGTTGCTTTAATTTTAGGAGATAATATATTCTATGGAACTGGTTTAGCAGAATTACTTCAAGCGAATAATGATCCTGAGGGAGGAATAATATATGCTTATCACGTACATGATCCAGAAAGATATGGTGTAGTAGATTTTGACAAAGAAGGCAATGTGCTTTCTATTGAAGAAAAACCAGAGCATCCAAAATCACATTATGCTGTTCCAGGAATTTATTTTTATGATAATTCAGTAGTTGAGGTTGCAGCAAATATAAAACCAAGTCATAGAGGAGAATTAGAAATAACAGATGTTAACAAAGAATATTTAAAAAGAGGAAACTTAAAGGTTAGTATTCTAGATAGAGGAACCGCTTGGTTAGATACAGGAACCTTTCAATCTTTGATGCAAGCCGGACAATTTGTTCAAGTAATAGAAGAAAGACAAGGTCTAAAAATTGGAGCAATTGAAGAAGCAGCTTATAAAATGGGATTCATTGATGCTAATCAATTAAAAGAATTGGCTCAACCTTTACTAAAAAGTGGTTATGGAACTCATTTAATGAGTTTGTTAGAAAAATAGATATAAGAAACTAAAACAAAGTGCAAAGAAATAAGATTTTATAATTTTAAAATTGATTTTTTGCCATTGTAATTGTCATAGAAAATGAATTTTATAGAAACAAAATTAGAAGGATGTTTTATCATTGAACCAAAAATAATCAAAGACGAAAGAGGTTATTTTATGGAAAGTTTTAATGAAAACACTTTTGCAAAAGGAATTGGTCATAATGTTCATTTTGTGCAAGATAATCAATCATATTCTTCAAAAGGAGTTTTAAGAGGACTACATTATCAAACAGAAGAACATGCTCAAGCAAAACTAGTTCGTGTTTTGCAAGGGGAAGTTTTAGATGTTGCTGTTGACATTAGACCAGAATCTAAAACCTATGGACAATATGAATCTGTTTTACTTTCAGCAGAAAACCAAAAACAATTTTTTGTACCAAGAGGTTTTGCACATGGTTTTATTGTGTTAAGTGAAACAGCTACATTTTTCTATAAATGTGATAATTTTTACAACAAAGAAAGTGAAGGAGGAATTAGCTACAAAGATTCATCACTGAATATAGATTGGCAATTTCCCATTGAAAACTGCATTATTTCAGAGAAAGATCAAGATTTACCAGAATTAAAAAACGCGAAAAAAGTATGGTAATTTTAGTAACAGGTGCAAATGGTCAATTAGGACAAACACTCCAATCAATTGCTGAAAAATATTCAGATATAGAATTTGTATTTTGTGATTCAAAAAAGCTGGACATCACGGATTATGATAATGTAAATGCAGTTTTTGATGAATTTATCCCAAATTATTGTATAAATGCAGCAGCTTATACTGCAGTAGATAAAGCTGAATCAGAATCTGATAAAGCATATGCAATCAATGTTTTAGGTTCGCAGAATTTAGCTAAAGTGTGTAAAATGAACAATACTGTTTTATTGCATGTTTCTACAGATTTTGTTTTTGATGGTACTAAAACAACTCCATATACTGAATTAGATGAACCAAATCCAACAGGAGTTTACGGACAAACCAAACTTGATGGAGAAGATGCAATTAGAGAACTTTGGGAAAAGCATTTTATCATTAGAACTTCATGGGTTTATTCAAAATTCGGAAATAACTTCATGAAAACTATGTTGCGTTTAGCTTCTGAAAGAGAAGAATTATCAGTAGTGAATGACCAAATTGGAACACCTACAAATGCAGTTGATTTAGCAGAAGGTTTAATAAAAATCTGTACAACCTACAACCTACAACCTACAACCCAAAATCTTTTCGGAATTTACAACTTCAGCAACGAAGGTCAATGCTCATGGTTCGATTTTGCCCAAAAAATATTTGAAATTAATAATATTACCATAGATTTACATCCAATTCCAACAACAAGTTATCCAACACCTGCAGAAAGACCAGCTTATAGTGTTTTAGATAAATCAAAGATTAAAAAAACATTTGGTATTCAAATTAACGATTGGGAAACTAGTTTAAGAAATATTTAATTTCTTTTTTTAGCAATACAAAAAGTACTGACTCCAAAAGGGAAATTTATCATTTTTAATAGTTTATTTTCAAAAATTAAAAGTTGGAGTAAAGTATTGTTTAGGAAAGAATTTCCAATTGTAATATCACTTTCTCCTGATTTTTTTTGATGGAATATTGATGAAATTTTTCTAAAAACATAAACAGGAATAAACAAGAAGAAGTTCCAATAACTAGATTTAATAATTTTTAGATTTTCATTTTCTATTTTTAATCTTAATTCATTTTTTTTGTAACGTCTATAATGCATGTTAACTTCATCATGATAACTCCATAAACTCATAAAAGCAGGAACAAAAACGTACATTTTACCGTTTTGTTTTAGTAAACTTTCCCAATTATTTAGAGCTTTTGTATCGTTTTCTAGATGTTCTAAACAATCCGAAGCTACAATAATATCAAACTTTTCTGTTAAGGTGATATTTTGAGCATCCATAACAAAAGTATTGGTTAGACCATTTTTCTTGCTATTAGAAATGGCTTTTTCACTGATATCAATTCCATATAAATTAATAGAATCAAAACCTAAATTTTCCAAATCTTTTAAGAAAACACCAGAAGAACAACCAATATCCAAAATTTTAGAATCTTTAGGACTATTCTTAAGTAAATCAATTAAATATTTTCTTCTTGATTTAAACCACCAATGATTGGTTTCAACATCATGGTATTTTTTTTCAAAATTTTCTTCCATATCTTTTAGTCGATTTTTTTATCAATAAAATATCTTGGTCTTTTTTTAACTTCTGAATAAATTTTACCAATATATTCACCAATAATTCCAAAACAAAAAAGTTGCACACCACCTAAAAAGTACATAGGTAAAACTGTAGATAACCAACCAGGAACATAATTGCCAGTATATAGTCCAAAAAGAGCATAAGCAGACATAATCAAACATAAAAAGAAGATTACAAAACCAATAATTGTAACCAATCGCAAAGGATAATTGCTAAAAGAAGTAATTCCGTTCCAAGCAAAAGACATCATTTTTAAAAATGAATATTTTGATTTTCCTGCCAATCGCTCTAAACGATCATAATACACAACACCTTGATTAAAACCGATAGTTGGAATAATACCTCTTAAAAACAAGTTGACTTCTCCATATTCCTCTAATGCATTCAAAACACGTTTACTACAAAGTCGAAAATCGGCATGATTATATACCAGATTAACCCTCATTTTTTTCATTAACTTATAAAAAAGCAGCGCTGTATTTCTTTTAAAAAAAGAATCGGTTTTTCTTTCTTTTCGAACACCATAAACTACATCTGTTCCTTGAGAAAACTTACTAATCATTTCTTCAATAACCGAAATATCATCTTGTAAATCAGCATCAATCGAAATTAAAGCATCAGCCTCATTTTTATAAGTAAGTAAACCAGCCAATAGAGCATTTTGATGGCCTACATTTTTGGCTAATTTTAAACCTTTAATATTTGTAAAGTTATTAGAATTGTCTTTAATAATTTTCCATGTATTATCTACACTACCATCATCAATAAATGCAATAAAACTATTTTCAGAAATAATATTTTTAGATATTAAATCTTTAATAATTGTGTTTAATTGCATTGAAGTTTGATTCAAAACCAATTCTTCGTTGTAACAGGGTGAAATTATGCCTAATATTGGTTTATGCATTTATGCCAATTTGAATTTAAGAGCAAAGTACAATTTTTTTGTTATTTAATATTCAAAAAAAACGTATAAATTTACACGGATTTTTTATTTGATTATTTTATAAAAAATCCAAAAAACATTACTCTTAGAATTAATATATGAGTATGAAATAATCAATAAAAAATGAAACAAATAAAAAAAATATATTGTTTAACTCCAGTTTATAATGATTGGGAAAGCTTAAGTATCTTAATAAAGAATATAAGTAAAGTCCAGAAAGACTATTTAGATCAATATGAAATATCACTGCTTGTTGTAAATGATGGTTCAAATCAAGAAAATAATGATTTTGATTATGACATTTCTACTTCTATTTTAAATCTAAAAATCAATGTTGGACACCAAAGAGCTATAGCAATTGGCATTCAATATATTTATAATGAAATAAAAGATATTGACTATTTGGTTGTAATGGATTGTGACGGAGAAGATAAGCCAGAACATATTACATGCTTAATTGAAAAAGCTGAAGCAGAATTATCAAATAAAATTATTTTTGCCCAAAGAAAAAAAAGACAAGAGTCAACTCTTTTTAAAACAGGCTATTTCTTTTATAAATATTTATTTTATTTTTTAACAGGACAACGTATAAATTTTGGAAACTACAGTATAATTCCAAAGAAGCATTTAGGAAAAATTGCAAATCAAAGTAATATTTGGAATCATTATTCTGGTTCTGTGATTCAATCAAAAATACCTTTTGATAAATTATTATTAGATAGAGGAAAAAGGTATAAAGGAGTTTCAAAAATGAATATGAATAATTTGATTATTCATGGATTAAGTTCAATTGCAGTTTACTTTGATTTTCTTTCTTTAAGAATATTAAAATTTTCTTTATATGGTATTGGAGTTTGTTTCATTAGTGTAATGTATATTTTATTTCAAAAAATTTTTACTGATACAGCCATTCCTGGTTGGGCATCCAGTTTAATACTAATAATATCAGGAATAATTTTGCAATTATTCTCCGTTACACTTATAGTTTTGCTATTACAACTAAGTACTAGAAAAAACATCACTGCACCAAACGATAAAATCTACTTAGAATTCATTGAAAGTACTACTGAATTAACCAAAAAATAATTATGTTAAACAAAATAAAAAATAACTATATCTTAATTGCAATATTAATTTTTGCAGCAATATTACGTATTTATCATATAGATTTTCAAAGTATATGGATTGACGAAATACACACAATGATAGAATCAGATCCCAAATTAAGTTATTCTGAATTTTATGAAATCATGGCTTTTAGAGAACAAATGCCTCACTTATATTTTCATATAACGAGAATTGTTGCATATGTTTTTGGACATTCCTCATTTGCAATGCGAATGATTAGTGCAATAATTGGTGTTGCTAGTGTTTATGCAATTTATTTATTAGGAAGAACTATGCTTTCTAAAAAAACTGGAATAATTGCAGCACTTTTACTATGTGTAAATTATTTTCATATTTGGTATTCACAAGAAGCTAGACCATACGTATTGCTATCATTGTTTACAATATTGTCCTTTTATAGGTTAATTCTTTTCATAAGAGATAATAATTTAAAAAATGCTACATATTTTGGAATTTTTGCAGCATTAATGATAAACACTCATTTTTTTGGACTGTTTGTATTGGTAGCTCAAGTTTTAATCCTTGTTTTAGTATTATTAGAGAAACCTAAAAGCGAAAAAATACCATTTATTAAAAAAACAATAATTACAGGTTTTTTAATACTACTATTATGGTTGCCTTCTATAAAAATATTCTTTATAGTTACTAAAATAAAATCATTTTGGATACAACCACCTGGTTTAGATGTCTACACACAGTTATTTAAAGATTTATTTGGAGGAGCAGAATCACTGTTGTACATAGTATTTGTGTTAAGTTTATTTTATTTTAATACCACATTTAATAAAAAATCCAAAAAACATATAGAAGATAACAAAAGTCTTTTAAGTTTTTGTGTATTAACTATTTGGATATTTATAACTTTATTTATCCCTTTTCTAAGGTCATATTTAGATATACCAATGATAATAAGTAGATATTTTATAAGTGTTTTACCTGCAATTATATTAATTTTAGCTATATCAATTACAAATATAAAACAAGTAATCATTCAAAGAATTATACTTTTAATTTTTGTCACAATATCATTAACTGATTTATTGGCTGTAAAAAATTATTATAATACACCATCTAAAACTCAATATGAAGAGCTTACAAAAAAAATCATTGAGAAAAACACTTCAAATGCAATTGTAGTATCTACTTGGGCATGGCACTTAAACTACTTTTTTAAAAACGACTCAATTAATACTAATACTAGAGAGCAAAAATTACAGGATTTTGTTGACAACATGCAAACTCAAAAAACTAGAGAAGTTCCATTCTGGTTTATCGGAGCTCATTTTCAGAATTATGAACTTACAGAAAAATCCGAAAACTATTTAAAAGAGAATTTTAATTTAGTAGAAGATTTTAGTTATTTTGATTGTTGGACTAAATATTATGTTCCCAAATCAGATAAAAATTCAGATAAAAATTCGATAAGATTAGATATGTTTAAAACGGCTACATTTGACGGTATTGGAAACATGATTTTATTTGAAAATACTGAAAAAAAATCCACATTCATTACATTAGAAAAAGGAGAATATGATCTAGTTGTTAAAGGAGTTAGTTTGCCTAAAAACCCTATAGATAATGAAAACGCACACCTTGTTTTTAAGATTGATGATACAGAAATTGCTAATGTTTATTTAAGTAACCTTGAAAATAATTTAGAAGAAAAGTTTTCTTTTTCAAATGATTTAGATAGAAAGGTTCGATTTAAAATAATTTATGATAATGACATCGTAAAAAATAGTCAGGATAGAAATGCAATATTAAATTATATTAAACTTGAAAAAAAATAAATAAATATTAAAAAAAAATATACTTTTGCTCAAAATATTTAATTTAGAAACAATGAAAAAAAGTCTATTATTTTTAATACCAGTTTTTTTTGTATTTATTGTTAGTTCATGTAAAAAAGAAACTTCTACAGAAACAAAAGAAGAAACATCAAAAGACACTAATTTAAAAGAAAATTTTATAGTTGAATTTGATGTTATTAGTCTAATACAAGATGATTTTGCAGTATATTATACTGAAGACAAAACTATTAATTTTACTGCAGATAAAGCTATATGGAGAGGAGTAAAAGCACAACCTGAAAGTCAAAAAGTTATTGTAGAATTTCCAGAAGAAATTTTACCTACTAATATTCGTTTTGATTTTGGTATCAATGAAAACCAAGGAGATATTATTTTAGAGAAATTTAAAATTAGTTATTACGGTAAATCATTTGAAGTTAAAGGATCAGAATTTTTTAATTATTTTGTGAAAAATGAAGCAATTAACACTAAAATAGACGAAGTTAATGGAACAATCACTTTCCTTAAAAATAACGAAAAGTTTACAACACCATATTTTTATCCTAATCAACCAATTTTAGATGAAATAGTTAAAATAACTAATTAAATTAGTTCAAAAGAAAATGAAAACCACAAATTAATTTATAGTTTGTGGTTTTTTGTTTTTTTAAAGTAATTTTGTTTAAATTTAATCAAATGCAGAAACACTTTATAAAATCTATTTTTCTTGTCATTATTTTGGCTCTGTTTACATCTTGTAATGGAGATAAAGATTCCAATAAAGTCATCATTAAAATTGAAACCGTTATAAAAGAAAATGACTCAATTAGAGTTTTTTACACTTCTGACAACTCCATAGATTTTAAAGAAGAACAAGCTGTTTGGAAGAAAACAGATGGTTCAATTAAAAATCAAGAAATTGTAATCGAAATTCCAAATAATATTTTACCTAATCAATTGAGAATAGATTTTGGAAATAATATTTTGAATCAAGAAATTGTTTTAAATAAAATTTGCGTTTCCTATTTAGAATCAACTTTTGAAGCCAAGGGGGAAGAAATATATTGGTATTTTAGACCGGATGAAAACAACACCACTTTAGACAAAAATAACGGAGTTTTAAAAAGAAAAAATCCTAGACAATTAAATGGACCTTCAATTTATCCAAAGGGAGATAAATTAAAAGAGCAGTTAAACAAACTTTATAATAAGGGAGCTAATGCTAAATAGAATTACTTCAATTTTATTTAAAAATAAGCAATTTCATAAGCTCTCTGTTTATGGGTTTGGACAGTTGTTTAATTTGGTTACTCCTTTAATTGTTGTTCCTTATATAGTAAATATTTGTGGTGAAGAAAACTTTGGAAAAACAGCCGTTGGAATGGCAATTGCTTTTTTTTTAATTGTTTTCGTTGATTATGGTTCAGATATAGTTGGTGTGAGAGAAATTTCTATTAATCGAGATAATCATGCCAATACCGAAAAAATATTTTTAACAACCTATGCCGTTAAGTTTGTTATTTTAATGGTTGTATTATTGATTGCAACGCTATGTTTTTTTTATATTCCGTATTTTAGAAAAGAGAAAATACTATTTGTTTTTAGCTTATCTGTTTTAATAGGACAGTTTGTAAATCCAACATGGTTTTTGCAAGGTGTTGAAAATGTAAAATGGATTACATTATTAAACATAATTTCTAAAGTAATTTATTTAACTGGAATATTTTTAACTGTAAAAGTTGTTGAAGATTATATTTATATCAACCTTTGGTGGGGCTTGGGAATGATAATTGCCAATTTATTTGTACTACTTTTAATTTTTAAAAAGTATAGTTTTAATCTAAAAGTTGTATCATTTCTAGAAATAAAAAAGCATTTGAAAAATGACTTTTCTATGTTTTCTTCTCAAATTTTTGTTTCGCTCCAACTCTATGCTCCTGTAATTATGGTCAGTTATTTTGGTAGTAATTTAATGGCTGGTCAATATAAAATTATCGAACAGATAATTGTAATATTTAAAACATATATATTTTTATTCTTCAACTTTATTTTTCCAAAAGTTTGTTATGAAGTGGAACACACTCCAAATGTAGCTTTCAGAAATTGGAAAATTTATAACGGCTTAAACTTTCTATTTGTATTAACCGGAATGATTTTTTTCTACGTGTTTTCTTATGAAATAGTCTCTTACTTTAATCCAACGAATAGATACTTCTTAAGTGAATTGTTAGAAGTTGCTATTTTTATTCCATTATTAATGGCAATTTCTACACCATTGAAACAATTAGTTTTAGCCTTTAATTATAAAAAATTCTACATTCGATTAACAGCTATAATGGTCATTATTAGTCTTTTATTAATCAGATTGGTTATTCCAAGTTATGAAGTGTATGGTGTACTCTATTCACTAATTTTTACTGAGATCATAATAATTATATTTTATTTATCTTGCGTAAGAAAAAATACTTTAAAAATAAGTAGTAATTAAGCAATGATTAAGTCAATAGTTCAAAGATTAATAAGTAAAACAGGTAAGTCATATACCATTGACAAGGATATACCAGTAGGACTTATTTACCATACACTTTTTTTGCGGTTAATTATGGTTATTAGAGGATATTTGTTTTTACAGAAAAAAGTATTTGTGGGTAAAAATTGTACTTTTTTAAATAAAAGTAATATTGTTTTTGGTAAAAATGTTACTATAGAAAAACATACCCGACTTGACGGTTATGCCAAAGAAAAAATAGAATTAGGAAACAACGTAAAAATTGGAGCTTATTCAAATTTATTATCTACAAGCCATTTCTCAAAATACGGGAAAGGATTAAAAATGGGAAATAATTCTGCTATTGGAGATTTCACACATTTTGGAGCACCAGGAGGAATTGTAATTGGAGATGATGTAATAATGGGTTCATACATTTCTTTTCATTCAGAAAACCACAAGTTTCAAGACACTTCAAAACTAATCAGAGAACAAGGTGTTACTTCTAAAGGAATAACCTTAGGAAATAATATTTGGGTTGGTGCAAAAGTCACATTTTTAGATGGTTCAAAAATAGGAAATAACTCGGTAGTTGCTGCTGGAGCTGTTGTGAATGGAGAATTTCCAGATAATGTTGTAATTGGTGGAGTTCCTGCAAAAATATTAAAGCATATCGAATAATGAAGATAACCATACCAAATAATTTTTTTTATCAATTCATATTTTTTTTATGCATCGCTATACCCTATCTGGATCATTTTGAATTGACAATTAGTACTTGGACAATTGGGGTTTTAGTAACAATTACTAAATCATATTCAACTTCAATTTTAAAAATTACAATACCTTTTTTTATTGTATTCTTTATTGCACTATTTGTAATGTTTTTTCACGATTATGAAAAATATTATATCATTAGGGATGTTACTTATTTGTTTAAACCTATAATTGGTTTTTTTATAGGATATCAAATTTGCAAAAGAACTCTTCAAAACGGCTTTAAACTTTTAATCAATACAGGTTTTATAATAGCTATCATTCACATCTCGGTTGTTCTTTTTGCGGTTGTAGTTTATGGAATTAGAACAGTGAATGACATTAGAGAATATGGTGGTTATTTTAGTGATTATGAAGTGTATATTTTAGCAATATTAATTTTTCACAAAAAGTTTCAATTAAACTATACCAAAAAACAAATTCAGCTTTTAATTGCAATAATTGGTTTTTCAGTATTTTTATATTTAGCAAGAACCAACTTTTTGCAATTACTAATTCTAGTGGTTGCCATGAAAGGTTATTTTAAAATTACTAAGCAATCAATTTTGGTATTTACCTCTATAATATTGTTATCAATAATAGGATATTCAACAGTTTTATATATAAACCCAAAGCGTAATGGTGAAGGAATTGAAGCATTTTTATATAAAATTAAAGTAGCACCATCAGAAACTTTTAAAACTAAAATTAAAAGAGATGATTATAAAGATTTTAATGATCATTATCGTGCTTACGAAAATATTATGACTGTAAGACAAGTTTCAAAAGGAGGAATTGTTGATGTCATATTTGGTAAAGGACTTGGTTCTAGAATAGATTTAAGACAAAAAGTATATCTTGGAGATATGGAATTGAGATTTATATCTATACTTCACAATGGCTTTATGATTGTTTTTCTAAAATCAGGGTTGTTAGGGTTGTTAATATTTTTTTATACAATTTACTTTTTCTTTAAAAAGAGAAAAAGCAATAATGAACTCATTAAAAACATTAACTTATTATTTATTGGTACAGGAGTCTTTTTAATATTATCAAATTGGGTATTTCTTGGATTTTATAATTTAATTGATACTAAAACTATATTAGTAGGATTTTTAATTTGCTATAGAGAAAAAATAATTGAATAAACAAAACATCAATGAAAAGTATTCTTTTTATCCATCAATCTGCAGAATTATATGGTTCTGATAAAACCATACTAATGTTTATTTCTAGTTTAGATAAAACAAAATATTTGCCAATAGTTATCCTTCCTTTTGATGGTCCTTTAAAAGAGGAGTTTGAAAAAAACAATATTAAGGTAATTATATCACCGGTTTTAAAACTTTATCGAAAAATGTTTACACCAAGGAACATGATAAAGTTCTTTAAAGAATACAGAGAAGGTATAAAAGCACTTGATAAGTTACACAAAGAATATGATTTTAAACTCGTTTATTCACACACTTTAGCTGCTTTAATTGGAATTTCTTTTGCCAAAAAAAACAAAATCAAACACTTGTGGCATGTTCAAGAAATTATTGCTAAACCAAAGATATTTAACCTTTCTTTCAAGAAAATTTTAGGCATAAAAAGCAATCACAAAATCATTTATGACTCAAAAGAAACCATGAATTTTTGGATAAAAGGAAATGAAACGTTAACCAAAAAATCAGATTTTATTTGGAACGGATTAGATGTAAACCAAAAAAGTATTACTTCTCTTGAAACAATTAAACAAGTAAGAAACGATTATTTTGAAGTAAATGAAAATTCAACTGTCATTGGTTTAATTGGACGAATTAATAGCTGGAAAGGGCAACAATTATTATTAAAAGCATTTTGTTTAATTGCCGAAAAGCAACCAGAAGCTAAGTTGGTTTTTATTGGTTCAGCACCACCAAATCAAGAGTTTTTTGAAAGAGATTTAGAAAATAAAATAAAAGCCTTTAAACTAGAAGAAAGAGTAAAAATTATACCTTTTCAGAATAATATTTGGCAATTTTGGGATTCAATCGATATAGCAGTAGTACCGTCAACAGAACCAGAACCGTTTGGAATGGTAGCTATAGAAGCAATGATGTCTAAAAAACCAGTTATAGCAGCCAATCATGGAGGTTTAACAGAAATTGTAGTACCTAATAACACAGGAATTTTATTTGAACCAAATAATGAAAACGCATTAGCTGATGCTTTAATTGAATTATTAAAAAGTTCAGATAAAAGAAAATCATTTGGTGAAGAAGGTTATTTGAGAGCAAACACACATTTTTCATTAAAAAACCATGTAGATAAATTTGAAAAAACATTTGAAGAACTTATCTAATTAAAAAAATAAATATATTTTTGCCTCAAGTTATAAAACTATGAAGATAGCTATTCTTGGAACAAGAGGTATTCCTAATTATTACGGAGGTTTTGAACAATTTGCAGAATTTTTTTCAGTATATTTAGTAGAGAAAGGACATGAAGTGTATTGCTACAATTCACATAATCATAAATATCAAGAAAAAACATTTCATGGTGTAAACTTAATACATAAAAACGATCCAGAACACAAAATGGGTACTTTTGGACAATTCATTTATGATTATAACTGCATAATGGATTCACGCAAAAGAGATTTTGATATAATTTTACAACTTGGTTACACAAGTAATTCCATTTGGTTTCCTCTTTTACCTAAGAAATCGATTGTCATAACAAATATGGACGGAATTGAGTGGAAACGCTCAAAATATTCAAAACCTGTACAACAATTTCTTCGTTTTGCAGAAAGATTAGCGGCTATTAGTAGCGATTATTTAGTTTCAGATTCCATAGGAATAAAAAAATTCTTAAAAGAAAGATACAAAAAAGACTCAACATATATTGCTTATGGAGCACATCCGTTTAATAATCCAAACGAAAATGTAATTAAAGAATATAATGTAGAAAAAGAAAACTATAACATGATTATGGCTCGTTTTGAACCAGAAAATAATCTTGATATGGTTTTAGAAGGTGTTGTTTTAAACAAAGAAGATGATACACCTATTTTAGTTGTGGGTAATCATGAAACAAAATATGGAAGTTATTTGAAAGAGAAATTTAAAAACCACAAAAACATAAGATTTATGGGTGGAATTTATAACTTAGAACATTTAAATAACCTTCGTTATTACTCTAAATTTTATTTTCACGGACATTCAGTTGGAGGCACAAATCCTTCATTGTTAGAAGCGATGGCTTCAAAAGCTTTGATTTTAGCACACAATAATGATTTTAATAAAGGAGTTTTAAAAGAGAACGCTTATTATTTTTCTTCACCCGAAGAAGTTAAAAAATTACTTCAAACTATCAAAAAAAATGATAACTTGCAGTTTATTGAAAACAACTATGAAGCTATCATTAAAGATTTTAATTGGAATAAAATAAATGGGCAGTATTTACAACTTTTTGAAGAATGTTTTAACCGACATACAATCGGAAAATAAAGAAAATAGTTCCTTCCTTTTTTTATTGTTACTATTTGTTACAATTCCACTTTCTTTAGGGTTGAATAATGTTTCTCTAATTTTATTTTTAGGATCAGTTTTACTAATTTTAAAAAAGAAAAGCTTCATTTTCTCAAAAGAGCTTTTTTTACCTATACTTTTATATATTTTAATGCTTCTCTCTTATTTTTGGAGTATTGATAAAGCGTTAACAATAAAGGCATTACCAAAAGAAATTGCGCTATTATTAATTCCAATAGCTTTTATGGTATTACAGCCAATTACAGAAAAATTTAAAAATAAAATTTTAAAATACTATAGCTTTTCAATAGTTTTAATTGTGGTTTATTTTTTAATGAGAGCTGTGATTAGATTTTTCATTTTAAAAGACATAAGTGTTTTTTTCTATCATGGAGAATACGATAATGACATAGGATTGGTTTCTAAAGAGTTAAATGCAATTCATGTTTCTGTCTTTGTAGCAATTGCTTTTTTCTATTTTTATGCATCAACAAAAATTTCAACTTTTAACACAATAATTTCATTAGTTTTATTTGGGTTTATTGTTTTGTTATCCTCTAAAAACATCATTTTAGTATTCATTGTATTAATACTAATTCACTTTTTCTTTTTTTCTAAATCAGCTAATAAAATGCGATTAAGAAATGTTTTCCTTTTTTTAATTATAATCGGATTTGTGTTTTCGTTTGGAAAGATAAAAGAAAGATTTCAATTAGAGTTTCAAACCAATTCAGATAAAAGCTTGAGTAGTAATGTAATTAAAGGACTACCAGAAGGAGTTCATAATGTCAGTATTGCAGAAGCTTGGACAAATGAAAAATTTACACCTAATGATTTTTTTCCAGGCACAGCTTTTAGAGTATATCAAGCCAGATTATTTTTTGAGTTTTTAAAAGAGGATAATATTTTTTGGAATGGATTTGGCCTTAATGCTTCGTATAAAAAAATGGAAGAGAAAGCAGTTTATTACAATGTTTTTCAAGGCACAGAAGAAATAGAAGGCTATCAAAAAAAGAATTTTCATAACCAATATTTTCAAGTTTTTGCAGAGTTAGGTTTTTTAGGAATTACACTTTTAATGCTAATGTTGTTATTTAACCTTAAAAATGCTATTAAACACAAAGATTTTATTCATATTGCTTTTGCAGTTCTAATGATTAGCTTATTTTTGACAGAATCTTTTTTGTGGAGACAAAGAGGTGTAATGTTTTTTACACTATTTTACTGTCTTTTTAATAGTACCAAAAAAGAGTAAATATCAATAAGATGAAGAGAATATTAATTACCGGAGCAGCTGGTTTTTTAGGATCACATTTATGTGACAGATTTATAAAAGAAGGATATTTCGTTATAGGTATGGATAACCTTATAACAGGAGATTTAAAAAATATTGAACACCTATTTAAAAATGAAAATTTTGAATTTTATCATCACGATATTACAAAATTTGTACATATTCCAGGAAAACTAGATTATATCTTGCATTTTGCATCACCTGCAAGCCCAATTGATTATTTAAAAATTCCAATCCAAACATTAAAGGTAGGTTCATTAGGAACTCACAATCTTTTAGGGTTAGCGCGCGTAAAAAACGCAAGAATTCTTATTGCTTCTACTTCAGAAATTTATGGAGACCCGTTAGTTCATCCACAAACAGAAGAATATTATGGAAACGTAAACACTATTGGTCCAAGAGGTGTGTATGATGAAGCAAAACGTTTTCAAGAGTCAATAACAATGGCTTATCACACTTTTCATGGTGTAGAAACTAGAATTGTCAGAATTTTTAACACTTACGGTCCAAGGATGCGATTAAATGATGGTCGTGTAATACCAGCTTTCATTGGACAAGCTTTACGTGGAGAAGATTTAACTATTTTTGGAGACGGAAGTCAAACCAGATCTTTTTGTTATGTTGACGATCAAGTAGAGGGAATTTATAGATTGTTATTATCAGATTATCATTTACCAGTTAATATTGGAAACCCTGACGAAATCACTATAAAAGATTTTGCCGACGAAATCATAAAATTGACAGGTACAAATCAGAAAGTAGTATATCATCCCTTACCTATGAACGATCCTTTACAAAGACAACCAGACACAACTAAAGCAAAAGAAATTTTAGGCTGGGAAGCAAAAGTTTCTAGAGAAGAAGGAATGAAAATAACGTACGATTATTTTAAATCTTTATCAAAAGAAGAATTGATGAAAGAAGAACATAAAGATTTTACAAAATACATTCACTAATTCCATGAACAAAGGAAGATATTCAAAATATATAAGACCTCTAAGTATCTTATTGGATATAGTTACCTTGTTGGTATTGTTTCCTAATTTTTTTAAGGGATTAAATGTTAATAATTTGCACTTTGGATTATTTCTTTTTATCTCTTGGGTAATTGTGTCTTTTTTTACAAAATTTTATGAAGTTTTTAGATACACTACTCCAGTTGAAATTATTACCAAAATTGTTAAACAAGCAGTTTTTTTTGGATTATTAATTATCGCTTTTTTTCCCTTTCATAAACAGGCAATATTTAGTGGAAAAGCAATTTCTATTTACTTACTAGTTCTTTTTTTAATAATAATTCTTTTCAAAACTTTATTGTTTTATTATCTAAAAAAATATAGATTATCTACTGGTAATAATTTTAGAAATGTAATTATCTTAGGTTTTTCAGAAGAAGCAATGAATCTTAAAAACATATTTCATTCAAGAGATGATTATGGATATCGATTTAAAGGGTTTTTCTCAGATAAAATAAAAAACAATGAAATTATTGGCAAAACGGCAGAGATTCCAACATTTTGTCTTGAAAATAATATAGATGAAATTTATTGTTCTCTTGATGAAATAACTAATGACCAAATGAAAGAATTAGTTGAATTTTCTGACGAAAATAAAATTGAAATTAAGTTCATTCCTGATTCTACAGCTATTTTTTCTAAAAATTTTAGAACAAATTATTATGATTTATTTCCAGTATTAACTTTACAAAAAACACCTTTACACCATCCAAGTATTCAAATAATTAAAAGAGTATTTGATGTAATATTTGCTCTAATTGTATTTGTAGGAGTTCTATCTTGGTTAACACCCCTTTTGGCAGTCTTAATAAAATTAGAATCAAAAGGGCCAGTTTTTTTTAAACAAAGTCGACCAGGAATTAATGAAGAAGAGTTTATTTGTTACAAATTTCGTTCGATGCAATTAAACGGGCTTACAGAAACAGAAGCTTCTAAAAATGACCCTAGAGTTACTAAAATAGGTAGATTTATAAGAAAAACGAGTATTGACGAAATTCCTCAATTTTATAATGTTTTAAAAGGAGAAATGTCTGTCGTTGGACCAAGACCTCATTTGTGGTCACAAAACGTTGCTTATGGTAATAAGGTTAAAAAATATATGGTTAGGCATTATGTAAAACCAGGAGTAACTGGCCTAGCTCAAGTAAAAGGTTTTAGAGGTGAAATTGAAACGGATGACGACATGATAAATAGAATTAAATTTGATGTGTTTTATATTGAAAATTGGTCGTTTATCATGGATATAAAAATAATCATTCAAACAGTCGTAAATATTTTCAAAGGAGAAGAAAAAGCCTACTAATGAACGATTTAGTCTCCATAGTTACACCAACATTCAATTCAGCAAAATATATTTCTGCAACCATTCAATCGGTACAAAAACAGACCTATCAAAACTGGGAAATGATTTTAGTTGACGATTGTTCTTCTGACAATACAATTGAATTAATAAAAGATTTTATTACCAAAGACAAAAGAATACAACTTCATCAATTAGAAACAAATTCTGGTCCAGCAGTAGCTCGAAATAAAGGAATTGAAAACGCTTCTGGAAAATATATGACGTTTTTAGACGCAGATGACATTTGGTTTGAGGATTTTGTCGAAAATAGCATCAAAACCATTCAAGAAACGGGAATTCATTTTGTGTTTTCATCCTATAAACGTTCAGATGAAAATTTAAATTTTATTTATTCTGATTTTATTGTGCCTCAAAAAGTAACTTATACAGACATTCTAAAATCAAATTCAATAAGTTGTTTAACGGCTTTTTTAGATATTGAAACGTTAGGTAAAAAAACAATGCCTTTGATTA
Source organism: uncultured Flavobacterium sp. (assembly GCF_963922255.1). Lineage (GTDB taxonomy): Bacteria > Bacteroidota > Bacteroidia > Flavobacteriales > Flavobacteriaceae > Flavobacterium. Next base: position 292,193 of record NZ_CAWUIC010000002.1, on the reverse strand, counting down.
GAAAACGTCAAGATATGGGTTTGTGGCTGCAATATCTAAAAGAAATTCCTTTTGCATACGGAATTCAAGAACCAAAAGCCATTTATAGAATTAGAGAAAATTCACTTTCCAGAAAAAAATCAAATCTTTTAAAATATCAATGGCAATTTTATAGAGAAGTTGAAAAATTAAATGTTTTACAATCTACTTATTACATGTTGCATTGGATGTATCGCGGTTTTATGAAGTATAGAAATTAAAACATAGATTGAAACTGCTTTAATTTTCCATGTTTACTTCTTTCTAAAAAGTCTTTTCTAGTAAAAACAAATTTTAAATTAGGTTCTAAATACAACTCAATAGCACTTTCAATTTTCTTAATTTGGGATGAAGTTAAATCAACTTCACTTACATATTCAATTTCAAACGAATCAATTTGGGTTTGTTTAACAACAAATTCTTTAACATTTCCATCATCTTCAATTATACTTTTGGTGACATAATAAAACGTTAATCCTGGTGATTTTTTGCCGCTTGGTAAAACAGCAATATCATTTGTACGACCAATTAATTTTTTAAGAATAGGTTTTCTACAAGTACTTTTTTCATCTAAAGCTCCAACATCACCAATTTCATATCTAATAAAAGGATGTGCTTTGTTGTATAAAGAGGTAATCACAATTTTCCCTTCTTTTCCATTTGAAACGGGTTGATTATTGTCGTCTAAAATTTCAACAAAAAGAGTTTCAGAATTAACTTGCCATTCGTTTTTTGTATTTTCAAAAGCTATTAAATCCAATTCAGAAGCACCATATTCATTCACAATTGGAACACCAAATTGATTTTCCATTAGTATTTTATCTTCTTCAAAAAGCATTTCAGAAGTTACCAAACAAACTTTTAAGGTTGGACAAATATCTTTTAAAACAATGTTTTTTTGTTTAAGAAATTTAGCAAATAAAACAATCGAACTGGTATAACCATTGATATAATCAAATTTTGATTTCTGAAATTTTTTCAAAACATTTTCTAAAACTTCATCAGACAAATCAAAAATGGAAAAACGAAAACGATTACTCAAAAAATCTTTTAAACGTTCTTTTTTATTACCAATAAAATCCAAAGGAATTCCATAAAAACGAGCTTGATAACTTGAATTAAAATCAATGCCATACCAACCAAAACGATAAATTATAGAAGCCCAAGTCAATGCATGACATTCTTTATCTTTTGCAAAAACAAAAGGATCACCACTTGAACCAGAAGTTTTATTTACAAAAACTTTTTTAGGTGAATAACCAATTGAAAGTCTTTCCCGTAAAGGATGCTGTAAGTCTTTCTTACTTAAAACGGGTAAATCATTCCAGTTTTTAATTTCAGATTTTCCAACAAGGTTTTTATAAAATAAATTATTTTGAAGATGAAAACTCAAAATTTCATTTCGTTTTTCTAAGACATAAGTTTCAAATTTTTCATCAGAAATAGCTATAATTTTTTCAAATTCAGCTTTAGCTTTCGTTATCGGAAAACCATTTATTTTTAATGAAAAATCAAATAATTTGAACACGTTTTGTAAATTTTATCAAAAATAAGAAAACTAAAACTTTTTAAACGAAAATTATATTTTAAAAACAAAACAAAGTATTTTTGCCAAAACAACTAAACAGAACTAATTAAGATGAGAATCTGAAACAAGTTCAGATTAAACACAACAAAAATGAATATTTTACTATTAGGTTCAGGAGGAAGAGAGCATGCTTTAGCTTGGAAAATGTTACAAAGCGATAAATGTCAAAATTTATATGTAGCACCAGGAAATGCGGGAACAAGTCAAATTGCAACAAACATTGAATTAAATCCGAATGATTTTGAAGCTGTTAAAAACACTGTTCTTCAAAATAAAATCAACATGGTTGTTGTTGGACCTGAAGATCCATTAGTAAATGGAATTTATGATTTTTTCCAAAATGATGCTGACTTAAATCATATTCCAGTAATTGGTCCATCTAAAAAAGGGGCACAATTAGAAGGAAGTAAAGAGTTTGCTAAAGAATTTTTAGTAAAAAATAATATTCCAACTGCTAGATATGAAAGTTTCACAGCAGAAACAGTAGAAAAAGGTTGTAAATTTTTAGAAACTCTTGAAGCTCCTTATGTTTTAAAAGCAGACGGATTAGCAGCTGGTAAAGGTGTTTTAATCTTAAATGATTTAGAAGAGGCTAAAACCGAATTAAGAAGCATGTTAGTTGATGCTAAATTTGGAAGTGCAAGTTCAAAAGTAGTTATTGAAGAATTTTTAGACGGAATTGAATTAAGTTGTTTTGTGTTGACAGATGGAAAAAATTATAAAATTCTTCCAACAGCGAAAGATTACAAAAGAATTGGCGAAGGAGATACAGGTTTAAATACTGGTGGAATGGGAGCCGTTTCTCCGGTTCCGTTTGCAGATACAGTTTTATTAGAAAAAATTGAAACTAGAATTGTAAAACCTACGATACAAGGTTTGCAAAATGATAATATTGACTACAAAGGATTCGTTTTTATTGGATTAATCAATGTAAAAGGAGAACCTATGGTTATTGAATACAATGTTAGAATGGGAGATCCAGAAACGGAAGTAGTTATGCCTAGGTTAAAAAGTGATTTAGTCGAAGTTTTTGATGCAATTGCTAAGCAAGAGTTAGATCAAATCACCTTAGATATTGATGAGAGAAGTGCAACGACAATTATGGTTGTTTCAGGTGGTTATCCTGAAGATTATGAAAAAGGTAAAGAGATTTCAGGTTTAGAAACTATTGAAGATTCATTAGTTTTTCATGCAGGAACTAAATTGGAAAATGGAAAAGTAGTTTCAAACGGAGGAAGAGTTTTAGCTGTTACTTCTTACGGTAGTTCGTTTGATGAAGCCATAAAAAAATCTTATCAAAACATAAATAAATTACATTTTGATAAGATGAATTATCGAAAAGATATAGGATTTGATTTAACCTAAAAACGAATGAGCAGTTGTATCATCTTCATCTTCACCATTGTTTTTGAAGATGTTTAATTGCTTAGTCCAATAAACTGTAGCAACGATACAAACAATAATAAATACCCAATTTAAAATGTTTGCTAACCACCAATTTGTTAATTCTAATTCTCTTAACCAATCTAAAGGTAGAAATAAAAAATCAACGAATAAACTCTGAATTCCTTCAAAAAATGCTTTCATTTTTTTAATAGTGTTATATTTACATCACAAAAGTATAAAATATCTTTATGATAGCAAGTGTTTTTAGTAAAACAAGACCAATAAATTATCTAATATTAGGAATTATATCATTTTTCTTATATGGATTATACCAATTTAAGGAAACAAGTTGGACAAATGACGGTTGGTTAATCGGTCAAAAGATAGGGTTGTTTCTTATTTTAGTAGCATCTTATTTTCTACTTAATTTTTTGACATTAAAAAATAATTTAACAAAATCAAATAATTATGCAATTCTGTTGTTTTCTGTTTTTTTGATTTTTTTTCCATTAATTTTCAAATCACCCAATGTTTTAATTGCTAATTTTTTATTGTTGTTGGCATTAAGAAGATTAATCGCTTTGCAAAATTTGAAGAACACGAAGGAGAAAATATTTGATGCTTCATTTTGGATATTTGTTGCAGCTTTATTTCATTTTTGGTGTATTTCTTTTATCATTTTAGTTTTCATTTCAATAATTTTTCACGTTTCAGGAAATTATAAAAACTGGATTATTCCCATTTTAGCTTTTTTTGCAGTTGCAATGCTGAGTATCTTATTGGATTTAATTTTACATAATGACTTATTAGCTGACATCTATAATGAAATAAACATTAGTTTTAACTTCAGTTATTTTGAAAGTATTTATCAAAATATTGCTTTGGCTATTTTTAGTTCGGTGGCTTTATTATTCTTTTCAACGCAAATTACAGAAGTTCAAAACAAACCTCTAAATCAACAAGCTACTTATAAAAAGATATTGTTTGGGTTTATATTAGGAGTAGTAATTTATATTTTATCAGATCACAAAAACAATAGTTACTTAATATTCAGTTTGGCACCATTATCAATATTAGGAGCTAACTTTATTGAGAAAATTAAAACCAATTGGATGAAAGAAACTACAGTTTATTTGCTAGTATTAGTTTCGTTGACATTGTTTCTTTTACAGTTATAACTTACTTCCGTATGCTAAATCACCGGCATCACCTAAACCTGGAACAATATAGTTTTTCTCGTTTAATTTTTCATCGCAAGCAGCAACCCATAAATGACAATTTTCAGGAAGATTTTCTTCTAAATAAGCAATTCCTTCTGGAGCAGCAATAACAACTGCAATATGAATTTCTTTAGGTGTTTCCTCAACAATTAACTTATTAAAAACAGCAACAATCGATTGACCAGTTGCCAACATAGGATCTATTAAAATCAGATTTTTATCCTGAAAAGATGGAGCTGCTTGATACTCAACTAAAATTTCAAAGTCATCGTCGTTATTATAGTGATGTCTGTAAGCTGAAACAAAACCGTTTTCCGCATCATCATAAAAGTTCATAAAACCTTGATGTAAGGCTAAACCAGCTCTCAAAATCGAACACAAAACCACATTATCTGCAACAGTTGTTGTTTCTTTAATTCCTAAAGGAGTTTGAACCTTAATATCTTTATATTCTAAAGTTTTACTTAATTCATAAGCCATAATTTCACCAATTCTTTCAATATTTTTTCTAAAACGCATGCTGTCTTTTTGAATAGCGACATCTCTTAATTGCGTTAAAAAATGATTTAGAATACTGTTTTCTTCAGAGATATAATGAATGTGCATTGGAATATTATTTAGATTTTGAGGATAAAAGTATAAAAATTCTCTATTTTTGTACAAATTAACACCATATATTTATGTTTGCGAAATTTGCATTTACCATTTTTGAAAAAAGTATCAATGATTATCATGTTCATGATAGTGTAGATCAACCGATTAATAATCCTTATCCAAAAGACCAAATTGAGCATTTGTTATATGCAAAAAATTGGGTAGATACAGTGCAATGGCATTATGAAGATATTATTCGTGACCCTCAAATTGATCCCGTTGCAGCATTAACTTTAAAAAGAAAAATTGATGCTTCTAACCAAGTTCGTACAGATATGGTTGAATATATTGATAGTTATTTTCTTCAAAAATATAGTGAAGTAAAAGTAAAATCTGATGCAAAAATCAATACAGAAAGTCCAGCTTGGGCAATAGATCGTTTGTCTATTTTGGCTTTGAAAATTTATCATATGAATGAAGAAGCTACAAGAACTGAAGCTTCAGCTGAACACAGAGCCAAATGTCAAGAAAAATTAAATGTTCTTTTAGACCAAAAAAGCGATATGTTTTCTTCAATTGATCAATTAATGGTTGATTTTGAAAATGGTGATAAATTCATGAAAGTGTACAAACAAATGAAAATGTACAATGATGATGAATTAAATCCTGTTTTATATCAGAATAAGAAATAAGCATTTTTTAAATGCCAAAAACCAAACACATATTAATAATAAGGCTCTCAGCTATGGGTGATGTCGCAATGACTGTTCCCGTGTTGAGAGCTTTTTCTATTCAAAATCCTGAGGTAAAAATTACGGTCGTTTCTCGTCCTTTTTATAAACCTTTTTTTGATACGATTCCAAATATTACTTTTTTTGGAGTTGATTTAAAGAAAAGACACAAAGGATTTATAGGATTGCTTCGTTTGTTTTCCGATTTAAAAAAGTATGAAATTACACATGTAGCGGATTTACATAATGTGTTACGTTCAAAAGTAGTTCGTAATTTTTTTGTTATTAATGGTAAGAAAGTAGCAGCAACAGACAAAGGAAGAGTAGAAAAAAAAGCATTAACACGCGCAGAAAACAAAATCTTTGAACCTACAAAATCAATGTTTGAAAGACATGTAAATACGTTTAACAAATTAGGTTTTCAAATAGATTTATCACATCCAAATTTTCCTGAAAAAGCGGTTTTATCTACAACTATTTTGAGTAAAATTGGAGAAGTTTCTGAAATGAAATTAATTGGAATTGCACCTTTTGCACAATATGATAGTAAAGTTTATCCTTTAGATTTAATGCAAAATGTTATTGACGAATTGGCAAAATATCCAAATCAGAAAATCCTACTTTTTGGTGGTGGAGAAATGGAAATTCAAAAATTAAATCAACTTCAAAACAATCATCATAACGTAGTTGTTGTAGCAGGAAATATCTATTTTCAAGAAGAATTAGAATTGATTTCTAATTTAGATGTCATGCTTTCAATGGATTCTGGAAACGCACATATTGCTGCAATGTTGGGAGTAAAAGTTATTACACTTTGGGGAGCAACCCATCCTTTTGCAGGATTTAAACCGTTTAATCAACCTATGGAAAATTGTTTGGTTTCAGATAGATCAAAATATCCATTATTGCCAACATCTGTTTATGGAAATAAAATTGTTCCAGGTTATAAAGATGTGATGCGAACTATTTTACCAGAAGAGATTGTAAAAAAAATAAATTCCAATCTTTAAAGGATAAAAATTGGAATTTGGAATTTACTTTTTGGAATTTCAAAAATTAAACATCATCATAATCCACAAAAATCTCTGCAGATGTTGGATGAGCTTGACATGTTAGAATTAAACCATCTGCAATTTCTTTGTCAGTTAAAATGGTATTTTTCTTCATTTCGGCAGTTCCTTTTGAAATTTTGGCAATACAACTGCTGCAAATTCCACCTTGACAAGAATAAGGAGCGTCTAAACCTTGTTTCAAAGCAGCTTCTAATAAGGTTTGTTTTTGACTCATTTCAAAACTTGCTTCATCACCATCGACTAAAACCGTGATTTTTGTGTGACCTTCATGCGAAATTACAGCATCATTTTCAGTAGTTGGAGTTGAAAATAATTCAAATTTGATGTCTTTTTCAACAACATTATTTTCTTTCAAAGTATCAGAGACCAAGTTAATCATGTCTTCTGGACCACATAAATAGAATTTAGAAAACTCTTTTTGCGAGTGTTTATTTTTTAATACAAAATTCACAGCTGATTTATCAATTCTACCAAAAATTTCTCCATCAACATTAATTTTACTGTATACATAATGCACAAATAAACGTCCAACATATTGCAGTTGTAAATCATGTAATTGTTTGTGAAAGATAGTTTCTTCCTCATTTTTATTTCCATAAACCAATACAAAAGTACTGTTAGGCTCTTCTTCTAAAACGGTTTGAAGTATTGAAATAACTGGAGTAATTCCGCTTCCAGCTACAAAAGCAGCATAGTTTTTTTGTTTGTCGAATTTTGGTTCAAAAGTGAATTTTCCTTCAGGAGTTCCCACTTCCAATAAACCTCCAACTTTTAAACTTTCATTGGCAAATTTCGAGAAGAAACCATCTTTTACAGCTTTCACAGCTACTCTCAACTCACCACTTTTGGGACTACTACAAATAGAATAAGCTCTACGAATTTCTTGTCCATCTAACGTTAATTTTAACGTAACATATTGACCAGCAACAAATTGGTAATTTGACTTTAATTCTTCGGGAACATTAAATAAAATTGAAACTGCATTTGGAGTTTCTCTTTTAATTTCTTTTATAGCTAATTTATAGAATGCTGACATGTTGGTTTCTTTTTTACAAAAATACTATTTCTAAAGAAAATAGAGAAAAGATAAAAGAAAAAAGAATTTGAAAAAATTATACATAAGATTCTAATGTATAAGAATATTATGTATGTTTGTAGTATAAAATTTCAATCTAATGAAAAACTCACAATTATATAAAGGAAGTTTGAACACCATAATCATGAAGCTGTTAGAAGAAAACGGCAGAATGTATGGTTATGAAATCACTCAAAAAGTAAAGGAAATCACCAAAGGAGAATTAAACATCACTGAAGGAGCTCTGTATCCAGCTTTACATAAGTTAGAAGCAGAAGATTTATTAGATGTTGAAGTAGAAAAAGTAGATAATCGATTAAGAAAATACTATAAATTAACCGAAAAAGGCACAAAAGAAACGGTTAATCGTTTATCTGAATTAGAAGAATTCATTAAAAATATGCAAACTATTGTTAATCCTAAATTGAGTTATTAAGATGAAATTGACAGAAGAACAAATAGATTTAATTGATGCTTATTTAGTAAAAAAAGGCATTAAATATTTAGATGTAAAATTAGAAATAGTTGATCATATTGCTATTGAAATAGAAGAAAAAATGCAGAATGAAAACCTAAATTTTAATGATGCTTTACTACTTGTTATGAAAAATTGGCAATATCAATTTAATGATAGTAGAAGCCTTTGGACAGGAATAGCAATTGTTTATCCAAAAATAGTATTAGATAAAATGTTACTAAAAACAAAAAAATTTGGTATTTATTCTTTCGTTTTTATAGTTATTGGACTTTTTTTATATATGATTTTTCATAATGATTTAAATAAAGTATTACAAGATTTTTCTGTTGTGATAGAATCTTTATGTGTTTTGTTAATAGCGATAATTATAACTTTAATTATTCTTATTAATATTAAAAGGCAGCCAACAACATTTAGTTTTTTTGTTAATCAATCAGCAGCTATAATTCCTATAGGATTCATTGTTTTATTATTAGATAAAGAAGTTGTTCAATTACAATTTTTATATATTCTTTTAATGTTTTTTCAATTTACAATTGCATTGAAAAACTATTTTTCACATATTAAATTCATTAAAAAATATCATTTAACATGAAACTAAGCTACGAACAAATTCAACACATAGAAAACTATATCAACAAAAATGACATAAAATACTATGAAGTGTACATGGAAATTTTGGATCACATGATTTTGAGCGTGGAAGACATTTTGGAAAAGGATAAAGAAATTTCTTTTGAAGATGCTGTTGTAAAAGCAAAAGTTGAAGGTTTTGGCAAAAAAGGGTTTAGAGGAATGATGGAAGAAAAACAAAAAATGGCTCAAAAACAAGCTTCTAAAAACAATTTCAAAAGAATTAAGGAATACTTTACGTTTCCAAAAATAGTATTGACAGCTTGTGTGTTTACTTTGTATTACATTTTTTTATCATTTTTTGAAAACCCTGCTAAACCAAATTATCTAGCTGTTTTAATGATTGGTGTAATAGCTATTTCCCAAATTGCTTATTCTTGGAAATATAAAAAGATTAATAAATTACACGTATTAAAAACACAAACACTCAACAGTCTATATTTTGGTGCTTTTTTAGGCACACAAATCACTCAAGTTTACACAAATTTAGGAAAAGAGTCTATTGATTTTAATCATATTTTAATGCGTTTATTTATGACTTTAGTATTTACTTTTTCATTTATATCTTTATTAGTTTACGTAGAAATCAGAAAGAAAACAGTTGATGAATTAAAAACTCAAATTTTTGTTTAAATGAAAATCAGTAAAGAAAACATAAAATTTATAGATAATTATCTGAAAAAGAATGATGTTATTTATTATGACATTCGCATGGAAATGCTTGATCATATTTTAAATGGAATTGAACAAGAAATGAAAGAGAAAAACATTGGATTTTATGATGCTTTTAAAATTTATATGCCAGTTCATAAAGCAGAAATATTAAAAGCTAATAAGCAATCTTTAATAGATGCAACTAGACCTTTTTTGAATTCTTTGATGAATTCTTACAATCTTTTGGTTGTTATTTTTGCTATATTGCTTTGCACTATTTTCAAGGAAAATATAATTGCACTCAATTCTGTTTTTTGGATTTTAATGCTTTTATATTTAATTATTAGAACTGTTATTTATTTTATTAATTCAAGAAAAAGATATTTTGTTCTTGAGAAATCAGGCTTTGTATTAAATTTCATTTATTTTATTAATCTGATATTAAATGGCTTTGGAAATTCCTTTTTTGGAGAATTTCATGGTAAAATTTATACCGTTGGTTTAGTAATATTTCTAAGTATTTCTTTTTTCATTTATTACATAAACACAATAATTAAGTTTAATAAATCTAATAAAATGCTTTTAGTAAAATGAAACTAAATGAACAACAAATAGAACGTTTATACCAATTCACAAGGCAACATTATGTAGAATGGTATGATTTACAAACCGAATTAGTAGATCATTTAGCCAATGCAATTGAAGTACAATGGCAACAAAACTCAAAATTATCTTTTGAAGATGCTTTGCAAGTAGAGTTCAAGAAATTTGGTGTTTTTGGCTTTATGGATGTTGTTGAAAAAAGACAAGCAGCTTTAGGAAAGCAATACAATAAACTAGTTTGGAATCATTTTAAAGAATTTTTTTCGATTCCAAAAATCATTGGAACAGCATCAGTTTTTCTATTTTTAGTCGTATTGATGCTAAAATATCAATTTGCCAATATTATAATTATTACATTATTCATTGTTTCAGGAATTATCTTCTTTATGGGAATGATTAAATTGTCAAGGAAAAATAAAAAACAAACTAAAATTTCTGGAAAAAAATGGCTTTATAAAGACATAATATATGGTTTTGGAACTTTTGGAGGTTTAAGTTATTTACCTATCCAAATAGCACTTCAACTATATGATAAGTTAAGTTATTTTAATTTAGTTTCTTCAGTTTTAATAAGCGCTACAGTTGTCTCGTTTTTACTTTTTAATTATGTCATTTTATTTATTATTCCATCAAAAGCAGAACATTATCTCAAAAAAACATATCCAGAATATGAATTAGCCTAAACAATGAATAATAGAATATATAAAACAGCAAAATTTTGGAGAGTCATTTCTTATGTACTTGTTCCAATTTTAGCACTTCCTTTTTTGTGTTTATTAATACTTCCTTTTATATCAGAAATCGTTAGTTTTAATTTAGATTTGAATGTATATAAATGGTTTTTCTTTCCGTTCTCATTTATAATGATATTTGTAATTATAGTTATTTTTGATAACACTATTAGAGGTAAATTTGTTATTAGCAGTAATAAAGTATACACAATTGGTTTATTTAATAACAAACAAATATATTTTAATGAAATAAGTGGTTATAGAAAATCAGAAAACTTTATTTTTATTGAATCAAAAATCAACAGCACCAAAATAAAAGTAAGCAACTATTATGAAAACGGAAATGAAATTCGTGAATGGCTTGAATCAAATTATGACAATTTAGACCAGATTCAGCAAAAAGAAAATTTGGATGAAATTTTGAAAGAAAATCAATTTGGTTGGAATGCTGAAGAAAGAGAAAAAAAATTAAAAAAAGCAAAAAAAACTGCTAAAATTATAAATTGGTTAGGTGGCTTAATCACAATAGGCACAATTCTACTTCTAAATTCCTTTAAACTTGTAATATTAATCTGTGTTGCATACCCTATTATTTGCTTAGTTGTAATAATTTTTTCCAAAGGATTAATAAAAATTGACGACAGAAAAGACACTGTTTATCCAACAATATTTTGGGCTTTTTTTGCTACAAGTTCTGTTCTTCTTTTAAGAGGATTGGTTTTTTATAATATTTTTGATTATTCAAATGTTTGGTTACCTACAATTTTAATTGCATTTGGATTTATTTTAATTTTATTAATAAGTAATGATGGATATATTTTCTATAAAGCAGAAAAGATTTCATCATTGCTTATGATTTTTCTTATCATTATATTTGGATATAGTTATGGAACAGTTATTAATTTAAATTGCGTTTTAGATAATTCAAAACCAAAAATTTTTAAAACAGTCATTCTTAAAAAAACAGTTACTTCTGGCAGAAGTAAAAGTTATAATTTAAAATTAGAAAAATGGAATAATCAAAAAAAGAGCGGGCAAATTTCTGTAACAAAAGAGTTCTACGATAATACAAAAACAAATGATACAGTAACAATCAATTTGAAGAAAGGAAAATTAAATATTTCATGGTTTGAATTAGATCAAAAATGATTAATTTTTAAAATTATTCCTTCAAAAGCAGAACATTATCTCAAAAAAACATATCCAGAATATGAATTGGTAAATAATTTGTAACAATTTTCAGAAACAACCTACTTATAATCAACCACAAACCAACTAACTAGTACTTATGATAAAACAATTTCTACTTTTAGAATGGAGAGCTTTTATTAGATCAGCTTCATTTTCAACCAACTTGGCTTTAAAAATTTTAATGGCTTTTGGAGCTTTGTATTTTATGGTTATGTTTATTGGATTAGGAATTGGGTCTTATTTTATTCTTGAAGAAGCAGGATTAAAGCCTTTTCCAACAGTAAACAAATTCATAATTTACTATTTAGTTTTTGATTTATTGTTTCGTTTTTTTTTGCAGAAAATGCCAACATTAGCAATCAGACCTTTTCTAAATCAAAACATCAAAAAGAATAGTATTGTTCATTATACTTTAGGAAAAACTATTTTATCTTTTTTCAATTTCATTCATTGGTTTTTCTTTATTCCTTTTACATTAGTTTTAATTAAAGAAGGTTTTTCTCCTTTAAGTTCTGTTTTATGGGGTTTAAGTATGTTGCTATTTGTATATGCAAATAATTTCATAGCCATTTTAATTGATAAAAAAGACAGTATATTTTATGCAGTAATCGGAATTTTTGCAGCCTTTGGATTGTTACAATATTATAACATATTCGATATAACAAATTACACCAATTCGTTTTTTGAAGGATTTTACAATGTAAATTACTTCATTTTGATTCCTCTTTCAGTTTTGATTGCGTTGTATTATTTTACATTCCAATTCTTCAAATCTAACTTATATTTAGATGCAGGTTTAGCAATCAAACATGAAGATGCTACTACAGAAAATTATACTTGGTTAGATAAATTAGGAAGTGTTTCAACTTTCATCAAAAACGACATTCGATTAATTAAAAGAAATAAAAGAGCTAAAACTTCGGTGTTAATGAGCTTTATTTTTCTTTTTTATGGTCTTTTATTCTTTACAGGTGGAATTGAAGCCTATGATAATCCTTTTATGAAAGTATTTGCAGGAATATTTATTTCTGGTGGATTTTTATTCACGTTTGGACAATTTGTACCAAGCTGGGATAGTTCTTATTACCCTTTAATGATGACTCAAAATATAACATACAAAGACTATTTAAATTCAAAATGGTGGTTAATTATTATTGCTACTATTATTTCTACTTTGGTGTCTTCATTTTATTTATACTTTGGATGGGAAGCTTATTTAGCCATTTTAGCTTGTGCTGTTTTCAATATGGGAATTAATTCACATTTAATTTTATTAGGTGGAGCATTTATCAAAACACCAATTGATTTAACTTCAGCCAAAGGTGCTTTTGGTGATAAAAAAGCTTTCAATGTTAAAACACTTTTAATTTCTTTACCAAAAATGCTATTACCTATTGCATTGTATAGTTTAGGGCACTTTTTATTAAGTCCAATTTATGGATATGTTTTTATCGTTTTAGCCGGAATTATCGGATTTGCCTTTAAAAACAAAGTATTTCAAATGATTGAAAGCATCTATAAAAAAGAGAAATATGCCACTTTACATGCATATAAACAAAAAGGATAAACCCAACAACCATTACCAAATACCTTTCACCAAAAACAAAAAAACATGATACACGTTTCAGACCTAAAAAAAACATATAACGGAACAACCGTTTTACATATAAATAATTTAGACATTCCAAAAGGTCAAAGTTTTGGTTTAGTTGGAAATAACGGTGCTGGAAAAACTACATTTTTCAGTATGTTATTAGATTTAATTATTCCAACAACAGGACGAATCACATCAAATAATATCCAAATTAATACCAGTGAAGAATGGAAAAAGTTTACATCATCTTTTATTGATGAAACGTTTTTAATTGGATATCTAACTCCAGAAGAATATTTTTATTTCATTGGAGAACTTCGTGGATGGAATAAAGCAGATGTGGATGCATTTCTAAAAAATTATGAAGATTTTTTCAATGGAGAAATTCTAAATAACAAAAAATACCTTAGAGATTTATCAAAAGGAAATGCCAAAAAAGCAGGAATTGTCGGTGCTTTAATTGGAAATCCAGAAGTTGTAATTTTAGATGAACCATTTGCAAATTTGGACCCAACTACTCAAATTAGGTTGAAAAAAATCATCAAATCACTAGCAGAAGATAATCATACAACAATTTTGGTTTCAAGTCACGATTTGCAACATACGGTTGAGGTTTCAGATAGAATTGTAGTTTTAGAAAAAGGAAATGTTGTAAAGGATTTAGTACCAACAACTGAAACCTTAAAAGAGCTAGAAGCATTCTTTTCTGCTTAAGCTAAAACATAAATTTTCGTTGGGTTAAACCCAAATAAAAAGAAATATTTTCATAGTTCTAAAAAAAACGTATTTTTACGAGTTCATATACTAAAACCTGAATTTTTCAGTTATGAATTATAAACTATTTTTACTTTGAAAATTAATACATATAAATATATTGGTATAGTTTCATTTATACTTCTAATCATCTCTTGTTCAACAAAGAAAGATAGATTTGTCAATAGAACGTTTCATGCCAAAACGGCCAAATATAATATTCTATATAATGGTGATGTTGCTTTAGAAACAGGTTTGAAAGATTTAGGAACAACCTATAAAGATAATTTTTGGGATGTTTTACCAGTAGAATATCTTCAAGACAGTGAAGAAGACATGCTTCCTGGTGAAGAAAAAAATCCAAATTTTGAACGCGCTGAAGATAAAGCCATCAAAGCCATTCAAAAACATTCCATGAATATTGGTGGTTCTGAAAAGAATTCCCAAATGGATGAAGCCTATATTTTATTGGGAAAAGCACGTTATTATGACAACCGTTTTATTCCAGCTTTAGAAGCTTTTAATTATGTTTTGTATAAATATCCAAATAGTGATAAAATCTACGAAGCTAAAGTTTGGAGAGAAAAAATCAACATCAGATTAGACAATGACCAAGTAGCTGCTGACAATTTAAAACGTCTTTTAAAAGATCAAAAAATTGAGGGGCAAGATTTAGCAAATGCTTCTGCAATGTTGGCTCAAGCTTATATGAATTTGGGAGTAAAAGATACAGCTTTAGCAGTTTTAAAAATTGCGAAAGAAAAAACTAAAATCAACGATCAAAAAGCGAGATATACTTTTATAACAGGGCAATTATATGAAGATTTAAAATATCCTGATAGCGCAGCAATGGCTTATAATGAAGTTATTGAAATGAAACGAAAATCTCCTAGAAAATATACCATTCAAGCTCATGCAAAATTAGCGCAACAGTTTGATTATGAAAAAGGAGACACTTTAGTTTTTCTTGAAAAATTTAATGAACTTTTAGAAGATAGAGAAAACAGACCATTTTTGGATGTCATAAATCATCAAATAGCATTGTTTTATGACAAACAAAAAAACGATAATCAAGCGGTAAAATATTACAACAAATCTTTAAGAAAGCAAACAGCTGACAAATACCTAACAGCTTTTAATTATAGAAACATTGCAGAAATCAATTTTTATAATGCAGAATATTTGAAAGCAGGGAAATATTACGATAGTACATTAACAAAGCTAAACGATAGAACTAGAGAATATAGAGCAATTGCAAAAAAGAGACTAAATCTTAATGATGTAATTAAATATGAAGGAATTGTTACAACTAATGATAGTATTCTATATGTAGTTTCACTTTCAGAAGAAGAAAGAAATACATATTATTCAAGTTATATTGAAAAACTAAAAGAGCAAGATTTACTTAAACAAAAAGAAATGGAGCGGTTAGCTCTAATTGAAGAAAATAAAGCAAATAATGGAGGCAAAATTCCTGGTGGAAAAGGGAACAACATGATTATATCAGAAGACGATATTTCAGTTTCAAGTAAAGCCAAATTTGCACCACCTAGCATAGGAGGAAATGACAATCAAGCTAGTAGTTTTTATTTTTATAGCCAAACTAATTTAGCTTTTGGAAAATCAGAATTCAGAAAAAAATGGGGAAAAAGAGAGTTGAAAGACAATTGGCGTTTTAGTAAACTATCCAATAATAATTCAAACACGGAAGAAGAAGAAAATAATATTGCTGAAAAAACAGAAGAAGAAGTTGTAGAAAATCCTGCTTATAAAGTAGACTTTTATACAAGTCAATTACCTTCTGACCAAAAAGTATTAGATAGTTTAAAAATCGATAGAGATTTTGCAGATTACCAATTAGGCTCTATCTACAAAGAGAAATTTAAAGAATATCAATTAGCAGCCGCAAAATTTGAAAAACTATTAGGCAATCAACCAGAAGAACGTTTGATTTTACCTTCAAAATATAATTTATTCAAAATATATCAAATACTTGGCAGTCCAAAAGCTAATGATATGAAGCAACAAATTATTGCAGAATATCCAGATAGTAGATATGCTCAAATAATTCAAAACCCAAATCAAGAAAACGAGGACAATCAATCTCCAGAAGCTATTTATGCCAAATTATATAAAGAATTTGAAAATGGAGAAATCAGAGAATCTTATGTAAAGGTGAATGAGTTTATAGATTTATATACTGGAGACGAAATGGCACCAAAATTTGAATTACTTAAAGCACAAATTGCAGCTCGTTTAAAGGGATTGGACGAATACAAGAAAACTTTAAATTTTGTGGCTTTGAATTATCCAAATGCTAAAGAAGGAAAAGAAGCAGAAAGTATTTTATCTAAAAACATTCCTAATCTAGAAAAATTAGAATTTAAACAAGAAACAAC
Organism: uncultured Flavobacterium sp.; assembly: GCF_963922255.1. Classification (GTDB taxonomy): domain Bacteria; phylum Bacteroidota; class Bacteroidia; order Flavobacteriales; family Flavobacteriaceae; genus Flavobacterium. The sequence continues at coordinate 275,472 of NZ_CAWUIC010000002.1, read as the reverse complement.
AGGTTCTTGGAAAATCGTTTTTCCAAAGGATTATATGTCAGTAGCTCAAATTGAAGCATTATATGTAAAACTAGATAAATTTATTAAAGACAGAAGTGATGTTTTGGTAAAAAGATCAAACGATGTGTACAATGAAAAAACAAACTTTATTGTGTTGCATGGTTTTCAATCAAAAGAATCAGCACAATCCACCTTGTTTTTATTGAAAGATTATAAAGATTACAAAGTAAATGATGAAGCTTATATAATTTCATCAGATAATTATATGATTGTCCAAATCAAGAAAAATTGGGACAAATTCATAGCATTAATCAAATAAATCATGTTTGACAAAAAAACAAAACCAGCAGAAGGACTATTTGGAAAAATGAATAGAATTGCTGAAGGAACACAATTAAATGGAGATTTAGTTTCAGATTCAGATGTTAGAATTGACGGAACATTAATAGGAAACATTACCCTAAAAGGAAAGTTAGTAATCGGCCCAAAAGGCTATGTTGAAGGAAATGTAAAATGCCAAAACATAGATGTCGAAGGTAAGTTTCTTGGAAAATTAGAAGCTATAGAGTTACTAAATGTCAAATCTAAAGCAAATATCAAAGGAGATGTTATAGTTGGAAAATTGGGTGTAGAACCAGGAGCAAACTTTACGGCAACATGTAGCATGAAGGGTTCAATAAAGAACATTAATGAAATAAAAAATGAACCAAAACAAGAAGAACAAACCGCATAATAAGTGGTTAATTTTTTTAAATATTCCTTTTCAAATGGGAATCATAATCTTTTTGGGTGTTTTTTTTGGTAGATATTTAGATTCTTACTTTAATACAGATCCTGTTTTTATAATTATATTTTCTTTAAGTTCAATTTTTATATCACTCTACGTAATTTTAAAAAATTTAAAAAAAATTCAAAACAATAATGATTAAAAGGTTTTTATTCTCAACTCTTTACCTTTCAATTATTGCTGTAATTATAGGTTTTTTGCATTTTCTTATTGTTAAAGATACGTTATTGTTTATACCATTACAAAATGTTTACTTTTTCAACTATATATTGTCAATTGTTGGACTAGCAACTCTATACTTTATATATAGTAAGTTTAATGACAAAGTTGGTTATACTTTTTTAGCAATAGGAATATTGAAAATGGCTATATCTATTTCATTCTTAATGCCTTTGATAAAATCCGAATTTGTTAATAAAATTCCCGATACATTAAACTTCTTTTTTTCTTATTTTATGTTTTTAATAATTGAGAGTGTTTTTTTGGTCAGTTTATTAAACAAAAAGCAGTAAAAGACAATTATTATAAAAATTACATCAATATGTTTTATTATTTTAATTAATAATGTACTTTTGCAAAAAAATTAAAACACTGTTTTATCTAAATATAGTTATGAAGATTTTTGGAAAAGTATTGAACATAGTTTTATTGGCTTCTTTATTATTAGTTTCAACTAAAAGTATTGCGTCAGGTGGTGGAGAAGAAGGTAAAGAATTTAATGCAACAGAATTAATAAATTCTCACATTGGAGATTCTCACGATTTTCACATCGCTGACTGGAAAGGTCATCCAATATCTCTCTCACTTCCTGTAATATTGTGGACAAATAATGGTTTAGTAACTTTTAGCTCTTCAGAATTTCATCATGATAACGATGGACATCATGTTGTAGATAAAAATGGAGAAAAATTTGTAAGATATAAAGAAGTAATTTATTACGCAGATAAATTTGAAAATTTAAGTGAAGACGATAAGAGTGCTTTAAATTTTGGAGCAAGACCTTTAAACTTTTCTATCACTAAGAATGTTTTTTCTATGCTTCTTTCAGTAGTTGTTTTGTTTTTACTATTCACAGCTTTAGCTCGTTCTTATAAGAAAAACAAAATGGCTCCAAAAGGTTTAGCAGGATTTTTAGAACCATTAGTTGTTTTTGTAAGAGATGACATTGCTCGTCCAAATATAGGCGAAAAAAAATACGCTAAATTTATGCCTTATTTATTGACTATATTTTTCTTTATATGGATAAATAATTTAATCGGTTTAATTCCATTTTTCCCTTTTAGTTCGAACTTAACAGGAAATATATATTTTACATTTGTGTTAGCATTTATAACATTTATTGTTACAACTTTAAATGGTAATAAAGATTATTGGGGTCACATTTTCAATACACCAGGAGTACCTGTTTGGTTGTCTCCAATTATGATTCCAGTGGAAATCATTGGAATGTTTACAAAACCTTTTGCTTTGATGATTCGTTTATTCGCTAACATTACTGCAGGACATATTATTATTTTGAGTTTAATTTCTTTAATATATATATTTAAAACAGCATGGATTTCACCAGTTTCTGGAGCCTTTGTTTTGTTTATGAGTGTTTTAGAAATGCTAGTAGCAGCGTTACAGGCTTATGTTTTTACGTTGTTATCAGCACTGTTTATTGGTCAGGCAGTTGCAGAACATGATCATCACTAAAATGAGTTTTATTAATTATTAACTAAATAAATTTTTTATTATGGTATTAGCTGGAATCGGTGCAGGATTAGCTGTTATTGGAGCAGGAATCGGGATTGGAAAAATTGGTGGATCAGCAATGGACGCTATGGCAAGACAACCTGAAGTTGCTAGCAAAATTCAAACAGCAATGATTATTGCTGCTGCTCTTATCGAAGGTGTTGCACTTTTCGCGGTAGTAGTTGCTTTAATCGCTAATTAATTAATTATCTTCTCACAACGGTTGGTTGTGAGAAGATTTTTTTAAAAAAAGAAACTAAAAGTAAATTATATATATTATGAATTTAACTTCACCAGAGAGTTTAATTTTTTGGACAAGTCTAATTTTTATTGTTTTCTTTATATTAATGAGAAAACTAGCTTGGAATCCAATTCTTGGAGCTGTAAAAAGCAGAGAAGACTCAATTAACAACGCTTTATTAGCAGCTGAAAATGCTAAGAAAGACATGCAAAACCTTAAAGCAGATAACGAAAAGTTATTAGCTGAAGCTAGAGCAGAAAGAGATATGATGATGAAAGAAGCTCGTGAAATCAAAGAAAAAATGATCAGCGATGCAAAATCCGAAGCTCAACTTCAAGGTGAAAAAATGATTGAACAAGCAAAAGCAACAATTGCTAGTGAAAAAAATGCTGCTATTGCTGATTTGAAAAATCAAGTAGGAACACTTTCTTTAGAAATTGCAGAAAAAGTACTAAAAGGAGAGTTAGCTAACAAAGAAGCTCAAACTAAATTAGTTGAGACTATGTTAGATGACGCTAAATTAAACTAATTATGGCAGGAACAAGAGCAGCTATTCGATACGCAAAAGCGATACTTGATATGTCTCAAGCAAATAATAATACAGTAAATGTAGCTAACGATATGACTTCGATAGTTAATGCTGTTAAGGATAGTAATGAGTTGAAAAACTTTTTACAAAGTCCTATTATTAAAGGAGAAATAAAATATGCTTCTTTGGAACAAATTTTTGCTTCAGCTCAAAAAGAAACTAAAGGTTTATTTCAATTACTTTTATCAAATAAAAGATTTGAATTATTACCAACAATAGCTTCTGATTTTTTAGCATTAGTAAATGAATTAAATGGTGTTGAAATTGCAAAAGTTACAACTGCTTTTCCAATCACTGCTGATTTAGAAGCTAAGGTTTTAGCAAAAATTAAAGAGTTTTCAAATAAAACAATCACTTTAGAAAACATAGTAGACGAATCTATTATTGGTGGATTTGTACTAACTATTGGTGATAAACAATATAATGCATCTGTTTCAAACAGATTGCAAAATTTAAAAAGAGAATTTAGTTATTAATATTTATTACACTTCAAGAGTGTACAAATTATAAATAAAATGGCAGAAATAAATCCAGCTGAAATTTCAGCAATATTAAAGCAACAACTATCAGGTTTTGAATCTGGTGCAACGTTAGAAGAAGTAGGAACTGTTCTACAAGTAGGAGATGGTATCGCACGTGTTTACGGATTATCAAACGCACAATATGGTGAGTTAGTTCAATTCGACAACGGTTTGGAGGCAATCGTACTTAATTTAGAAGAAGATAATGTTGGTGTGGTACTTTTAGGACCATCTACAGGAATTCGTGAAGGTTCAAATGTAAAAAGAACACAACGTATTGCATCATTAAAAGTTGGTGAAGAAGTTGTTGGTCGTGTATTAGATACATTGGGTAACCCAATTGATGGTAAAGGACCAATTGGAGGAACTTTATATGAAATGCCATTAGAAAGAAAAGCTCCTGGAGTTATCTTTCGTCAACCAGTAACTGAACCATTACAAACAGGTATTAAAGCAATCGATGCTATGATTCCAGTAGGTAGAGGTCAACGTGAATTGGTAATTGGTGACCGTCAAACAGGAAAAACAACTGTTTGTATTGACACCATCTTAAATCAAAAAGAATTTTATGATGCTGGGCAACCAGTATATTGTATATATGTAGCAATTGGACAAAAAGCTTCGACTGTTGCAGGAATTGCAAAAACATTAGAAGAAAAAGGAGCAATGGCTTATACAACTATTGTAGCAGCAAACGCTTCTGATCCTGCGGCAATGCAAGTTTATGCACCTATGGCTGGAGCTTCAATCGGAGAATATTTCCGTGATACAGGTCGTCCTGCATTAATCATTTATGATGATTTATCTAAACAAGCTGTAGCTTACCGTGAGGTTTCTCTTTTATTAAGAAGACCACCAGGACGTGAGGCTTATCCTGGAGACGTTTTTTACTTACACTCTCGTTTATTAGAAAGAGCTTGTAAAGTAATCGCAAATGATGATATTGCTAAAGACATGAATGATTTACCAGACGTATTGAAACCAATTGTTAAAGGTGGAGGTTCATTAACAGCTTTACCAATTATTGAAACACAAGCAGGTGACGTTTCTGCATATATTCCGACAAACGTAATTTCGATTACTGACGGACAAATTTTCTTAGAGTCTGATTTATTCAACTCTGGAGTTCGTCCTGCAATTAACGTAGGTATTTCTGTATCTCGTGTTGGAGGTAATGCACAAATTAAATCAATGAAAAAAGTTTCAGGAACTTTAAAACTTGACCAAGCTCAATATAGAGAACTTGAAGCATTTGCTAAATTTGGTTCTGATTTAGATGCAGCTACCAAAAACGTAATTGAAAAAGGTAAACGTAACGTTGAAATCTTAAAACAAGCCGTAAATGACCCATTTACAGTAGAAGATCAAGTTGCAATTATTTATGCGGGCTCTAAAAACTTATTAAAAGATGTTCCTGTAGAAAAGGTAAAAGAATTTGAAAAAGATTTTATCGAATATCTTAATGCAAAACACAGACCAACATTAGATGCTTTAAAAGCAGGTAAATTCACAGATGAAATTACAGATGTTTTAGGAGCAGCAGCTAAAGAAGTTTCAGCAAAATATTAATTTTAGGTAATTGGTTTTAGGTGATAGGTAATAGTTTTACCAATCACCTATAGCCTATAACCCAACACCTATATAAAATGGCAAATTTAAAGGAAATTAGAAATAGAATTACTTCCGTTTCATCTACGATGCAAATAACATCTGCGATGAAAATGGTTTCTGCAGCAAAGCTAAAAAAAGCACAAGATGCTATTACAGCTATGCGACCTTATGCCGAAAAATTAACGGAATTATTACAAAACCTAAGCGCAACTCTTGAAGGAGATAGTGCAGGAAGTTTTGCAGATCAAAGAGAAGTTAACAAAGTATTAGTTGTTGTCATAACTTCAAATAGAGGTTTGTGCGGTGCTTTTAATACAAACGTAATTAAGAAAGCAATTACTGCCAAAGAATCTTACGCTGGAAAACAAGTTGATATTTTTGCTATTGGTAAAAAAGGAAATGATGTTTTAGGAAAGACCTGTAACGTAGTTTACAATCAAAGTTCAGTTTTTGATGATTTAACTTTTGATAATGTTGCAGCAATTGCTCAAGTTTTGATGGATAAATTCGAAGCTGGTGAATATGATAAAATTGAAATAGTTTATAATCAATTCAAAAATGCAGCGACTCAAATTGTACAAAGAGAACAATTTTTACCATTAGCTCCAATTACTGGTGGTGAAGCTGTTTCTTCTGACTACATTTTTGAGCCTTCTAAAGAAGAAATTGTGTTGACATTGATTCCTAAATCATTAAAAACACAATTATACAAAGCTGTTAGAGATTCATTTGCATCAGAACATGGAGCTCGTATGACGGCAATGCACAAAGCAACAGATAATGCAACAGAATTAAGAAATCAATTAAAATTAACTTACAACAAAGCTCGTCAAGCTGCAATTACTGGAGAAATCCTTGAAATTGTTGGTGGAGCAGAGGCTTTGAATAACTAAACAGTTTAAGAGTTAAGATTAATTAAATTATATATAAAAAAGGGCCAAAGCAATTTGGCTCTTTTTTTATTTAATATATTTGTTAAAACCAAAACCGTAACAATGCAAAAATATATTTTCACTCTTTTTATCTTTATTGGATTCAATGGAATTGCTCAAAATCTTCAGCTAGAACAAATCATGAAAGGTGATGAGTTTGTAGGAAACCAACCAGAAAATCATCGTTGGTCTATTGATGGTAATACCGTTTATTTCGATTGGAATCCAAACAATGAAGTGGGAAATAGCACTTATTATTGGAATAGTACTATGAAAGAACCTCAAATTCTAAAGGATGAAGATGTAGCATTTTCTGAAATTGACGATACAAATCAAACAGAATTTGAAACGGTTTACTACACTAAAGCAGGTAATTTATGCGCTTTCAACAGAAAAAATAAAAGCATAAAAAAAATAATTGTTGCTTCAGAGCGAATTTATAATGTAGAAAGAAGTAACAATCCTGAAATCATTTTCTACCAGCAAAACAGAAATGTTTACCAATTAAATACTAAAAACTTTTCAATCCTACAATTGACAAATTTTAAATCAGGAACGGAATTAGAAGATAAAGAAAAACCAAAAAACTATTTAGAAAATCAACAATCCGAATTATTTCAATTTGTACGAGATAATCAAGTTAAAGACGATTGGTACAAAGCTAGAAATGAAAAAAACAAAGAGACTTTAATCAAAGAAATATATTTTGGAAAATCGTCTTTAGAACAACTAAAACCTGCACCAAACGGAAAATTTATTACTTTTAGATTAACTGATTATGAAAAGCAAAATCCAACTAAAGTTGAACATTATATTTCCGATAACGGTTATACTTCTAATAAATCAGCACGTGCAAAAGTATCCATAGATAATCTGAGCAAACATAAAATGGGAATTTATAACATTGAAAAAGACACTGTTTATTATGTTTCTTTTTCCAAATTAACTGGAATTATGGATTATCCTGCTTATTATAAAGAATATGATGATTTAAAAGACAAGGAAAAAGAAGAGAAAGCAGTGGTAATGGTTAGCCCAATTTACAATAAAGCTGGAACAAAAGCAGTTTTTGAATTGCGAAGTCAAGACAATAAAGACCGATGGATTGTTCAGTTGAATTTAAATTCAGGTGAAATTACAGAATTAGATCATCAACATGATGAAGCATGGATTGGTGGACCAGGAATTCCAAATTACAATTATGGTGGAGGAACTTTAGGGTTTTTAAAAGATAATGAAGCCATTTATTTTCAATCAGAAGCTACGGGATTTTCGCATTTATATACTTTAAATTTAAATTCAAAAAAGAAAACCCAACTCACATCAGGAAATTGGGAAGTTAGAGATGTAAAGCTTTCACAAGATTTAAAAACATTTTATATTACAACAAACACTAATCATCCTGGAAACAGAGAATTCTATAAATTAGATAGTGACACCAAAAAAATGACACCTATTTTAACCAATGAAGGTGCTTATGAAGTGGAATTATCTCCAAATGAAAAGCAACTTTTAGTTCGATATTCTTATAAAAATAAACCTTGGGAATTATATTTAGCTGATAATAAACCTAATCCAACTCTAAAACAAATTACCCATTCAACTACAAAAGAATTTGAAGCTTACCAATGGGAAAGTCCAAACGTAATCACTTTCAAAGCTGAAGATGGCAATACGGTTTACGCAAGGCTTTATGAACCAAAACCTGCAATCAAAAACAAAGCAGCTATAATTTTTGTACATGGAGCTGGATATTTACAAAACGCTCATAATTATTGGAGTTCCTATCACAGAGAATTCATGTTTCACAATATGTTATCCGATTTAGGTTACACGGTTTTAGATATTGATTATAGAGGAAGTGATGGGTATGGAAGAGATGTCAGAACAGGAATTTATAGACACATGGGTGGTTTAGATTTGTCTGATCAATTAGATGGGAAAAAATATTTAGTCGAGAATTTAGGAATTGATGCCAATCGAGTTGGAATTTACGGTGGTTCTTACGGTGGATTTATTACTTTAATGGCTTTGTTGACTGAACCAGGAGAATTTAAAGCAGGAGCAGCCTTACGTTCAGTTACCGATTGGGCTCATTACAATCAAGGTTATACAGCTAATATTTTGAATTTCCCAGAAACTGATTCTATTGCTTACAAAAGAAGTTCACCCATTTATTTTGCTGAAAATCTTAAAGATAAATTGTTAATGTTACATGGAATGGTTGATGATAACGTGCAATTTCAAGACGTAGTTCGTTTATCGCAACGATTTATTGAATTAGGAAAAAAAGATTGGGATTTAGCCGTTTTTCCAGTAGAAGCTCACGGTTTTAAAGAAACTTATTCATGGGTTGATGAATATAGACGAATTTTAGATTTGTTCAATAAAAATTTATTAGAAGAATAATGCAAATCCTTGAATTAACTACCAAAGAAACTATGTTGGAACAACTTCCAATAATTCAACACTTATATGCTGATTTTACTTTGGAAAAATATGAATCGCTTTTAGACGAAATGTTACCTATAAATTACAAGCAAGTAATTATTCAAGAAAACAATGAAACCATAGGTTTGGCAGGATTTTGGATAGCCACTAAATTGTGGTGTGGCAAATATTTAGAATTGGATAATGTAATAGTTCATCCCAGTCACCGTTCTAAAGGTATTGGGAAGGTTATCACAGAATATCTTGTTCAAAAAGCAATAGATAACAATTGTACAATGGCTGCTTTAGATGCTTATACAACCAATTTTGCAGCACAAAAATTTTATATGAACCTTGGTTTTGTACCCAAAGGATTTCATTTTGTAAAAGATTTAAAATAAAAAAAGATGAAAATTTTAGTTGTACTTATTTTGTTCTCATTAGTTTCTTGTTCTTCTTCAAAAGAAATTTCACCGAATTTAACTGATAACATAGAAAGTGTTTATTATCAAAAGTGGATAGCTGGAGTTCAAGGTGGTGGAAGTGGTATTAATTTTCATGTAAATCTAAATTTACCTTTGAAAGATAATGTTAAATTAGAAAAAGTTCAATTTGACACATATGAAGTTGCTTTTGAAAAAATTTCAGAAACAGAATATGTTGCTAAAATAAATTCACATCAAAATGATTTAATTTTGGATGAAAACCCTAAAAAAGAATATGGAAATCAAGCTCCAAAAGTGAGTTTAAAATCAAATGAAGCAAATCTAATTTTTAGTATAAACGGAAAAGAAGTTATTAAAAACATTCAAAAAGTTAAAGAAAAACCAATGATTGCTTATCCATCGATGGAAAGACCAAAGAATTAATTACTTTTGCTTCAATATAAAAAACCACAACTTTGAGTGTATATAAAAGTCTTTTTAAACAAACTGCAATTTATGGCTTAGCAACAGTTTTGCCTAGAATGTTTAGTTTTATTTTAGTGCCTTTATACACTGATCCAAAGGTTTTAAATGTTGAAGAATATGGAGAAGTTTCAATAATTTTTTCATGGTTAGTTTTCTTTAATGTCATTCTTTCTTATGGAATGGAAACCAGCTTTTTTCGATTCTTTTCCAAAGAAGATAATAAAAGTGTAGTCAGTACTTCAACAATCTCTCTTTTTTGGTCATCCATTGCATTCTTAATTATTGCTCTTTTGGGTAGGAATTATTTAGCAAATGCCAGTAATATTGAAGCCGAATATATAGTTTATACCATTTGGATTTTAGTTTTAGATGCATTGGTCATTATTCCATTTTCAAAACTTAGAGCTGAAAAAAGGCCTATCTTTTATGCTTTAATTAAAATAGGAAATGTTGCTTTAAATTTATTTTTAAACTTATTCTTTTTGCTTTGGTTACCCAAATTAGCAGTAAGTTCTCCAGATAGTTTTATCAGTACTATATATTTCGAAAACTTCCAGATAGGATACATTTTTGTAGCAAATATCATAGCAAGTTTAGCGACTTTTATACTACTATCTCCAACTTATTTAAAAATGAATTGGCATTTTGATGTACAACTTTGGAAAAAAATGATGCAATACAGTTTGCCAGTTATGATTGCAGGAATTGCTTTTGCTATCAATGAAACTTTCGACAGAATTCTATTAGATTATATTTTACCAGAAGATATTGCTAAAACCGAAATCGGAGCTTATTCAGCTTGTTATAAGTTAGCATTATTCATGACACTTTTTGCAACAGCATTTAGATTAGGAATTGAGCCTTTCTTTTTTAGTCATTCATCAAATGAAAATGCCAGTAAAACCTATGCAGAAATCACTAAATATTTTGTGATTTTTGGCTCTATTATTTTATTAGTTGTTGTGGTTTTCGCTGATGTTTTAAAGATGTTCATCATTCGTGATGCTTCTTATTGGGAAGCCATGAAAGTTGTTCCCTTGATAATTTTAGCCAATTTCTTTTTAGGAATTTACAACAATCTTTCCGTTTGGTACAAACTAACAGACAAAACTAAAATGGGCATGTACATTTCAATTGTTGGAGCCATAATTACGTTAGTTTTAAACTTTTTATTAATCCCAATTTGGAGTTATATGGGAAGTGCTATAGCTACAATTTCTGCTTATGGAAGCATGATGTTGATTTCTTATTATCTAGGAAATAAGTATTATCCTATTCCGTATGATATGAAAAAAATATTTGGGTATTTAGGCTTGGCCATTTTATTGTCAGGACTTTCTTTTTACATCAAAATATTTAGAGAAACCTATATTTTTGGTATTTTAGCCATAATCTTTTTCGCCTATTTTATTTATAGAAACGAAAAGGAAATTTTATTAAGAATAATAAAGAAAAAATGAACATCAAAATAATAAACAAATCCCAACATCCATTACCTAATTACGAAACAATAGCTTCTGCTGGAATGGATTTACGTGCTAATTTATCAGAGTCAATTACCTTAAATTCTCTTGAAAGAACCATTGTAAAAACCGGACTTTTTATCGAATTACCAATCGGTTATGAAGCACAAGTTCGTCCAAGAAGTGGTTTGGCTGCCAAAAAAGGAATCACTGTACTAAATTCACCAGGAACGGTTGATGCAGATTATCGTGGAGAAATCGGAGTAATTTTAGTAAATTTATCCAATGAACCTTTCATAATAGAAAACGGTGAAAGAATTGCTCAACTAATCATAGCCAAACACGAAAGAGCCGAATGGATTGAAGTGGAAGAATTGTCTGAAACATCAAGAGGTGAAGGTGGTTTCGGAAGCACAGGAGTTAAATAAAATGAATTGCCGTTGGCTTCAGCCATCGGAATAATAAAAAATAAAAAATGAAAATAATAGTACCAATGGCAGGTCGTGGTTCACGTCTTCGTCCACATACATTAACAGTTCCAAAACCATTAATTCCTGTAGCAGGAAAGCCTATCGTTCATAGGTTGGTGGAAGATATTGCTGGAGTTTTAAACCAAGATATTGAAGAAGTAGCTTTTATCATTCATGAAAGTTTTGGTAAAAAAGTAGAAGAAGAATTAATTGCTATTGCGCAAAAATTAGGAGCAAAAGGAACAATTTATTATCAAAATGAAGCTTTGGGAACAGGTCATGCTATTATGTGTGCCAAAGATTCTCTTTCTGGACCAGCAGTTATCGCTTATGCTGACACGTTGATTCGAGCAGATTTCGATTTAGATAAAAATGCAGATAGCGTAATTTGGGTAAAACAAGTTGATAAACCAGAAGCTTTTGGAGTTGTAAATTTAAATGACAACGGAGAAATCATTGAATTGGTGGAGAAACCAAAAGAATTTGTTTCTGACTTGGCTGTTATCGGAATATACTATTTCAAAGATGTAGCCGTTCTTAAAAACGAATTGCAATCAGTACTTGATAACAACATCATTCATGGTGGAGAATATCAAATTAATGATGGAATTAAACAAATGATGGCAAAAGGCATGAAATTTGTACCAGGAAAAGTAGATGAATGGATGGATTGTGGCAATAAAGACGTAACTGTTGAGACAAACACAAGAATGTTAGGCTTTTTACAGAATGATGGAGAACATTTGATTGATTATGATGTAAAAAAAGAAAACTCAACTATAATTCCTCCTTGTTATATTGGTGAAGATGTAGTTTTAATTAACGCTACAGTTGGACCAAATGTATCTTTAGGGAAAGGTTGCCATGTAATTGATTCAACAATTAAAAACAGTTTAGTGCAAACACATGCTCACATTAAAAATGCCAATTTAGACAATGCTATGATAGGAAATCACGCTTCATTTGATGGTAATTTTACTAGTATTAGCATTGGAGATTATTCGGTTTTAGAATAAAATATAACTTAATGAATAAATTTATCACATTTTTTATACTTTTTATAGCTTTTAGTTATAACCAAGTATTTTATGCTCAAGAGATTCCAAACCCAGAAGAAATTGCTGCGGTTGATGATGCTTTTGAAAATAATTTCTATGATGCCTTGACCCAAAAAGCCATTGAAAATTATGACAGAGCTATAGTTTCTTTGCAAAAATGTTTAGATAAAGATGCCAACAATCCGGTTATTTATAATGAATTAGGGAAAAATTATTTTGCTTTAAAACAATATGCTGAAGCACAAAATGCCTTTCAAAAAGCAGTCGATTTAAACCCAAAAGAACGTTGGTTTTGGAATGGTTTATATGATGTTTTTTATGAAACCAAAGATTATAACAATGCCATCAGAATTGTAACAAAACTTATAGAATTCAACAAAGATTTTCAAGATGATTTGGTTTCGTTGTACATGTATACCAATCAAAAAGATAAGGCTTTAGCTTTATTAAAAGACATGGAACAAACCACTAATTTGTCTCAAACTATGGAATATTATAAGTTGCAATTGGAAAGAACTCCAGAAGTTAATAAGCCACAGAAAGATGATTTGGAAAAAGCCATCAAGAAAAATCCATTAGTAGAACAAAATTATATTGATTTAATTTACCAATATTCAGAATCAAACAACGAAGAAAAAGCCTTTGAAGTTGCTAAAAAACTAGCTGAAAATATTCCAAATTCAGATTGGGCTCATGTAAGTTTGGTTAAGTTTTATTTGAATAATAACGATGGTCAAAACGCTTCTAATTCTATGTTTAAGGTTTTGGAAAGCAGTAAAATTGACATAAAAATCAAACATAGGGTTTTTAATGAATTCTTAATATTTGCTTGTAATAATCCAGAGTTTTCAGACAATTTAGAGAAAGGAATTACGTTATTAGATGAAGATAGAAGCGTAAATGTAAGTAAAGAAGTAGCGAAATATTTTCTAAAGAAAAACAGATTAGACGAAGCTATATTCTATTTTGAAAAAAGCATTGCTAACCAACCAGAAGATTTTGAAAGTTTTGAATTTTTAATGCAGTTATTAGTGCAGAAAAAACAGTTTGAAAAAATAGATAAATATGCCAATCAACAATTAGAGCTTTATCCTACGCAAGCGAGTTTGTATTATTATTCAGGAGTTGCTTTATTAAATTTGAATAAAACCAAAGAAGCTATAAATAAATTAGAAGAAGGTGTTGATTATGTGGTTGAAAATCCAGCTTTAGAAAAGGAATTTTATACACAATTAGCGAACTCTTATGAAAAAGCAGGAGATTTAAAAAAGAAAGAAATGTATTTATCTAAAATCCAAAACGTAAAATAATAATGAAAAAAGGCTTTCTATTTGTATTTCTTTCTGTGATTTTAGTTTCGTGTAAAACATCACAATTGGCTTCAAACGCTAAAGCATCAAAAGGTGTAAAGGTGGAAGAAATTGTAAAAGGACACAACGATAATTTTAAAGATTTTTCTACCTTAAGTATTAGAACAGATTTAAAATACGAAGATGTAAAAAACAAACAATCTATTAGTGCTGATATTCGTATAAAAAAAGATGAAATCATTTGGATTAACATTAAATTTTTAGGATTTCCTGTTGCCAAAGCTTTGATTACACCAGAAAAGGTAAGTTATTACGAAAAAGTAAACGGAACTTATTTTGAAGGAGATTATATTTTATTAAGCAATTGGTTAGGAACAGAATTAGATTTTCAAAAAGCTCAAAATCTATTATTAGGAAAAGCATTAACGGAAATTTCCAAAGAAGAATATGTGTCAGAAATTGTAAACAATATGTACCAGCTTTCTGAGAAAAAACAGAATAATATTCAAAAACAATACACGTTTGAAGCAGGAAGATTTTTATTGAAACAAGAAATAATAAAACAACTTTCAGACAATAAGAATTTAGAAATTAATTACGTTTCACATACACTTGTAGATGATAGTGTTTTCCCAAAAGAAATGAGTATCAAAGCCAGTCAAAAAAACGAAGTTTCTATAGATATTGAATACAAAAAAGTGGACATCAATCCAGATTTGACTTTCCCTTTTTCAATTCCAGATGATTACGAACAAGTTGAGATTAAACAACAATAATAGATGAAGTCAAAAATAGTTATTATAGCATTCCTTTTATGCAGCACATTCAGTTGGGCTCAAACTTCTAAGCAACAAGAATTAGAGGCAAGAAAAGAAAAAATCATTAATGCTATTTTGCAATACAATGGCTTGTTGAATATTGAAAAGAAAAAAGAAAAATCAGTTTTAACCGAAATCAAAGAAAAAGATGCAAGAATTCGTTTGAGTGAAAAACTAATTTCTACAAATGAAACCCAAGTTAAGTATATTGCAAATGACATAGCTAAAAACCAAAAGCTAATAAAAAGTTTAACTAAAGAATTAGAAATTTTAAAAGAGGATTATGCCAGTATGATTGTGAAAGCCTATAAAAGTCGTTCACAAAGTAGTAGAGTTATGTTTGTTTTGTCTTCCCAAAATTTCTATCAAGCTTACAAGCGAATTCAATACATGAAGCAATATGCAGGTTTTAGAAAATCGCAAGCAGAAGAAATTAAGGTTAAGCAACAAAAACTTAATCAAGCTATTGTAACACTTCAAGCAAAAAAAGAGCAAAGAGAAAAAGTAATTGCTCAAACGGCTAAAGAAAAAGAAGAGTTAGAAAATCAAAAGCAAGAAAAAGAAAAACTGGTAAAGATTATTCAAAAAGACAAAAAGAAATATTCAGCTGAAATTGACAAAAAAGAAAAAGAAAAAAGAGAAGTAGATAGACAAATTAAAAAGACAATTGCTGATGCTATTGCTGCTGCTAATAAAAAAGCCGCTGAAAAAGCAAAAGCTGAAGCTAAAAAGAATAATACATCTACTACAACAACAACAAAAACAGCACCAGTTGCAAGTACAAATAGTTCTAAATTCATTTTAACAGCTGAAGGAAAAGTAGATTCTGACAACTTTAAAGCAAACAAAGGAAAACTTCCGTTACCTGTTGAAAAAGGTTATATTTCTTTGCCTTATGGTGATCAACCACATCCAATTCATAAAAACCTAACGACACATAATAGTGGTGTTGAAATCACAACACAACCAGGTGCAAATGCAAGAGCCGTTTTTGCTGGAGAAGTTATTCAAGTACAATCAATTTATGCCAATAATTACGCGGTTTACATCAGACATGGTGATTATATTACTTTGTATATGAACATTGAATCGTTGAGTGTTGCTGTTGGTGATAAAGTTTCTATAAAACAAAAGTTAGGTAAAATTCACACCAATTCTGATGGAAAAACAACCATGAAGTTTATCGTAACTCAAAACACAACAACTTTGAATCCTTCTAGTTGGTTGAGTTTGTAATAAAGTGATAACCCCAATTAATTCATTATGAGTATTTCAAATAGATTATTTGAAACTGCAATTCAAGATTTGAATTCTGCGGAAATATTATATAATTCAAATCATTATAATTTAGCTTTATTTCAATTACAACAGTCAGTTGAGAAGTTTGTAAAATCTTTTGGAATAAAAACAGGAATAATAAAATCAGAAGATATTGCAAGAAAAATTAATCATTTACCTCATAAGGTTTTCTCTCAGCTTTATCAAAAACAAATAGAGGAATTGTCTGAATTAGCAAACACTCCTTTATTTATTTCTGATATGATTCCACCTCACCAAAGAGGGAAAAGTAAAAGAAAAGAAAATTTAGAAAATTTAAAAGGTCTTCATTATAAAATAACTAATGTTGAGCTTCTTAAAATTAAAGAAATTCCTACTGACCAAATTGAAAGTTTTATTGAAGGAGCATACAGCCTTGATAAAGAACCAATTTTTGATGATGAAGAATTATTCAGTAATTTCAAAGATGATATCGTAAAAACGAATAAACACTTTATAGAATATTTTAAAGGAAATAAAAGCATTAAAACTTTATCAGAAGATTTGATAAATAAAAGTAATGAAATTGCTAAAAACAAAGTTATTACACATAAAAGAGAAACTATACGAGAAAGTAAATTTGCTTATATATGTTATGTTTGGATAAATCTATCATTGATGACATCACCGCATGAACAATCAACAAGATATCCTTCAACAATAAATGATGAAAGTCCACAAAATGTTTATACTATAAATCATAATATAATCAAACATATTCCAGAATTTATAGAATTGATGAGGAGAACTATTGAAAACTACAATCAAATATATGAAAACTAAATAACTACGAAGTAAACAAAGCCTTCAATTCAGTAGCATCATTAGGTTTCATTTTTCCAGCTAAGACTAAACTCAATTGTTTTCTTCTCAAAGCACCTTCAAAACGCTCAATTTCTAAATCAGTTTCTGGAATAACAGCAGGAACTTGAACAGGTCTTCCAGAATCGTCAACAGCTACAAAAGTATAAATAGCTTCATTAGCTTTTGAACGATTACCACTTTCTCTATCTTCTACCCAAACATCAAGAAAAATTTCCATAGAAGAATTAAATGATCTCGAAATTTTAGCTTCAACAGTCACAACACTTCCTAAAGCGATAGATTTATTAAAAGCCACATGATTAACACTTGCAGTAACCGTAATTCTTCTGCAATGACGTCTTGCAGCAATACTAGCAGCTCTGTCCATACGAGCTAATAATTCACCACCAAATAAATTGTTTAAAGGATTTGTTTCACTTGGTAAAACAAGGTCTGTAAGTATAGTTAAGGATTGCGAAGCTTTTCTTGGTTCCATTCTTTTTTTTGGCAAAGATAAAGGAAATTAGCTATTTTGAACTTAAAAAGTTGTTAAGAAAAAACCTAATCAATTAATAACCACGCTTGGTTATTAGAAGTTTTTCTCAAATCATCTAGAAATAATTTAGCTTCATTGTAATCAGAAAAACTTTGGAAATATACTGGATTCATTCCATTGTTGCTTTTTGGACCCAATTCTGCTTTAAAACCTTGTTGTATTAAATCAGCATAAGCATTTTTAGCATTTTGTTCACTACTAAAAACACCAGCAACAATGTGATAAGGATAGTTTTTAGTATCTTCTTCTAACGCAACATTTACAGCAGGAATAGGAGTATCAATAAAAAAAGTAGCTTCTTGTATTTTGTCATGAACTTTGTCTTGTACTGATTTTTCAACCATTAAAGTTTGTTGTTCAATTTGATTGTCATAATGATATTTATAACCAATTGTTCCTGCTAAACCAAAAAACAAAACAGCTGCAGCAGCATATTTTAAGTACGAATAATTTTTCTTCTTTTCAGGTGTAAAAATTATTGGGGTAACTTCTTCTAATTCTTCCACCACTTTTTTCAATTCTTCTCTTTTTACAGTAGGAGAAATGAAATTAGATAATCCAAAAGAACTTGTTAGATAATTGGTAGTGTTGATTGGCTCAAAAAACCAAGTCATTTCACTAGAAAGTTTAATATTTCCAATGTTTTCGATTGCCAAAGTTTCTCTGTTTTGTAATTTTTGCATCCAAAGAGCAACTTCTTTTGCCAAATTAGAAACAGCTTCTTCATAAGAAATTTTCTCAGCTAACGCGATATGATTGGCTAATAAACCATCATTATTCTTAATATTAGCATTGAAAGAAACTACTTTTGTAGGTGGATTGAATGTAACAGCACTACCATTAAGCTGTGCAGACTGAATTTCGGTCAAAAAAGCACCAAAACCAGGAACTGTAACGCATTGGTAACGATACAACAAAGAAGATATGTGACTGTTAATATTCATAAGAGCAAAGAAAAAATTTTAACCCATTAAAGCAAAATTAATCAAGCTATATTTATTAACATTTGCTAAAATATTTTACAAAATGTTTATTAACAATGTGTTATAACTTCAAAAAAATATTTATTTTTGAAGCCAATTTATTTATATGAGCCAAACAGAATTATTTTACGCCTTATCCTTACTACAAGTAGAAGGAGTTGGAGATGTCATGGCAAAGAAACTCATCAATCAATGTGGTTCTGCCGAAAACATTTTTAAAGAAAAGAAAACAAGCCTTCAAAAAATTGATGGTGTTGGAACTTCAATCATCAAAAACCTCAAAGACAAAACTATCTTTGATAAAGCTACAGCTGAATTAAAATTTATCGAACAAGAAAACATACAAACTTTATATTTTCAAGATAAATTATATCCAGAACGCTTGAAACATTGTTTTGATAGCCCTTTAGTTCTATTTCAATCGGGTAATATTGATTTACAAAATCGAAAAATCATTAGTATTGTTGGAACAAGACAAATTACAAGTTATGGAACAGAATTTTGCAAGAAACTACTAGAAGATTTAGCACCTTTAAATCCAATTATCGTGAGTGGTTTTGCTTATGGTGTTGATATTGTGGCTCATCAAACAGCTATGGATTTAGGATTGCAAACGGTTGGTGTTTTAGCTCACGGTTTAAACCAAATTTATCCAAAAGTTCATAAAAAGTATGTAGCCAAAATGGAAGAAAATGGTGGATTCTTAACAGAATTTTGGAGCACTTCAAACCCAGAAAAAGAAAATTTTGTAAAGCGAAACAGAATTGTTGCCGGAATGAGTGAAGCAACAATTGTAATTGAAAGTGCTGAAAAAGGAGGTTCATTAATTACAGCTATGTTGGCCAATGATTACAATAGAGATGTTTTTGCTGTTCCAGGAAGAACGTCAGATAAACTAAGTCAAGGTTGTAATAATTTGATAAAAACTCAAAGAGCCAATCTACTTTCAAGTGCAGCTGATATTGTTTATATCTTAAATTGGGAATTAGAAAACGATAAAAAAGAAACCAAAACCATTCAAAAACAACTCTTTGTCTCTCTCGAACCCGAAGAGCAAAAAGTGTATGATTATTTATTAAGTAAAGGAAAAGAACAAATGGATATTATAGCTTTAGAATGTGATTTTCCAATATTTAGAATTTCATCTATTTTATTAAATATGGAATTAAAAGGAGTTGTAAGACCATTGCCTGGAAAATTGTTTGAAGCGATTTAATAAAAATTTATTAATAATATAGTACCTTAGTGCAAAAGATTCTATTACTATGTACACCTTACCAAAAATTGAACGTTTTAACCAAAACGTTGCCTCAAAATATAACATTTATAACAGTGTTTTCATTACATTACCTTTTGATGAAATAAACAATACAGGTGTTTTATTGCCTTTATTTTCAGAAGTTTGTGATAAAGGGTTTAAAAATAATCAAAGTCCAGAAGAGATTTTTGATGCTTTTGTTGCCAAATATTTAGACAATCCAACGCAACAAGAAAAAGAATCTTTAATGTTTAGATTCATTCAATATATCGAACGCCAAGTAGTGCTTTTTGATGCCATTGAAGATGCAGGTTTTGCTAAAGTCAATAATTTGGAAGGAAAAGGTTCTTTGCGAGACATGAAGGAAAATGCAGAACAAAAAAACAAGCAAGAAGAACTAAAAACTTTTTTAGAAAATTTTAAAATCAGAACGGTTTTAACGGCTCATCCAACCCAGTTTTATCCTGGTTCAGTTTTAGGAATTATTACTGATTTAACAGAAGCAATTAGGCAGAATGATTTACATTCTATCAAAGAATTGTTAGCTCAATTAGGAAAAACTCCTTTTATAAAACAAGAAAAACCTACACCTTTTGATGAAGCTGTTAGTCTTATTTGGTATTTGGAAAATGTGTTTTATGAAACCGCTGGTGCGATGATGCAATACATTCAAAAAAATATCTTAAAAGGCGAATTGCCTAAAAATGACATTCTAAATTTAGGGTTTTGGCCTGGTGGTGATAGAGATGGAAATCCGTTTGTAACCACTGAAATCACTTTAAAAGTTGCAGAAAGATTAAGAACTTCAATTCTAAAGAATTATTATATTGACATCAGAAAATTAAAAAGAAAGTTAACATTCATGGGTGTTGACACCATAATTGCTGATATTGAAAATAAATTATATCGTTCTGTTTTTTATTCTCAAGGTGAAATTTTCATCACTTTAGAGGAATTAAAAGACAAATTATTACAAGTCAAAATGTTGGTTTTATATAAACATCAATCGCTATATATTGACGAAATTGATTTGTTGTTGAATAAAGTAAACCTATTTGGATTTCACTTTGCGACTTTAGATATTCGTCAAAATAGTAGAATTCATGCACGAGTTTTTGATGCGATTGTTTCCAACAAGAAAACTATTTTTCCAGAAAATTATCAAACACTAACAGAAGAACAAAAACTACACTTTTTATCCAATGTTTCTTCTGATTTAGAAACAGATGATTTCGAAGATGAAATTGCAAAATATACGATTGGTTCTATAAAAGCCATGAAAACCATTCAGGAAAATAATGGAGAAAAAGCTAGTAATCGTTATATAATTAGTAATAATGAAAGTGCTTTGCATGTTTTTGAAACGTTAAGTATGTTTCATTTATGTGGATGGCAAAACCCAACCGTTGATATTGTGCCGCTTTTCGAATCGGTTGAAGATTTGGAAAAAGCAGATAAGGTCATGGAACAATTATATACCAATCCAACGTATGCTAATCATTTAAAAGCAAGAGGAAACGAACAAACCATAATGCTTGGTTTTTCTGACGGAACAAAAGATGGTGGCTATTTAATGGCCAATTGGGGAATTTATAAAGCCAAAGAAGCACTAACTGCTATTTCTAGAAAATACGATGTAAAAGTTGTATTTTTTGATGGTCGTGGTGGACCACCTGCTCGTGGTGGTGGAAAAACCAATAAGTTTTATGCTTCACTTGGACCAACTATCGAAAACCAACAAATTCAATTAACCGTTCAAGGACAAACGATTAGTTCTAATTTTGGAACGTTGGATTCTTGTCGTTATAATTTAGAAAATTTATTGAGTGCGGGAGCAAGCAATCAAGTGTTTACAAAGAATGAAAATGAATTAAGTTCTGATGAAAAAGCAATTCTGCAAAACCTTTCGGAAATCAGTTATCAAAAATATATAGATTTTAAAAATCATGAGATGTTCGTGCCTTATTTAGAGCGAATGAGTACATTGAATTACTATGCCAAAACAAATATTGGAAGTCGTCCATCAAAAAGAAATCAATCTGATAAATTGAATTTTGCTGATTTGAGAGCGATTCCTTTTGTAGGTTCTTGGAGTCAATTGAAACAAAATGTTCCTGGTTTTTATGGTGTTGGAACAGCTTTAAAAACTTATGAAGACAATAACGAATGGCAAAAAGTTTCGGATTTATACAATAACTCTTTATTCTTCAAAACATTGATTGAAAATAGTATGATGGCTTTGAGTAAATCGTTTTTTCCTTTAACGGCTTATATGAAAAATGACAAAGAATTTGGTGCATTTTGGCAATTGATCTACACTGAATTTCTAGAAACAAAACGTTTGTTATTAAAACTTTCAGGCTACGAAGAGCTAATGGAAAATTATCCTGACGGAAAAGCTTCAGTAGAACTTCGTGAAAAAATTGTTTTACCACTTTTAACGATTCAGCAATATGCCTTATTGAAAATAAAAGAGTTAAAAGAAAGCTCAAATCCAGATGAAAAACAAATTGCAGTTTATGAGAAAATCGTAACGCGTTCGTTATTTGGGAATATTAATGCTAGTAGGAATTCGGCTTAGAAATTAAAAAAAAGGCTTTCATCAACTGAAATCCTTTTTTTTAATTTTTAATATCCCAATTTCTCTCTAACTCTTTTTAAAACTCCATTAGCCACAACACTTGCTTTTGCAGCACCATCTAACAATAATTTATCAACTTCTTCCGTGTTGTTGATGTAGTAGTTGTATTTTTCTCTAACAGTTGCAAATTTTTCGACTATTAATTCAAATAGAGCTTGTTTTGCGTGTCCGTAGCCGTAATTTCCACCTAAATAATTAGCTCTCATTGCTTCTGTTTGTTCTGGTGAAGCTAATAATTTGTATAATGTAAAAGCATTACAAGTATCAGGATTTTTGGGTTCTTCAAGTGGTGTGCTATCGGTTTCAATGCTCATGATTTGTTTGCGTAAGGCTTTATCATCTAAAAAAATATTGATGTAATTGTTTGCCGATTTACTCATTTTTCCACCATTGGTTCCTGGAACAATCATCGTATTTTCATCGATTTTTGCTTCTGGTAACACAAAAGTTTCTCCCATTTGATGATTGAAACGAGAAGCTACATCGCGAGTAATTTCTAAATGTTGCAATTGATCTTTTCCAACAGGAACAATATTAGCATCATACAATAAAATATCAGCAGCCATTAGCATTGGATACGTAAATAATCCAGCATTAACATCATCTAATCTATCTGCTTTATCTTTGAATGAATGCGCTAATGTCAAACGTTGAAAAGGAAAAAAACAACTTAAATACCAAGATAATTCAGTTGTTTGAGGCACATCAGATTGACGGTAAAAAGTTACCTTATTCACATCTAAACCACAAGCTAACCAAGCTGAAGCAGTACTATATGTGTTTTGACGAAGGGTTTCTCCGTTTTTTATTTGCGTAATAGAATGTAAATCTGCAATGAATAAAAAAGATTGATCATCACTATTATTAGTCATTTCGATTGCAGGAATAATTGCACCTAATAAATTTCCTAGATGAGGTGTTCCTGTACTTTGTACACCAGTTAATATTTTTGCCATTTCATTGTTCTTTTGCACAAAAGTAAGGTTTTGTATTAAGATTTTAAATGTATGGTTTAAGATTTTTTATTTTCAGTACATTTGAGAAAAATTAGTTCAAAAAGAAAATTTTATAATGAAGATTTTTAAAATAGTGTTTTGGGTTTTGTGGCGTATTTGGTTTTACATTTTGATGTTTATTCCAATTATGGTTCTGCTACCTATTTTAGTTTTAACTATACTCAGTGAAAAAACATATCCACAGTTTTTTTGGATTGCACGTTTTTGGGCTAAATTCATTTTGTTTGGAATGGGTTTCTATTATAAAATTGAACGTGAACAAGAATTCGAAAAAGGCAAAAGTTATATGTTAGTGGCCAATCATACTTCTATGACTGATATTATGTTAATGTTGGCTGTTGTAAAAGACAATCCTTTTGTTTTTGTTGGTAAAGCAGAATTAGCTAAAATTCCGATTTTTGGATTTTTCTATAAACGAACTTGTATTTTAGTAGACAGAAGCAATAGCAAAAGTCGATTTAAGGTTTTTGAAAGAGCACAGCACAAAATCAATCAAGGATTAAGCGTTTGTATTTTTCCTGAAGGTGGTGTTCCAGATGATGAATCTATACTGTTAGACGAATTTAAAGATGGAGCTTTTAGATTGGCAATTGAACATCAAATTCCTATTGTGCCGATGACGTTTTTAGATAATAAAAAACGTTTTTCTTTTACTTTTTTAAGTGGAACAACGGGTAGAATGAGGGTTAAAGTACATTCATTTATTGAAACTAAAGGATTAAAATTAGCAGAAAAAGTAGAGATTAAAAATCAAGTTCGAGAAATAATTTTAAAAGACTTGAAGTAATAAAAAATAAAAAAGCACTCGTGGCTAGAGTGCTTTTTCAGCTTCACCTTTTATAAAAAAAGGATGAAACAACTTAACTAAACAGAATTTTTTTAACCAAAAAAATTAAAACTTATAAGATAATCCAGAATATAAACCTATGAAATATGGTTTGAAATTTCCTGAATTATCAGTGTATGTATTGAGCTGATATTTAAACATTGGGTTGAAATTTACTTCAAAAGATTTCAAAAGCGTATATTTAAAACCTACTCCTAAATTACTACTAAAATGAACTTTATTTAGATTATTTGCTTCTCCAATTTCCATTTCCATTCCTTCAGATAATAAGGAAATTGAATTTTGATTTAAGAATAAAGAACTCATTCCTCCTATAAGTTCTAGACCAAATCTTTTGTCAATTAATTTATAACTTAATTCAACAGGTATTTCATAATAGCTTGTTGTTTGATTCAATTGCCCTATATTATTTTGAACAAAATTTTCAACATCACTAGATAAAGTTGCCTTGTTTTCGACACTATTATTAAAGAAAACTACATTCTGACCGTTACTATTTCGACTAAGCATTGATCCATCACTTGCTGAGTTTCTTAATGTAGTAGAATATGAGACATCATTAGTATTATACTCTAAGGAAAGTGAATTTATTCCAGTTCTTAAGCTTAGTTTTTCGGAAATATTATAATTTATTCCAACACCATAACTCATAGTTGAAGCATAAGATTTACTGTTTTCAGAAAATTGAGTGTTTATAGGAGAACCATTTGTTGCAGAATTGAAATAAACGGGAGCTGCATTAGTGCTAACTCCCCATCTATCTCTTTTTTCTTTTTCCTCAGCATTTTTTCCCACCTCTTTTTCTTTAAGCAATTGCTCTAAAGCGCTAACTTCTTCTGAAATATTAGCAACAATAGAACTGTCTTGCGTAATGTTAACATTTGATTTTTCTAAAATGGCAACAGAACGATTTGAATTCTTTTTTTCTTGAATTAACCTTTTATCTTCTTTTTCATTTAAATTTTGAAAAGGTAAAATTGATTTTTCATTTTGAGTTTCTTTGTTTGTTACAAAAATTTCCTCTTTTTCAATATCAAATAATTTATTGGGTTCAATTTTATTTTTTATAGATTTATTTTGATACGTTTTTGTGTTTTTTACTAAATTATTTTTGTTGTTACTGTTTAATGATTTATTGTATTCATTAGATTCTAATGCTTTTGAATTATTTTTTGAAGTAAGGTTATCATTTGACTGTTTGTCAAAATTATTATCCTCATTAACAATACTTTGATCTGAAATAATCAACGAATTTTCGTTGATTATTGGATTAGTATTTTTTTCATTTATTTTTTTTTCATTTACAGACTTACTTGTTTCAACTGTTTTCTCATTTGATTCAATTCTGTCATCATCATTATAATACAAAAATGCATAGAACCCTAACAATAAAGAAGCAGCAATACCAGTTGTTTTAAACCAAAAAGGAATAACTCTTCTTTTCTTTTTCTTCTCTTTTAATCGTGCTTCAATATTTTTCCAAGCCATTTCTGGAGGAGCCATTTCAAAGTCTTTAAACTTTTCTTGAAATAAACGATCTATATTTTTTTGTTCTTTCATTTGAATTTAGGAATTGATAAATTATTATTCAATTCTATTTTATCTTTTAAAATTGCTTTGGCTCTTGCTAAATTAGATTTTGATGTTCCAACGTTAATAGAGAGCAGATCTGCAATCTCTTTGTGTGAATAACCATCAAGCACATATAAATTAAACACTAATCGATATCTGTCTGGTAACTCTTGAATGATTCTTGTTAAAAAATCAAGTGATATATTTTCCTCTTCCACTTCCACTTCCACTTCATCAGGAAAGTTTTCAGAAACAATATCAAAAATATTCTCCTTACGGTACTGCTGTAGAATCATATTGACAACAACTCTTTTAGCCCAGCCTTCAAATGAACCTTTGTGATTAAATTGATTTATTTTTTCAAAGATTAACAAAAATCCATCTTGCAAATTATCTTGCGCCTCTTCATAGTTTCTCGAATACTTAAGACAAACAGCAAATATTTTAGGAGCTAATAGCTTATAAATTTGCTCTTGTGACTTAGTATTTTCTTTTTTGCAACCATCTATGAGTTCTTCAATTATCAAGATATAAGGTTATTTAGTCCTGAACAGGCACTTCTATTTCTAAAAAAATATCTTCTCCATTAGCATCTTTTCCTTGCCAAAATTTAAAAATATAACTTCCATTGTTAGTTGCTTTAAAATCAAGATTCACTTCTACGATTTGATCGGTTAATGGCACACAGTTACTTTGTTCAGCAACAATACTTTGTACAGCTATAGTTCTTTGATTTAAGTATTTTTCATAATAAAAATCATTAAAGCTATGGCAACTGGTTGGCCTTTTATAACTTATTTTTAGAGAATGTGTTTCCCCTAATATTAATGTATCAGGAATTACAACTGATTCAATTTTTAATAATTCTAAATGATATGTAGGCCCATCATCTTCTGGTAGACAAGAAGTGAATGACATATACAAAAATAAAAACAATGCTAATTTTTTAATAGTATTCATAAAACATTCATTTATTATTAGATGCACAATTGTTAAAAAGGTTGCGTTAAAGATAAAAAAAACCCGAAAAATTTTCGGGCTTCTTTGTTATGATTTGTTTTCTGCTAAGTAATCTTTAATTTTAGCTTCTAATTCATCCATTAACTCTGGATTGTCTTTTATCAAAAGTTTAACAGCATCTCTTCCTTGGCCTAGTTTTGTTTCCCCATAGCTAAACCATGAACCACTTTTTTTCACAATTTCATATTCTACTGCTAAATCTAAAATTTCCCCAACTTTAGAAACTCCTTCACCATACATGATATCGAATTCGGCTGTTCTAAATGGTGGAGCAACTTTGTTTTTAACGATTTTAACTTTAGTTCTATTTCCAATAACATTTTCACCATCTTTAATTTGTGTAGAACGTCTGATATCAATTCGAACAGAAGCATAAAATTTAAGAGCATTTCCACCAGTTGTAGTTTCTGGACTTCCAAACATTACTCCAATTTTATCTCTCAATTGGTTAATGAAGAAAACGGTACAATTCGTTTTATGAATAGTTCCAGTTAATTTTCTCAAAGCTTGTGACATCAAACGAGCATGTAATCCCATTTTAGAATCACCCATATCTCCTTCAATTTCACTCTTTGGAGTTAATGCAGCAACTGAATCGACAACTACAATGTCAATTGCACCAGAACGAATTAAATTCTCAGCAATTTCTAAAGCTTGTTCTCCATTGTCAGGTTGAGAAATGATTAAATTGTCAATGTCAACTCCTAATTTTTCAGCATAAAAACGATCAAAAGCATGTTCAGCATCAATAAATGCTGCAATTCCACCTGCTTTTTGAGCTTCAGCAATGGCATGTAAGGTCAATGTAGTTTTACCAGAAGATTCTGGACCATATATTTCAATGACTCTACCTCTTGGATAACCATTTACTCCTAAAGCAATGTCAACCCCTAATGAGCCAGAAGGAATAGCTTCTACTTCTTCAACAGCAGAATCACCTAATTTCATCACGGTTCCTTTTCCGTAGGTTTTATCTAATTTGTCTAATGTTAGCTGTAACGCTTTTAATTTGGCTTCTTTATCTGAACTCATAATTGCATATATTTTTCGTAAAAATACTGCTTTTTTTTAGTGTTCCAAAAATTGTTAATATGTTTTATTTTAGATTTAAAAATTTGATTTTTAAGGCATTTTTATACCTTTGCATCCAAATCCTTCCATTTAGGATTTAAAAAAAATAATTCTGTAATTTAAAGTTTATAGCATGCAACTGTATAACACCTTAAGCGCAGAAGAAAGAGCTCAACTTATTGATGAAGCAGGTAAGCAACGTCTTACACTTTCTTTTTATGCGTATGCCAAAATTGAAGATCCCAAAAAATTTAGAGATGATTTATTCGTAGCTTGGAATGCACTTGATGCACTTGGCCGAATTTATGTAGCTCATGAAGGAATTAATGCTCAAATGAGTATTCCTGCTGAAAATTTAGAAGCTTTTCGTGAAACTTTAGAAGTTTACGATTTCATGAAAGGTATTCGATTGAATGAAGCTGTTGAACAAGATGATCATTCATTTTTAAAATTAACCATTAAAGTTCGTCATAAAATTGTGGCTGATGGTTTAAATGACGAAACGTTTGATGTAACCAATAAAGGAGTTCATTTAAAAGCCAAAGAATTTAATGCAATTTTAGAAGACCCAAACACTATTGTTGTAGATTTTAGAAATCATTACGAAAGTGAAGTTGGTCATTTCAAAGGAGCTATAACACCAGATGTAGAAACTTTTAGAGAGAGTTTACCTATCATAAACGAACAATTGAAAGATTTTAAAGAAACCAAAAACCTAGTTATGTATTGCACCGGAGGAATTCGATGCGAAAAAGCAAGTGCTTACTACAAACATCAAGGTTTTAAAAATGTATTTCAATTAGAAGGAGGAATTATTCAATATGCTAAACAAATTAAAGAAGAAGGTCTTGAAAGTAAATTCATTGGAAAAAATTTCGTTTTTGATAATCGTTTAGGAGAAAGAATTACAGAAGATATCGTTTCTCAATGTCACCAATGTGGAAAACCATGCGACAATCATACCAATTGCTACAATGACGGTTGTCATTTGCTATTTATTCAATGTGATGAATGCAAAACAGCTATGGAAAACTGTTGTTCAACAGAGTGTTTAGAAATTACACATTTGCCTTTAGCTGAACAAGTTAAATTAAGAAGTGGAAAACAAGTTGGAAATAAAGTCTTCCGAAAAGGGAAATCTGAAAAATTAAAATTCAAACATTCAGGTGAATTATCTGACATTCCTTTAGCTGTTGTGAGTAAAACAAAAGAAATTCAACAAAAAATAAAAACAAAGAAAGTTTTAATTGGTAAAACAGAACATTATTACGTAAAAGCAAAAGTTGGACTTTTTACTATTGATAATAAAGAATTAAAGGTTGGTGATAAAATCTTAATTTCAGGACCAACGACTGGAAATCAAGAATTAGTTTTGGAAAAAATGTTGGTTAATGGAAAAGAAGCTTCTGAAGCAAAAGCTGGTGATAAAATTACTTTTGAAGTACCTTTTAGAGTAAGGCTTTCGGATAAATTATTTAAAATTTTAAATTAAATTTAATCTGTTTTTTTAACCAAGATTTTAGAATAGTATACTTTATAAAACCTATTTACGTTTAAATGTAAGTAGGTTTTATTTTTGTGTAAATATTTAGCGTTTTAGTATATGTAAAATTATAGTATCTTTACACTCAAAACACACTTTTGACAAGTAGTTCTTTAATCGGAACAATCAATATATATTCAAATTATGGCATGTACAAACTGTTCTACGGGTGCTAAAGACGGCACACCTAAGGGATGTAAAAATAATGGGACTTGCGGCACCGATAGCTGCAACAAATTAACGGTTTTTGATTGGTTGTCTAACATGGCCTTGCCTGGTGGACAAGAGCCTTTTAATGCCGTTGAGATACGTTTTAAAAACGGTAGAAAAGAATTTTTTAGAAATACTGAAAAACTAACACTTTCAATCGGAGATGTTGTCGCAACAGAAGCTTCACCAGGTCATGACATAGGAATTGTTTCACTTACAGGAGAATTAGTAAAAGTTCAAATGAAGAAAAAAGGTGAAAATCCAGATGGTGATTTGGCTAAAATATACAGAAAAGCTACTCAAAAAGATATCGACATTTGGTCAGATTGCCGTGAAAAAGAAGAAAAAATAAAAGTAAAAGCTAGAGAAATTGCCATAAATTTAAAATTAGAAATGAAAATTTCTGATATTGAATATCAAGGTGATGGATCGAAAGCAACCTTTTATTATACAGCAAATGATAGAGTAGATTTTAGACAGTTAATTAAAGAATTTGCTCGTGAATTTAGCATAAGAATCGAAATGAAACAAGTTGGATTCCGTCAAGAAGCTTCAAGACTTGGTGGAATTGGTTCCTGTGGAAGAGAATTATGTTGCTCTACATGGTTAACAGATTTTAGAAGTGTAAATACTTCAGCAGCACGTTATCAACAGCTTTCTTTAAATCCTCAAAAATTAGCAGGTCAATGCGGAAAACTTAAATGTTGTTTAAATTATGAGTTAGATACTTATTTAGACGCATTGAAGCACATTCCAGACATGGACACCAAACTATACACAGAAAAAGGAGATGCATTTTGTCAAAAAATTGATATTTTCAAAGAGTTAATGTGGTTTTCGTATGCAAATAGTCCAGCACATTGGCACGTTTTACCAGTAGCTCAAGTAAAAGAAATTTTAATTGTTAACAAGAAGAAAGAACGAGTATCTTCTCTTGAAGAGTATGTTGTTGAAACTGCACCTCAAATAGAAAAAACATATCAAAATGTTGTAGGTCAAGATAGTTTAACACGATTTGACCAACCAACAAGAAAGAACAAAAACAACAATAAGAGAAAGAAAAATTTTAAAAAGAAGCCAAATGAACCTAAAAAGAAATAGTGTTTTGCTTTTATTTTTTATCGTGATTTTTACTTCTTGTGACGATAAAAGATTTTTTGATGAATATGTTAGTCTTGATGGAAAGTGGACTTCAAAAAATCAAGTAGAATTTTCGTTTGAGCAAAAGGACACTATTAATTTATACAACATGTTTGTTACGGTTAGAAACAACAATGATTATCCTTTTAACAATTTGTTTTTGATTGTTAAAGTAAATCAACCTGATAATGTTGTAAAAGTAGATACACTTGAGTATTTAATGGCAAATCCTGATGGAACTTTATTAGGAGAAGGAATTACAGATACAAAACACAATAAACTTTGGTTTAAGGAGAATTTTAAGTTTCCAAAATCAGGACAATATTCAGTTTCAATTTCACAAGCCAATAGAGAAACAGGCAAAGTTAAAGGAGTTGGAGAATTACAAGGTATAACAGAAGTTGGTTTTAGAATTGAAAAAAAATAATTTAGAATATGGCAACTGCAAAAAAGAACAATAAAGAGAATTTCTCTGATTATATAAGAAAATTTTGGATTCTTTTTACCTATGGAATGATAGCCGTAGTAGCTTTTTTCTTTCTAGCTTCATGGGGGTTTTTTGGTGAAATGCCAACCTTTGACGAACTAGAAAATCCAAATTCAAATATTGCTTCAGAAATCATTTCTTCTGACGGAAAAACCATTGGAAAATTTGCTATTCAAAACAGAATACCAGTAAAATTTAAAGATCTTCCAGAGCATTTAGTTAATGCTTTAGTTTCTTCTGAGGACGAGCGTTTTTATGACCATTCTGGTATTGATGCTAAAGGTTTTATACGAGCTGTTTCAAGATTTGGTAAGGATGGTGGAGCAAGTACAATCACACAACAATTAGCAAAAAACTTATTTCATGGAGCAGATGGTTCGAAAAATTTAATTGTTCGAATTGTTCAAAAAGTTAAAGAATGGATTATTGCTGTTCGTTTAGAAAGACAATACACCAAACAAGAAATCATTGCCATGTATTTAAATCAAGTTGATTTTGTGAACAACGCAATCGGAATTTCTTCAGCTTCAAAAATTTATTTCAACAAAAAAGCAAATGAATTAACAATCGAAGAAAGTGCAGTTTTGGTTGGAATGCTTACAAATCCTTCTCGATTTAACCCAAATAGATTCAAAGAAAGATCAACAGAAAGAAGAAACATTGTTTTAGGACAAATGGTTAGAAACAAACATCTTTCTGAAGAAAAATTTGCAGAATTAAAAGTAAAACCAATAGAATTAGATTTCAAATTAGAAAACCACAATGATGGAATTGCAACCTATTTTAGAGAATACTTACGTGATTATCTAAAAAAATGGACCAAAGAAAATCCAAAACCAGACGGAACAACTTATGACATTCACAAAGATGGTTTAAAGATATTCACAACTATTGATTCTAAAATGCAAAAATATGCAGAAGAAGCAGTTGCAATGCATCTAAAAAATCTTCAAGCAAAATTTTTTGAAGAAGCTAAAGGAAAGAAAAACGCACCTTTTGTTAACTTAACAGATGAAGAAACCAACAGTATCATCAAAAGAGCGATGAAGAATTCGGAACGTTGGAGAATCATGAAAGGTGATGATAAAACGGAAGAAGAAATCTTAAAATCTTTTGATGTAAAAACCAAAATGAAAATTTTTACATGGAATGGAGAAAGAGATACAGTAATGACTCCAAAAGATTCCATTATTTATTACAAACATTTCTTGCAAACAGGTTTTATGGCAATGGAACCACAAACAGGTTATGTTAAAGCTTGGGTTGGTGGAATTGACCAAAAATATTTTCAATACGACCACGTAGGTCAAGGAGCTAGACAAGTAGGATCTACTTTCAAGCCATTTGTTTATGCAACAGCTATTGATCAATTAGGAATGTCACCGTGTGATTCAATTATTGACGGACCATTTACAATGCCAAAAGGTAAATGGGGAATTACTCAATCTTGGTCACCAAGAAATTCTGACGGAAAATTTAGAGGTTTAATCAATTTAAAAACAGCATTAGCCAATTCAGTAAATACAATTTCTGCAAAATTAATGGACAGAGTTGGACCAGAATCCGTTGTAAATATGGTTCATAGATTAGGAGTTTCTTCAGAAATTCCAGCAAGACCAGCTATAGCATTAGGAGCTGTTGAAATTACTGTAGAGGAAATGGTTGCTGCATTAAGTACATTTGCCAATGAAGGACAGTATGTAAAACCTCAAATCATCACTCGTATTGAAGATAAAAACGGAGTTGTTATATTTGAAAGTATGCCAGAAACAAAAGACGTAGTTAACAAAGAAGTAGCTTATGCAGTTGTTAAATTAATGGCAGGTGTAACAGAAGATGCAGGAACAGGTGCAAGATTAAGAAGAGGTAGTGCAGGTTTTATGACCTATAATTACAATCTTCAAAATGAAATTGCTGGTAAAACAGGAACATCTCAAAACAACTCTGATGGTTGGTTTATGGGAATGGTTCCTAATTTAGCCGCTGGTGTTTGGGTTGGAAATGAAGACAGGTCGGCTCATTTTAGAAGAACTTATTATGGACAAGGAGCAACAATGGCATTGCCAATTTGGGGAATTTTCATGGATAAATGCTATAAAGACAAATCATTAAATATTTCCCAAGAAAGATTTCCTAAACCAGCCGATATGTCTATTAAAGTGGATTGTTGGACACCAAGAAAGGTTATTGATACTACAGAAACTATAGTTCCAGATATTGATGAATTACAATTTAATTAGAGTCTTAATTTATGAAAAACACCTTTGAAAGAAGGTGTTTTTTTTATACTTTTAAGCAAATTTTAGAACAATCATGATTAATAGAAAAGTAAATAATGTTCAAGAAGCATTAGAAGGTATAAAAGACAACATGACTATAATGTTAGGTGGTTTTGGTCTTTGTGGAATTCCCGAAAATAGTATTGCTGAACTTGTAAAAATGAACACTTCTGGATTAACTTGTATTTCAAATAATGCAGGAGTTGATGATTTCGGACTAGGTTTGTTGTTACAAAAGAAACAAATTAAAAAAATGATTTCTTCTTATGTTGGAGAAAATGCTGAATTTGAACGTCAAATGCTTTCAGGAGAATTAGATGTAGAATTAACACCTCAAGGGACTTTAGCTGAAAAATGTAGAGCTGCTCAAGCTGGAATTCCAGCATTTTTTACACCAGCAGGTTTTGGAACTGAAGTAGCAGAAGGAAAAGAAACAAGAGAATTCAACGGTAAAATGCACGTAATGGAATTAGCCTATAAAGCTGATTTTGCTATAGTAAAAGCATGGAAAGGTGATGAAGCAGGAAATTTAATATTCAAAGGAACAGCTAGAAATTTCAACGCTGTTATGGCTGGAGCTGCAAATATTACAATTGCTGAGGTAGAAGAATTAGTTCCAGCAGGCACATTAGATCCAAATCAAATTCATATTCCCGGAATTATGGTTAATCGTATTTTCCAAGGTGAAAAATTTGAAAAAAGAATAGAACAAAGAACAGTAAGACAGAAATAATTATGGCACTAGATAAAAATCAAATTGCAATGCGAATTGCAAAAGAAGTAAAAGACGGTTATTATGTAAACCTAGGAATTGGAATTCCAACTTTAGTAGCCAATTTTGTAAGAGACGATATTTCAGTCGAATTTCAGTCTGAAAATGGAGTTTTAGGGATGGGACCTTTCCCTTTTGAAGGAGAAGAAGATGCAGATATTATCAATGCAGGAAAACAAACTATCACAACTTTACCAGGAGCAAGTTTCTTCGATTCTGCTTTTAGTTTTGGAATGATTAGATCTCAAAAAGTAGATTTAACCATTTTAGGTGCAATGGAAGTTGCTGAAAATGGTGACATTGCTAATTGGAAAATTCCAGGTAAAATGGTAAAAGGAATGGGTGGAGCAATGGATTTAGTAGCTTCAGCAGAAAATATTATTGTGGCAATGATGCACGTTAATAGAGCTGGAGAATCCAAACTTTTAAAAAGATGTTCGCTTCCTTTAACAGGAGTTGGTTGTGTAAAGAAAATCGTAACTGAGTTAGCCGTAATTGAAGTAACACCAAAAGGGTTCAAATTACTAGAAAGAGCTCCAGGAGTTTCAATAGAAGATATTAAAAATGCCACAGAAGGCACATTAATTATTGAAGGAGATATTCCGGAAATGATTTTAAATTAAAAATATATAAATGCTTTCTTCGGGAAGCATTTTTTATTTAATCGTTTTTCCACTATTCAAATACTCCAACAAAACCTCATTAGCATTCCCAAAAGTTGGATGTTGGTCTGATAAATTTACAATTCTCTTTTTATTTAATTTATAGGTTAAATCAAATTCAGTTGTAAATAAAATAATTGATAAAAACGGATTGTTTATAAAAGGAAGTAATCTGTCAAATGCTTTTTCAATCGTATAAATTTCAAACAATTCTTCTTTTTGAAATCTGAATTTTAATTCCAATTTCAATATGTCTTCATCAATAATTGGTCTGATGTAGATGTTTTTTAATTCGGTGTTTCCAATGGTTTTTGCAAAAGTCAATTTTGCAAAAGTTCCATCCGATAAACTTGTTTTAAATTTCGAATAAAAATCTTTGAAAGAATCAGTAAACATATTTGTAATATTAAATTTATAAGTTGTTGCTTTCCTTTTGTCATCCTGAACTTGATTCAGGATCTTTAATTTTTAATAGCTGTTATATGTTGTGAGATTCTGAATCAAGTTCAGAATGACAAAACATCACATTAAGTTTGATTAAAAAAACCAACTAGCCACAAAGATAGCAGTTATTACACAGATTAAATCAACTAAAAGCATCGTTCCTAGCGTATATCTTGTGTTTTTCATGTTGATGCTACCAAAATAAACAGCAATTACGTAAAACGTTGTTTCTGCACTACATTGAAAAATACTACTCAATCTTCCAGTTAAAGAATCTGGTCCATACGTTTTCATTGCATCAATCATAAATCCACGGGAACCACCAGAACTAAAAGGCCTTAATAAAGCAACAGGTAGAGAATCTGTAATTTCTTTACTCATTCCTGCATGAGAAGCAATAAAAGCAATTCCTTGTGAAATTAAATCAAACAAACCACTATTTCTAAACATTGAAATCGCAACAAGCATAGCTAAAACATAAGGAAAAATAGTCACACCCGTTTTTAAACCATTATTTGCTCCAACTACAAATGAATCAAAAATTGTGGTTTTTAAAGCGGAGAATTTCTTTTCATTAATCCATGAAAAAATTAAAGTAAAAGCAATTATGGCAACCAACATTAATCCAGATAAATTAGAGGTAAAAAAGTTTTTTTCTACTAAATCTAAAGCGTTGATATAAAATAATAATCCAACAATGGCACCAATCATTCCCATTAAAGCTACAACCAACGAAGCACTTTTAAAATTAATTCTTTGACGAATTCCAACAATAATAAAAGCAGCAATTGTTCCAATAAACGAAGTGATAATACAAGGCAACATTACATCAGCAGGATTGGCAGCATTTTCAGCAGCACGATAGCCAATAATTGAGGTTGGAATCAATGTTAAACCAGCAGCATGCAAACACATAAACATAATTTGAGCATCACTCGCTTTGTCTTTATCAGGATTTATTTCTTGAAGACTTTGCATCGCTTTCAGTCCAAAAGGTGTTGCAGCTGAATCTAATCCAAGAAAGTTTGCCGCAAAATTTAAAGTCATATAGGAAATTGATTCATGATTTTTGGGAACAGAAGGAAATATTTTTGAAAAAACTGGACTCAACTTTTTAGCCAATTTTTCAGAAGCACCTGAATCAATTAGTAGTTGCATTAAACCACAAAAGAAAGCTAAATAAGCAATTAAAGGAATGATTAAATCTACCAAACTACTTTTAGCAGTTGCCAATAAACCATCCGATTTTTGAACACCACTATATATTTTTACGGTTTGATTTTGGTAGACGTAAGTTGTATCAGGATTTGTTTTGATGTTATCTAAAATGTATTTTTTATCAGCAGATTTTTCAATACTATCTTTGATGAAAACCGGAATTTCATGTAAGAATTTTTCTGAAACTAAAACAGGATCATCTTTTTTTCCATTTAAAAGAAAATCAATAGTATAAGTGTTTCCAGAAAATAAACTTATTACAACAAAAAGAATTGACGAAACAAAAATTGCCAACCAAAACCTACTCAATACCATAATTCGAATTTTTGTAAAAGTAATAAATCCATTTAAATAACAATAGCAATGTCAAAAATCAATAGCAATTTTGAAATTTGGAATTTCTGTATTGGAATTTCATTTAAACATGTAAAATCTCATCATCCACCAACAAATCTTCTCTTCGCATTTTTAAGAATACTTGAGCTACAGCGATTACGTCTTTTTCACAATAGGTTACAATTCTGTCAATGTCATTTTCTATATAAAAAACTCTTGCTACTTCGCTTCCATCAATATCGTCTTTTGGCGATGGAATGCCTAAAATTTTGGTAAGAAGCTTTAAAGAAGTAAAATGTTTGTAATCTCCAAATTTCCATAATTCTAAAGTATCTAAATGAGGCACTTCCCAAGGTTTTTTACCAAATAAATTTATTTTACTAGGCAGAGCAATTCCATGAATTATCATTCTACGAGCAATAAAGGGAATATCAAATTCTTTGATGTTATGACCACACAACAAATTGGCAGTTAAATTATAATTTTCATTCAGTAAGTTAGAAAAGTCTTTCAAAATTTGTTTTTCTTCGCCAAAAAAAGATGTTACTCTAAAGTTTCTAATATCACCTTTATTGTTAAAAAAACCAACCGAAATACAGATGATTTTACCAAATTCAGCCCAAATTCCAGCGCGTTCATAAAAATCTTCTGCGGTAACTTCATCTCTTCTTTGGTATTGTGTTTTTTGTTCCCAAAGCTTTTTGGTTTCTTCATCCATTCCCAAATAACTAGTTTCTTGAGGAACCGTTTCTATATCTAAAAATAAAATGTTGTTGAGGTTTACTTTTTCTATCATGGTTTTATAAATTAGAAGACATTATATTTTATACTTAAATAAACTAAAATTGCAATAATTACAAAGAATAAAGTACCAAATATTAGGTTGTTTTTCTTTTTCTTGGATTGAATACTTTCTTTAATTTCTTTTTTAATCTTTTTTAATTCTTCTTCAGATAAAGATGGTAAGTTTTTATCACCTTCATTACCAAATGAGCCATATTCTATTAGATTAGATTTTTTAGTACCTAATGTTTCTCTTCTAAAAGCTTTTTTTACTTCACTATTTTTTTCTCTATTTTTAAAAGCTGAAAAATGGCCACTCATAATTCTTTTATTTTCTCTTCTCTAACATCTTGTATGCTTCTTCCACATAAACATACAAATCATCACTATGTGGATCAGTTTCAGTTTGAACACCTTTTAAATGACCTAAACGTACAATTATCAAATCATCTTCCGGAATTACAATTACAAATTGCCCCAAATGTCCTCTCATGTAAAACAACTCTTTTCCTTTGATGTTATGCATCCACCAACCATAACCATATTGTGGACTACTTTCAAATCGTGGTGTAATGCATTTTTTTACAAAAGTTGAATCTAAAATTTGTTCACCATTCCATTTTCCGTTTTGTTTGTACAGTTTTCCAAAACGTGCAAAATCTCTTGCGTTACTTGCAATACAACAATAAGCTTTTTCAATACCATCAGGTTCGTGGTCTAATTGCCATAATGCCTCATTTTCAGCACCCATAGGTTGCCAAAAGTTTTTAGAAACATAATCGGATACATATTCACCAGTTGCTTTTTCAATACACATAGCTAATAATTGGGTTGCACCACTTAGATATTTGAATGATTGACCAGGTTTTTCATTGATTTCTAAACCTAGAATTACTTTTTTCAAATCATCATCAAAATAAGCACGAGTTACTATTGAAAATGGGCTATAATATTTTTCGTCCCAACTTAAACCAGAAGCCATTGATGATAAATCACCAACTGTTACTTCTTTGGCAAATTTCCCTTTCAATTCAGGAAAAAAATCAGTTACTTTTTGGTCTAAACTTTTTATTTTTCCTTGCATTGTAGCTTTTCCAAGAGCAGCTGTAACAATACTTTTTGCCATTGAAAAAGAATTGGATTTTGAATCTTTATCAAATCCATCAAAATAACTTTCGTGCCAAATACTATCATTTTTAATGATTACATAAGCAATAGTTTGAAGCTCTTTGTGAGTTTCAGCTAAAGTTGGAGTTGCTTCAACAGAATTATAATCTTTGGCAATATTCCAAGGTTGAGCTGTTCCTTTTTTGATTTCTCTATTTGGAAAATGGGTATAATCCTCTAAAAAGGCTGTAGTATATCCTCTAAAATAAATGGTTCTTACAGCTCTTAGCAAATAATCTACATCAAAAATGTACATTAAAATAATCATGCTTACTAAAACAATAGCAAACCACTTGAAGACTTTTTTGAGAAATTTCATTTTAAAATTGTTTAGTACGAATTTAATGAAATTTCTATTGAAAAAAGAGAATTCGATTTAGATTTTAAAACAATGATTGTTGTTTTACAGGATTTTCGTGTTCTAATAACCATTTTTTTCTCCATAAACCACCAGCATAACCTGTTAATGAACCGTCTGAGCCTAGAACTCTATGACAAGGAACAACAATCCAAAGAGGGTTTTTACCATTAGCATTGGCAACAGCTCTAATAGCTTTTATCTCACCAAGTTTAATAGTTAGTTCTTGGTAAGACATGGTTTTTCCAAAGGGAATTTTAAATAATTCTTCCCATACTTTTTTTTGGAATTCTGTTCCTTTTGGATTTAATTTGAAATCAAAAGAAGTTCTATTTCCTTCAAAATATTCGTTTAATTGAACAATTGCATTTTGAAGTTGGGTTGGGATTTTTTCGGACACTTTTTGTTCATCATCAAAGATATGAATTGTAGATATTCCATTTTCATCACCAGTAATTTCTGTGAATCCTAAAACTGTTTTAAAGATTGCAATTTCCATAAAGTAAAAATAACAAAAAACCACCAGTTTTCACTGATGGTTTTTTCCTTTTAAAAGATGAATAATAAAAGTTGTTGTATTTTTATATTTAGTTTGCAAGAGTTTTAGTCTCTTGAGCTGGAGCTGGAGCAGCTTCAACTTTACCTTTTATTGTTAATGATTTTGGTAATTCAGAATCACTAGTTGTTACAGTAATTGATTTTGCAAAATTTCCAGGAGATGCAGCATTGTAAGTTGCAGCAACCATTCCTTTTTCTCCTGGTTTGATTGGAGTTTTTGTATAGTTAGCAGCAGTACAACCACAAGAAGGTCTTACGTTTGTAATTAAAACTGTTTCTTTTGAAGTATTTGTAAAAGTAAACTCATAAGTTGCTGGTTTACCTTGGTTTAATGTTCCAAAATCATGCAATTCAGTATCCCATTTAATTAAAGATGGAGCTTGTTTTGTTAAAACAGGAGTTGCAGCTTTCATTTCTGGTGATTGTGCAAATGAAGCAGCAGAAATAAATAAGGCTACTATTGCTAATTTAATTGTTTTCATAATATGTGTTTTTAAAATTGTTTTATATTTTACCTTTACAAAACTAAAATTTAAAATAAATGCTTTTGTTAACCACATTTTAATGATTGTTAATGAGTTGTTAACAGTGTAATTATTATTCTAATTTTGTGCTAATATAGCATCAATTATGAGACTAACACGATTTAATATTGTAATATTTATAGGTTTCTTAGCCATTGTAGGTGTAATTATCATGCAATTGTTACTACTAAACAAAGCATTGAAATTTGAAAAGAAAGAGCTAGAAAGTAAAATCTTTTTTGCGCTACAAGATGTTGTGGAGCGTATTTATTCGGACAATAAATCTAGTATTACTTTTAATAATCAAATTAAAAAAGTTTCAGATGATTATTATATTGTAAATGTTGATGATGTTTTTGAAAATAAAATATTAGAACATTACTTAAAAGTAGAATTTCAAAAAGTAAATATTGATTTAGATTTTGAATATGCCATATACAATTGCGGCTCAGACAAAATGGTGTATGGAAATTATGTGTCTTCTACCGGAAAAACTCCCGATAAATGTGAAGAATGTTTTTCAACCAACAATGATTTAATCTATTATTTTGCGATTCGTTTTCCAGATATTAACAAGACCTTTTATGGAAATTTACAGCAATATTGGATATTTACATTTGTCTTATTTTTAGTTCTTATAATATATGTATACTCTGTCTTTCTAATGTTGAAACAAAAAAGATATACGGAACTCCAAAAAGATTTTATTAATAATATGACGCACGAATTCAAAACTCCTTTGTCATCAATTTTGATTGCTTCCAATTTTGCCAATTCACAAAATGAAATTAAAGACAACCCAAAGCTTTCTAAATATGTTCAGATAATTATAAATCAAAGTAATAAATTGAACCAACATATTGAAAAGATTTTATATGTTGCCAAAACAGATAGCAATCAAATTTTATTGGAGAAATCAACGGTTGACTTAGATAAAACAATTGATTTAGTGAAAGAGAATATTTTACTAAAACATCAAAAAGAAATTAATTTTAAGATTGATTTAGATAAAAATTATCAAATTAAAGCAGATCAATTTCACTTTTACAATATCATTTACAACATCATTGATAATGCTATAAAATATTCTGGAAAAGATATTGAAGTAAACATACAAGCTAAAGAAAAAAACAACGGTTTACTATTAAGTTTTTCTGACAACGGAAGTGGAATTCCTTCAAAAGATTTGCCTTTTATTTTCGATAAATTTTATAGAGTTACTCGTGTAGATAATAAAGATATTGAAGGTTTTGGAATTGGACTTTCTTATGTAAAACGTATTTGCGATTTGCACAAATGGAAAGTTACTTTGAAAAATAATTCAAATAAAGGAATTACCGTTAAGATTTTAATAAATAAAGAAGACATCAATGGATAAGAAGCGAATTTTATACGTAGAAGATGATGAAACATTGGCTTTTTTAACGGCTGATAATTTAGAAAATCATTTTGAAGTTGTACATAGCAACAATGGAAAAGAAGCTTTTGATCTTTTTTGTAAAGAAAATTTTGATTTGTGTGTTTTGGATATCATGCTTCCAGACATGGATGGGTTTGAAATTGCAACCGAAATTAGAAAACGAAATCAAGAAATTCCTATTATCTTTTTGAGTGCCAAAACCATGAAAGAAGATCGGATAAAAGGATTGAAATTGGGAGCAGATGATTATTTAATAAAACCCTATTCTATTGAAGAGCTGATTTTAAAAATTGAAATATTCTTAAATAGAAGTCAAAAATCTGTGGAAAAAACTATTAAAACTTACCAATTTGGTTCGTTTGAATTTGAACCAGAAAATTATCAGTTGAAAAACAGTGAAAAAGACATTACGTTAACCGAAAGAGAAGCTGCTTTATTGCAATTGTTTTTGGAAAATCCAAATACGGTTTTGAAAAGAGAAAAAATCTTAACTGCACTTTGGGGAACCGATGATTATTTTATGGGAAGAAGTTTAGATGTTTTTATCTCAAGATTACGAAAAATTATAAAAGATGAAACCAACGTTAGAATAGAAAATATT
The DNA here is from genome assembly GCF_963922255.1 of uncultured Flavobacterium sp. Classification (GTDB taxonomy): domain Bacteria; phylum Bacteroidota; class Bacteroidia; order Flavobacteriales; family Flavobacteriaceae; genus Flavobacterium. The sequence goes on along the minus strand of NZ_CAWUIC010000002.1, from coordinate 233,010 downwards.
CCAAGAGTTGGTTTCAAATTAGTTGTAGAATAAATTAAAAACTTAAGACATAAGCTTCAAGTGCTTTTAGTTCTTCTTCGCTCATGCTTTTTGTAATGGCAAAGTTCGTTTTCATTACTTCATATTGAGACGGATCTACAATGGGTTCGCTTTCCTCTTTTAAGAAAGAAACAATACTTGCATTTTTCTCTTTATATATTTTTGAAATATCAGCCAAACTAGGACCAATAATTTTTACATTAGGTTTGTGGCAGGCAAGACAAGCACCTTTGCCATCAAAAATTTCTTTTCCTTGATCCACAAGCGATGTTGATGTTGATTCAGTTGTTGAAACTTCTTCAGTAGGTTTGCCAAAATCTTCTTTTGGTTTTTTGTCTCCACAGCTAACAAAAACTAAAGTTAAAGCAATTGCAAATACGGATTTTAAATAGGATTTCATTGTGATTAAAAATTAAAAATTATTTCAAATTTACAATTAAATGGATGTTTTAATTGTGATAAATGTCATACAATGAAATTACCATCCTACATATTTAGGAGGAACAATCTCGTTTAAATTCAAATAAACAATCAGTTGACCACGATGGTGTGTAACATGATCTTGAAGTAAGTTTAAAATCTGCAATCTTGTTTTTGGACCAGCAAAAAATTCAACTTTTTCATTCAAGGATTCTGGTTTTGCATTTTTAATTATTTCACTCACATTGTTAAAAGATGTTTCTAACATTGTAATAATTTCTTCTTTTGAATAAACGTTTTCGTCTTTCTTTTTGTCAAATTTTTCAGCAGTGAAATAGGAAGTACTTAACCAATCCATATTTCCTTTAGTATGAATCAATTGTTCTCCAAAAGACATTTCTCTTTCTGTGGGTTTGAAATCATATTTGTCTTCAGGCATTGCTTTCGCAATTTCAAGTAAATAGTTTTTTGAGTTTTCCCATTTTTCAAGAAATGCATCAATTGATTCATTTTGAGCAAAAGCATTTAAAGAAATTAAGGTAAAAATAAGGACTAAGTATTTCATGTTTTTTATTTTAATAATCGAATAACATCTTTGGCAAAATAACTAGCAATCACATCTGCACCAGCTCTTTTAATAGCAGTAATTTGCTCCATCATAACAGCATCATGATCTAGCCAACCTCTTTCTGAAGCCGCTTTAATCATAGCATATTCACCAGAAACTTGATACACAGCAACAGGAACATCAACGGCATTTTTAATATCTCTTACAATATCTAAATAGGCAATTCCTGGTTTTACCATTACAATATCAGCACCTTCATCAATATCCATTTCTGTTTCACGAATCGCTTCTGTTCTGTTGTGATAGTCCATTTGATAGGTTTTTTTATCTTTAGGAATGTCAATTAAATCAACAGGAGCAGAATCTAAAGCATCTCTAAAAGGCCCATAAAACGCAGAAGCATATTTGGCACTATAACTCATAATTCCGGTGTTGATAAAACCTTCGTCTTCTAATAGTTCACGCATTTCCAGTATTCTTCCGTCCATCATATCACTTGGAGCTACAAAATCAGCACCAGCTTTTGCGTGAGATAAAGCCATTTCTGCCAAAATAGAAGAAGTGATATCATTAGCAACCATACCATTTTCAATGACACCATCATGCCCATAAATCGAATAAGGATCTAAAGCAACATCTGTCATGACAATCATTTCAGGAACAGCGTTTTTTATTGTTTTTACAGCTCTTTGCATTAAACCATTTTGATTTAATGCTTCGGTTCCTTTATTATCTTTTAAATTATCTGGAACTTTCACGAAGACTAAAACCGATTTTAAACCCATTGCCCAAAGTTCTTTTACTTCTTTTTCCAATAAGTCTAAACTATAACGAAAATAGTTTGGCATGGAAGGAATTTCTTCTTTGATACCTTTTCCTTCAACAACAAACAAGGGTACTAAAAAATCATTTGGAGTTATAACGGTTTCACGAACTAATGAACGAATTGCTTCATTTGTTCTTAATCTGCGATTTCTTCTAAGTGGAAACATAATTTTTCTATATTTGATACAAAGATAAAAATACTAATCCTTTCTATGCCTTTTAATAAGCTTAAATTTATTTATCCCTGGAGATCTTATCAAGAAAACTTTATAAATAATATTGTAAATCATATCAACGACAATCATTTACACGTTGTTGCTCCACCAGGTTCAGGTAAAACTATTCTTGGTATTGAAATAATGAGACAAGTTGGCAAAAAAACACTTGTTTTAGCACCAACTTTAACCGTAAGAAATCAATGGGAAAGTAGATTACAAAGCTTTTTTTTAACAGAAGACAGATTCAATGATTATTCATTTGATTTGAATAAACCAAATGTTGTAACTTTTTCTACTTATCAATCCTTACACTCTTTTTACAAAAAATTTGATTCGCCTACGGAATATTATGCTTTTTTTGAACGTGAGAATATAGAAGTTTTAATATTGGATGAAGCACATCATTTAAAAAATGAATGGTGGAAATGTTTATATCAATTAAAAGAAGAGAAAAAATTAATTGTAATTGCTTTAACAGCAACTCCACCTTATGATAGTGATGCATTAGAAGTTTCGAAATATTTTAAACTTTGTGGCAATATCGACGATGAAATAGCAGTGCCAGAATTGATTAAAGAAGGGGATTTATGTCCTCATCAAGATTATGTGTATTTTTCGAAACCCAGAGATTTAGAGATAAATTTCATTTTTGAATACCGAATGAAAATTTCAAATTTCATTGAAGAATTGAAACAGAATCAAGTTTTCATTTCATATATAAACTCACATCGTTTTATAACTCGAACGGAATATTGCCTTGATGAAATTTATAATAATCCTGAATATTTTTCTGCTATTTTAATATTCTTAAATGCTATACAACAAGAAATTCCAAAAGAAAAATTGTTAGTTTTAGGATTTGAAGAAAAAGAAAAAATAGAGTTTCCAGAATTTTCTAACAACTGGGCAGAGCTGTTATTTCAAAATTTATTAGTTTCTGATAGACTATCCTTGGTTGATGACGAAGAATATTTATCATCTTTAGAATTAAAATTAAGAAGATTAAATGTTTTTGAAAATAAAAAAGTAGATTTAATAGGAGGAGATTATTTATACAAGTCTTTAGCCAATAGTCCAAGTAAATTGGAAAGTATTACTAAAATAATCGAAAAGGAATACCATCATCTAAAAACAGACTTGAGAGCTGTAGTTTTGACTGACTATATTAAAAAAGAGTTCAAAAACATCAAAGAGGAAGATATAAAATCAATTGATAGATTGGGAGTAATTCCAATTTTTCATCATTTAAGAAGTAATGGAATTCCTAAAAAAGAAATTGCGGTTTTAACAGGAACATTAGTTATTATTCATGCTTTAACCATTGCTGCTTTTGAACAATTTGAAAATACAGATAACTATAGTTTTTTACCTTTGGATACAGATGCTGAATTTGTTGAAGTTATTCCTAAAACAGGTGCCAATCATATAGTAGACACAATTACAAAATTGTTTGAAAAGGGAAACATTAAAATATTAATTGGCACCAAATCCTTATTAGGAGAAGGTTGGGATGCTCCATCCATAAACACTTTGATTTTAGCGTCTTTTATTGGTTCATTTGTGTCCTCTAATCAAATGCGAGGAAGAGCCATTCGAACCCAAAAAGGAAATTTTAATAAAACAGGTAACATTTGGCATCTAGTCTGTCTTGATCCAACAGATCCAAATGGTGGAAAAGATATTGAAACTTTAAAAAGAAGATTTGATGCTTTTGTTGGGATTTCAAATTCGGAAACTCCCTATATAGAAAGCGGTATTGATAGACTTGATTTACCTAACAATTTTGAAGAAATTTCAATTGAAGATTTAAATAAAAAATCTCTTTTTGAAGCGAATAATAGACACCTTTTAAAAAACAAATGGGAAACTGCAATTCATAAAGGTACAGGAATTTCAAGAGAAATAAAACAATATTATGAAGGAAAGCAACCCTATATTGTTGAGAAAAAAGCCGCTTTTAAGGATGTCGTAAGTTATGGAATGCTTGAAATATCAGTAGCCGTTTCATTTTTTCTACCTCAATTTTTAATAAAAAATCTTCAAATTCTGATATCAAAAGGAATACTAGCATTTATCTATACACTTCTAGGTTCTTTAGCACTTACCTTTGGTTATAAATCTTATGTAGCCATAAAAAATTATATCCAATTTGGACTTTTACACAAGGATTTGGAAAATATTAGCAAGGCATTATTAGATAGTATGATTGATTTGGATATAATTCAAACAGAAAAGTCTAAAATAAAATTGACAACTCAAATTCAACAAAGAGGAGAAGTAGTTTGTTCAATTCAAGGAACTTCTGAAATAGAAAGTTCTTTATTTATCAATTCCTTACATGAAATAATTGAACCAATCAAAAATCCACGCTACATTATCATAAAAACAAATTGGTTAAGGGATAATTTTGAAATAGAAAATTACTATTCAGTTCCTCAATTGTTTGGTGATAAAAAAGAACGTTGCAATGTTTTTTTATATTATTGGAAGAAAAATGTAAGTTCATCAAAAGTGGTTTATACTAGAAATGTCAAAGGAAGAAAACTTCTTATAAAAGCTAGAATGTTACATTTATCAAATGCTTTTGAAAAAACCACAAAAAAAGCAGTCATTTGGAATTAAATTTGATAAAATAAATTATATTTTTGAGCGATGAAAAAATTTAGTCTTTTATTACTTTGTATTTTGGTTACCAGTTGTTTTCAAGTAACTGAAAAAATTAACCATAAAGCAGATCAAAGTGGTGATTATAGTTTGGTAATAGATTTTTCGGATTCTTGGATAAAGACAAGAGCTGCTATAATGTTAGGTGAAGTTGACGGTGAGAAAATACCCAGTGAAGCCGAAATGAAGCAAAAACTAGCTCAATTTAGAAGTGATGCTTCCAAAATAAAAGGAGCTACAAAAATTTCTACTTCCTATGACTTTAGCAATTATGTTTTTAAGTTAAATTTTACCTACAATTCTATTGAAACTTTAAATGCAGTTTTAAACACTATAGATAAAGAAACAAAACTTGATCATTTTAAAGAATCAAATGGAAAATTTGAACGCATTGCTTCTTATCCAATTCCAGAAAAATTAAAAGAAAAGAAAGATAAAAAAGAAGATTTACAAGAAGCAAAAATTACGGCTGTTTATAATTTTGATAAAGAAGTAAAAACGGTTCAAAATGCCAACAGTAAACTTTCAAAATCAAAAAAAACTGTTTTTTTGAAACATAATGTTTGGAATGTTTTAAATGACAACAGCCTGATGAATAACACAATTATTTTTACACCTTAATATTTAACATGAAAAAATTCTACGCTCTATTACTGTTACTACCCTTCTTTGTTTTCAGTCAAAACAATAAAGAAAATTATGATTATTTTGTTCAGTTCAACACCACACAATTTGCTAAAAAAGTAAATATAGATAGTTTGTTTAGTCACAAAATATTCAAAAGTTTCAACAAACAAAATTCAGATTTCAAATTAAAAGATTTTGTTTCTCTTTTGGATAAATCTAAAAACGCAACTATTCACGGAACATTTAAAGACAGTATTTCTTATACGCAAATTACGCTTCCAATTGTTGATGAAAAGAAAACTACAGAATTAGTGCAGCGTATGATTCAAAAAAATCAAGATTCAAAAAATGATAAAATTGTAAAAAAATCAAACTATTCAATGTATTCTCCAGCAAATGAAGATTACTCATTGGCTTGGAATAAAAAAGTTTTAGTTGTGTATATCAGTTATGAATCAAATCCAAGAAGTTATAACCCATATGGAAACGCTTATGAATTCGAAGAAACTGTTTATGATGAATCTTATGATGAAGAAGCAATTGAGGTTGAAGAAGTAATGATTGAAAGTACAGAAATAGTAGAAGAAGATTATGATGCTGTTGAAGTTGTTGAGGTAGAAGGAGAAGAAATGGAAGAAGACTATGATGATTATTATGACGATGAGTACTTCAAAAAAATGAGAGAAGACAACGAAAAAAGAGTAGCAGAAGAAAGAAAAATTAAACATGAAAGACAAGCCAATGAAATTGCTAAAATGTTTAAAAAAGGATTAGATATACCAACTTCTTTAAAAGTAAATAAGGATGCTGATATTTCTGCTTGGATGGATTATCAAGCTTTGACAGGGAAAATGACTTCATTATATGCTTTTTTTGGGAAAATGACTCCAAATGCGATTCCTTATGAGTCAACTTATAGTATTAAAGGAATGAACATGGATATGTTTTTTGAAAATGACAAAGCTAGAGTTACGCAAACACTTGAATATACAGATCCTTTAGCTAATGTGATGAAAAAAGTGATTTCAAGAGAACCAAACGAGAACATTTATAAGTATTTTCCAAAAAATGAACCTTTAGGATATTTTACTTATCACATGAGTACAGCAGAAATTCTGAAAAACTATCCAGCTATTATTGAGCAATCATTTTCTGCTTTGCCTATCGAAAAAGAAGGAATTGATATTGTAATGGATTTGATGACAACCATTGTTGATGAAGAAGCTACTGCAACCTTAATGGATGGAGATTTTGCCATGTTTTTTCATGGTATGGAAAAGTTCAAATACACTTTCAAAACAGTTGAATATGATGATGATTATGAAGAAATTGAAGTGGAAAAAACCATTGATAAAAACAAACCCGTATTTTCATTAATCTTAACATCAACTCATCCTAAAATGGCTGAAAAATTGATTAAATTAGGAATAAAGAAAGAAGTTTTAGTAGAAGAAAACGGAAATTATAAAATTAAAGGAACAAATGAATTTGGAGATATGTTTATCATGAAAGAAGGTGATGTCCTTGTCTTTACAAATGGATTAAACTACTTAGCTAAAGGTTCTCCATCTGATTTTTCTAAAAAAATGGCAAAAGAATCTGCGGATTATTATTTTTCAGGAAACTTCAACATCCAAGATTTTATTAAAAGTTATATGTTAGTAGAGGATTTTGGAAGAGAAACTGCAAAAGCGTTGCGTGTAGCAGATCAATTTAGAAATATTGAAATGAAATCTTCGAACAAATTTGATGGTAATAAAATGACAGTTGAAATGAATATGAATTCTAATTTTTCAAATAAAAACATCATTTTACAGACTTTAGATTTAATTGATTACATGAATTAATCTAAAAAGAAAATAAATAAAAAAGAGCAGTAGTTATTAAATTACTGCTCTTTTTTTAAACCCATTCTATAGGATTCATAAGTATTTTGATTAGCTTTTCTTCTTCACTTCCTTTTTCAGGATGATGGTCGTACACCCATTGCACATGTGGTGGTAGACTCATCAAAATACTTTCAATTCTTCCGTTAGTTTTTAGTCCAAAAAGTGTTCCTTTATCGTGAACCAAGTTGAATTCTACATAACGACCACGACGGATTTCTTGCCAATTTTTTTGAATATCTGTATAAGATAAATCTTTGCGTTTTTCAACAATTGGTAAATAAGCAGAGAGAAAACTATTTCCAACTTCAGTCACAAAGTTAAACCAATCTTCCATTTTCATGTCATCAGTTTCTTTGCAATAATCGAAAAATAAACCACCTATTCCACGAGCTTCATCACGATGTGCATTCCAAAAATAAGCATCACATTGTTTTTTATATTTTGGATAAAAATCAGGATTATGTTTGTCACAAGCTGTTTTACATGTTTGATGAAAATGAGTAGCATCTTCTTCAAATAAATAGTAAGGTGTTAAATCTTGTCCACCACCAAACCAGCTATTGATTACATTTCCATGATCATCATACATTTCGAAATATCTCCAATTGGCATGAACTGTTGGCACCAGTGGACTTTTGGGATGAATTACTAAACTCAAACCACAAGCAAAAAAATCAGCTTCTCCAACGTTGAACAATTTTTGCATAGAATCAGGTAATTTTCCATGAACAGCGGAAATATTTACACCACCTTTTTCAAAAACATTTCCGTTTTCGATAACGCGTGTTCTTCCACCACCACCTTCAGGACGATTCCATAAGTCTTCTTTGAAATAAGCTTTTCCATCAAGAGTTTCTAAACCTTTGCAGATTTGATCTTGTAAGGTTTGTATGTATGCGTAAAATTTATCTTTCATATTCCTTTCTCCTGCAAGGTTTTAAAAACCTTGTAGGTGTTTTTTATGTTATTTCTTCTTAAAATATACTGCAAGGTTTAAAAACCTTGCAGGAAATTAAACTCTATTCAAAAGTATATTTTTCTGTTAATTTATCATTTCTTTCATTATGACAAAAAATAAAAGTATCCTTTCCTCCAAATATATCAAGAACTGTTTTTCGTTCAATTTTAGTTTCTTTTTCTGATAAAATAGTTTGATATGAAGAAAACACAAATTCTTTAAAATCCATATCTAAATGATGTTTAGGATTCATATGAACATAAATTATTAAGTTCTTCAAGTATTCTTCATTTTCTAATCGAATTCTTTTAAAATGTTTTTCAAAAAGACTTCCTGTTCTACCAATATGTTTGTTATATGCTTTAGCGTAAGAGTTAAAAAAATTAGAAAAACTTTGTGTATCAATATCAGGTTCAGAATTTATTTTTATAACCAAATGAAAATGATTATCCATTAAACAATAAGCATAAATTGAAATTTGATCCTTTAAATATAACTTTAATTGTTTTAAAAAATATCTTTTATTATCATTGTTAGAAAATATACTAGTAGCATTTATTCCTTTGTTATAAATGTGATAAAACCTTTCTTTTTCTAATATTTCTAACTTCATTTATTAACTCACTATACCTACAAGGTTCTGGAAACCTTGCAGGAAATCAAACTACTGTTTATATTCCTTCACAGCTTCCACAAAAGCCTTAGCATGATCTACTGGAATATTTGGTAAAATTCCATGACCTAGATTTACAATGTAATTATCTTTTCCAAAATCATCTATCATTTGATGTACCATTTTCTTGATAACTGGAATTGGAGATAACAATCTTGATGGGTCAAAATTACCTTGTAAGGTTTTCTTTCCACCAGTTAAATATCTTGCATTTCTTGCTGTAATAGTCCAATCAACTCCTAATGCTGATGCTTTTGATTTTGCCATTTCGTCTAAAGCAAACCAACATCCTTTTCCGAAAACAATCACTTTTGTTTCTGGTGCTAAAGCTTCTACGATTTGGTTCATATAATTCCATGAAAACTCTTGATAATCTGCTGGAGAAAGCATTCCACCCCAAGAATCAAATACTTGAACCGCATTTACACCATGTTTTACTTTTTCTTTCAAATATAAAATGGTTGTATCTGTGATTTTTTGCAACAATAAATGAGCAGCAACAGGATTTGTAAAACAAAAACCTTTGGCTTTATCAAAACTTTTAGACCCTTTTCCTTCAACAGCATAACAAAAGATTGTCCAAGGTGAACCAGCGAAACCAATTAAAGGAACTTCATTTTCAAGTTTTTCTCGAGTCATGTCAATAGCATCCATAACATACCCTAAAGTTTCATTGATGTCAGGAATAAAAACGTTATCAACATCAGATGCTTTGCGAATTGGATTTGGTAAAACTGGTCCGATTCCGTCTTCTAATTCCACATCAATTCCCATGGCTTGAGGAATTACTAAAATGTCTGAAAACAAAATCGCAGCATCAGGTTTGATGATTCTAATGGGTTGAACCGTAATTTCAGAAGCTAATTCAGGCGTTTTACATCTGGTGAAAAAATCATATTTTTCTTTGATGGCCATAAATTCTGGCAAATATCTTCCAGCTTGACGCATCATCCAAACAGGTGGTCTTTCTACAGTTTCGTTATTTAAAGCTTTTAGGAATAAGTCGTTTTTAATCATTTTTTTAAGTTTCAAAGGAACTAAGTAACTGAGTTGCTAAGTTTATTTATAATATTTTAATACTTCTTTAATTACATTTTCAACGGTTGGTTGAGGTGCAATTTTTATATTTTTTGTTTTATGTTCTAATGCTTTTGCAGTTGTTGTTCCAATGCAAAAACAAGTTTGATTTTCTATTTTGTTTTCTATAAAATAACTTTCAACGGCTGATGGACTAAAAAATAAAATTCCATCGATTTTTGAAGTTACTTTTTTAGGTTTTAAAGCTGTTTCATAAACTACAACTTCATTCCATTTTATTTTGTTTTCATTTAACAGATTAGGTAAAGTATTTCTTCTGATATTACCTGAAAAAAATGTGAACGAATAATTTTTATATTTTTCTTCAATTATTAAACCCAAATCACTTGCATAATCTGCGGTTTCTTGAACTTTAAAATGTTTTTTTTCTAGAAATTTTTTGGTTTTTTGACCTACACAAACTATTTTTTTCTCTTTAATTTGGCTTTTAATGTTGCTTTTTAAAATGCTTTTAACCGAATTTTTACTAGTGAAAATCACAAATTCGTTTATAGTTTCAATTTGAAAATCAATAACTTTTGTCTTAATAAATTTTTCTTCTATTACATTAAAATTAGCATCGAAAAGTCTTAGTTTTGCTGTTTTGTTTAATTTTTTTGTAGATAGAATAGTTTTCAAAATCTATAGTTTTATTTCGCTTTCTTCTTGTCCTTCACAATAATATGAAATGTCTTTATTGTTTCCATAAACCACTAGAATATCACACTCTTTTAATACTGTTTCTGGAGTTGGACGACCAATAGTTTCTTTTACAATAGTTTTTTTACCTATTAAATTCTTTTTTTCTCTTTTTCTAATAATTGTTATCAATGTTAAATGATATTTATCAATGTCATTTAATTCAGCCAATGTTTTTCCGTGAAATTCAGGTCGAGATTTAACTTCAGAAATGGTATAATTGTTATCCAATTGATAGTTTTCTAAAGTAGTTCTGAAATTAATTTGCTTAGTTAATCTATCAGCAGAATCTTGTTCTGGATGAACAATACTATGAATTCCCATAGCTTCCAAAACCGTATCGTGAATTGGAGATAAAGCACGCGAAATAATTTTTACATCAGAAAGTTTTTTTATAATAGCTGTTGTAATAATAGCAGCACCTTCATTTTCACCAATGGCAACCACAACTTTATCAGCATCCTTTAAAGGCACAGCATCATAAGCTAATTCATTTGTTGAATCCATACAAATTACATGAGAAATTTTATCTTTTAAAAGATTTATCTTTTCCATGTTTTTATCAATTCCAATAACTTCGTTGCCAGTTTCCGTTAATGATAACGACAATGACATTCCGAAATTTCCTAATCCAAATACAATTACTTTCATTTTGTATAGTATTAATTTATCAATATATTTTCTTTTGGATACTCATAAAATTGATGATTCAATTGACGAAGTAATCCCACCATTAAATTGAGCATCCCAATTCTACCAATAAACATAGTTGCAATAATTACATATTTACTTGGTTCTGTTAATGTAGGTGTGAAATTCAAACTTAATCCAACTGTACTATAAGCAGAAAAGCACTCAAAAACAACCGTTAAAACAGGAGTGTCTTTTGGTTCAAATATCAACAAAGCCATTATAGAGATTCCAATAACAATCAAGGAAATACACAAAATAGCAAAAGCACGAGAAGTAGATTCAGTTGTAATTCTTCTGCCTAAAATTTGAATTCTGGTCTTTCCCATAGCAACAGCAAAAATATTTAAGGTTGCTAATGCAAAGGTACTAGTTTTTATTCCACCACCAGTTGATGCAGGTGAAGCTCCAATCCACATTAAAAATATCATAAATAATAATGAGGGAACAGTAAATTGGGTAAAATCTACAGTGTTAAAACCAGCAGTTCTTGGTGTTACAGAATTAAATGCAGCATTTGTAACTTTTCCAAAAGTGGTTTCATGCATTAATAAGGTGTTATTATACTCTGAAATGTATAAAAATACAAAACCAGATATTAATAATAATAAAGTAGTGTAGATAACTAATCTTGTATTTAATGTTATGACTCTAACTTGTTTATGAATTCTCTTTTTGTCAAAAAATTCTAAAACATACGTTTTCAGATACTGATAAAAATTGAAAACAATATTATGACCAAGACCACCAAAAATTACTAATGTCATAATTATCCATTGTAAAATGTAATCAAAACGTAAGCTTTCATCAAATAAACCTGCAGAGAAAATTGAAAAACCAGCATTACAAAATGCAGAAATAGAATGAAAAATAGAAAAGAAGAATTTATTACCAATCGAACTATTATCTAAAATTGAAAAATATATAAAAACGGCTCCAATTAATTCTACACTGATCGTAAAAATCACAACATTTAACGCAGCTCTAAATACATCTTTTAATCCTTCTTGAGCAATAAAATCCTTTGTGTTTAACCCTTCTTTAAATGACGAACTTCCTCTAAAAAAGAAAGCAAAGAAAGAAGTAAAAGTCAAAATACCTATTCCACCTAATTGTATTAAAACTAAAATTATGGATTGACCTATTAAGGTAAAATCTTTAGCAGTATCAACGACAGTTAAACCTGTAACACAAACAGCACTAATTGCAGTAAAAATGGCATTAGTAAAAGTTATTCCATTTGTTGTAGCACTTGGCAACATTAATAAAAAAGCACCAGTTAATCCTAAAATCATAAAACTTCCTACAAAAACAATTGCAGGGTTGAAATAAATATCATAGATATGACGTACTAAAACTAATAATCGAATTAAGAAATATATTATCAGTCCCCCTTCTAAAATAGGTTTAACTTTTTGGAGAATATAGTGTGTGCTAAAATCTAAGTGTAGTAATGAAATTACAAATGAACCAAATAATAGGACACTAAGTATTACAATATTTACTAGAGCAACCTTTTTATTGCTTTTAAATTTATAACGGATAAATTTAAAAATATTGAAACCTAGCAATAGAAAAGTCAAAACAATCAACCCAACAACATGTGGGGAATTATAATTTTCATTGAAATCATACCCAAAATCAAACACGATAAACAGCAAAACAATGATGTCAAAAAATCGGTAAAGGTAATTGAGTAATGATTCTTTTTCCATTTGGGAGTGTTATTTCACTTTTAATTCAGTTCGAAGTCTATCCATTAAAGGTCTTCCTCCTTGTTCTAAAATTTCTTTGGCACATTCTTGACCAAAGTTTAAATAAGAATCAAAATTACAACTTTTTTCAATGGAATACTTTTCTTTTCCATCTAATGAAAATAAAACACCTTGAAATTCGATTAGATTATCTTTTTTTACTGCCAAAGCACCAATTGGAGCTGTACAACCACCTTCTAAAGTGCGAAGAAATTGTCTTTCTATATAAGTGCAAATTTCAGATTCTGTATGGTTTAATTTAGCTAAAGCTTCTCTTGTAAAATTATCATTTTCCATAGCAACAACAACCATTGCACCTTGAGCAGGAGCAGGAATCATCCAATCTAAGTTTATAAAAGTATCTGGTTTTAAATTGATTCTTTCTAGACCAGCTGCGGCAAAAATAGCACCGTTCCAGTTATTGTCTTTTAGTTTTTGCATTCGGGTATTTACATTACCACGTAAATCTTCTACTTTATGAGTTGGGTATTTATTTAACCACTGTGCTTTTCTTCTCAAACTTCCTGAAGCAATAATTCCATCAGAATTTAAAAAATCAAGATTTCCTTTGTGAATTAAGATATCTAAAGTATTGGCTCTTTCTAAAACTGCTGCTTGAATAATCCCAATAGGCAAGGCAGTTGGAACATCTTTCATGGAATGAACGGCAATATCAACTTCACCTTTTAGCATTGCAATATCAAGAGTTTTGGTAAAAATTCCCGTGATTCCTAATTCGTATAATGGTTTATCAAGAATTATATCACCTGTGGATTTTACAGCAATAATTTCGGTTTTGTAGCCTAAATCATGAAGTTTTTTTTGAACCGTATGTGCTTGCCAAAGAGCTAATTCGCTATCACGTGTTCCTATTTTAATGACTTTTTTAGACATTTTGTTATTTTTCGACAGCTTCAATTTGGAAAATTTTGTTAATCCATTCAATACTTTCATCAACAACAGTGTCTTCACTTTTTAGATGATTGGCAAAATGATTGGTGATTTTTTGAATAATTCTATTGCTGATAATTTCAGCTTGTTCTTCGTTGAAGTTTTGTAGTTTCTTTCTTTGGTAATTTAATTCTGCTTGCTTAATAGTTCCTAACTTTTCTTTTAAAGAGTGAATTGTTGGAGCAAATTTTCTGGTTTTCGACCAAGTTAAGAATTCATTCATCACTTCTTCAATAATTAATTCTGCTGCAGGAATATGCTCTTTTCGTTTTTCAATCGTTTCATCAGTAACTTGTGATAAATGATCTAAATGAACTAAAGTAACATGTTCATTAGTTTTAACGTTATCATTTACGTTTTTAGGAATAGATAAATCTAAAATTAGCAATGGTTTTTTTAATTTTAAAATTTCAGCATCAACCGTTGGGTTTAATGCACCAGTTGCAACAACTAAAACGTCAGTTTTTTGAATTTCTAACTGTAAATCAGCATAATCTTTAACGATTAAATTGAATTTTCCAGCAACTTTTTCAGCAGTTTCTTTGGTTCTATTGATAAGAACTATATGTTCGTTTTTAGTATGTTTTACTAAGTTTTCACAAGTATTTCTTCCTATTTTTCCAGTTCCAAAAAGCAAAATGTTTTTGTTTCCAATATCAGGAACATTATTCATGATGTATTGAACAGAAGCAAAAGAAACAGAAGTAGCACCAGAGCTTATTTCGGTTTCATTTTTTACTTTTTTACTAGCTTGTATTACCGCATTTACCAATCTTTCAATATATGAATTGGCTAAACCTAAACTCTTACTTTCGTTAAAACTTTGTTTAATTTGTGAGATGATTTCAAAATCACCTAATATTTGACTGTCTAAACCAGTTCCAACACGAAACATATGATTTAGTGCTTCTTTGTTTTTATAAACATAAGCTACTTTTTGAAAATCTTCAACAGTTCCTTGACTATTTTCACAAAGCAACTTAATTAATTGAAAAGGGTGTTCTGCAAAACCATAGATTTCTGTTCTGTTACAAGTTGAAGTAACTAACAAACTTTCTATCCCATCATCTTTTGCTTGAAGTAATAAGTTGGTTTTGGCATTTTCATCTAAACTAAATTTACCTCTCATTTCGGCATCAGCTTTTTTATAGCTTAACCCAATGGCATAAAAAGAAAGATGTTTTCCTATTGTAAAAGTATCCATAAAATTTACTTTACCTTAAAGTGTTACAAATGTACTTTTATGAAGTTTATAAAAGTAACGCTAAAAGTACTTTTTGTGTCGATTGCAGATTTTTTCGTTAAAATTGTTTTTAAAAGATAAAAAACGTTTAAATTTGTAGTAAAATCAACGTTTGGATAATTTTTTGTTTAGAACCGTTCTAAATAAAACAACACAAAATACGGGGATTAAATTTAAAAAAAATATCGCTATGAGTACTGCTGAAGAAATTAAAATTGAACCCGATTTTATTTTATTGCGTTTTCAAAATGATACAAATGAAACGCAACGTTTTGAAAAACAGGTTAAAACGGGATTGATTCAATTTCATTTTAATGTCAAAGGAAAAGGGAAGTTTATTTTCAATAATGGAAGTTATGCATTGGATTTAAAAGAAGAGAAATCTCTTTTATTATACAATCCTCAAAAAGAATTGCCTTTACATTTAGAAGTTGCCCCAAAATCTTGGATCATTTCAGCTTTAATATCTATTAAAAAATTCCATACTTTATTCTCAGATGAAGCGGAATATATTCCATTTTTAAGTGAAGAAAATTTAGATAAAAAATATTATGGGGAAGAAGATATTAGTCCATCAATGGCAATTGTGTTAAATCAAATATTTCATTATAACCAAAATACGTCTATTAAAAACCTGTATTTAAAAGGAAAAGGTTATGAATTACTGAGTTTGTATTTTAATAGAAATGAAGATCCAAACGCAGAACAATGTCCGTTTTTAATTGATGAAGAAAATGTTTTAAAAATAAAAAAAGCCAAAGAAATTGTAATCGCTAATATGGCTGAGCCACCTGGTTTACAAGAATTAGCAGACCAAGTTGGTTTGAATATTAAAAAGTTAAAAGTTGGGTTCAAACAAATATATGGTGATAGTGTTTATAGTTTTTTATTTGATTATAAAATGGAATATTCACGTCATTTATTAGATAGTGGTTCATATAATGTAAATGAAGTGGGATTAAAAATTGGTTATAGCACATCAAGTCATTTTATAGCGGCTTTTAAAAAGAAGTTTGGAACAACACCCAAAAAATATCTGATGAGTTTAAATTTAAATGTATAAAAATTGCAACAATATATAATGAAAAAAGGAGTATTATTAGTGAATTTAGGCTCACCGGAAAGCCCAACACCAAAAGACGTAAAGCCTTATTTAGATGAATTTTTAATGGATAAATATGTTATTGACGTACCATTTTTATTGAGGGCATTATTGGTAAGAGGAATTATATTAAGAAAACGTCCAGAGAAATCAGCAGAAGCTTATAAAAAAATTTGGTGGGATGAAGGTTCACCGTTAATAGTTTTATCAAAAAGATTACAAGAAAAAATTCAAAAACAAGTAAGTGTTCCTGTTGAATTAGCAATGAGATATGGAAATCCAAGTATAGAAAGTGGATTACAAAAATTAAGTGATCAAGGAATCACTGAAGTTTTATTATTTCCTTTGTATCCTCAATATGCAATGGCATCTACACAGACTATTTTAGTTTTAGCTGAAAAGCTTCGTAAGGAGAAATTTCCTCATATGAGTTTTACAATAATTCCTGCTTTTTACAATCAAAAAGATTACATCAGAGATTTATCAAATTCTATCAAAAAGCATTTAGAAGGGTTTGAGTATGATCATTTATTATTTTCATATCACGGAATTCCAGAACGTCACATTCGTAAAACAGATATAACCAAAAGTCATTGTAAGATAGATGGAAGTTGTTGTAATACTCCTTCTCCAGCACATGAATTTTGCTACCGTCATCAATGTTATGAAACAACAAAACAAGTGGTTGAGTTTTTAGGAATTGAAGAAGGAAAATACAGTCAAACATTCCAATCTCGTTTAGCAGGAGATAAATGGTTAGAACCTTACACAGATATAGAAATAAACAAAATGCCAGAAAAAGGTATTAAAAAATTAGCCGTTGTAACACCAGCTTTTGTATCTGATTGTTTAGAAACTTTAGAAGAAATTGCTATGGAAGCTAATCACGAATTTAAGGCACATGGTGGTGAGGAATTTTTAGCTATTCCATGTTTAAATGATGATGATGATTGGGCAAAAACATTAAGTCGTTGGGTAGATCAATGGGCTTTTCAAAACCAAGAGCAAAAAGTTTAATGGCAGTTTCTTCAACAGAATTAGGTACTTTAAGTATTAAACAATTACTGATAAAACAATCGGTTCCCGCTTCAATAGGTATATTGTTTATGTCTGTCAATATCTTAATTGATACTATTTTTGTAGGACAATGGATTGGTTCTTTGGCTATTGCAGCAGTTTCCGTAGTTTTACCTATTACGTTTCTAATTTCTTCATTAGGAATGGCCTTAGGGATTGGAGGAAGCTCTATTATTTCTAGGGCTTTAGGAGCAAATAATAGAGAAAAAGCATTGCATACATTTGGCAATCAAATTTTGATGACACTTGGTTTGGCTTTAATTTCTGTTGTAGGAGGTTTACTTTACTCTGATGAAGTATTATTACTTTTTGGAGCCAATGGAGCCATTATGGAACCGGCTAAAGAGTTTTTTATTCCTGTTTTATATGGAGTGCCTTTTTTAGCACTTTGTATGATGGGAAATACGGTTATCAGAGCAGAAGGAAAGCCCAAATTTGCTATGATAGCCATGATTATTCCGGCTTTTAGTAATATAATTTTAGATATTGTTTTTATAAAACTTTTAAATTGGGGAATGTTTGGAGCTGCTTTGGCAACCTCAATTTCTTATTTTATGTGTTTTGCTTTTATTTTATGGTTTTTTATTTTTAAAAGTGAATTACGTTTACATCTAAAACATTATCTATTAGATTTTAAAATCGTTTCTGAAATTACTTCTTTAGGGTTTGTGACCTTTGCTCGTCAAGGAGTTGTGGCTATATTATCAATAATTTTAAATCATACTCTTTTTGTTTATGGAGGAGAACATTCGGTTGCTGTTTATGGAATTATTAGTCGAATGTTAATGTTTGCTTTGTTTCCAATTTTAGGTGTGACACAAGGTTTTTTGCCTGTTGCAGGATACAATTATGGAGCAAAAAAATTTGTTAGAGTAAGTGAAAGCATTTCAACATCCATAAAATGGGCAGGATTTTTGGCAACCCTTATATTTTTAGTTATTTT
Organism: uncultured Flavobacterium sp.; assembly: GCF_963922255.1. Taxonomy (GTDB): domain Bacteria; phylum Bacteroidota; class Bacteroidia; order Flavobacteriales; family Flavobacteriaceae; genus Flavobacterium. Next base: position 214,593 of record NZ_CAWUIC010000002.1, on the reverse strand, counting down.
AGTTTTTGCAGAACCCATAGTTGCTGTTTTTTCTACTGATTCAGATATTATTAAAGAAACTCCAAATGCTTTAAGAATGGTTTTTGCAGCTTCACCAATTATTGCTATTCAGTTAATTGGAGCAGCTTATTTTCAAGCAGCGGGAAAAGCTATACCAGCACTATTACTAACATTAACCAAACAAGGATTTTTTCTAATTCCGTTAATTTTAATTTTACCAAATTATTATGGTATTTTTGGTGTATGGATTTCATTTCCAATTGCTGATATTTTATCTACAATTGTTACAGCTTTCTTTTTGAAAAGAGAGATGAAACGCAAATTAACACACGCATACGATGGAATATAATTACATAAAAGCGTTGCATTTAATCTTCGTAATCACTTGGTTTGCCGGACTTTTCTATATTGTTCGTTTATTTGTTTATCATGCTGAAGCTAAGCAGAAACCACAACCCGAGCAAGATATTTTAATTAAACAATATCAATTGATGCAGTATAGACTTTGGTACATAATCACTTGGCCAAGTGCAGTTTTAGCAAGTTTGTTTGCGTTTTATTTGTTGTATTTGAGTCCAGGTTGGTTGTCTCAATCTTGGATGCATGTAAAGTTGGCATTTGTTTTGTTGTTGTATGTTTATCATGCAAAATGCCATCAAATATTCAAGCAATTGCAAAATAATGAGGTAAAACATACTTCCAACTTTTATAGAATTTGGAATGAAGGAGCAACCATAATTTTATTTGCAGTGGTTTTTTTAGTAATCTTAAAAAGTGCAATAAATTGGATTTTTGGTGTCATTGGAATTTTTGTTTTTTCAATTTTAATTATGCTTGGATTTAAAATGTATAAAAGAATTAGAGAAAGAAATAAGAGTTAAAAAGCTTTATCAAAATATGGATAGAATTTTCTATATAAAACACCTTTCATTACGTTTAAGAATCTTTCTTTCCATGATTTTTTTAACGTTGATTGCCTCTATATTGATTGCTGCAGTTTCCATATACCAATTTAAAAAAGAAGCCAGAGAGTATCATCAAGATCGGTTAGAACGAAAAGAAAATGCTATTGTTGAACATATAAACTATGTCCTTCAAAACACAACTTATCCTTTATCAACTCAGAATATTCCATTAATTTTAAAAGAAAAAATTGGTGAAATATCAGATGTTCATAGCATGGAATTGAATTTTTATGATTTAGATGGAAATTTACTATTGTCATCAAAAGCTATTTTTAAACAAGATAAAGAACTCCCAAAAATAAACCCTTCAACCCTAAAAATTCTAGAGTCTACTATCGATAAAAGATATGTGGAATTCAAAACAATTGATAGTTTGAAGATGCGATATTCGTATACTTATGTAAAAGACAATAAGTTTAAACCATTGGCTATATTAAATTTGCCTTATGAAGAAGACACTGAATTTTATGACAATGAGTTGAAAAATTTTCTGATTCGATTTGGACAAGTTTATGCATTTATGTTTTTAATTGCGATTACTTTGTCTTATTTTTTATCGAGTTATATTACCAAATCTTTAAAAGTCATTAGTGATAAAATCAAAGAAACGGAATTGAATCAATTAAACGAACGTATTGTTTTAGAAGAAGGAAGCAAAGAAATCAATTTATTAGTTCAGGCTTACAATAGCATGGTAGACAAATTAGAAGATAGTGCTACAAAATTAGCTCATAGCGAAAGAGAACAAGCTTGGAGAGAAATGGCTAAACAAGTAGCCCATGAAATTAAAAATCCATTGACTCCAATGCGATTAACCGTTCAAAGTTTTCAAATGCGTTTTAACGAAAATGATCCTGATGTAAAGAAAAAACTAGATGATTATTCCAAAACATTAATTCAACAAATTGACACAATGAGTTCTGTTGCTAATGCTTTTTCTAATTTTGCGTCTATGCCTGCTCAACAAAACGAAACCTTAAATGTGGTTAAAATTGTAGAATTATCATTAGAAATTTTTAATGAAAACTTCATACAATTTTCAAGCATTGAAAAAGAAATTATTGCTCGTTTAGATAGAACTCAGTTGATTAGAGTTATCACTAATTTGGTTAAGAATGCTATTCAATCAATTCCAGATGAGCAAGAAAATAAACAAGTACAAGTAAGTGTTTTTAGAGAAAATGAAAATGTAAAAATAACCGTTAAAGATAATGGAAAAGGGATTTCTGAAGAAAATAAAGCTAGAATATTTGAACCAAAATTTACTACAAAATCAAGTGGAATGGGTTTAGGTTTAGCAATTATCAAAAATATCATTGAAAATTATAACGGAACTATTACTTTTGAAAGTGAAGAAAATAATGGAACTACCTTTTTTGTTTCATTTCCAATAACAAATTAATAAATCAACTAAATAATTAAAATCACATATAAAAATGGAAAACATTTTAATAGAAAAACAAGACAGTATTGCAATTGTAACCATCAATAGACCTGAAAAATTAAATGCCTTAAACAAAGCCACTATTCAAGAATTACATGATGGCTTTAAATCTTTAAGTGAAGATAAAGCTGTAAAAGTTATTATTGTTACAGGAAGTGGTGAAAAAGCGTTTGTAGCTGGTGCAGATATTTCTGAATTTGCCAATTTCTCTGTTGAAAATGGAGGTTTATTAGCAGCAAAAGGTCAAGAATTGTTATTTGATTACGTTCAAAATCTTACAACACCAGTTATTGCTGCTGTAAATGGATTTGCTCTTGGTGGTGGATTAGAATTAGCTATGGCTTGCCATTTTAGAGTAGCTTCAGACAATGCAAAAATGGGATTGCCAGAAGTAACTTTAGGAGTAATTCCAGGTTATGGAGGAACACAACGTTTACCTCAGTTAGTTGGAAAAGGTAGAGCTATGGAAATGATTATGACAGCCGCAATGATTGATGCTGAAACAGCAAAAAATTATGGTTTAGTAAATCATGTTGTATCTCAAACAGAACTTTTAGAATTTACAAAAGGAATTGCTTCAAAAATTGTAAGAAATTCATCGGTAGCTATTGCAAAAGCCATTGAATCAATAAATGCAAATTATGAAGATGGTGTAAATGGTTTTGAATCGGAAATTAAGAATTTTGGAGCTTGCTTTGGAACAGAAGATTTTAAGGAAGGAACAACTGCTTTTTTAGAAAAGCGAAAACCAGTATTTCCGGGAAAATAAATACAGAATGAATAAAAAAGCGATATTTCACGATATCGCTTTTTTTATTATGATACTATTCTACAAGTATTTTAAATGTCTTTTTTCTATTAAAATCATCGAAAGCAGTAATAAAATAAAGACCTTTTGGATAGTTTTCTAAAGAGAAAATAATAGAATTATCATTTTTGTCAATTATTAAATTCAATTTATCACCTTTTAAACTGTAGAGTTCAATTTTATTAATACTAGATGAATTTGAAAGTATAAATTGATTTTTAAAATCTTTTTTAAAGAGTTTAATTTCAACATTATTAAATGTTTCTTTTTTAAGTACAAAATTACAAGCACTTATAGAATCTAATTGTGAGTAAACCAAATTGGAATTTTTAAAAAAACAACTCAATTGTCCAGCTCCATTTATGTTTACTTCTCCAGCTGGAGCATTTATTAACGATTTTGAGCCCATACCTTCAACCCAAACCACATTTGCACTACTAATTGTATTAGTTGCTGTTGGTGAAAAATAAAAGTGTTTGTAATTCACATTATTCAATAATGGTTTCATCCGAATAGAATCCAATATAAAAGAACCACCATTTTGAGGAAAAGGACTAATCGGATTTACCATATTAAAAGTGTCTCCTTCATTAAGTGAAAAGTCATATAACAAATATTCTGAAATAGAGTTGGTATTAATTTTTGTTAAATATACTTTTTTGGCAACTACATCCTCTTTTAGTAAGAATGTTCTAGATATATAATGAAATCCATCTAATATTTTGTGAGAAACACCATTTACTAACGTATCACCATCTGTATAATAAACATCTGTAATGCAACCAAAATTACAACTTGTAAAATGCCATTGATTAGTTTGATCTAATAATGGAGTATAAGTTTGTGAAAAACTGTAATTAAAAATAATAAGAAATAATAGGGATAGATTCCTCATTTTATGTTTTTATCAAATATAAGTTAAAATGAATTAAAATAAAATTTATAATTCACCATCCCATTCGGTATAAAATTGCGACAAGAATTTTTCCATAAAAACATGTCTTTCTTGTGCAATTTTTTTTCCAGAAATTGTGTTCATTTTGTCTTTTAACAGTAATAATTTTTCGTAAAAATGATTTAAAGTTGGGGCTTCACTATTTTTATATTCATCTTTACTCATATTAAGGTTGGGAGCAATATTTGGATTATAAATAGCTCTATTTTTGAATCCACCATAATTAAAAGTCCTAGCAATACCAATTGCACCTAATGCATCAAGTCTGTCGGCATCTTGTACAATATCTAGTTCTTTTGAATTGAAATTTTTATCAAAATTTCCTCCTTTAAAAGAAATATTTTCGATGATATTGAGTACGTGAATTACTGTTTCTTCATTTACTTTTTCGCTTTCTAGGAATTTTCTCGCTACTTTTGGACCAAGAGTTTCATCACCGTCATGAAATTTACTATCAGCAATATCATGCAAAAGAGCACCCAATTTTACAACTTCAAGATTACAAGTTTCATTTTGTGCAATTAAAACAGCATTTTTATAAACTCGTTCAACATGAAACCAATCATGACCACCTTCGGCATTTTGAAGTTGTTCTTTCACAAATAGAATAGTTTTATCGATAATACTCATGGTGTGTATATTTAAAAAAATCCCAAACTCTTTTGAAGTTTGGAATTTTTATATTTTATATTTTGAATTTTTATATTATTTAATCGAAGCTGGCTGAACCCATTTGAAAACATGACTTTCCTCAGGAATAATAAGTCTTTCAGAAACTCTAGTCATTCGAGCTGGTAATTTCATAAGAAAATCTCTAGCTTTTTCAGCTTCATCGGTTAAATTAGTAACTTTATCAATTTCCCATTTATCGATTAACTTTTGCATAATATCAATATAATCAGCAGAAGTATAAACTCCTATTCGCTGAGCAGAATCTGAAAAATTTTCAAAAGCAGAACTTATTTTTTGACCACTTTCTCTTAAAAATCCGGCTGGCATTGTTATTTTATGTTTCATCATGTGTTGGAAAGCCAACATCATTTCGCTTGGATCCACTTTAAAAATTTGATTTACAAACTCACTATATGCATGATGATGACGCATTTCGTCACCAGCAATTAAACGACACATTTTCGCTAATTTATTATCACCATATTTTTTGGCCATTTGAGCCACACGGTTGTGCGAAACATAAGTAGCTAATTCCTGAAAACTGGTGTAAACAAAGTTCTTATAAGGGTCTGTTCCTGTTCCGATATCAAAACCATCAGCAATTAAATGTTGGGTTGTCATTTCAATTTCTCTCATGTTTACCCTTCCAGATAAATAAAGATATTTGTTCAAAACATCTCCATGACGATTTTCTTCAGCGGTCCATTGTCTTACCCATTGACTCCATCCGTTTCTTCCTTCATTATCAACACCTTCTACTTCCATCAACCAAGATTCATAAGTTGGTAAAGCTTCTTCAGTAATTGTATCACCTACTAAAGTTACCCAAAAATCATAAGGTAAATCTTTAGCTATTTCTCTTAACTCTCTAACTTCTTCATAGAAATTTTCGTTTTGAGAATCAGGTAATAAATCAGTTGGTTGCCAAATTGTTTCAACTGGAATTAAGTAGTCTTCAACAAAGCTGTCAATTCTTTTTTCCAAAAATTGCATCACTTCTAATCTAACATTTTTTATAGACATAAATTTATATTTTAATAGCGTTAACTATTGTTTTTTCTGTTTTTTCGAAAATTTCTTCAAAAGAATAATCGGATATTTTTAATGGTTCATGAATTTGGAAATTTATTCTATTTCCTAAACCTAGAGGGAATTGTCCAAATTTAGTCATTTTCCATGAATTATTAATAGTAATTGGCACAAAGTAAGCATCTGGAGCAAATTTGTAAAGCATTTTTAACCCATTGACTGAAAAAGGTTTAGGTGTTCCTGTTTTACTTCTTGTTCCTTCTGGAAAAATCGTAACCGAATAATTATTTTTATTGATGAATTCACCACATTTTTTAATTTCACCTAAAGCTTGTTTTGGATCTTTTCTATCAATTAGGGCAGAACCACCTTTTCTTAAATTATAAGACACACTTGGAATACCTTTTCCTAATTCTTTTTTGCTGATAAATTTTGGATGCCAATCTCTCATGAACCAAATTATTGCCGGAATATCATATAAACTTTGATGGTTTGCAATAATGATTAAAGGAACATTTTTAGGCAATTTTTCTCTTCCTTTGAAAGAATAGGTTGTTCCTAAAATATGAGTATTTCTTACTAAGAACCAATTTAATACAAAAACACTAATTCTGTGGGCATTATAGCCAAACACATTATAACAAATCCATTGAATGGGATGAAAAAGCACTAACCAAAACAAGAATAGTGCATAATATAAAATAGAAAGTGGATATGAAATTAACTTTTCCATCAAAAAATATTTTGCACAAATGTACTATTATTATCATAAAAAACACCACTAAACATAGGGATTTAGTATGCTTGCATAGTGTTTTATTTTTCGATAATTATTGAAAAACAATTGGTTTTGTTGTTTTCGGAATTATTACAATATGAAATGGATGAGCAACATCAGTAGTTAAACCAACTTGGAGGTTTTCAATACTAACAGTAATATTGTTTGCATTTTCTTGAATATTTGTAATATCAAGTGTTGTACTGCTATTTTTTACTTCTATAACGAAAAGAATCATGTAGTTTTGAAAATCAATGTTTGTTTCCGAAAAAGGAATGTTATTAATAACTCCAATAGTTGAAAAATTAGCCATTAAAGTCTGCCAATCAGCTGTATTGGAAATTACAATATTTTCGTTTCCATAAGTATTATTGTAATTTAATTGGCCTTTTATAATTTGGGTTGGAATTATAGTTTGAGTAGCAACCGTTGCATCATCATCGTTAGAACAACTCATTGTAAAAAACAAAATCAGGAATAAAAAAGAAATCTTCATAATGTTTGGTTTTATATAATTAAGATGAATGTTTTTAAAAAGGGTTGCGTAAAAATAAAAAATCCCTAACTAATTGCTTAGAAAGGGATTAATTTTTTTAACGAAAAAGGGATTAGCAATATTCGTTGTAAGCATCTTGTAAATTTTCTGCAATTAATTCAGCTGGACGACCTTCAATATGATGACGTTCTAACATGTGCACTAATTCACCATTTTTAAATAAAGCCATACTTGGTGATGAAGGTGGAAAAGGGAACATTTGTTCTCTTGCTGCATCAACAGCTTCTTTGTCAACACCTGCAAATACAGTAACTAATTTTGAAGGTTTTTTAGCACCTGCTAAACTCATTTTAGCACCAGGACGAGCATTTCTTGCAGCACAACCACAAACCGAATTTACAACTACTAAAGTTGTTCCTTCTGATTGAATTGCATTTTTTACTTCGTCAGCACTATATAAATCTTGAAAACCAGCGTCATTTAATTCAGCACGCATTGGTTTAACCATTTCTTCTGGATACATAATAATTTTGTTAAAAGTTAACGAGTTGCAAAGTTACAAAGTTTTTTTGGAGTCTACTCTTTTGAAATCATAAAGATTTGTTATGATAAGATAGATAAAATATTATCGAAATATTCTATTAAATAAAGTTTTAATAAATGGAATTTTTGGACATCTTAAAATCACTTTTAAATCTTCAAATAACGAAGTTTCTTCATCCAAAAACTTTAAAATTAAACCCGAATTTTTATCTTTAAACAATCCTGAAAATAATTCTGAACCGATTGAATTATCTTGGTATAAAACATCAATAAAAAGCAAATCATAAAACCAAAACTTGTCTTTTTTATGAAATTTAGTAAAGTCAGCATTTGGTTCTAAAAAGTCAATCAGTTGTTTAGATTTTTTTGTCACATTTTTAAGCGTAAAACCTGTACTTGCTTTTGTCCAACCACCAGCAGAACCAATATTAATGATGTTTTTTGTATTGTTCTTCCAAAAAGGATAACTTGTCATAGGAATGTTTCCTTGTTCTTTTTCTACTATTTCATATTCAGTTATGCCTAAATTTTGAATATAAAGTTGAATTTCGTTTTCGTATTCTTCTTTAGCAAGTAAATCTTTTGAAAAGAGTGTATATTCTAATAGAGCTTCATTTTTTGAAGTTGGTAAAACATACATAAATCGCGTATTTCCTTTCTGATTGACTGAAAAATCCATGAATGTTGCGGCATTTTCATTAAAAACTGGTTCTTTACTTTTTATAAACCAACCTATGAAATGCTGCTGTAATAAAGGATATTTTTTTTGCGAAGTAACTAAATTTAGGTTAAAAATTGAATTAAAGACCTTATTGCAAGTAAACCTATTTTGTTCCGTTTTTACCAAACAATGATGACCTAATTCTGAAAAGTCGACTACTTTTTCTTGTAAAAAATGAATGTTTTTATGTTTAGAAATTTCACCAAAAACAAAATTATAAAAATCTAAACCTTCAATCATTTTGTAGTGATATGGTTCAATATTTAGTTGTTTCCTGAAATTTTCATTAGCAAAAAGAGTATTTTTCCATTCTTTAGAAATTATTTCTTCAAAAAGGGTTGATTTATCCCAAAAACACCATGTTCTATCGTTTGTTTTTTTGGCATCACTATCAATTAGAAGGATTGTTTTATCTGCAATTTTATTAGACGAAATCATTTCATAGACAGTCATCAAAGCTGCTAATCCTGTTCCTGTAAAAATGTAATTGTAGTGTTTCATTTTTCAAAGATAGAGAATTTTGACAGTGATAAATATCAATCTAGTTTAAATCTAACTCCTAAAAACGCTCTTATTCCTTGGTTTGGTCCATAAACATAACTTGAGTCAAATGTTAAAGCATACGGATTATTTGGTGTAGAAGTTGCGTTTCCATTAATGTCAAAAACAACATTTTTGTCAAAAGGGTCGTTTGCTCTTGCAATTATAAAAGGAGTACTTTTATTAGGAGTCCAATTCAAAAGGTTTTTTATACCTCCATAAATTTCAAATCTGTTTATTTTTTTATATGTAAACTGGATGTTTTGAATACTCCAAAGAGGAGAATATTCTGGTCGTGGATCTAAATCACTTAACAAAGGTAATCGCATTGGACCATATAAATTTCCAGTATAATCAATAGACAAAAACCATTTTGAAACATCATAAGTAATTCCCCAAGTTGCACTATACTTTTCTGTTAGGATTGGAGTTGATAAAACTTCATCTCTTTTTATTTTAGACTCTAAAACCGTAAAACCAACCATTGATTTTAATCCAAAAGGGAAAATGAATTCAACATTTCCTGTTATACCATACGTTTTTGAATATCCATTTAAATTAGAATATATTATTTGATTAGGGTTTGTGTCATAATCAGGAAGAATTTGATTTTCAAAATGAGTATACCAAGTAGAAAACTCTAAAACAGTATGTGTTCCGCTATCAAATTGAAACTTTTTTAAATAATTCAGATTAACATTATAAGATGTTTCCGGATTTAAATTTTCGGTTATGATTACATCTCTAGAGCCAGTTAAAGCAGCATGTTCTTCAGTAAATAAATTCACCACTCTAAAACCAGTTCCAGCATTTATTCTGAAAATATCATTTTTTGTAGGTTTCCATTTGTAAGCTATTCTTGGTGTATAAATTAAACCATGAATGGAATTATAATCTAGGCGTGAACCCAATAAAACACTTTGTGATTCTGTAAACTTAATCTCATCTTGAATGAATAAACTACTTATTTTCGTTTTTTCAGGTTTTATGGTTGCTGTTGTATTGTCATTGTAAAATTGATATCTAAAAGCAGTTCCCAATAAAAAATTATGATTATTAAAGGTTTTATCCCATATTAGTTGTCCAAATGCAATTTCTTGTTGAGCCAAAAACAAAGTATTTCCATATACAGAATTTTGATTGTGATTTGTATAAGAAAAAGAAGCAAACATATTTTCCAAAACGGGTAATTGATATTTTCCTAAAGCTTCATACCTTGTAGTGTAAATACTTTCACCATAAATTTCATTTCCACCTCTAAAATTTTTGTTCCATTGCAATTCTCCACCCCAACGATCTTCATAAAAAAATCGACCAGCAAAACTTAATTCTTTACCACTTTTTCTATCAATACTAAATTTGTTAAAAATTGAAATTCTATCTTGAAGCGTAACATCAGTAAAATTATCATGATTGTTATCAACTGGATTGTTGTAGTTGAAATAATTTATTCCTAAAAGAGAATTAACCTTTTTCCCAATACCATATTTTGCACCAATATCTATGTTGTTTTCCAACCAAGAAGTACTAAACACATCGGCGAAAAATAAGGGAGCTGTTTCAGGACGTTTTGTAATAATATTTATTAAACCACCCACAGCTTCACTTCCGTATAATGATGATGCTGGACCTTTTACAATTTCAATTCTATCGATTAATGAATTAGGAATTCCTGACAAACCATAAACTGTTGAAAGACCACTAACAATTGGCATTCCATCTATTGTAACCATAGTATATGGACCTTCTAAACCATTAATATGTATGTCTCCAGTATTGCAAATGTTACAATTTAATTGAGGACGAACACCATTCACATTTTGAAGGGCTTCAAATAAGTTTGAAGTTGGATTTTTCTTTAAAAATACAGCAGAATATACTTCTATAGGAACTGGAGATTCTAATCTTGAAACAGCTTTTAAGGTTCCAGTAAGAACAACTTCATCAAGAGTATCCATTTCATTCAATTCACAATTTAAAAGTATTTCAGTTTGATTTGAAACGATTATAGTTTTTGTAACAACTTTGTAACCTGTGTATGAAAATTGCATTATATATTTACCATCAGGAATATTTTCAAACAGATATAATCCATTTTCATCTGCACTAGTTCCTTTATTCAACTCTTTAAGAACAATCGTAGCAAAAGGCAAAGCTTTATTTAACGACGTTATTTTTCCTTTAATATTTGTTTGTGAAAAAGAAATTACCGTAAAAAAGAGCAGTATAAAATATTTTTTATAAACCATTAAATTAATTTTTAGACAAAACTAAAAATATAATTAACCGAATCAAAATAAAAAGTTATATATTTGTTTAAAATAATATTTAATGACTACTTCAGAAGAAAATTATTTGAAAGTAATTTATCATTTATCTTTAGTTTCACCAAAAGGAGTGAATACTAATGCTATTGCAGGAATGTTAGAAACAAAAGCGTCTTCTGTAACCGATATGTTAAAGAAATTATCTGAAAAAGATTTAGTAATTTATAAAAAATACCAAGGAGCTTCATTAACTGAAAAAGGTATGTTAACAGCTAAAATGATAGTAAGAAAGCATCGTTTGTGGGAAGTTTTTTTGGTAGAAAAATTAAATTTTACTTGGGATGAGGTTCATGAAATTGCAGAAGAATTAGAACATATTCAATCCGAAAAATTGATTAATAAATTAGATGCTTTTTTAAATTTTCCTGATTTTGATCCTCATGGTGACCCAATTCCAAATGCTGATGGAGAAATTAAAAAAGTGCAAAAGCAGCTTTTGTCTGATGCTAAAATAAATGTAGCCTATAAATGTGTTGGTGTAAAAGATTCTTCAGCTGAATTTTTACAGTATTTAGACAAACAAAAAATTGCTTTAGGATCAACTTTTAAAATAATTGAGATTGATACCTTTGATGATATTCTTCAGGTTGAAATTAATGGTAATGTTCTAACCATTTCCGATAAAATTGCGTCTAACTTATATGTACAATAATTATGTTCCAAGAAATTTTAACTTATTTAGAAAGCATTGACCCAGTTTTGGCTGCTTTTTACGCTACACTTTTCACATGGTTTTTAACCGCTTTAGGAGCTTCATTTGTGTTCTTTTTTAAAGGCATGAACCGAACTTTTTTTGATGGAATGCTTGGTTTTACAGGTGGAGTTATGGTTGCTGCCAGTTTTTGGAGTTTGTTAGCACCATCTATTGAAATGAGCGAAGGAGAAGGATTTGTAAAAGTAATTCCAGCTGTTGTTGGTTTTGCTTTGGGAGCTTTGTTTATTTTTATGTTAGACAAAACCTTACCTCATTTACACATCAATTTTAAAGAAACAGAAGGGATAAAATCACCTTGGCAACGAACAACACTATTAACGTTAGCCATTACTTTGCACAACATTCCTGAAGGATTGGCAGTTGGAGTATTATTTGGAGGAGTTGCAGCAGGAATTCCAGAAGCCTCAATAGCTGGAGCAGTTACATTAGCAATAGGAATAGGAATACAAAATTTTCCAGAAGGAATTGCGGTTTCCATGCCTTTGCGTAGAATGGGAATGAGCAGAAGAAAAAGTTTTATGTACGGACAAGCTTCGGCTTTAGTTGAACCAATTGCTGGAGTTTTGGGAGCTGCAGCTGTAATGTTTTTTACTCCAATATTGCCTTATGCTTTAGCTTTTGCTGCTGGTGCGATGATTTATGTGGTTGTTGAAGAAGTAATCCCAGAAACACAATTAGAGAAAAATACAGATATTGCCACTTTAGGATTTATAGGTGGATTTATTGTAATGATGACTTTAGATGTTGCTTTAGGATAAAAAACTTTGTGTAACTTTGGGAATTAAACCCATACACAAATGAAATATTTTACACCAATTATAGTTCTTTTTATTTTTATTAGTTGTGCTTCAAAGCAAGTTGTTAATGAAAATGAAATCCTTATTAATTCAAATTCTTTAACTAATGTTGGAAATGATTACGAAATGAAAATTTCTAAAATTATTTCAGATTCTCGTTGTCCTGAAGGAGTTAGTTGTGTTTGGGCTGGAGAAGTTCAGTTGGAACTAGAAATTTATAAAAATCAGAAACTAGAAAGATCAGAAGCACTTTCTATTAACTACAAAACATTAGAACAAAACAAGCAGTTTTTTGCGGATTACATTTCAACAAATAAAAAAATAAAAGATATTTTGGTTCAACCTACAAAAAAGGAAGGCCAAAATATTGAGTTGAAAGAGTATGTTTTGAGGGTTGGTTTGGAGTAGATAGTAGATTAATTTTTTAAATAATAGTGAATGAAATTTTTTTATGAAGCTTTGTTTTTTAGTGTTTATAAGAGTTTATATAGATATAATAAGAATGATACTGAGATAAAAACTGTTATTATTAATTCTTTTTATTTAACACTAACCTTTTATATTCTCCCACTTCAAATATTAGGATGGTTTAATTATGAAATTTATTATTCTCAAACTGTATATATTGTTTTATTGACTTTTTTTTTAATTTTTAATTTTAATTTTTTTGTAAGTAAAAAGCATTACTTGAATATCATTTGTAAATATAAATCATATAAAAAAGATGCTATTTTTACATTGCTTGGATTTTTTTATTCAACTTTAGCAATTTCCATGTTATTATTGTATGCAGAATTTGAATTAAGCAGTATAATATATTTTATTTTATTTTCACTAATTTTTGAAGGTTTTAGTTTATATTTTGGAAATAAACTTTAATGACAAGCACAATCATCACCACAAGACTTTGATTTCTTGACAGATTTTTTCCAGAAGAATTTTTTAACTAAAAATCCAACAGAATAAATAAATTTATACTTAATTAAAATAAATAGTATTTTTGTTTATTGAAAATTTTATGAAGAATTTACTTTTAATTTTTTTACTACTTATCACTAGTTTAGGTTATTCACAAAATGAGGCCAACAACTGGTATTTTGGTTATAATGCTGGGTTAGACTTTAGTAGTGGTGCTCCAGTATTATTACCACCAAGTTCAATGTTCTCTGAGGAGGGTTGTACTAGTATTTCAAATCCTGCAGGTCAGTTGTTGTTTTATTCTAATGGTATGCAAATTTGGAACAGTAACCACCAACTAATGCCAAATGGTTCAGGTTTATTAGGTCATGATAACAGTGGTCAATCCTGTATTGCAGTTCCAAAACCTAATGCTTCTAATATTTATTATCTCTTTACTACAGATGCAGAAGGCCACCCTCAAGGTTTACGCTATTCAGAAATCGACATGAACTTAGATGGAGGACTTGGAGATGTAACCGCAACAAAAAATGTACTTTTGCAAACTCCTGTTGGGGAAAAACTAACAGCAATTAGAACACCTAGTGGAGATTACTGGGTTGTAAGTATGCTAGTTGGGTATGCAGATTTTGTTGCTTATAAAGTTACTAGCAGTGGGGTGGATACAGCTAATCCCGTAATTACAAATGTAACGCAATTAAATCTTGAAGACGTTTCAATGGGAAACATTAAATTTTCACCAGATGGGACAAAGTTGTTGATGGCTAACAGTCATGGAAAGGTTTTTTTGTTAGACTTTAATAGCAATACAGGAGTCTTTAGTAACCCAAAATTAGTATATAATTTCACAGGAGTTTATGGTGTTGAGTTTTCACCTTCTGGTAATATTGGATATGTAACAAGAGGCCAACTTGTTTTACAATTTGATTTAACAGCAGCCAATATTCCTAGTACTCAAACTGTTATACATGATACAGGTGTAGGAATAATGGGGGTATTACAATTAGCTCCAGATTTAAAAATTTATTGTTGTCTAGTAAATACACAGTATATTAGTGCAATTCAAGATCCAGATGTTTTAGGTGTAGGATGTAATTTTGATTTTCACAATATAGATGTGAGTCCTATGTTGGTTGGTTGTGAAGCCGGTCTTCCTCAATTTATCTATTCCTATTTCAACTCAGGTATTTTAGCTCAAAATAATTGTTTGGGAGAGTCAACAAATTTTGAGTTATCAAATAGTCAATCTGTTATATCGGTGGTTTGGGATTTTGGAGATGGTTCAACTACGTCTTCAGTATTGAATCCTTCACATACGTATGCAAATTCAGGGACTTTTACTGTTTCTGCTACTATTTCAACGACAACAGAAACTATTACTAGAACAAAACAAATAACCATATCAGAAATCCCAGTCGTAGCTAATACTGTTGCTAATCAAGACTTTTGTGGAACAGCTGCAATGAGTTATGATTTGGAACAATTTAATGCAACGGTTATTGGTAGTCAATCAACCACAACTTTTGGAGTAGCTTATTTTTCCTCCCAAACCAATGCAGAAAACCACACAAATATCTTAACAAATACTCAAAACCTACCTTTAGGAACTACAACTTATTATGCTAAAATTTATAATTTGGACAATCCAAACTGTTATGCAATTACTAGTTTTGAGGTAACATTATATAATCAACCAATTGCCAACACAGTATCAGATTATATCATTTGTGAAGCGATACCTTATGACGGCATAGAACAATTTGATTTGCAAACTAAAAACGCATTAGTTTTAGGAAGTCAGTCAGCAACTAATTTTTCAATATCATACCATACATCTCAAAATGATGCTGATACCAATAATACTGCACTGCCATTTTTGTACACAAATACTTTACCACAAGAAACAATTTATGTAAGGATTGAAAACAACTTAAATGCAGATTGTTTTGCTACCACAAGTTTTAACATAGAGGTTATTCAACAACCAACTGTATCAACAGTTACCGATTATGTATTGTGTGATGATGCTTCTAATAATGGTATTGAACAATTTGATTTAACTACAAAAACCAATGAAATTTTAAACGGTCAATCAACAACAGTTTTTGAAGTTAGTTATTATTTAACATTGAGCGATGCTCAAAATAATACAAATGCAATTATAACTCCAATAAACAACGCCACAAACAATCAAGATATTTATTATAGTATAACAGCTATTGGTAATGCTAATTGTAAAGTGATTGATAGTTTTAAAATAGTGGTTTCAAATCTTCCGATAGCCAATATTCCAAATGATATTTTCATTTGTGATGATATAACCAACGATGGATTTGGAACTTTTGACTTAACTCAAAATAATTCCGTTATATTAGGCAATCAAAGTGCAGCAAATTTTACAGTTACCTACTATGAAAATCAGAATGATGCTGAAAATGCTGTTAATCCATTAAATACATCTTACAGCAACACTTCCAATCCTCAAACTATTTTTGTTAGAATTGAAAACAATAACAACTCAGATTGCTATGACACAACTAGTTTTCAAATAGGTTTGTATGAATTACCAATTGCCTACCAACCTCAAAACATGCATTCATGCGATACCGCAAATGATGTTACAGAAATTTTTGACTTATCACAGCAAACAGCAATTGTATTAGGAAGTCAAAGTCCTACAGACTTTACAGTGTCTTATCATCAAACACAACAAGAAGCAGACAATAACACCAATCCATTACCTGCCAATTATTCCAGTACGCAACCTTCAAAAACAATTTATGTAAGGATTGAAAATGTATTAAGTACAACTTGTTATAATACAACTTCATTCCAATTGATTATTCATCCAAATCCAGTATTAAATATTAATCAAACCTATACAATTTGTGAAGGTAATCCAATAGTTATTTCTGCTCCTTCAGGCTTTAGTAGTTATAATTGGTCCACAGGTTCTACATCAAACCAAGCAATTATTTCACAAGCAGGACAATATACTTTAACAGTAACAAAAGATTATGGAACAATAATTTGTTCAACAACAGAAAATATAACAGTTGTAAATTCTAATGTTGCAACAATAACAGAAATAACAACCGAAGATTGGACAGATAATAACAATGTAATATCAATTTTCGCAAATGGTGATGGAGATTATGAATATTCTTTAAATGGAATTACCTACCAAGATAGTTCCGTTTTTACAAATTTAGTAAGTGGTCAATATACAGTTTTTGTTAGAGATAAAAACGGCTGTGGAATTCAAACAGATAGTATCTATTTATTAATTTACCCAAAATTTTTCACACCAAATAATGATGGTTACAATGATTATTGGAAAATTAAATTTTCAAATGATGAGCCAAATATAAAGACAGAGATATTTGATCGTTATGGTAAATTAATTCATGTAATAAATGGAAATTTGAATTCTTGGGACGGAACTTTTAATGGAACAACTTTACCAGCAACGGATTATTGGTTCATAGTTACCCGTGAAAATGGCAAAGAATTTAGAGGTCATTTTACTTTGAAAAGATAGGTATAACTTCTGAATTTTTAATGACAAGCACAATCATCACCACAAGATTTTGATTTCTTGGCAGATTTTTTCCAAAAGAATTTTTTGACTAAAAATCCAACGGCTATAAAAAGAGCTATGTAAACTAATATTTCTTGCATTATTTTAAAAATTGATAAGCAATTAAAGCCACAATATAAGCAAATCCACTCATAACTACAAGTTGGATTATAGGCCATTTCCATGAATTCGTTTCTTTCTTCACAATTGCTAAAGTACTAATGCATTGCATCGCAAATGCATAAAACAACAATAACGAAATTCCGGTAGCAAAATTAAAAACCTTTTCACCAGTTACAGGGTTTACTTCGGCTTGCATTCTTTTTTTAATCGTGTTTTCCATATCACCTTCATCGTCATTTGCACCAACACTGTAAATTGTAGCTAGTGTTCCAACAAAAACTTCTCTTGCAGCAAAGGAAGTAACAACTGCAATTCCGATTTTCCAATCATATCCTAAAGGTTTTATAGCTGGTTCAATGGCTTTACCCACAATACCTATATAAGAATTTTCTAATTTATAAGTATTGACTTTAGCTTCAATTAAACTTGGATTTAAATCTAAATTATTAGCTATAACTTCATTTTGAACAATTTCTTCAGCATTGTCAAACTCTTTTGTTGGACCATGAGAACCTAAAAACCATAGTATAACTGATAAAGCTAAAATGATTTTTCCAGCTCCAAATACAAATGCTTTAGTTTTTTCTAAGACGTTAATTCCAACATTTTTGAACATCGGAATTTTATAACTTGGCATTTCCACTACGAAATAGGTTTTGCAACTTAATTTTAGGAATTTATCTAACAACCATGAAGAAAAAATAGCCATAAAAAATCCTATTAAATAAAGAAACATTAAGGCTAAACCTTGTAAACTTAGGAATCCTAAAACTTTTTCTTCTGGAATAATTAGCGAAATTATAATCGCATAAACAGGTAATCTAGCAGAACATGTAGTAAATGGAGTTACTAAAATTGTGATAAGACGTTCTTTCCAGTTTTCAATATTTCTAGCACTCATAATTGCAGGAATTGCACAGGCTGTTCCCGAAATTAAAGGCACAATACTTTTTCCAGACAAACCATATCTTCGCATGATTTTGTCCATTAAAAAAACAACGCGACTCATATAACCACTTTCTTCTAAAACAGAAATAAACAGAAATAAAAAGGCTATTTGTGGAATAAAAATTACGATTCCACCAATTCCAGGAATAATTCCTTCACTGATTAAATCCGTAAATTTTCCGACAGGTAAATGTGTCTTTGTATAATTGGCAAAATTGGCAAAAGATTCATCTATAAAGTCCATTGGAATGGTTGACCATTCAAAAATAGATTGAAAAATTGCGAATAATATGAAGAAGAAAATTACATAACCAAAAACCTTATGAGTTAAAACTCTATCTAGTTTTGCTTGTAAATCTGATGCTTTAGATTTGTCAATATTTTGACCAATTTTCAACGTATCATTTATAAATTGATAGCGTTTGATGGTTTCTTTTTGCTGTAAACGTTTTAAATCTGAATGTGATTTAGTGAACGAACTTTTGATTTCATTTCGTTCTAAATTCAAGAAATTTACATCTTGTGTAATTACCAACCAAAGTTTGTACAACAACTGATTTGGAAAAGCTTTCCTTAATTTGTCGAAATATTCTGGATCAATTGACGAAGCATTTAAACAAGGTTCAACAGATAAATCTTCATAATTTAAGATTAGGCTTTTTAGTTCTAAAATTCCCAATTTTTTTCTAGAACTTACTAAAGCAATTTTAGTTTTCAATTCTTGTTCCAAAAAGGGAATATCAAGTTCAATTCCTTTTAGCTTCATTCGATCACTCATGTTGATGACCAAAATAGTTGGAATAGCTAAATCTTTGATTTGAGTAAAAAGTAGTAAATTTCGTTTCAGATTTTCAACATCAGAGATCACAACAGCCACATCTGGATAATCTTTATCTTTTTTGTTTAAAAGTAATTCAATAACTACATTTTCATCAATTGAACTTGCATTTAAACTATAAGTTCCAGGTAAATCAATGATTTTTGCTCTAACATCAGGAGATAGTTTAGAAAATCCCATTTTCTTTTCAACGGTAATTCCAGGATAATTTCCCACTTGTTGATTTAAACCAGTAAGTTGATTGAAAACAGAAGTTTTCCCAACATTAGGATTTCCAATTAAAGCAACTTTGATGTTTTTTTGAACCATATTAATTTTGCTCTTTTAAAATGCTAATTTCTTGAGCAGTTTCTAAACGAATTGCAACGTGTGAATCATTTATCGTGTAGTATAATGGATCGCCAAGAGGTGCAATTTGAATTAATTCAATACTATTTCCGGGCAAACAACCCATTTCGAGTAACTTTAACGGAATAACGTCAATATTTACATCGATAATGATAGCTTTTTCACCTTTTTTTAGTTGTGACAAATTAATTTCCACGGCTTATTTAGATTGAATTAAAATACAAAAGTAAAAATTTATTACCGATTATTACTGATAATTGTCATATTTTAACTTTATAATGGTTTTATTTTTCTTTTTCTGAAAGCCATTTAATGTCTTCAAGAAGTTGGGATACGTTTTTTGTACCGTCTTCGGTTGGTTTATCAAGGTTTGTTCCATCATAAAAACCTCTAATTCTACCTTTTTTATCAATAAGTACAAAATTTTCAGTGTGAACCATATCATATAATTCATCAGGTTTACCAGTTTCAACGGCCAAATAAGATTTTCTTGCTATGAAATATATGTCTTTTTTATTTCCAGTAACTAAATTCCATTTTTTGTCTAAAACCCCTTTTTCAATAGCATATTTTTTTAAAACAGCAACACTATCAATGTCTGGTGTTACACTATGAGAAAGCAATAAAACATCAGGCATATCTTTAATTTTATCTTGTAACCAAACTAAATTATCTGTCATAATTGGACATATTGTTGGACAAGTAGTAAAGAAAAATTCAGCCACATAAATTTTGTCTTTATAATCTTCTTGAGTGATTGTTTTTCCGTTTTGATTGGTGAATTTAAAATCAGCAATTCTATGGTTATAACCTACATGTTGAATTGTTGTGTCAACTAATTGAGGATTAACATCTTTAGGTGTAAATATTGGAAGTGTTTTTTGTGGTTGTAATAGAGTATAAATACCAATAAAAATTAGAATTGAAATACTCAAAAAGATAAAAATAAACGTTTTATATTTTTTAATTGTAGAAAGCATTTTTTTTTTGCAAAAATACAAAACCTAGCAACACTAATGTTATCTATCTAACAAACAGATGTTAAAAATCAGTTTTTTATAATTTGTTTATATATATTTGTCAACTATACAATACTTTATAATGAAAAATACAATTACTTTATTGATTTTGTTAATTTCTTTTTTAGGATTTTCTCAATATAATTCTTCTGCACCTTGGATTTTAAACAAAGAAGCGGCAAAACAAGGAAATTTAACAATAGAACAACTAAAAGAGTCTTTTGATGCTTATTGGTTAACCCATGACAAGAATAAAAAAGGTTCAGGTTATAAACCTTTTATGCGTTGGGAATATCATTGGCAAAATAAAACTAACGATCAAGGAGAATTAATTACTCCGGCTCAAATGTGGGAGGCTCTTAATCAAAAAAATCAGGCAATTTTAAATAAAAATTCAACTTCTTCAACTGTGGTTGGTGAATGGAGTCCAATAGGCCCTTTTTCTCATTTAAATACAGGTTCGTGGTCTTCGGGTCAAGGAAGAGTTAATATAGTTCATGTGGATCCTTCAAATTCTAATATAATTTACATGGGAACTCCTGCAGGAGGAATTTGGAAATCAAATGATTCTGGTAATTCTTGGTTACCTATGTCAGATAATTTACCTCAAATAGGTGTTTCTGGTATAGCAGTAGATTATTCAAACTCTAATACTATTTATATTTCTACAGGTGATAAAGACGGTTCTGACACTTATTCAATTGGTGTAATGAAGTCAACTGATGGAGGTGTAACATGGAATACAACAGGTCTAAGTTTTACAAATACTTCAACTTATTCAGGAGACTTACTTATTCACCCACTTAATAATCAAATCTTATGGTGCGCTACAAATTTGGGAATTTATAAAACTACAAATGCAGGAGTAAGTTGGAATTTAGTTCAAGCAGGTGATTTTTCTTCAGGTTCGTTGAGATTGAAGCCTAATAATTATTCGGTTTTACACGCAGTTTCGAATAACACATATTTTCGTTCAACAAATTCAGGAGATTCATTTACATCAATAACCTCAGGGTTGCCTACAAGCTCAAGCAGAATGTTACTTGATGTTACGGCTGCTAATTCGGAATATGCTTATATTTTAAGTGCAAATACTTCAGGTAGTTTTCAAGGTGTTTACAAATCAATTAATGGAGGAACAACTTGGACTAAGACTTCCGGAAGCACAGATGTTTTTGATGGCTCTGGACAAGCATATTATGATTTAGCTTTAGCAGTATCAGATACTAATGAAAACGAAATTTATACGGGTTGTTTAAATATTTGGAAATCGAATAATGGAGGAGGAATATTTTTTAAACTTAATAATTGGAGCTCTCCAAATTCTGCTTCTTATACGCACGCTGATATTCATTATTTAGGGTTTCATGGAGGAAAATTATACTGTGGAAGTGATGGAGGAATATATGTTTCTAGTAATGGAGGAATGTTGTTTACAGATAAAACAAGTGGAGCTCAAATAAGTCAATTTTACAAAGTTTCAGTGTCAAAACAAACTTCTGCTAATATAGTAGGAGGTTTACAAGATAATGGTGGCCATGCATTTAGTGGTGGAGTTTGGAAAAACTATTATGGTGCTGATGGGATGGATGCAGCAGTTAGTAAAGTGGACCAAAATAAATATTATGGTTTCATTCAAAATGGAAGTAGTTTGTATATAAGTAACAATGCAGGAAATTCAATAGGATCAAATGTTTCGGCTCCTTCAGGTGAAAGTGGAAATTGGGTTACTCCTTTAAAAGGGAATAATGCAGGTGAAATTTTTTCTGGCTATAGTAACTTTTATAGATTAAACGGAAATTCTTGGGTGCAACAATCAACAAGTAATACAGGTTCTGGAAATATAGATCTAATTGAGATAGATCCTTCAAATGATGATATTATATATGTAGTAAATGGCTCTGTCATATACAAAAGTATTGACCATGGTGTAACTTTCTCTCAAATTTATAATGGGTTTGTTCAAATACGAGCAATAGCTGTGCATTCAAGTGATAGTAATATAGTTTATATAGTTACTAATGGTATAAATGGACAAGTTAGAAAGTCTGTAGATGGTGGAAATACTTTTACTAGTATCTCAACAGGTTTACCAAGTATTGGTAAAAACACTATAGTTCATCAAGGAAGAAATACAAATAATCCACTCTATGTAGGTACAAGTTTAGGGGTTTATTATATAGATGACACAATGACTTCTTGGCAACCATTTAATGTTAATTTACCTAATGTGGCAGTAACTGATTTAGAAATAAACTTAGAAGATAATAAATTAATTGCCGCAACCTATGGTAGAGGAATTTGGCAAACAGATATTCCCGTTCAAATTCCACCAAATGACATTAAATTTGAACAAGTTATCACTCCTAATAATGACATATATTGTAGTGGAATAATAATTCCAAAAATAGGTGTTAAAAATAATGGTTTAAATTCCATTACAGAAATTACAATAAATTACACTATCGATGGTAATAATAATACTTTTCAATGGAACGGATCATTAACTTCTCAAAGTACTACAATAATTGATTTACCTCAAGTAAATTTACCAAGAGGAATTCATACATTAGACGTTGTCTTAGCTACTACAAATGATGCATTTAACGATAACAATGATGGAAGTATAATTTTTACTACCAATGATTCCGGTGTTGTAGGTGTAACAAATGGTTTTTCAACAGTTTCCGACGAATTAATTTCTTATAATGAAGGAGCATTAAATCAATCACAATGGATAAGAGGAACAAGATCTGGAGATGCTTTAGCTACAGGAGGTAACATGGTTTACACTACTAACTTGTCAGGCAATTATCCAGATAATATTAAATCTTATTTAGTATCGCAATGCTATGATTTAACATCAATAAGTAACCCTCAAATAAGCTTTAATTTAGCTTATGATTTAGAATTAAATTGGGATATTTTATATGTAGAATATTCAACTAACTTTGGGCAAACATGGAATGTTTTAGGTGATATGGGAAATAATTGGTATAATAGTGATAGAACTCCACTTACATCTGGAACAAATTGTAATAACTGTGTAGGAGCCCAATGGACGGGTACAAATACAAATTCAAATAATTATTTTTATCCATTAAATGCTTTAACTTCTGAATCAAATGTAATTTTTAGATTCGTATTTCATTCAGATCAAAACACTAATGAGTTAGGAGTTACAGTAGATAATTTTGTAATAAATGGAGTTTTGTCAACTGAAAACTTTGAATTAAATGATATAACTATTTATCCAAACCCTTCTAATGGTGTGTTTCATATTTCTTTAGGTAACATCCAACCTTCTTTAATTGACGTATATGATTTAACAGGAAAAGTTGTTTCTTCACAAAAAGAACTTACAGTTACAAACCTTGAAACAACTTTAGATTTATCAAATTTAGCTCAAGGTGTTTATTTTGTGAAAATAACAGCTGATAATCAAAATATTGTAAAAAGAATTATAAAAAAATAAAAATGCGTTTAAAATTAATTGCTATAATCTTATTTTTTTCACTGTCAATCTTTGCTCAAAATAGAGATGGAACAAGACAGAAAAGTATAAGACTTAGTTCTTTAAATACTTCGGTTAAAGATGCTATAGAAATTTTCTCTAATGAACACAACCTTACTAAGCATTATACCTACAAAACCATTTATAAGAATGTAGACAAAGGCAATTTATCTCATGAAAAATTTCAACAATACTATAAAAACCTAAAAATTGAATTTGGAACAATCATCACGCATTCAAATGATCAAGGAGTTTATTTAATAAATGGAGAATTATACAACACTAATGAGTTGGATGTAATGCCAACCTTATCAAGCGATGAGGCTTTACAAGAAGCAATTAATGAATTAAATGCAACAGTTTATTTATGGGAAGACAAAGATCAATCTCTAATAATGGACTATAAAAAGCCTGTTGGAGAATTACTTTTATTTCCAGATATTTACTCTAATAAGGTATATCTAGCTTATAAATTTGATATATATAGTTTAATTCCCCACAAAAGAGAAGAAGTATATGTTGATGCAAAAACAGGAGTTTTATTATTCAAAAATCCTATTATAAAACACACTAAAAACGACATAACACACAACCGAAACTTAAATTATACTTCGACAGAGAATAAAGTAAATAATACGTTCATCACAGCTTCTGCTGCAACAAGATATAGTGGAATTAAACAAATTGAAACTACATCATTGGGTTCAGATTATATTTTACACGACAATACTCGTGGAAACGGAATACAAACTTTTAACTGTGAAAACGGAAGTATTCAAAATGTAAACTTTACAGACGCTGATAACGTTTGGTCTGCTGCAGAATATGATAACGCTCAAAAAGATAATGCTGCTTTAGATGCTCATTGGGGAGCCGAAAAAACCTATGATTTTTGGAATGTCTATTTCAACAGAAATAGTTTTGATGGTAATGGAGGAACAATTAAAAGTTACGTGCATTTTAGTACAAATTATGTAAATGCTAGTTGGAACGGCTCTTTTATGATATATGGAGATGGAAGTGCCTCTATTCAACCTTTAACTTCAATAGATATTTGTGCACATGAAATTGGTCATGCAATTTGTACTTATACAGCTGGTTTAGTTTACCAAAATGAATCAGGAGCATTGAATGAAGGTTTCTCTGATATTTGGGGAGCTTGTGTGGAACAATATGGAAAAAATGGAACATTATCAGGAACGATATCACCATCAGTTTGGTTAATTGCAGAAGAAATAGGTGCTTCACCTTTTAGATCAATGAGCGATCCAAATTCTAAAGGTGATCCTGATACTTATTTGGGAACAAATTGGTATTCTGGAGCAGGTGATAATGGTGGCGTTCATACAAATTCAGGAGTTTTAAATCATTGGTTTTATATTTTAACTGAAGGTAAATCTGGGACTAATAATGCACCAACACCTGATACTTACAATGTAACTGGAATAGGAATGCAAAAAGCAGCCGAAATAGCATATATTGCTGAAAGAGATTATTTAACTCCAAATTCTACTTACGCTGATGCAAGAGTGGCTACAATTGAAGCAGCAAGTTCTATATATTGCGCAAATAGCCCAGAGGTCATTGCCGTTACCAATGCTTGGTATGCAGTAAATGTTGGGGATCAATACACTTTAGTTTCTGATGATATTGCTTTACAAACAATTACAGGAACAAATACTGTTTCGTGTGATGCAACTTTAAATCCTGTCTTAAACCTGAAAAATCAAGGATTAAATCCAATTTCTACTATTTCAATCTCTTATACTATTGATGGTGGAGTTGCTACTAACTTAAACTGGACAGGTAATTTAAACCCATGTTCAAGCACAACTTTTCCATTAACTTTAACTGGATTATCTAGAGGAAAACATATCTTAGAAGTTACCTCTACAATTACAAATGATGGAAAATCAGAAAACAACACAAAATCAGTTGTAATCTTAGTTAATGATTCAGGATCAGTTGGAATTGTAAATCCATTTTCAAATAGTTCAGACGAATTAATTACTTATGATTTATCTGGAACAACCACTACTTGGAAAAGAGGAATTCGTTCGTCAGGTAATTTAAGTTCAAATGGCAACACAGTTTACACAACAAATCTTACAGGAAATTATGCAAATAATAAAAAATCGTATATTGTTTCACAATGTTATGATTTAACGAGCGTTTCTAATCCTCAAATTAGTTTTGCTATGAAGTTTGATTTAGAACAAGATTGGGATATTGTTTATGTAGAATACACAACAGATTTTGGATTGAATTGGTCTGTTTTAGGACAAATGGGTGCAAATTGGTACAATAGCGATAGAACACTTCATACAGCAGGAAACGATTGCTATAATTGTGTAGGAGCTCAATGGACAGGTACAGATTTTAATCTTAACACCTATTCGTATCCGTTAACGTCTTTAGTTGGACAATCTAATGTGATTTTTAGAATTGTATTTCATTCAGATCAAGCATTAAATCAATTGGGAGTAAACATAGATGATTTTGTAATTAGTGGAGTTTTGTCAAATGAAAGCTTTAATCAAAGCAGTATTTCAATATATCCAAATCCTTCTAAAGGAATTTATAACATTTCATTTTCTGAGCAAATTCCAACATCAATTGAAGTTTTTGATTTAACGGGTAAAATTATTGTAACAAAAGACCCTATTTATACTACTAATGATAATGAAGTTAGCTTAGACCTATCAGCGGTAGCTCAAGGAATTTACTTTGTAAAAATTTTAGCTGATGACAAACAAGTTGTAAAAAGAATTATAAAAGAATAATATATTAAATAATGAAAAACAAAACTATAAAAATTGGACTTAGTCTTTTGGCTGTTTCAATTGTTTTTTATTCGTGTAAAACGACTAAAGAAGCAACAGTGAAAAAAGAAGAAACACCTATTGGAATTAACACATCTTTCATGGATAAATCTGTGAAACCTTCAGATGATTTTTTCAGGTATGTTAACGGAAGCTGGATGGATAACACAGAAATTCCAGCCGATAGAACACGTTGGGGAAGTTTTGATGAACTTCGTAAAAACACTGACAAAGATGTTATGGCTATTTTAAAAGAAGCTATAAATGATAAGTCAATTGATGCAAATTCTGATCAAGCAAAAGCGATTAACTTATACAAATCGGTTTTAGATACAGTTACTAGAGACAAACAAGGAATTGAGCCTTTAAAACCTTATTTAGCAAAAATAGACGCTGTTAAAAACTCAACGGAAGTTGTGAATTTAATTGCTGAATTAGACGATGAAATTAATTTAGGTTTCTTCGGAGTTTATGTTGGAACAGATGCAAAAAATAGTAAAAGAAATGTAGTCTATGTTGGAACCGGTAGTCTAGGATTACCAGATAGAGATTACTATGTTTCTGATGCACCTGATAATGTTGAAAAACGTCAAAAATATCAAGAGCATACAGCAAGAATGTTGCAATTCTTAGGACAAAGTGAAAGTTCAGCAAAATCAGACGCTGCAAAAATTTTGGCATTAGAAACTAAAATGTCAACTGCAACTTTAGATAGAGTTGAAAGAAGAGACAGAAGAAAAACATATAATCCAATGACTGTTGCAGAATTGCAAAAAATGGTTCCTTCCGTTAATTGGGATAATTATCTTCAAACCATTGGAATTGGAAAATTAGATTCTATAGTAGTTTCTCAACCAAAATATTTAGAAACTTTAGAAACAATTTTTAAAGAAAATCAATTAGCAGACTGGAAAGCGTACATGAAATGGACTTTATTAAGAGGTTCTGCAGGATCACTTTCATCTGAAATTGATAATGCAAATTGGGAGTTTTATGGTAAAACTTTAACTGGAGCTGTAAAGCAAAGACCAGCTGACGAAAGAGCATTAGCAACTGTAAACGGAAGACTAGGAGAAGCTTTAGGAAAATTATATGTTGCTAAAAAGTTTCCACCGGAAGCAAAAGCCAAAGCAGAAGCAATGATTAAAAATGTGTTTTTAGCCTTTGAAAATCGTATTGATAATTTGCCTTGGATGACTAAGGCAACAAAAGAAAACGCTAAATTAAAATTAAGAAAATCTACCGTAAAAATAGGTTATCCTGATAAGTGGAAAGATTATTCAAAATTGGAAGTTGTTAGTCCAGAAAATGGAGGAACTTATTTTGAAAATTCAAGATTGTATGCAAAATGGTCTCATCAAAGAAACATTGAAAAATTAAATAAACCAGTTGATAAAACAGAATGGGGAATGAGTCCACAAACAGTGAATGCTTATTTCAACCCTTCAAACAACGAAATTGTATTTCCGGCAGCAATATTACAACCACCTTTCTACGATTACAGAGCTGATGAAGCCGTTAATTATGGAGGAATTGGAGCTGTAATTGGTCACGAAATCTCTCATGGATTTGACGATTCGGGTTCAAGATATGATTCAGATGGAAATTTAGTAAATTGGTGGAGCGATGAAGATTTAAATCAATTTACAGGTTTAGGAACAGCGTTAGCAGAACAATATTCAAACTTGCAACCTTTACCAGGGATTTTTGTAGATGGTAAATTTACTTTAGGAGAAAACATTGGAGATTTAGGTGGAGTTAATGCAGCTTTTGATGGTTTGCAAATTTATTTAAAAGAAAATGGTAATCCAGGATTAATTGACGGATTTACTCCAGAACAACGTTTCTTTATTTCTTGGTCAACCATTTGGAGAAGTAAAATGCGTGATGAAGCCATCAAAAACCAAGTAAAAACAGATCCACATTCACCAGGAATGTATAGAGCTTATGTTCCATTACAAAATGTTGATGCTTTCTACGAAGCTTTTGATATTAAAGAAGGTGACGGAATGTACATTGCTCCAGAAAACAGAGTAAAGATTTGGTAAACAAGATACAATAAATAAAAAAATCCCGTTCAGAAATAGACTGCAACGGGATTTTTTATACTTCTTTATTAAATTTATACTTCAAAATTTCTTCAATTTTCTTACTACTAATCCATTTTCCAACAGATTCTTTTGAATTATCAAATTCTGGTAAAGACAAATTGTTTTCAATGGCTTTTTGAGTGTAATATTCTTTTCTTGTTGGGTGTTGAGGTGCAACAGCATTAAAAACATTATTCTTTAACGAATTGTCAAACTGAGCATGTCGAAGTCCTTTGTCGTGCTGAACTTGATTCAGCATCTCAATAATAATTCCAATACAATCTTCTTGATGAATTAAATTTATTGGTGCATCAGGATTTTCTACATTCGTTTTTCCAGCTAAGAATTTTATAGGATGTCTATCTTCACCAATTAAACCACCAAAACGTAGAATTGTAGATTGAAAAATGTTATTCGAAAGCAATAATTTTTCAGTTTGAAGCAATTGTTTGCCACTTTCAGAATCTGGATTTGGAACCGAACTTTCGTCAATTTCAACTATTGGAAACACATCAGCATAAACACTTGTAGAACTCACAAAAAGCACCTTTTTTACAGTTGATTTTTCAATTTGAGTAATTAAATGCTTTATTTTTACTACAAAATTTTCTTTTGGATTACTTCGTAATTTGGGTGGAATATCAATTATTAAAATTTCTGATTCATCTAAAAAGCCTTTAATATTTCCTTTAATTTCTTTTTCAGAAAGTTCAATTTGAAAGGGCTGAATGGAATTGGTTTTTAAAACCTCTAGTTTACTTTCAGAAGTTGTTGAACCTTTTACATCAAAACCTTTTTCAATTAACTTTTTCGCTAAAGGAAACCCAAGCCAACCGATTCCTAATATGGAGATTTTTCTTCTTTCTTCTTGCATCTTATTAATAAAAATCTAAACTTCTTTCTTCACCAACATTATAAACTCATCTTCTAACAATCGATAGCCTTGATCGTATAAAAAGTAATAGGTGTTTCCGGTTTTTGTTTGTAAAATGCTTGTAAAAAATTCCATATCAAAACCTTTACTTAGCAATTTAGTTTTTGTTGTTTTTCCTTTTCCATCTGGATTTAAATCACAAAGAATTCTGTAATTTTTGCGCAATTTGTTATTAATATTACGCATCAAATTGTTTTGATCTTTGTTCATTTTGTTGTTGTAAGCATTTCTGCATCCATCTGAACAAAACTTTTTGTCTTCTCTACCTATGATTTTATCACCACATTCTAAACAGTTTTTACTCATAATTTACCTCTTAAAATTAAAAACCACTTCTTCTTTAGAATCTTCAAAATAAGCATAGAGTTTCAATTCATTTTCTGAAATATATTCAAATGTAAAATTGTCAAAATACATTCTATTGCCATCTTTTTTGATGAATCTAAAATCATCAGATTGGTCTTTTTCTTCCCAACCTTTTAAATTTTGATCAAAATGTTTTATTTGATATAAAAGTGTTCCGTCTTTTTCTACAATATGTCCAAGTTCATAGAAAACTACTTTTTCTTTTACGACTAATTTGAAGTTAAACATCATGGAACCACCAAAAGGAGTACTCCAATTTTCTTCATAAGTGCCTCCAAAAGCTTCTCCTTTCCAATTTCCGGCTAACCATTTTATATCTTGTAAGGTTGCCTTTTCAGAACCTTTTTCATCGTTATAATGCAAGGTGTTTTGGGCAAAACAAAATGTAGAAAAGGTTAAAAATAAAAAAAGTGTTTTCATCTATTTCAGTTTTTTAAGTTGGTATAAATCTTTTCTTCGGTCTTTCATAGTTCTTACACTTCCATGTTGGTGTAACTCTTTTAGTAAATTCATATCAACATCAACAATTAAAGTCATTTCCGTATTTGGAGTAGCTTCAGCTTTAATTCCATTACTCGGAAAAGCAAAATCAGAAGGTGTAAAAACAGCAGCTTGTGCGTACTGGATATCCATGTTATTTACTTTTGGTAAATTTCCAACACAACCAGCAATTGCAACATAACATTCGTTTTCAATGGCTCTAGCTTGAGCACAATGTTTTACTCTTGTGTATCCATTTTGCGTATCGGTTAAGAATGGAACAAATAAAATATTCATACCTTCATCAGCCATTAATCGAGATAATTCTGGAAATTCTACATCATAACAAATTACAATTCCAATTTTTCCACAATCGGTATCAAATGTCTGAATCACATCTCCACCTGTAATTCCCCAATGGAAAATTTCGTTTGGAGTAATATGTATTTTGCGATACATTTCGTTCGTACCATCACGTTTACAAAGGAAACCAACATTATAAACATGGCCATCTTCAATGAAAGGCATACTACCTGTGATAATGTTTATATTATATGAAATTGCAAATTCTTGAAATTTTAATTTTACAGCTTCTGTGTGTCGAGCTAGTTCTTTGATAGCTTCAGCTTCTGATAAATGATTGTAATCAGCCATTAATGGAGCTGTGAATAATTCAGGAAATAAAGCAAAATCACTACCGTAACCAGAAACTGCATCAATGAAAAATTCAGCTTGTTCAAACAAAGCTTCTAAATTTCCTAGAGAACGCATTTGCCATTGAATTAAACCCAATCGCACAACACTTTTTGTAGTGTTAATTAATTTTGGACTATCATCATAATACACATTATTCCATTCTAATAAAACGGCATATTCTTGAGATTCTTTGTCTCCTTCCAAATAATTTTTTAGAACACGAACTTCATGAAAATCATTGCTTAATTGAAAAGATAAAACAGGATCGTAGATTTCTTTTTTCTTGACTTTATCAATGTAAACTTTTGGTGTGATTTCATCTTTATATTTTCCATAATTAGGAATTCTACCAGCAAAAATGATGGATTTCAAATTCAATTGATCACCCAATTCTTTTCTCGCATCATATAATCTTCTTCCCAATCGAAGTCCACGATATTTCGGATTGATAAAAACATCAATTCCATAAATAACTTCTCCATCATCATTGTGCGTAGAAAAAGTATAATTGCCAGTAATACCTTTATAAGTTCTCGTTTTAAAAGCAAAGTCTTCTGTAACTAAAATAGATAAAGCTGAACCGACCACAATTCCATCAACCACAATTACTAATTGTCCTTCAGGAAATTTTTGTAATAATTTTTCAATTTGATCTTCTTGCCAAAAAGAATCTTCCATTTCAGGATAAGATTCTATCATGGATTTTTTTAATTCTTTGTAATCTTCTATTTTTAAATTTCTTAATTCAACAGATTGTATTGTACTTGGCATATTTTATTGATTTTCAACAAATATAATAAAAATATTATCCGTTTACAAACGTTTACAAACATTTACAACCGAAAGTAAACAGCTAATTACCGAATAATTTTTGAAAGCCGTCTAATCTTTGCACTGTCGAAATGAAACACTGACAATTACAATTTCAAGTTTCAATAGACAAAAAACATTTTATATAAACCATTTAAATTTTTACACGCCATGAATGCATTAAGAAACAAAGTACAGTTAATCGGTCACGTAGGACAAGAACCAGAAATCAAAACTTTTGAAGGAGGAAAAAAATTAGCTAATATCACGCTAGCAACAAACGAAAGCTACACCAACGCAAAAGGTGAGAAAGTTGAACAAACAGAATGGCATCGTTTAACCGCTTGGGGAAAAACAGCTGATTTAATCGAAAGCTACGTTATCAAAGGTAAAGAAATTGCAATCGAAGGAAAGTTAACACACAGAAGTTATGACGACAAAGATGGTGTAAAACGTTTTATTACTGAAGTTGTGATTAGTGAGTTGCTTTTATTAGGAAAGTAATTTTTAGTAAAGATTGCACGGATTTCTTAATTGAGGTTCGTGCAATTCTTTTTTTAACCTTTAAAATTTAAGAATATGAATATCAGAGTTTTCAATATCCGATTAAGTAAAGAGTTTTGCATTGTAGATCAAAATCGAATGAATGAATTTTTAGATTCAGTAGAAGTTAAATTAACTTCAACTAATTTTGTAACAACTGGAACTACAGATTATTGGTCAGCTGTAGTTTTTTATGACACTAAAAAAAGTGCAGATAAGCCAAAAGAAGAAAAAATAACTTTTGAAGATTTATCGCAACATGAAAAAGAAATTTTTTCAGCTTTAAAGCAATGGAGAAATGATATGGCAACAAAATTAGGTTGGTCAGCTTTTAGAGTTTGTCATAATTCACATTTAATGGCAATTGCTGGTGCTAAACCAGAAAGTTTAGATGAATTATCAAAAGTAAAAGGATTTGGAGAAGTTAGAACCGAAAAATATGGTGAAGATATTTTAGCCATTTTAAATGCTTTTTAGAAAATATTTTTAGCAACTCTATACGTATTTGCGTGAGCTTCAATAATGGTTTTAATTTCTGGAGAATAGCCACCACCCATAGAAACTTGAACAGGAATTTGGTATTTGGAACACTGTTCAAAAACAATTTCATCTCTTTTTTTACAACCATCTAAAGTGCAGCCTAATTTTCCCAATTTGTCGGAAATTAAAATATCAACACCAGCTAAATAGAAGATAAAATCAGGTTTTTGGGTTTCAATGAGTTTTGGAATTACTTCGGAAATTGTTTTTAAAAAGACATCATCAGAAGTGTTATCCTCAAAAGGAATATCTAAATCAGAAGTTTCTTTTTTGAAAGGATAATTTGTTTTTCCATGGGTGGAAGAGGTAAATACTTTGGAATTATTATGAAAAATTTCAGCTGTTCCATTGCCTTGATGAACGTCTAAATCTACAATTAGAATCTTTTTAGCAAGATTGTTGTCTAATAAATATTGTGAAGCAATAGCTTGATCATTCAACAAACAAAAAGCTTCACCATGAGTAGAATAAGCGTGATGTGTTCCACCAGCAATATTAAAAGACACTTTAGTTTCAAAGGATTTTTGAGCACCAATTATTGTTCCTTGTGCAATTCGAAGTTCTCTTTCTACTAATTCTTTTGAAAGTGGAAAACCGATTTTTCGAGCTGCTCTTGCATTTAAAGTCAGATTCAGTAAATCATCCACATATTCTTTTGTATGAATTGTTAAAACGGAATTGATATCGCAAATTTCAGGTTCAAAGAAGTCTGATTTTAATGCTGTTCCTTCAAGTAAAAGTTGTTCAGGAATCAATTCATATTTTAACATTGGAAAACGGTGTCCTTCTGGTAAAGGATGTTTGTAAATGGGGTGAAATGCTATTGGAAACATAGTAAAAACTATTCTAAAACACTCAAAACTTCTTTGATATTAGAAAGTGCTAAGAAGTTTTCATGTTTAATTTCGAAATCAATTTTTTCGTATTCCCAAGTGGTGTGATAGGGAATATGAATGCCAAAACCACCTAAATTTAAAATGGGTAAAACATCCGATTTTAAGGAATTTCCAATCATTAAAATGTCTTCGGCTTTGCATTCTAAACGGCCAAACATTTTTTCGTAATCTAATTCTGTTTTATCACTCAAAACTTCAATATGGTGAAAATAATGTCCTATTCCAGAATCGTGTAGTTTTCTGTGCTGGTCTTTTAAATCACCTTTTGTGGCAACTACTAATTTGTATTTACCTTGAAGCTCTTTTAAAACACCTTCTACATTTGGAAGTAATTCAACCGGTTTTTGCAATAAATCTTTACCAATGGCAATAATTTTTTCAATGCCTTTTCCAGAAATTTGGTGATTGGTTAATTCCAAAGCAGATTCAATCATCGAAAGGGTAAAAGCTTTAATTCCAAAGCCATACAAAGGTAAATTCTTAACTTGATGATTCAATATCAAACCCAAAATCTCTTGACTAGAAGCATAATCTTGAAACAATTGACAAAATCGTTCTTGAGCTTCATCGAAATACGGTTCGTTATGCCAAAGGGTATCGTCTGCGTCGAAAGCTATTATTTTTGGGTTCATATTAAATTATATCAAACTCTACTATGGTTTTAAACCTTAGTAGAGTTGTTAAATCTATTTTTTTTAAGAAATCAAAGCACCATTCATTACACCATCAGCATCAGGATTTACGAAAACTAATTTTCCTTCTGCGTTGTTGGTCATTAAAATCATACCAGCACTTTCAACACCACGAAGAGCTCTTGGTGCTAAATTCACTAAAACAGTCACACGTTTTCCAATAATTTCTTCAGGAGAAAAATGTTCAGCAATTCCAGAAACTATGGTTCTTACGTCAATTCCAGTATCTACTTTTAAAACTAAAAGTTTATTGGCTTTTGGCATTTTCTCAGCTTCTAAAATCGTTCCAACTCTGATGTCTAATTTTGTAAAATCATCAAAAGTTGAAACTTCTTTTTGTGGTTCTGCTTTGGCATTTTCCATTTCGTTTGCTTTTTTAGTCGCTAGTAATTTATCAACTTGTTTTTGAACTTCTTCGTCTTCAATTTTTGAGAAAAGTAATTCGGCTTGTCCAATTTTACTTCCAGCTGGCAATAAATCAGAATTAGTTGAAAAATCATTCCAATTCAATTTGCATTGCAACATATTTTCTAATTTAGCTGAAGTAAAAGGCAAGAAAGGTTCAGCTAAAACACTCAAAGCAGCAGCAATTTGTAAAGCTACATACATTTGGGTTTGTACCCTTTCTGGATTTTCTTTTACCATTTTCCATGGTTCTTCGTCTGCTAAATATTTATTTCCTAAACGAGCTACGTTCATCATTTCTCCTAAAGCTTCTCTAAAACGATAACGTTCAATTGAACTTGAAATTACATTAGGGTAAGCTTTTAATTCAGCTAAAGTGGCTTCATCTACTTCAGTAAATTCATTTGGACTTGGTACAATTCCATCATAATATTTGTTGGTTAAAACCACAACACGATTGATGAAGTTTCCAAAAACAGCTACTAATTCATTATTATTTCTGGCTTGAAAATCTTTCCAAGTAAAATCATTGTCTTTTGTCTCAGGAGCATTTGCCGTTAAAGCATAACGCAAAACGTCTTGTTGGTTTGGAAAATCTTGTAAATATTCGTGTAACCAAACGGCCCAATTTTTAGAAGTCGAAAGTTTGTTTCCTTCTAAATTTAAAAATTCATTGGCTGGAACATTATCAGGTAAAATATAACTTCCTTCAGCTTTCAACATCGCTGGAAAAATAATACAATGAAATACAATATTATCTTTTCCGATGAAATGTACTAATTTTGTATCAGCATTTTTCCAATAGGGTTCCCAGTCTTTACCTTCTTTGGCTGCACATTCTTTCGTTGAAGAAATGTAACCAATAGGAGCATCAAACCAAACGTATAATTTTTTTCCTTCTGCACCTTCAACAGGAACATCAATTCCCCAATCTAAATCACGTGTTACAGCTCTTGGCTTTAAACCGTCATCTAACCACGATTTTACTTGACCTAAAACATTTGTTTTCCAATCTTTTGCGTGGTCTTGAAGAATCCATTTTTCAAGAAAATCTTGGTATCTATCTAAAGGCAAAAACCAGTGTTTAGTTTTTTTTAAAATTGGAGTTTCACCTGTAATTGTTGATTTTGGATTAATTAAATCAGTTGCATTCAAAGTAGAACCACAACGTTCACATTGGTCTCCATATGCTTCAGGATTGTCACATTTTGGACAAGTTCCTGTAACGAATCGGTCAGCCAAAAACTGATCTGCTTTTGCATCGTATAATTGTTCCGTTACTTCTTCAATAAAATCACCTTGCTTATATAATTTTTTAAAGAATTCCTGTGCTGTATCGTGATGGATTTTAGAAGATGTTCTTGAATAATTATCAAAGGATATTCCAAAATCTATAAAAGATTGACGAATAATACCATCATATTTATCAATGACTTGCTGAGGTGTAATACCTTCTTTTTTGGCTTTCATGGAAATCGCAACACCATGTTCGTCACTTCCACAAATAAAAGCAACATCTTTTCCTTGTAATCTTAAATATCTTGAATAAATATCACTTGGCACATAAACACCTGCTAAATGACCAATATGTATTGGACCATTAGTATATGGTAAGGCTGCTGTAATTGTATATCTTTTCGGATTTTGAATCATTATAAAATTGTTTTTTAACAAAAAATAGTCAGAATATGTGCAAAAATAATTGTTTAGAACCGAATTGATGCACTTAAGTTCAAATTATTACAATTAAACCTGAATTTTTTTCTTTAAGAAGTATATTGCGGTTTAAAAATTTCGAAATTATAGGTTGATTTCAAAATCGTAATACGGAAGATTTCTGATTTTATATTTCAAATCAACTGATGATGCATTAATATAAGTAACATTATCTTTTTTAACCACTCCAAAAGCTTCATGTATGTGACCAAAAATGTGGTATTTTAAATTTAATTGATTTATCTTTTCTAATAAGTTTTTGCAACCAGCCTTAAAATATGTTTCCGTTTCATCTAAAATTCCAAAAGGAGGACCATGAGTTATTAAAATATTGGTATTTATAGGAATTTTATTCCAGTGAAAATCAATTTCTTCACCTCTACTTCGGTTAAAAGCTAAATTACAAAATGTTGGAGTTATGGGTGATCCCCAAATGTGCAAACCTTCAATTTCTACACCACTATCGTTAAGATAAGTTATAGAATCAGGAATAATAATATCTTGAAATTGATTTTCAAAACAAAAATCATGATTTCCTGATATGAAAATTTTATGCTTAAAATTTTGATTTGAAAACCAAACTAAAAAACAATTAACTTCCTCTTTATTTCCAAAAGAGCTTATGTCACCTGCATGAATTAAAAGATCACCACTATTCAACTTTAGTTGTTTGTGTTTTCCATGAGTGTCTGAAATGGCTGTGATTTTCATTTAGTCTTTTTTTGAAAATTTCTATTAGATTTTTATAAGATTAACTTCATCAAAAGTTCTTTTAAACCAATATAAGAATTGTTTTGAAAAGAAGCATAAAATTTAATTTGATTTTATGTATTTTTGAAATAAATAATTTGATTATGTATCGATTTATTTTAATTATCATCATATTTTTTAATTACTCTCATTCACAAAAAATGAAAATCCCACCTTATTTAAAAAAAGGCGACACCGCTGCTATTGTTTGTACAGCTCGAAAATTTTTTCCAGAAGACGCCATTCCCGCTAAAGAATTACTAGAATCTTGGGGTTTGAAAATAAAATTGGGTGCAACAATAGGTTTAGATACTTGTCAATTAGGTGGAACAGATTTAGAGAGAGCTGCTGATTTTCAAGACATGATGGATAATGAAAATATCAAAGCCATTTGGTGTGCTCGTGGTGGTTATGGAACAGTTCGAATAGTTGATTTATTAGATTTTACCAAATTCAAGAAAAATCCAAAATGGATTATGGGTTTTAGTGACGTGACTGTTTTACACTCACAAGTTAATGTTGAACGAATTGCTTCTTTACATTGCATTATGCCCTTTACAGTTCCAAAAGCTTCTGATGAAGTTAAAGAAACCTTGCGAAAAGCTTTATTTGGAGAAAAAATTGAATATACAGTTCCTTCAAAATCATATGACATTAAAGGAAAAGCTTCAGGAGAATTAGTTGGTGGGAATTTATCAATTTTGTATAGTTTGTTAGGTTCAAAATCCTCTTTAGACACTAAAAATAAGATACTTTATATTGAAGATTTAGACGAATATTTATATCATATTGATAGAATGATGCAAAATATAAAACGAAATGGATACTTTGAAAACTTAAAAGGATTAGTAGTTGGTGGAATGACTGATATGCATGATAATGAAATCCCTTTTGGACAAAATGCTGTTCAAATTATTACAGCTATTGCCAAAGAATATAACATTCCTGTTTGTTTTGATTTTCCTGCTGGACATTTAAAAGACAATCGAACACTTCAATTGGGAAAGCAAGTCGAATTTGAAGTGAATGAAAAAGAAATCAAATTAAAATTTGATTAAATCACAATATTTAAAAGACCAAATTTTTAATTAACGTATTTGGAATTTGGAATTTAATTTTTGGAATTTTAAAAACATGGCCGAACACAACGATTTAGGAAAATTAGGAGAAGATTTAGCTGTTGATTTCTTGCAAAAAAACGGTTATGAAATTTTAGATAGAAATTGGCGTTTTCAAAAAGCAGAAATTGATATAATTGTAAAAAAAAATAGTATCTTAGCTATTGTAGAAGTTAAAACACGATCTAGTTTAGAATTTGGATTGCCACAAGATTTTGTAAAACCAAAAAAAATTCAATTATTAGTTAAAGCAGTTAATGAATATGTTGTTAGTAAAGACTTAGATGTAACAGTTCGTTTTGACATTATTGCGATTCATTACCAAAAAGACAACATTGAAATAGAACATATAGAGGAAGCTTTTTATTATTTTTAAAAATAATTTGTTATAATTGTAACATTTTGTTTTTTTTGTATATTTTTGCAAAAATTTTTTCAAATGAAAACAGTATCATCTTTTGTAGAACATTATTTAAAAACTAAACCGTTTTTGTTAAGCTCGTTATCTGAAGGGATAATTAATCTTACTTCTTTAGCTCGAATAATGATGCCTGAAGTTGAGAAACAATTGGGTAAAGATATTAAACAAGGAGCTGTTGTAATGTCTTTAAAAAGGCTTACAGAAGAATTGGATTTCAAAATTAATCATAAGATTTCTAAGGTGATTAAGAATATTGGAGAAATTACAGTACGTTCTTCTTTGAATGATTATACCTATATGCTTTCTGATTCATTACTAAGTAGACATGCTGAATTAATTTCGAAAATTAACCTTCGAAAAGATGTTTTTTATACTTCATCAAGAGGTGTTAATGAGGTTAATATTGTTTTAAGTGATAGTATGGATTCTGTTATGGAAGAGCTTTTTAAATCAGAAAAGCAAATTCAAAAAATGGTTGATTTATCATCAATTACTATAAAATTACCACATGAAAATGTAAATGTTCCGGGTGTTTATTACTATATTTTTCAACGTTTAGCTTGGGAAGGAATTGTACTTTATGAAGTAATTTCTACCTCAAATGAGTTTACATTTTTAGTAAGTGAACAGCAAGTTGACACTGCTTTTAGAGTGATTAAAGATTTGAAAAATGTTTAGTTAAAACCTTTGCATCAACTCCAATGCTTTACTAACACTTTTCACATTGTCAAAAGTAAGTAACAATCTTAAACCATTTTTGGTGTCTTTTTCTTTTAGTTTACAAAGATTTCCATTGTGTTGCACAAACTGCATCACTTTTATAAATCGATTAGATTGATAGAAATTCGATTGTTGGTCACTGATGAAATACCCAATCATTTTGCCTTGTTTCATGATTAGTTTTTCGAGTCCAATTCTTGTTGCAATCCATTTTATTCTAACACTATTTAATAAAGCGGTGGCTTGTTTTGGTAAAGCACCAAATCGATCCATTAATTTTTGTTCAAAAGCTTGTAATTGCTCTTCGGTTTTTAAAGTTCCTAATTCGTTATACAAAGCCAATCGTTCCGAAACACTATTGATATAATCATCGGGAAATAGTAATTCAAAATCAGCATCAATCAAAATATCTTTGACAAATTCTTTGGTTTCAATATCATTATCAGCTTCGTATAAATCTTTGAATTCGTTTTCTTTCAATTCATCAATCGCTTCATTCATGATTTTTTGATAAGTGTCAAAACCAATATCATTAATAAATCCACTTTGTTCACCACCTAATAAATCTCCAGCACCACGAATTTCCAAATCTTTCATAGCAATGTTAAAACCACTTCCCAATTCACTAAATTGTTCTAAAGCATTAATACGTTTTTGAGCTTCACTTGTCATCATCGAATAAGGTGGCGTGATGAAATAACAAAACGCTTTTTTATTACTTCGACCTACTCGTCCACGCATTTGATGCAAATCAGACAATCCAAAATTATTGGCATTATTGATGAAAATCGTATTAGCATTTGGAACATCTAAACCACTTTCTATAATAGTTGTAGCAACCAGAACATCAAATTCTCCTTCCATGAAAGCCAGCATCAATTCTTCTAGTTTTTTGCCATCCATTTGTCCGTGACCAATTCCAACTCGTGCATCAGGCACTAATCGTTGAATCATTCCAGCCACTTCTTTAATGTTTTCAATTCGATTATTGATGAAGAAAACTTGACCGTTTCTCTGAATTTCATAAGAAATAGCATCACGAACTAATTCTTCACTAAAACGAATGACCTGTGTTTCGATAGGATACCTATTTGGTGGTGGTGTCGTAATTACAGACAAATCTCGAGCAGCCATCAATGAAAACTGCAAAGTTCTCGGAATTGGAGTTGCCGTCAAAGTCAATGTGTCCACGTTTGAAGCAATGGTTTTCAACTTATCTTTTACGTTTACACCAAATTTTTGTTCTTCATCCACAATCAACAAGCCTAAATCTTTAAAAACAACATTTTTATTAACCAGTTGATGGGTACCAATGATGATATCCACTTTTCCTTCAGCCAAATCTTTTAAGGTTTCTGTTTTTTGTTTTGCAGTTCTAAATCGGTTTAAATAACTTACTGTTACAGGCATTTCTTTCAAACGTTCTGAAAAAGTTCGATAATGTTGGTAAGCTAAAATGGTTGTTGGAACCA
Source organism: uncultured Flavobacterium sp. (assembly GCF_963922255.1). Lineage (GTDB taxonomy): Bacteria > Bacteroidota > Bacteroidia > Flavobacteriales > Flavobacteriaceae > Flavobacterium. The sequence goes on along the minus strand of NZ_CAWUIC010000002.1, from coordinate 173,044 downwards.
AAACAGCGACTTGTTTTCCATTATCAACAGCTTTGAATGCTGCTCTTATGGCAACTTCTGTTTTTCCAAAACCTACATCACCACAAACCAATCTGTCCATTGGTCGTTCGTTTTCCATGTCAGCTTTTACATCAGCTGTTGCGGTAACTTGATCTGGTGTATCTTCGTAAATAAAAGAACTTTCTAATTCTTTTTGCAAGTAACTATCAGGTGCATATTGAAACCCTTTTTCCAGTCTTCTTTTCGCATATAATTGAATCAAATTGAAAGCAATATGTTTTACTCGAGCTTTAGTTTTCTGTTTTAAAGCTTTCCAAGCACCACTTCCTAATTTGTAAATTTTTGGAGCAATTCCGTCTTTTCCATTAAATTTTGAAATTTTGTGTAAAGAATGAATACTCACATAAACAATATCGTTATCAGCATAAGCAATTTTGATAGCTTCTTGTGTTTTGCCTTCAACCTGAATTTTTTGTAAACCCCCAAATTTTCCAATTCCGTGATCAATGTGTGTTACATAATCTCCAACTTGTAAGGAAGTCAATTCTTTGAGCGTAATGGTTTGCTTTTTAGAATAATTACTCTTGATGTTGAACTTGTGATAACGTTCAAAAATTTGATGATCTGTATAACAAGTTATTTGCATTTCTTCATCAATAAATCCTTGATATAAAGGAAGAACTACGCCTTTGAATTTTGGATTTTCTTTCTGACTTTCATCTTCTGTTAAATCTTCAAAAATATCTTGAAAACGAGTGATTTGATTGCTATTGGAACAACAAATAAAGTTGGTATACCCATTAAAATGATGTTCGTTTATATCATTCAATAATAAATCAAACTGCTTGTTGAAAGAAGGTTGCGGTTGAATATGAAATTCAAATGTTTTGGTAGTTTTGAATAAAGCAGTGTTGTTTAATTCAACTATATTGAAGTTAAGAGCTTGTTTCAAAAATTGTTCTTGATTGACAAATAATTCTTCTGGTTGCGCATGTTTGATGTCTTTGGAAAGTTTACCAAAGGCTTCCACAGCTTTTTCAAAAATTTTGTCTAATTGATTCCCAATGAATTCAGAATTTTGAGTGAAAATAACCGTTTTCTCATTGATATAGTTCAAGAATGTTTCACGATTTTCATTTAAGAACTTATTTTCCACATTTGGAATAACTGAAATTTTCTTCAATTTTTCAACGGAAAGTTGGGTTTCCACATCAAAACTTCTGATGCTATCGACTTCATTTCCAAAAAATTCAATTCTGTAAGGATGATCATTTGAAAATGAAAACACATCGATAATTCCACCACGAACCGAAAATTCTCCGGGTTCAGTTACAAAATCAACTCTTTTAAAATTGTATTCAAATAAGGTTTCGTTTATGAAATCAATAGATAATTTATCGTTTACATGAACTTTTAAGGTGTTTTTTTCTAATTCTTTTCTAGTAACTACTTTTTCAAACAAAGCTTCAGGATACGAAACAATTATAGCAGGTTTTTTTCTGGAATTGATTCGGTTTAAAACTTCAGCACGAAGCAAAACGTTGGCATTGTCTGTTTCATCAATTTGATAAGGTCTTCTGTACGAACCTGGATAAAACAACACATCATTGGTATTGATAAGCAATTCCAAATCATTCAAAAAATAAGCCGCTTCTTCTTTATCATTAAAAAGCAAAAGAAAAGGCAAATCCGATTTTTCAAACAAAGCCTGAATTACAAATGAAATGGATGAACCTAATAAACCTTTGGCATGTATTTTTTGATTTTGTTGTGCTAACGTTTCGGCAAAAACAGTAATTTTTGCAGATTTTTTATAAGAATTGGCTATATCAGGTTTCAAAAATTATTCGGTTTTAATAAGTTTTTTTCTCTGTGGAATAATATTACTATTCTGTGTTTGTTGATTATTTATTGAATCTTGTTTACGCATTTTTTCCATCATTAATTCAGGGTTAGCATTTCTAGTAGTGTCTAAAGCCTGAATCATATATTCTTCTCCAATTTCTTTAGGAATTCTTTTCTTGATGATAATTTCTTCCCACTGACCTACTAAAGAAGTCATTTCTTCATTAATTTCAGGAATCAATTCTTTAATTTTACTTTGAGGAACATCTGTCAAATGGATAAAAGTGTCTAACATTTTAATTTTAGTATCCAAAGCTGCAATTCTGCTTTTAACTTGAGGAATATTAAATTGTGGTGGAATATTTAACTGAAGTGAATCAATTTTAGAAGATATATTCTTAGTTTTTAATTGAAAAGCCGTCAAATTACTTTTAGGTTTCTGGTTAATTTCAATGACAAATTGTTGCCATTCATTCCAATTACGTACTTCATTTTCAGCAGTTGGTGAAAGTGTAGGAGTTTTTAAGTTCCAAATTGAACTTAACAAATTAAAAGTTTGCTTGTTTTTGGCTATAATTTTTTCATTGTCTTCTTGAGTAGTTTCATCATTACAACAAATAAACAAAAGTGAAATTATAAATATAAAAATCGATTTGTGCATAAATATCAATTAGAATACAAATGTACAAATGTTTAAAAAAGAAAGTATAGTAATTAGCATAAGTTAACACAATTTAGTAAAAAAAGTAAATGTGTTTAAATCAGTAAATTAAAGGGTGCTAATTATGACATCTTGAATCAAAAGCTTTGAGAGTGAGAAGTTTTTAAATTTTTACTAAAAAATTAGCGATAAAATTCAAAAATCAACAATTGAAAATAATATATTTGTACTCGTTAATTTAATGACAATATGAAAACAAAAATTTTAATTATCGGTGCTTGTGGGCAAATAGGAACAGAACTTACCAAAAAATTGCGTGAGATCTATGGAATTGAAAATGTGATAGCCTCAGACATCAGAAAATTAAATATTGATGTTGTCAATGAAGGAATTTTTGAAGTAGTAAATGCTTTAGATTACAATCAAATTGAGCATTTGGTGGAACAGTATGAAATAACAGATGTTTATTTAATGGCTGCTTTACTTTCGGCAACTGCAGAAAAAAATCCAGCTTTTGCTTGGGATTTGAATATGAATTCACTTTTCCACGTTTTAAATATTGCCAAAGCAGGTAAGATTAAGAAAATCTTTTGGCCTTCAAGTATAGCGGTTTTTGGACCAACAACTCCAAGTCAAAATACACCACAATATACAGTTATGGAACCTTCAACAGTATATGGAATCAGTAAACAATCAGGTGAAAGATGGTGTGAGTATTATAACAAACAATATGGTGTTGATGTGAGAAGCATTCGTTATCCAGGTTTAATTAGTTGGGTTTCTGAACCAGGTGGAGGAACTACAGATTATGCGGTTGAAATTTATCATAAAGCTATCAATGAAGGGAAATATACTAGTTTTTTATCTGAAAAATCAGCTTTGCCAATGATGTATATGGATGATGCCATCAAAGCAACAGTTCAAATTATGCAAGCTCCTGAAGAACAAATTAAAATTCGTTCTTCTTACAATTTAAGTGCAATGAGTTTTACTCCAGAACAAATTGCTGCTGAAATTAAAAAGCATTATCCAGATTTTAAAATGAGTTATGAACCTGATTTTAGACAAAAAATTGCGGATAGTTGGCCAGCAAGTATTGATGATTCTTCTGCTCGTGAAGATTGGAATTGGCAAAACGATTTCAATTTAGAGAATATGACTACTGAAATGCTTAAAAATCTAAAAGAGCATATTTACAACGTTTAGTTATTTCTTTTTATCGTCTATAATTTTATCCTCAATTGCTGATTTTATTGAAATAACGTCACTAGAATTATCATTTGGAATTGTCATAGACAGGACATAATGTTTGATTTTCAACTGACCATCAATTTTTTCTAAAACACCTGAACCTCTACAAAGTTTCATTTGAGTGTCTAATAATTCATCAAACCAAATGGTATTTTTGTCTTTTGAAAAATAGATGTTTCTTTCTAATGCAGTAAAATTCCATGCTTTTCCTTTATCGAAATAAGGTTTTGAAAAAGCCATAAATTCTTTTTTGTTCCAATTTTCAGTAGCATCTGTTCCAATGAAAATACCATCTTCTGCAATTGCATCAAAATACGCTTGAAAATTAGTTTCAGCAGCATCTTTATGCCATTTGTCTAGGAAAGTATTTATTTCTTTTTTTGTGGTATCGGTATTTTTAGCTTTAGGTTCAATGCAAGAAACACTTAGGAGTAACAACGATAAGAATAGAAAATATTTTTTCATTTTGAAGTTTTATTTGTTCTAAATGTACAAAATTTTCAAACGATACTATTGTTTCTTAAAATTTCTCATCATGTTGTGATAAATCTAATCCAACTCTTTCTGAATTATCAGAAACACGAAGTGGAATGATGCTATTGGTTATTTTAAATAACAAAATAGATCCAAAAAAAGTAAAGAATGAAACCATAACAAGAGCCATCATGTGATGACCAAAAATGGTCCATCCACCATGTAAAAGACTTGCATTTTCACCATTTGCAAAAATAGCAGTTAAAATCATACCCATAATTCCACCAATTCCATGACATGCAAAAACATCTAATGTATCGTCAATGGCTTTAAGTTTTTTCCAATATAACATTTTGTTAGATACAATTGCAGTAATGAACCCAAAGAAAATGCTTTCAGGAATTGTTATAAAACCAGCAGCTGGAGTTATGGCAACTAAACCGACAACAGCACCAATGCAAGCTCCTAAAGCAGAAACTTTTCTTCCGTTAATTCTGTCAAAGAAAATCCAAGTTATCATAGCAGATGCAGAAGCAATAGTAGTTGTTGCAAAAGCCATTGCTGCAGTTCCATTAGCAGCTAAAGATGAACCAGCATTAAATCCAAACCAACCAAACCATAGCATTCCAGTTCCTAATAATACAAAAGGAATGTTTGTGGGAATGTGTTCGCTGTTTTTACGTTTACCTAAAGTTAAAACTCCAGCTAAAGCGGCAAAACCTGCACTCATGTGTACTACTGTTCCACCTGCAAAATCTTTTATGCCAAAGTAGGCACCCAATAAACCGTTTGGATGCCATGCCATGTGACATAAAGGAGTGTAAATAAATAACGTAAACAAACAAATAAATAATAAATAAGAAATAAATCGAACTCTTTCGGCAAAAGAACCCGTAATAATTGCAGGAGTTATTACGGCAAATTTCATTTGGAAAAGGGCAAAAAGGACAAACGGCAAATTGGATGCAAGATTTTTATGGGGTAAAACACCAACATTATTAAAAAAAGTAAAGTCAAAAGGGTTTCCGATAATTCCGTAGAGTATTCCATCAATAGTAATTCCTATTGACGAACCAAAAGCCATACTAAATGCGACCACAACCCAAACCAAAGAAACAACTCCTAAACATATAAAACTTTGAAGCATGGTTGAAATAACATTTTTTCTTCCAACCATTCCACCATAAAAGAAAGAAAGTCCTGGTGTCATCAATAAAACAAACGAAGAAGAGGTTAGTAGCCAAGCTACATCAGCAACATTAATTTCTGATTCTGGTAAGAATTGATCCTTCAAGTTGTTAGAAGGTGTCCAAAATAAACTTGTTATTGCTAATATCGTTATAATACAGAACGAAATAATCCATCTTTTTTCTATTTTCATATTTTAACCCCTAAAATTATAGGGTAAAAATATAAAATATAGATTTATAAATAAAAGTAACCCCTATAAAATTAGAATGTAAAATGGATTTTTGTTATATTATTATAATTTTGAATTTTTTTTATTTTTTCTTCAAATAAAACTTGATTAATAAATAAATTGTTCAATTGGCTATCAAAATTATTTATTATATTTATGTAAAAACTTAGTTTACTGCTTATTACTTTTATGAAAATAGGTTAATAGTAAGTTAATGATTAAATGTTTTTAAATATAGTAATCACTTTATAATATTTTTACAAAATGTCCTTGAAGTCAAGATTTTTAATTTTAGGTTCTATTGTTACATTAATAGCGATTTCTGCTATTCAAGCCTATTTAATTTATAATACTTATGAATTAAAGAAGAAAACATTTGCAATGGATGCAAGAAATTCAATTGCAAAAGTTTATACAACGCAAGAGGTTGATTCTTTATCTTGGATCTATAGAAATGACTTTCTAAATCAGTTGGAGCTTTATGAAAATTCAAAAATTAGTAAATCAGAAGTTTTAAAAAATCTTGAAACAACAACAAGAGAGATAAATAAGTCATTTTTAAAATTATATGAAGAAGGAATTAAAAAAACGGATATAAACTTTGATGTTAAAATTAAGGTTTCTGTAACAGACATCATAATTTTAGATAGTTTAACAACTGTAGACGAAAAGATTTTAGATTCACAAAAGGACAGTGCTATTTTTATATTAGGAAATAATTTTTCTAGTAAAGACGCAATGTTGATCAATAAAAGCACTTGGCAAAAAGAGTTAGAAGATTCAAAACAATTTAAGGATTTACATTTTAAAACTCAAATTTACATGAACCTTGTAGATTGGGAAAACGTTATTATAAAGGAGCTTTCAGTTTTGTTAATACTTTCGGTTTTGTTATTTGCATTCGTAATAGGATTGCTCTCATATTCAATTCACAATTTAATAAAACAAAAAAGATTAGCCGAAATTAAAACAGATTTTATCAATAACATAACGCACGAGTTAAAAACACCTTTGTCAACACTAGCCATTACTACAAAAACCTTAACTAATAAATATGCAGAAGGTCAAACAGAAATTGCAAAAGAAACAATTCAAGTAATTGATAGGCAAAATAAGCGTTTGCAAAATTTAATTGATCAAGTCGTTAATAATAGTGTTGGTTATGACGAAATTGACTTATCATTAAAAAAATTCAAAACGATTCCCTTTTTGAATGATATTATTAATGATTACAAAATTACTTTAAATGAGAATGTTGAAATAGTTAGAAATTTTATTGAAACTGATGAAAAAATCATTGCAGATAAATTTTATTTGGGAACAGCAATTTTAAATTTATTATCAAATGCAGTTAAATATGAAGGCACAAAAATTGAAATTTCATACTCATATAATGAAAAAGTAAAACAGCATATAATTTTAGTTTCTGATAACGGAATAGGAATATCTAAAAGACATCAAAAACTAATATTTGAGAAATTTTTTAGAGTGAGTGAAAAAGACAGACATAACTACAAAGGCTTAGGTTTGGGTTTATACTATAGTAAGCAAATAATTAAGGCTCATAAAGGAATTTTAGAAGTAGAGAGTAAAGAAAATGAAGGCTCAGTATTTAAGATAATCATCCCAAAACAATAAAAATGAAAAGAATATTATTAGCAGAAGATGATTTTGATTTTGGAACAGCATTAAAACAATATTTAGAGTTAAATAAGTTTGAAGTTGTTTGGGGAAAAGACGGTGAAGAAGCCTTTGAATTGTCCAAAAATGATTCCTTTGATATTGGAATTTTTGATGTAATGATGCCAAAGCTTGATGGTTTTTCATTAGCTGAAAAAATTATAAAGCACAGTCCTGATTTGCCTTTTTTGTTTTTAACAGCCAGAAAAGCAAAAGATGATAGAATAAAAGGATTAAAGTTAGGAGCTGATGATTATATAGTAAAACCTTTTGAGGTAGAAGAATTGATCTTAAGATTGCAAAATATAATTAGAAGAACAGAAAAGAAGAATTCAATTACTGACGATTTTTTTAAACTTGAAAGCATTGCTATAGGTAAATACACATTTGATATTCAAAAATTAGAATTACGAATTAATGATTCAATTTTTAAACTAACAGAAAAAGAAGCGCGATTAATTTATTTTCTATATGAATCTAGAAATAATTTAATTCAACGAGATGAAATACTGTTAAAGTTTTGGAATAATAATGATTTTTTCTCAGGTAGGAGTATGGATGTATTTATAAGTAGAATTAGAAAACATTTTAAAGAAGACGAAAATATAACAATTAAAAGCACGCGAGGTATTGGTCTCGAATTTATCATTAACAATTAATTAAATCAAATATTAAAATCATGAAAAAGATTACTTTATCACTACTATTATTTTCGATTTCATTGTTGAGTTCTGCTCAACAATATTTTGGAACAAGTACATTTGGTACAACAGGTATAGATACCAATTATGATGTAGCAAAAGATAGTCAAGGAAATGTATATAGTGTTGGTTTTTATGCAGGAACATTAACAGTAGGAACCACAACTGTAACTTACAATGGTGGAAATGCGGATGGATACTTAGCAAAGCATGATGCTAATGGAAATCCTTTATGGGTTAAAAGTTTCGGTGGAGCAGCTGATGATGTTGCTATAGCAGTAACCATTGACAATGCAGATAATATTCTTATAACTGGATATTTTCAAGGAGCAGGTTCGAATTCTTTTGATGCAGATCCAGGACCAAATGTTTATCCTTTATCTCAATTAGCACCTATTTTAAGTCGAGATTGCTTTATAGTAAAATTAGACAGTAACGGAGACTTCCTTTGGGCAAAACAAGTTAGTAATCCTGCTGGTGCTGCAGCAAATGAGGATTCTAAAGATATAATAGTAGATTCTTCAAATAATGTATATGTAGTAGGTGGTTTTAATTATGCAGATTTTGATCCAGGAGCTGGTCAGCAAATTATATTAGCTACTGGAAGTGGAGCTAGTCAAGACGGTTTTGTTTTAAAATTAGATAGTAATGGGGATTATGTTTGGGTAAAAACTTTTAACTCTTCAAGTGCTGTAGTAGTTGAATCAATAGATATAGATACAGCAGGTAATTTATTAATCGCTGGTCGTTATCAGGGAATTGTTGATTTAAATCCATCTACAACAGTTGCAGCAAATTCTTCAACTTCAAACGGAAACTTTGATGCCTTTTTAGTAAAATTAGATGCAACAGGAGAGTATGTTTGGGGAAAAGTTTTTGGAGGAAGTGGATACGACAATCCTAAATTTGTTGAAACAATTGGGACAGATGTCTATATTGGTGGAGCTTTAATTGGAAATCAAGATTTGGATCCATCTAGTGGAACAAATATGTATACTGTTTTAGGCTCGTCAGATGGTTATATATCTAAGTTTGACTCTTCAGGAAATTATGTTGCTAGTTATGTTGTTGGTGGTTCTACTACAACTGAAAATGAGGAAATGTATAGAATGACAGTAGGTCCAAACGGAAATTTATTTGTTACAGGAACCTTTTTAGATACTGCAGATTTTGATTTTGGAACAGCTACAGTAAATACAACTTCAAATGGTGGATTAGATGCTTATATTTTAGAGCTTACTCCATCTATGCAATATGTAAATCATGTTACTGTTGGTGGTACAGGAAGAGAAACTTTTGCCAAAATGGTTTTTAATGCAGATAATTCATTATTATTCACAGGTTCATTTGTGAGTTCAACAGTAGATTTTAATCCTTACTCTGGAATTGATACCATCAATAATTCAGGTGTCAATAGTTATGATGTTTTCGTTTCTCGTTTTGAATGGTTAAGTATTGCATTGCCAACTGCTTCATTTATTCAAAATGAAGTAGTAATTTATCCAAATCCAGTAAAAGACATCTTGAGTATTAGTAATAATGAAAGTTTTACTTCATACAAAATATACAACACACTTGGTCAAATAGTAAAACAAGATTCTTTAAACGGAGAAACAATTGATTTATCTACGATTTCTAATGGTATTTACTCTTTGCAATTATCAGGAAACAATATCAATCAAACTAAAAAATTTATAAAAGAATAATTCTGTTTTTTATGAATTGTTATAGGGGAAGAAGGAAGTGGAAACGCTTCCTTTTTCATTTAAATATTTATTTTTTTAAGAGTGTGATTTTCAATTGAAAAATAATGTACTTTCGCACGTTATTTGTCCTTTCAGATAACCTATACAATGGAAGCTAGTTTTGAAGAATTGATTTCGAGTTATATTGACAATAAAGTTGGAATTTCAAAAGATTTTTTAAGTGAATCATTGGCAAATAATCTTAGAGATAGTTTGCTAAATCTTTATAAAGAAGAAGAATTAAAATCGGCTGGAATAGGTCATTTTGGTACATTTGCTAAAAATAAAGAAATCAGAAGTGATGTTATTTATTGGTTAGACAAAGCAAACAACAATCCTCATGAAATGGAATTCTTTGCACTTATTGAAGATTTTATCGATTACTTAAATAAAGAATGCTTTACAGGAATAAAAAGCTATGAATTTCATTATGCTTTATATAAACCAGGGACTTTTTACAAAAGACATTTCGATCAATTTCAAGATACTAGCAATAGGCAATTTTCAATGATTACATATTTAAATGTAGATTGGAAAGAAGGTGATGGTGGAGAATTAAAAATATATGACAAAGAAGACTCACAAACGATAAGTCCAACAAATAGAAAAACCGTTTTTTTTAAAAGTAATGAATTAGAACACGAAGTTTTAGAAACCAATCAAATGCGATTGAGTATCACAGGTTGGCTTCGAAAAGACCTTATTGAGGTTATCGTTTCATAGCAAAATGAGCTCTAAACTCTCTTGCTTCATTATTCTGATTAAAATAATTCACAACAAACCAATAATCAGTTGAAGGTAAATCATAACCATCTAATTTTCCATCCCAACCAAAACCTGATGTTTTAAATTGCTTGATGAATTTTCCATAACGGTCAAAGACAGTAACAGTAGCATTTGGACTATTTCTTAAATCCCAAATATTCCATGTATCGTTGTAGCCATCACCGTTTGGTGTGAAGAATTTTGGGTATTTTAAAACAGTTGCAGTTAAAGTTATATCATTACAATTTCCCAAGACATCTCGAACATGAATAATATGTTCTCCAGATGAAACATTAGAAAACACGTTACTTTCTTGAAAATTACCAGAATTATCCAATTGATATACATAAGAACCATAACCATTTAAAATGTTTACAGTTATTGAAGCAGTATCATCAAAATCTGTTGTTACAATAGCTTCTGCAACAGCATAACTAGATTGAGAAACTAAAACTGTCGTTGAGTTATAATTACAATTTGAACCCACATCTGGAGTCAGTTTACTGGTTTCAACAGTATAAGTTCCTACTTGAGTAGCGTTATAAAAAGAACCCGTGTGAACCAGATTGTTATTCAAATACCAATTTACAGTGAATTGCGATGGATTAAGGTTTGTATTTATAAATGCAGGTTGAATAATATCATTCGTAATTGGATCAACACACATATAAGCATCTTCAATATCTAAATTTAACAATGGATAAATTGTCAAAGTAAATGATTTTTCATCGGTACAATTTACATTGTTGAACGCAGTTGCATAAACATAAATGGTATAAGTTCCAGCTGTGTCAAAAGTGTAATCTGTTAGATTTATTATATCTGTTCCATTTGGACTTAAATAATAATTTACGTCATAAGCAGAATTATCTAAAAAAGGCAAAGTATATGTTCCGCATTTAACAATATTTGAAAATGTAGGCAAAGTGGGAGTTTCGGAAATAGTTATAGTAAATGATTCTTCATCACTACAAAAAGTTCTTCCTCCATTTTGAGCATAAACAATAATAGTATAAACTCCAGGAACATTAAATGTAAAATCTGAAACATCTATTGGGTTAACACCATTGGACTCCCAAAAATAGTTTCCAATAGTCAAAGCAGGTAATGTATAACTGTCACATTCTGAAATATCAGTAAAATTCCCTACATCAACACCTAAAACATTTACTTGAAAAACAGTTTCAGCATAACAACCGTTAGCATCTAAAGCATCATTAAAAATATAAATCACTTGAGTAGAATCTATAGCTGTTCCACTTGGGATTATATTTCCATTTCCAGCAGGTTCTGTGTAATAAGTACCGTATGTTAAATTCGGCAAAACAAAAGGATCACAAACAAAAATGTCTGTAAAATTTTCAACCAGAGGCAATGGAATAATCTCAACACTAAATGAAGTTTCATTTGAACATCCATTTAAAATATCATAAATATAAATAGTTTGATTTGTAGAAATTATATCTCCAGCATTTAACATAGTTCCTCCACCATTTGTAGCAGTGTAATAATTTCCTCCAGTTAATGTAGGTAATTGATATGGATTATTTGCACAACGAATGACATCACTAAGATCATCAACTATAGGTTTTGGTTTAATAGTAATTGGCAATGTAAAAGTTGATGTACAATTTGGAGTTGTAGTTGTGTTGGCATAAACATAAATAGTTTGTGAGCTTGCAATTGGTGTACCGGAAGGAATAATTGCACCTTGTCCTCCAATTTGAGTGTAATAATTTCCTGCGTCTAAAGCGGGTAAAATATAGTCTCCACAAGAAATCACAGGATTTGGTTGATTTAGAATTGCAATATAAAAACTAGTTTGATTGGTACAAATTCCGTCATCCGAAAAAATATAAATAGTATCAGTAGAACTAATAACATCTCCAGCAAATAGAGCAGTTCCTCCACCATTTGTGTCAGTAAAATAATTACCATTAGCTATAGGTTGTAATGTATAACTACCACATGTAACTACATCATCAAGAGTGTCAACAAGAGGTAATGGATGTATAGTTAAAGGATATGCTTCTTCTCTACAAAAAACACCATCAATTTCAACATAAAAATATATGGTTTGATTTGTAGTAATAATTGTTCCAGAAGGAAGAACCGTTCCTGTTCCATTTGGGCCACCTGTCTGTGTGTAAAATTCACCAGCTAATGGAGCAGGAACAGTGAATTCACCACAATGTTCAAGACCAATATCATATTCATCCATGAACGTTGCTAAAAAGCTTGATTGGTTTGTACAACCATTAGCGTCTGGACCACTAAAAATATAATAAGTGCCCGTTTCATCAATGATGTCATTTGGGTTTATCTGATTTCCAGTTCCATTTGGTCCATCATAATAAGCACCATTAGTCAAAATTGGCAGAGTGAAATTTTCACAAGCAACAACATCTGATAATGAATCAACAGCTGGTAAAGGATTTACAATAATATCAAAGCTAGTAACATCAAAACAATCAGGATTTGTAATACTTTCAACTCTTACCCATATTGTTTTGGGAGAAGTTGCTAATGTAATACTTGCTGAACTACTTATATTATTGGTATTATCGATTGCATTTGTTTCTGAATTAAAATAAGTGATAGATAAATCACTAGGATTTTGACCATTCAAAATTTGATTGTTTTGGCTGGTTAAGTCAACTGTTATTGAAGGAGCGTTATTGCATAAATTAATAGTACTAGGTTGATTAGCCGAAACTGTAGGATTCACCATTAAATTAAAAGAATACTGAGCATTACATATTGTATTAGTAGTAGTATTTAAGAGTTTAATGTAAATTGTTTCATTTCCACTACTAGAATATGCGTTTAAATTTGAATTTGGAATAGGGTTATTAGAAGCTACATTAGCTAAAGAATTAAAATATAAAACTTGATATTGATTAGGGTTTATTCCTAAAGCAGTAGAATTATTCTCAGTCAAATTATATATATAAGAGCCAGAATTATCATTACACACATATAAACCTTCAGGATTTGTGACTTGAAGGTCAGAAAAAACAATTGTATCTGTCATTTGACATGCAGTTCCGTCTTTTACAACAGTTACAACATAAGTTCCTGCTTGAGTAATTGATAAAATATTACTTGTTTCACCTACTAAAACATTTCCATTCAAAGACCATGAATGATTGTATTCAGTGCTATCAAGGTTGGTTGTTATAGTTGTGTTGTTTCCCGAACAAAGACTTGCATCTGGACCTAAATTTACGGTGCTGTTAAAACTAGCTGCCGAAATAAAAACTGCTGAATCATAATCAGCATCATTATAATCTCCAATAACAAGTTTTATTCGGTACGGATTATTTGGAATGGTTGGTGCTGAAGCATTTAATAACTTCGTAAATCCTCTCATGTTTAAACTTGAAGCAGCAGGATTATTTACATTGTAAATGTCAAATAAACTTGGATTTACAGAGCTGCAAGATGAATTATAGATATTATTTCTTATATCTTTTACGGAAATTGGTGTATTTGTTCCCGGAACAACCGCAATGTTCGTTGTTACACCAGTGGTTAAGTCAGTTAACAGAAAAGCAAAAACATCACTAAAACCACATTGAAATTCACCATATTCATTCGATGCAAATAAAAATCTAAAATTAAAATTATTAGAGATAGGAATAAAATCAAATTGTAAATAAGCTGCATCAGTTATAGTTGAGGTTTGTCCAGAACTATTACTGATGTTTACTAAATCAACATCGCTGTTTGAGTTTACTTGACTACTTAGGTTGTTTCCAGTGTAAATTCCTTCAGAGTGTTGGGCAATACCATTTCTGATAATAACACCTTGATTAATAGGAAAATTTGAACCATTCTTATTGAAATACGCTACAGATTGACCAGAAGAATAGGAAATATTGGTAGGACTGATACAAGAATTAGTTACCAAAAGATTGGCTAAATCTGAAGCTGAGTAGGTATTACTATCAACACTAATAGTTTGACTGTAGCTTATGAATGAACATAAGCATAATAAAAACATTAATTTTTTCATAGTTCGGGGCTTTATGAAAATGATTAACAATGTAAAGCACAAATATATACAATAAATATTTAAACGTAAATTTTTAAAAAAATTGCATAAAAAAAGCCTAACATTGCTGCTAGGCTTTTAAAGCTCCCCCTCTTGGGCTCGAACCAAGGACCCTCTGATTAACAGTCAGATGCTCTAACCAACTGAGCTAAGGAGGAAACTATATATCTTAGTTTATGAACGTCTATTTAAGAAAGGTTTTATCCTTTTTTGCGAGTGCAAATATAGCACACATTTTCTTTCTCGCAAACTTTTTTATAAAAAAAATTAAAATAATTTATCAGCAATTAATTGATATATATCCTTTCCAAAGGTTAAGGCCATCAATGTCAATAAGATAATCATTCCAAAGGTTTGAACTCTTTCTGCTGCTTTTACGCTTAAAGTTTTTCCTGTAATCATTTCTGCAATGGTAAATAGTGCATGTCCACCATCTAAGCCTGGAATAGGTAATAAATTAATAAACGCTAAACCAATTGAAAATAGTGCTGTAAAATTCCAAATGAATTCCCAATTCCATTCATCAGGTAAAATTCTTGCAATACCAACAGGACTTTTAACTTGTTTGTAAGCTTCTGTTTTTGGACTTAAAATTAACTTAAACTGTTTTACATTATAAATTAACAATTGCCATGCTTCTTTTGCAGCAGCAGGAATGGCTTCACCAATGCTCAATTGGTTATTAACAACATAATCAGTTGTGTCTGCGGGTTGATAGATGATTCCAATTTCATTTTTCTCATTAGCAATAGTCTTTATAGCTAAATTTTTATTATTTCTTAAGATATCAAGTGTAATTGTGTCTTTTTTCTCTTTATCTAAGACTTCTTTGAAACTAAAATAGTTGTCATATTTTTTTCCATTAATACTATTAATAATGTCTCCTTTTTCAAAACCAGCTAAAGCAGCATTAGAATTAGGCACAATTGAATCAATCTTAGCTAATTTTGGCATGGCAAAAGCAAATCCTTTTCCTTCTTTACTAATGATTTCTCCTTTTTGTTCTTCGGTTAAATCAAGTTCTATTTTTTTTCCATTACGGTCAATCTCAATTTTATCACTTAATAGAACATCAATAACCATCCAATTAAATTTTGGTTGTAATTTTCCGTCAACAGCAATAATTTTATCACCGTTTTCAAAACCAACGCTTTTTCCAACATCTCCAAAAGCTAAACCATTTTCTTGAATTAACTCCGTTGAGACATATTTTTGCCCAACCGTAGAAAACATAATTAAATAAATCAACCAAGCTAAAAGAATGTTTACAATAATTCCACCTAACATGATAATCAATCTTTGCCATGCAGGTTTTGCTCTAAATTCCCATTCTTGCGGTTCGCTATTCATTTGTTCAGTGTCCATACTTTCGTCAATCATACCTGAAAGCTTAACGTATCCACCAATTGGTAACCATCCAATTCCCCATTCAGTTTCCCCAATTTTTTTCTTAACTAAAGAAAATCCTGCATCCATAAATAAGTAGAATTTTTCTACTCTCACTTTAAACATTTTTGCTGCTATATAATGTCCAAACTCATGAAGAATAACTAATACGGATAATATAAATAGAATTTGTGCTACTTGAATCATTGTTTACTTAAATTTTATAAGCGACAAAAGTAAGGTTTTCACCTTACTTTTGATAATTATTTTTAAAAAGCGTTTATTTTTTTAATAGATTCTTAACGACTATTCCCTCATTTGTATAGATTTTAGCAATAAATAGTCCAGTTGACAAATCTTCAACTGAAAATTGAGTTGTTGTTTTGTGTGAAATTAATTGACCAAGAGTATTGTATAATTCAACTTTTTCGATAGAAATAGAATCAGGTGAACTGATTTCAAAGTAAGAATTTACAGGATTTGGATATATAGCAATAGATTCTTGTAATTCGAAAAGTGAATTAGATAAAACTGTAGTATTATTATTTGAGATAATATGTTTGTTAGGGTCAAATTCAACACCCGTAACAGTAAAAGGGACATTTACAATAAATTGTTGACCGTCAGAGGTGTTTTCTAATCGTGTATCAAAAACCTGATTTCCTGCACCTGTCAATCTAACTTCAATAGGCATTTCAAAGTAAGAAACACTTGAATGAGATTGAGTTTGATTAACTGTAATCTGAACTTGACTTGAATTTATTTGTGTAGCATTTATAGTATATGTGGGATAACCTTGGTTGTAAATCCAATCTGCAAAAAAATCAGTTAACGAGCTTCCATAAACAGTTTCTAAATGAGCTTGTAGATTTGATGTCAATGCATAAGCATAGGCTAAATTAGAATCATTTAAATAATTTTTTAAGGCTTGAAAAAACATAGTATCTCCCATTTTCCAACGAAGCATTTCCAAAACCATTGCTCCTTTTTGATAACTAAGTCTATAATTAAAAATTCGATTTACACTTTCAGCTTCGGTTGCAGTTAAATAAACAGCACCACCTGGTTGAGAAGTAATGCTATTAATCATATTATTTTTATCAGCTACAAAAGCGGCATTTCCATCTAAATTTTCAATAACTAATGAAGCTAAATAAGTAGCAAAACCTTCATTTAACCAAATGTCTCTCCAAGAACCGCATGTTATTTTGTCTCCAAACCATTGATGTCCTAATTCATGTGCAATTAGACTTCTACTATAAGATCCACTACTGTTAGCAGTCATAAATGAAACAGTAGTATGTTCCATTCCGCCTCCCCAACTAAATTGAGCGTGTCCATATTTTTCATTTCTAAAAGGGTAAGGCTCAAAAGTAGATTCAAAAAAGTTCATTATGGTAGGAGTAATAGCAACGCTTGCTATATTTGCTGCTGCTGTTTCAGGATACATATAATTAACAATTGGAAAAAATGGACTTGCAGTTGTTCCTAAACCAGCTTGCTGAGTATGTGTTTGATAGTTAGTGACAGCAATAGCAATTAAATAAGCTGGAATTGGATAACTATGATGAAAATGAGTTGTTTTATTAGAACCATTTGTTGTTTGAGAAATTTCTAATCCATTAGCTACACTTGTATATTGTGATGGTGCAGTTATGTAAACATCAATATTGTTTATTTTGTCATTCAAATCTTGTTTACACGGCCACCAATCTCTTGCTCCGAAAGGCTCAGATAAAGTCCACATTACAGGCACTCCATTATGCTGGGTATTTACAAAAGATCCAAAACCACTTGGATCTGGTGGACCAGCATAAGTTATAATTACCGTTGCACTTGTTCCAGTAGTTATTACAGATGGGAAATTAATTATTAACTCTTTAGTAGTGCTTTGAAAAAAGGTTAAAGCTTGCCCATTTCTAGTCACCGAACTAACTGTCATTGAATCACTCATGTCAAATGTAATAGATGACATATTGGCTAAAGCAGTAAAAGTAGTAGTAACAATTCCACTAATATTTGAAACCGCAGGATCAACAGTAAAACGTAATTCATGATAAGTAATATCATAATTCTGCGTATTTGGATTGACCGTGAAATTTTGAATTTTTGCGGCTGATTTCATTTCTGCTTCGACCATTTTTTCAAATTCAGAATTATCAATTTGTGCAAATGATATAGAGCTAACAATCAGAATTATAGAAAGTATTATTTTTTTCATTTTTTCAAGATATTTATTCAAAAGTAAAGTTTTTTTTCTAAAAAGTTTTTTAAGGGACATATTTATTAACAAATTGGAAAGAAATTTAACAACTGTTTTATGCTATTTTTAGTATCTAAACATTCTATTTTATACATTTGCATTCTTAAATAATTTACTATGTTACAAATACAATTTATTAGAGAAAACAAGGAAGAAGTTATTGCGCGTTTGGCAAAGAAAAACATGGATGCAAAATCGATTGTGGAAGACGTAATTAACTTAGATGAAAATAGAAGATCATCTCAGGTTGCTCTTGATAATATACTTGCGGAATCCAATAAAGTATCTAAAGACATTGGTGAATTAATGCGTAATGGTGAAAAAGCTAAAGCCGAATTACTTAAAAGCAAAACCACTGAATTTAAAGAGCAAACCAAGGATTTAACTGAAAAGTTGAATGAATTTGCTAGTAAATTAGAGGAAGAATTATACAAATTGCCAAATCTTCCAGCAGAAATTGTTCCTAATGGAAAAACTGCTGATGATAATGAAAATGTTTTTGAACATGGAAAAGTTCCAACGTTACATGAAGGAGCATTACCTCACTGGGAATTAATTAAAAAATATGATATTGTTGATTTTGAATTAGGGACAAAAATCACTGCACCAGGATTTCCAGTTTACAAAGGAAAAGGAGCAAAATTACAACGTGCGTTAATTTCATATTTCTTAGATAAAAACATCGATGCTGGTTACCAAGAATATCAAGTACCTCATTTAGTAAATGAAGCTTCAGCTTACGGAACAGGTCAATTGCCAGATAAAGATGGACAAATGTATCACGATGCAAAAGATAATTTATATTTAATTCCAACTGCCGAAGTTCCAGTAACCAATATTTTTAGAGATGTAATTCTTCAAGAAAATGAATTACCAGTTTTAGCAACAGGTTATACACCATGTTTCAGAAGAGAAGCAGGTTCATGGGGAGCACATGTTCGTGGATTAAATCGTTTACACCAGTTTGATAAAGTAGAAATTGTTAGAATTGAACATCCAGATAATTCATATAAAGCTTTAGATGGAATGGTAGAACATGTAAAAGAAATTTTGAACGAACTGCAATTACCTTACAGAATTTTGCGTTTATGTGGTGGCGATATGAGTTTTGCTTCAGCTTTGACTTATGATTTTGAAGTATATTCAACAGCTCAAGAGCGTTGGTTAGAAATTAGTTCAGTGTCTAATTTTGAAACTTTTCAAGCCAATAGATTAAAATTAAGATTCAAAGACAAAGACGGAAAAAACCAACTAGCTCATACATTGAATGGAAGTTCATTAGCCTTGCCAAGAGTTTTAGCCGGAATTTTAGAAAACTATCAAACACCAGAAGGAATTGTAATTCCAGAAGTATTAAGAAGATACACAGGATTTGATATTATTGACTAATAAACGTTAATCTTTATAAAAACAATGTACTAAATTGGCATAAAAAATGTTACTTTAGTACATTATTTGTTTCTAACTACTTGTATGAAAAAACTTTTTATTCTTTTTTGCCTGTTATTATCTGGTTTGGTTAATGCTCAATCGGAGCAATTGGCTTTTAACTATTTTGATAGAGGTGAATTTGATAAAGCCATTTCTTTATTAGAAGAATTAGTAGTTAAACAACCTGGAAATTATGCTTATTTTCAAAAAATGGTTGCTTGTTATCAGCAATTAAAACAATATGATAAAGCCGATATTGCTATTTCAAATAAGATAAAAACGTCCAAAATGCCTAATCTATATGTAGAATTAGGTTATAATTTTCAATTACAAAAAAACGAACAAAAAGCTACCGAAAACTATAATTTAGCCATTGAACAAGTGGTTTTACAATCCAATTATGCGTATTCTGTTGCAGCTGCTTTTGAACAAAAAACACTTTTAGAATGGGCTATAAAAGCTTATGAAGTGGGAAAAACAGGTAACCCAAATCTAAATTTTGATTACCAAATTGCGTTATTAAATGGACAAATGGGAAATTTGGAAATAATGGTTGAAAAATTGTTAGATTATTCATTTAGTAATCAAAACAATACTACTTTAGTTCAAAATCAATTGACTCGATTTATTAGTGAAGATACAGAAGGAAATTTTACCAATTACATAAAAAAAGCACTCTTACTGAGAGTTCAAAAAAATCAAGATATTTATTGGAACGAGTTTTTGAGTTGGTATTTTGTGCAACAAAAAGAGTACGGAAAAGCATTTGCTCAAGAAAAAGCTATTTATAAAAGAAATCCAGAAGGTTTTTATAATATTGTGAATTTGGCCAAATTTGCTATGGAAGAAAAAGAAAATGAAACAGCAAAAGAAATTTTTCAATTCATTTTAGAAAATACACAAGATTACGGGTTACAAATTCAAGCACATGATTTTTTAATTTCAATGCAAATTGAAGAAGCTTCTGAAAAAGAATATCCAATCATTCAACAAACAATAGAAGATTTGGTTAAACAGTACGGAATTTCTCCTTACACATTAAATTTACAGCTATTATCGGCAAATTTCGATGCGTTCTATATGAAGCAATTTTCTAAAGCAAAAGCAACACTAGAGAATGCACTAACTTTGCGACTTTCTCCAAGACAAGAAAGCGAAGTTAAAATGGAATTAGCTGATATTTTAGTGTTGGATGAAAAATTCAATCAAGCTATTTTGTATTATGCTCAAATTTCTGAAACCTTAAAAAACGATGAAAAGTCACATGAAGCAAGCATGAAAATGGCAACAACAAGCTATTATAAACAAGATTTTGATTGGGCTTTACAACAAGTGAAAGTTTTGAAGCAATCTTCAAGTTTATTGATTGCCAATGATGCTATTGAAATGTTTTTGTTGATTAGTGATAATTCAGCTGAAGATAGCACTAGAGTTGCTTTAAAAGCTTTTTCAAAAGCCGATTTGTTAACATATCAGAATAAAAACGAGCAAGCATTACAAGGATTTAAAGACATTCTTGAAAAATACAAAGGTGATGCAATTGAAGAAGTAACCCTATTTAAAATTGCACAGATTTACGAAAAGAAAAAAGACTATGCAAATGCTTTAGCTTATTATAAAACTATTTTAGATACTCATTTAGATGGAATTTATGTTGACGAAGCATTGTTTTATTCTGCAGAGATTTATCATAAATATTTAAA
The DNA here is from genome assembly GCF_963922255.1 of uncultured Flavobacterium sp. Lineage (GTDB taxonomy): Bacteria > Bacteroidota > Bacteroidia > Flavobacteriales > Flavobacteriaceae > Flavobacterium. The sequence goes on along the minus strand of NZ_CAWUIC010000002.1, from coordinate 151,662 downwards.
CGAAAATGACAAAGCAAAACCACTTTACGAAAAAATGATTTTTGAACATGCTGATAGTATTCATTTTACAGAAGCTAGAAAACAATTTAGATTGCTTCGTGGTGATGCTATTTAACTTATAAATTCCAAATTCCAATCCAATTAAATAATGATTATATATAACGTTACTATAAATATAGACCATTCTGTTCACAACAAATGGTTACAATGGATGCAAAACAAACATATTTCAGATGTTTTAGCAACAGGTTTATTTAACAATGCAAGATTCGTAAAAGTACTTGTTCAAGAAGACGAAGGAGTCACTTATTCGGTTCAGTTCTTTTCAGATTCTAAAGAAAAACTTAACGATTATTACCAAAATCACGCACCAAGATTAAGACAAGAAGGTCTAGAACTTTTTGGTGATAAAATGTTAGCTTTTAGAACAGAACTTGAAGTTTTGAGTGAACATTTTCATAGTGAAAATTAAAATTTCTAACTTCTGAATTCTAACTTCAAAATTTCCAAAATGTCAGTAAAAGCAAAAAAACACCTAGGTCAGCACTTCTTAACAGATGAATCCATCGCACAAAAAATTGCTGATGCTATGTCGTATTCTGGCTATTCAAAAACAATTGAAGTTGGACCAGGAATGGGTGTTTTGACCAAATATTTATTAGAAAAACCTACCGAAACTTTCGTAATAGAAATTGATACGGAATCAGTGGAATATTTACAAACTCATTATCTCAATTTAGCCAATAATATTATTTCTAAAGACTTTTTAAAGTATGATTTAAATGAAGTTTTCAAAGGAGAGCAATTCGCTATTATTGGAAATTTTCCTTATAACATATCTTCACAAATTGTTTTTAAAGCTTTGGAAATGCGAAATCAAGTGCCAGAATTTGCAGGCATGTTTCAAAAAGAAGTAGCTCAAAGAATTTGTGAAAAAAAAGGAAGTAAAGTCTATGGAATTCTTTCTGTATTAACACAAGCTTTTTATGAAGCAGAATATTTATTTACGGTTCCACCAGATGTTTTTAATCCACCACCAAAAGTAGATTCAGGAGTTTTGCGTTTAACGCGAAAAGAAAATTATACTTTACCTTGTGATGAAAAACTATTTTTTCAAGTTGTAAAAACAGCTTTTAATCAAAGACGAAAGACATTAAGAAATAGTTTAAAATCCTATGCTTTTTCGGATAGTTTAAAAGAAGATGTTATCTTTGACCTTCGACCGGAACAACTTACGGTGGAACAATTTATATACATTACGCAAAAAATAGCAGCCGATGGAGTTTAAAATCAGCAAAGAATTCATTGCTCTAATAGAGCAACTTATTAGTGAAAATAAAGAACAAGAATTACATGACTTGCTTCTGGATATTCACTTTGCTGATATTGCCGAAATTATGGACGAGCTTGATAGTCACGAAGCTAGTTATATTTTCAATGCTTTAGATTCCGAAAAAACAGCTGAAATTCTTTTGGAATTAGATGAGGATGTTCGAGAAAAAATTCTTAAAAACTTAACGCCAAAAGAAATTGCAGAAGAGCTAGATGAGTTAAGTACAGATGATGCTGCCGATATTATTGCCGAACTTTCTCAAGAAAAGAAAGAACAAGTAATTTCGGAATTAGAAGATGTTGAACATGCAAAAGACATTGTTGACTTGCTTCGTTATGATGAAGATTCTGCCGGTGGTTTAATGGCAAAAGAATTAGTAAAAGTCAATGAAAATTGGAATGTTTTAACTTGTGTAAAAGAAATGAGAGCTCAAGCGGAAAACGTAACAAGAGTACATTCTATTTATGTAGTTGATGATGAAAATAGATTAAAAGGAAGGTTATCATTAAAAGATTTATTAACCACATCTACCAAAACACCAATTAGTGATGTTTATATTCCAAAAGTTGACTATGTAAAAGTTGATACTGAAAATGTTGAGGTAGCTAGAATCATGCAAAAATATGACTTAGAAGCCATTCCAGTTGTAGATGAATTAGGCAGATTAGTTGGTCGAATTACCATTGATGATATTGTCGATGTCATTAAAGAAGAAGCCGATAAAGATTATCAATTAGCAGCAGGTATCTCTCAGGATGTTGAAGCAGATGATAGTATTTTAGAGTTGACAAAAGCACGTTTACCTTGGTTGGTGTTAGCTCTTTTTGGAGGATTTATTTCGGTTCATGTTTTAGGTTTGTATGAACCAGCAATGAATGTTCATCCTGAATTATTTTTCTTTACACCACTTATAGCTGCGATGGCCGGAAATGTTGGAGTACAATCTTCCGCAATTATTGTGCAAGGTTTGGCTAATAATGCTTTATCAGGTTCTCTTTTTAATCGATTAGCAAAAGAATTAACGTTGAGTTTATTAAACGGAAGTATTTTAGCGATAATTCTAATTATTGGAAGTCATTTTATTTTAAATATTGACTATATGACTGGAATTACTGTTTCTTTAGCATTACTTTCCGTAATTATTACAGCTTCTTTGATTGGTACTTTTATTCCAATTATTTTAGACAAATACGGTGTTGATCCAGCATTGGCAACAGGTCCATTTATTACAACTAGTAATGATATAATGGGAATTGTTATTTTCTTTACTATTGCTAAAGCTATTTTAGGGTTTTAGATTAAATTTTCCTTTTTAATATATCCTTTCTTTATATTTGTTATCAAATAAATTAAAGAAATGTCACCTAACAACATAAAAATCCTTCATATTGATTCAAATAATCCTTTGTTGTGGAATCAATTGGAAGAACTAGGCTTTCACAACGAGATAGATTTCACTTCATCTAAAGAAGAAATTGAAACAAAAATCCAAAATTATCACGGAATTGTAATTCGAAGTCGTTTTAAAATTGATAAAACATTTTTAGATAAAGCTACAAACCTTCAATTTATTGCTAGAGTTGGAGCAGGTTTGGAAAGTATTGATTGTGAATATGCAACTTCAAAAAATATTCATTTAATTGCTGCTCCAGAAGGAAATAGAAATGCAGTTGGAGAACAAGCTTTGGGAATGTTACTTTCTCTTTTCAATAACCTAAACAAAGCCAATGCAGAAGTCAAAAATGGTCAATGGAACCGAGAAGCTAATCGTGGTTATGAATTAGATGGTAAAACGGTTGGAATCATTGGCTATGGAAATATGGGAAAAGCTTTTGCCAAAAAACTAAGAGGTTTTGATGTAGAAGTTTTATGCTATGACATTCAAGAAAATGTAGCTGATGCTAATGCCAAACAAGTCAGTTTACAAGAACTTCAAGAAAAAGCAGATGTATTGAGTTTGCATATTCCTTGGACACCAGAAACCGATAAAATGATGAATGCTGAATTTATAAAACAATTTAAAAAATCATTCTGGCTAATCAACACAGCTCGTGGAAAAAGTGTTGTGACTTCAGATTTAGTAGAAGCATTAAAATCTGGTAAAGTACTTGGAGCAGGTTTAGATGTCTTAGAATACGAAAAACTATCCTTTGAAAATTTATTTGATGAAGAAAGTAAAAACGAAAGCTTTGAATATTTGCGTCAAGCAGAAAATGTTTTATTAACACCTCACATTGCTGGTTGGACCTTTGAGAGTCATGAAAAATTAGCACAAACTATAGTAGATAAAATTAAGGCAATTTACTTTAAAGAAGAAGTTTCAGAAGTAGAAGAAAAGCGTGTTACTGGAATTGGTGGTTTTTTCTTTAAAACTGAAAATCCCAAAGAATTGAAGGATTGGTATAAAAATCATTTAGGGTTAAACACAGATGATTACGGTTGTACTTTTTGGTGGAATGATGAAAAAGGCAACAAATGTTCCACACAATGGAGTCCTTTTAAAAATGATACCAATTACTTTGAACCATCACAAAAACAGTTCATGCAGAACTTTAGAGTACATGATTTAGAGAGTCTTATAAAAAAATTATCGCAAGAAGGTGTAACAATTATAGATGAAATGCAGACTTATGAGTATGGAAAGTTTGCTTGGATTTTGGACCCAGAAAATAACAAAATAGAACTTTGGGAACCAATTGACTCAGCCTTTCTGTAAAAACCTAATCATCAATCATTAAAAAACTAACCAAAAATGGAAGTAATCAACTCTTTTAACAACAAACCCAACATTCCTTATTTTAAAGTAGACCCAATAGTTGTTCTAATTTTAGGATTTTTTACTTGTGGTTTATATTTAATCTATTGGAATTTAAAAATTTCAGAAGTTATTAATGCAGCCAATGAGCGTGAAGTAATTTCTCCTGTTGTGGCAATTTTAACTAGTTTTTGTGGTTTAAGTTTCTTTTTTTACTGGTTAGTGGGAAGAGATGGTTTACCAAAAATTTATGAATTAACCAATCAACCTCAAAAAGACGATTCAGTATTATTGTTAATTTTAGGTTTCTTTTTCCCAATGATTACAGCAATGATAGTTCAATCAGAAATCAATAAATTGTACTAATCAAAAACTTTATTACAAATAGAATTATGGGTATTATTGGTGCTTTTGCAGTGCTAATAATACCTTTTGTTTTAGGATTTCAAAACCATAATCATTCACTTGATAAAGAGCAATCGCTTTGTCCACTTAAAATGCTTACGGGTTTTCCTTGCCCTTCTTGCGGAATTACAAAATCAATGGTTTATTTGTATGAAGGTGATATTCTAACAAGTTTGAGTTATCATTTACTTGGACCAATAGTAGTATTCTTTGCTGTTTTTATAATTATCCTTTTTTCAGTAGAAATTAAAACAAAAAAAACATACTTTAGAGAGTGGTTTTTAAATAGAAAATTTGCTTATGCTTTAGGTGCTTTTTTAATGGTTTATCACACGATTAGATTAGTATTTTTTATAAAAGAAAACAGTTGGGATTCTATTGTGGAACAATCTATATGGGGTTGATTGTTATTTAACCATTAATTCAGCATTTATATTCCAAAGTCCAAAATAAGGATTTGTTGAATCTTTTCTTTTTAACAAAATTAAAAAAGGCTTATCAAAAATCAATTGTTTTGGTTTAGGTTTTTCTTCTATGACTTTTTCAGCAGCTTCAACTGCAAATTCCACTTTGCTTTCGATTTCTGCTCCGCTTTCATCTAATATAAAAGCAGTTCTTTGTATGATTGATTCAATTTTATATTGACGCTCAAATCCACTAAATAGATTTCCTTCTAATTTTGGAAAATTAGTTTTAATATTAAAATTAATTTTAGGAATGATTAACTTATCTTCTTCTCTAAATTGAAATTTCCAATAAAGCTTATTGTTCTGTTTTTGAATGTCAGCTAAATCAGTTAATTTTTCAATTTCTTGATTCATTTCAGAAATAGAAGTAAATTTTTCTTTCGTTTTAAATAAAATTATTTCGTGATTTTCATCTTTTGGGAGTAATTTTATTATGAAATTTTCATCATCTTTATAATAAATAATTTTTACAGAATTTATCATTTCAAATTCATCATAACCACTTAAACCAAATGACTTTACAGGTGTTTTATCAAATATCAATTTTTTATCATAACTATTCAATTTAAATTCAAATGGCAACGACTTTTTAAAAAACACATTTGCTTTTATTGTTTCGTCTTCAATTTCGATAGAAGATTCATATTCATCTTTATTTAAAGCATCAATGTAAGTTTTTGAATTATTTAAGAGTATTAAATCAATATAATTTTTATTAATGTTCGTGGGTTTTCCAGTTTCTTGTAAAATTTCGTTCCAAGCAAAAGGAAGAGTTGCACAATAAACTGCATTTTTATTATCAGAAATATTATTTTCTAAAGTTGGTAGAAATTCAGTTTTTGGAAATTTAGATAAGTCTTTAACTTCATCAAAGTTCCTTTCTTCAGTTTTGCAAGAAAGTATAAAAAAATAAATTAATAAGACAGATATTACTATTTTAAGATTCATATTTTTTACTTAAAATTCTTCTCCTTTTTTTCCAATTCAGCTTGAAACTCTTCCATAACTGGTTTAACAGTGCTTTCAGGTAAATCAGCAATTCTAATATACATTAAACCATCAACAGCATTATTGAATAAGGGATCAACGTTAAAAGCTACTACACGAGCATTTTGCTTAATATATTTCTTAATTAAAACAGGCAAACGAAGATTTCCTGGTTCAACTTCGTCAATAATTTTATCAAATTTATTCAAATCAGATTCAGTTTCATTGAATACGAAGTCTTTGTCAGCATCTTTCAGTTTAACTTTATATTCTTTTTTAGGATGAATATATTGTGCCACATAAGGATCATAATAATGTGATTTCATAAACTCAATCATCAAAGATTTAGAAAAATCAGTAAATTGATTGCTAATGCTTACACCACCAATTAAATACTTATGTTCAGGATAACGAAGCGTAGTGTGGACAATTCCTTTCCATAACAAGAATAAAGGCATTGGTTTTAGTTGGTATTCTTTGGTAATGAAAGCTCTTCCCATTTCAATAGAATTATTCATCATGTCAAATAATTCAGGTTCAAAACGAAATAATTCTTGCAAATAAAATCCATCAATTCCATATTTTGGATAAATATGAGAACCTAATCCCATTCTATAAGCACCAGCAATTAATTGTGTATCGCTGTCCCACAAAAACATATGATGATAATATTTGTCATATTGGTCTAAATCAATAGATTCATTTGTCCCTTCACCAACTTCTCTAAAAGTAATTTCTCGAAGACGACCTAATTCATGTAATATATTCGGAATTTTATCAGCAGTTATAAAAAATACCTCATAATTTTTACTTTGCAATAAACGACAATCATTTTCCTGGCAATAAGCTATTTCTTCTAGAATTTGCTCATGATTGGCTGGTAAAACTATTTGTTTTGGAGGTTTAGGTGTTGAAAGGTTTAAATTAGGAGATTTTAAAAACGAACTTTCTTTTTCAAATGAATTTGAAAGCATATATGTTTTTCTTCTCAAAAATTCTCCAAAAGATTGATTCGTTTCAAATTCGTTTTGTTCGTTAACCGAAATAGGTTTTCCAATACGAACTTTAATGACTCTGTTTTTTTGCGTTAAAACTTCACTAGGTAATTTAGCAGTTCTAAATGTTCCATTAAGTTTTGATAAAATGTAAAAAAATGTACTGTTTTTAGCATGAAAATAAATAGGAACAACGGGTACTTTCGCTTTCTTAATCAACTTCAAAGCACCTTCTTCCCAAGGTTTGTCAACAATTAAAGTACCATCTTTATAGGTTGAAACTTCTCCAGCAGGAAAAATTCCTAATGGTTTTCCTTCACTCAAATGACGTAATGTTTCTTTTAAACCAACCACACTAGATTTAACATCCTTATGATTTTCAAAAGGGTTAACTGGCATAATGTAGGGTTTCATTGGTTCAATTCTATGCAATAGAAAGTTGGCTACAATTTTAAAATCAGGCTCTCTTTCTAACATAAGTTTTAACAACAGAATACCATCAATTCCACCTAAAGGATGATTAGAAATAGTGATATAAGATCCGTCTTTTGGAATACGTTTTAAATCTTCTTCAGGGATTTCAAACTTAATTTCCAAATCATCTAATAAACCATCTAAGAAATTAATTCCACTTAAATGTTTGTTTCGATTGTATATTTTGTTGAGAGTAGATATTTTGGTTAACTTCATTAGTAACCATCCTAAAAAAGTCCCAACAAAACCATATTTGTCTAAGTTAATAGCTTTCGCTACTTCTTTGGCAGAAACTAATCCCATTTATTTTGTTTGTTTTTTGTGCAAGAAACAAAGATAAACAAAACAAATTAAATCAAAACCTTTAAAAAAAGTAGATATCAACAATTAAAAACACACAGCAAAATTGCTCATAACGATGTTAATAAATATATAAAGGAGTTTATATTTCCATTAGCTTTTTAGTACTTTTGAAAGAAATAAAATTAAAGCATGAAAATAATCTCTTATAATGTAAACGGCATTCGAGCAGCTATTAATAAAGGATTTGTTGAATGGTTGCAACAAGCAAATCCAGATGTAATATGTCTGCAAGAAATCAAAGCCAACGAAGATCAAATTCCAACTGAAGAAATTACAAAAGCAGGTTATCCTTATCAATATTATTTTTCGGCTCAGAAAAAAGGATATAGTGGTGTTGCCATTTTAAGTAAAACCAAACCAAAGCATGTTGAATATGGTTCAGGAATAGAACACATGGATTTTGAAGGAAGAATTCTTCGTGCTGATTTTAATGATGTATCAGTGATGAGTTTGTATTTGCCTTCAGGAACAAATATCGACCGATTAGATCATAAATTTATGTTCATGGATGATTTCCAAAAATATATAGATGAACTAAAAGTTACTTTTCCTTATCTAGTAATTTGTGGAGATTATAATATTTGCCATGAAGCCATTGATATTCATGATCCAATTAGAAATAAAACTGTTTCAGGATTTTTACCAGAGGAAAGAGCTTGGTTAGACAAATTCATGAAAGCTGGATTTATAGATTCATTCCGACATTTTAATAAAGAACCTCACAATTATAGTTGGTGGAGTTACAGAGCAGGAGCAAGAGGTAACAACAAAGGCTGGAGAATTGATTATTGTTTGGTAAATGAAACGTTAAAAGATAGACTTTCAAGAGCTTTAATTCTGCCAGAAGCCAAACATTCTGATCATTGCCCAGTTCTAGTAGAAATAGATTAATTTTTAAAAGCTAATCGCGCTGTCCATTACAACATTTTTGCAAAAACAGCGTTTTTCTAACTGTAAAAAGAGCTTCTTAGGTCGCTTTTTTACAGCAACAAAAACAGCCGTTTATCACAAAAAGGGTTTTCATTACCATCACGGCTAAAACACAAATATTCAATATAATAAGATAAATAAAAAAAGAAAATGATAAAAAAACTTGCCCTAAGTTTAGTAATAGTTGGACTAACAACTTCATGTGTTTCAAAGAAAATATACAATGATTTAGAAAACAAATTTGCCGATTTAAAAAAAGAACGCAACAATTTATTTGACGAAAACACAGCATTAACAAAAGACAAAAACGCTTTAGATATTCAAGTGAAAGATTTACAATCTCAATTAGTTAAAACAAAATCTGAAAGAGATAAATTAGCTACAGATTATGCAGCAACTAAGAAAAATTATGACAATTTAAAAGCTTCTTATGATGCTTTAGAAAAAGATAGTAACCAAGCTTTAGCAGCCAATATCAATAAAAACAGAGAATTGTTAGCAGAATTAGATGCCAAACAAAAAGTGTTAAGTGCAGAACAAGACAGACTAAACAAATTAAAATCAGATTTAGAAGCTAGTTCAAAACGTTTAAATGAATTAGAAGAAATGATTGCAGCCAAAGATGCTGGCATGAAAAAATTAAAAGATAATTTGTCAAAAGCATTGAATGCATTCGAAGGAAAAGGATTAACTGTAGAACAAAGAAACGGAAAAGTATATGTTTCCATGGAAAACAAATTGTTATTCGAATCAGGAAGTTGGACTGTTGGAACTGAAGGTAAAAAAGCAGTAGTTGCATTAGGAAAAGTATTAGGTGAAAATCCAGAAATTTCAGTTTTAATTGAAGGTCACACGGATAATGATAAATTTTCTGGAAGCATTGGTTCTGTGGAGAACAATTGGGATTTATCAACCAAAAGAGCCACAGCCATTGTTAACATCTTATCTGAAAATAAAGCAATAGATAAAAAGAATTTAACAGCAGCTGGTCGTGGAGAATATGCTCCAATGGCATCCAATGACACAGCAGAAGGAAAAGCAAAAAACAGAAGAATCGAAATTATTTTAACTCCAAAATTAGATGAGATTTCTAAGATGTTGGAGGATTTTTAAACAGTTTTCTTACTGTAATAGTATATAACACTAAAAGGAATGTTCATTAATTTAATCAAATAGACATTCCTTTTTATTTTAAAAATAATTTGATGAAAACACTTTTTCTTTTGATAGTATTGCCGTTCACTTTTTTTGGTCAAACTAAAGTTTCAGATGAAAAAAAAGCGATGGATTTAATTCATATTTGGGGATTGCTAAAATATCAACATCCAGAAATTAGTGAAGGAAAATATAATTTTGATAACGAATTTATTAGTGAGTTTAATAAAATTCAGAGCCTTACAACTCAAGAGGAACTTAATCGCGAATTTGAAAATTGGATAGCAAGTTTTGAAACGAAAAAGACCAATTATAAATCAAATAAAAAACTTTTAAAAAACAAAAAATTATTTACTAAAAACGCAGATTTTACATGGATTGAAAATTCAAATTTTAGTACAGATTTGGTTCAATTATTGAATAAAGTCAAAACCAATGGTTCTTACGGAAAATATTATGCAAAAATAAACCCACTAGCTAGCATGGTTTCTTTTCCAAACGATAAAGGATATGATAATTTTGATGCAAAAGAAACCTCAAATAGAATGTTATTTTTAGCTTCTTTTTGGAATACTATGCGTTATTGGAATGTGAATATTTATCTAACAGAAACACCTTGGGAAAGAGTTTTAGTTGAAATTATCCCTGAATTTTTATCTAATGATATCGATACTTATGAATTAGCAAAAGACAAACTTTTTTCTAAATTGAATGATTCTCATTCTAATTATAGTGACAGTTATTTATTTAAAGATATTTCTATTAAAAATTCCCTTTACGGTGGAAGAGTTATCAACGATACTTTAGTAATTAAAACAGTTTTTAATAAAGAATTATCGGATAAAGAAGGTATTGAATTAGGGGATTTGATTTATAAAATCGATAACAAAAAAATAAGCGAATATTACAATGAAAATTTTTCAAATAGAATCAGTGCTTCAAATGAAAATTATTTAAAATCCTGTCTGCAAGGCTATTATTTACTTTCTGGGAAAGCTGAAACGCTTAAAGTTGAAGTTATTAAAAAGGATAAATCATCAAAACTCGTTGGAATTAAACTTTATCGTAATGGAGATTACAAGTACGAACCAGTAAATTTAGGAATAAACACAGTTGAAAATTATAATGCAATAAACGATTCTATTGGCTATATTAATTTAAAAAAAATAACAAAAAAAGAATTAAAAACAGCATTTAAAACTTTTGAAAACAAAAAGGGAATTATTATAGATTTAAGAAATTACCCTAAAAATTTAAGTCAATCAGATGTTCCTAAATATCTTCTTCCAAAAGGAAAACAATTTATGAAAGCATTAGTTCCATTAGCTCCTTCTTTTGCAGAATATGATATAAAAACAAAGTTACGATTTATATATAATCCATTTTCTACGGGTAAAAAAAACAAGAACTATTACAAAGGAAAAGTAATTTTATTAGTAGATAGAAAAACTGGAAGTATGGCAGAATATTTCGCAATGGCAATCCAACAAGCTCCAAATTGTACTACCATTGGAGAACAAACTTTTGGAGCAGTTATGAATCGTAACCCAGTAATTCTTGCTGATAAAACTGAAATCGATTTTACGGGTATGGGTGCATTTTATCCAAATGATGTAGAAGTTCAAAGAAAAGGAATAAAACTAGATTATGAAGTTGTTGAAAATGCTTTAAATTATAACCCAAATTTATACATAGAAGAAGCAATCAAGTTAATTGATAAAGAATAGATATGACAAAAAGCTTATCCTTGATTCAAACTAATCTATATGATAAATTAAATTATAATATTTTTGAATTAATAACTGAAAAAGAAAGTCAAGAATATGAAGCATGCAGCTTTAAGTTAGACAACAAAAATATTATTTGTAGAACTTCTAAAATCACACCAAAAAAAATTGGACAATTTGTAACTTTTTGGAAAAGAAATAAAGATGGAATTACTGAACCTTTTTTTGAAACGGACATATTCGATTATTATGTAATCAATGTTCAATCAGAAAATAAAATGGGTCAATTTGTAATCCCAAAATCGGTTTTGATTGAAAAAGGAATTATTTCAACTTCAAAAAAAGAAGGTAAAAGAGGTTTTAGAGTTTATCCAATTTGGGACAAAACGATAAGCAAACAAGCTGTTGCAACTCAAAAATGGCAATTGAATTATTTTTTTGAGATAAATGATGACTTAGATCTGAGTTTTGTCAAAAAGCTATATTCAAATTAAAAGCATTAGAATCTTGTTAGTTGAAAAGCAAAACAGGTTTTATTTTTATTAAACCTACTAGCTTAGTATCTTTGCAAACCAGAAACTTAAAAATATGAAATACACAACTCTTCCAAATTCTGATATAAAAATTAGTAAAATTTGTCTAGGCACCATGACTTTTGGCAATCAAAATACCGAAGCCGAAGCTCATTCACAATTAGATTATGCTGTTGAACGAGGTATAAATTTCATCGATACAGCAGAAATGTATCCCATAGGAGGAAATGCTCAAATTTTTGGAAGTACAGAAAGACATATTGGTACATGGATCAATAAAATTGGTCAAGCTGAAAGAGAAAAATTAGTTGTGGCAACCAAAATTGCTGGTCCAAATCGTGGAATGGATTATATTCGTCAACCGTTAGATTTTTCTAAAAAGAACATTATTGATGCTGTAGAATTAAGTTTGAAAAATTTACAAACAGATTATATCGATTTATACCAAATGCATTGGCCAGAACGTATTATGAATATGTTTGGACAAAGAGGTGTTCAAAAAATAGATGAAAATTGGCAGTATTCTATTCTGGAAATTCTGCATGTTTTTGATGGTTTAATAAAAGAAGGAAAAATAAAGCATATTGGTGTTTCAAACGAAAACCCTTATGGAGTGATGCGTTATTTGATAGAAAGTGAAAAACATAATTTGCCTAAAATTGCTACGATTCAAAACCCATATTCCTTGTTAAATCGTTTGTATGAAGTTGGACTTTCAGAAATTTGTATGCGAGAAAATGTCGGATTACTAGCCTATTCACCATTAGCATTTGGTTTTCTAACTGGAAAATATTTAAATGGATATCCAGAGCAATCGAGAATGAATGTTTTTCCTCAGTTTACAAGATATACCAATGAGAATTGTTTCGAAGCCACAAAATTATACAAAGAATTAGCTGAAGCGAATGGATTATCTCTTAACGAAATGGCTTTAGCATTCGTAAATCAACAAGATTTGGTTACTTCTACAATTATTGGAGCAACTTCGATTCAACAATTAAAAGCGAACATTGATGCATTTGATATTGTTTTATCTGATAATATTTTATCTGAAATTGATAAAATTCAGGAAATGATTCCAAATCCAGCACCTTAAATCAGTGTTTAGTGCTCTGTTTTTAGTAAGCAGTTTAACTGAACACTAAAAACAGAGCACTGAATTCTATTCTACAAATTATCTATTATTTTATCTTTTGGATATTTCACCTTATAACTAATCCTGATTTTCTTAGTTTCATTTGGTGCGAGTTTTAATTCCCATGTCATGACACCCGTTTCTTCGTTGACTTTTGCTTTATCTTTTTCTAAAACTTCAATGGTAATTTCTTTGTCAGTACTTATAGGATATTGATCTTTTAAAAGCATTTCAACAGCTTCTTTTTTGTTATTTCTAACAGTTATATCATAAGTAAACGTTTGCTCTTTATAGGATGATAAGAATTTTGTACCCGATTTATCAGTTACTTTTTCACGTTTTATGGAAATTTTTTTATCTCTTCCCATTGATAAACTCAAAGTATCCGCGGTTTGATTTGGATTGATGAATGTTTTTCCAACATACATGCCTTCAAAAATAATGTTGGCTTCACCAGGTAATAAGTTTAATTTAGAATAATCATTAATTTGTGCCAATAAGAAAGCTTCTTTTTCAACTCTTGGAACAGCATAATATCTGTAAGATGCTGGTAATTTAATTTCTTTCAAGGCAACACTATGTGCTTTTCCGTTAGATAAGATGTCATAAGGAATATCTATGTCGAAAGAAACGTTTAGTTGGTTTTCATTAACTGTTGTATAATTTGAAATTGACGATTCTTCCATTTCATCAGCCTGAATTTTTAATCCAGAAGATTTTCCTTGTATTCTATTCATTGTTGCATTTTGATTTAAATAACCATAAGCAGCCATTGGATTTCCATACCTCAAAAACCATGATTGTAAAATGGGTGCTTCATTATTCTGATTTGGATTTCCACTTGATAATGTTAGCTTCACTTTTTTCCAATCAATTCCTGTGTTTTGAATTACTTTTGCTTTGTACATCATGTTGATGGGTTCGTTGATGTTTTCAGCACGTAAATCATAAAATGGTTGCCAAGAAGCGTTGTTGGTCATATAATTTATATCCAAATTTACATTGCCAGCGACTTCATTCATCACTTGAAGAATTAATTTTCCTCTTGATGTTTTTTCTTCGTTTTTGGTATTTATTTCAAGCTTAGAATTTAGTTTTTTCAATTGTTCATTCAACTTGTTTTCTTTTTCTTGAAATGTTGTGATTGCGTTATTTAATTCAGTTCTTTTAGCTTTATAATAATCCACTAACTTCATCAATTCCATAACATTTAACCCCGAATTTTGACCAGCTACTTGTTGGTTTTTATCCAATAATTCAACTGTTTTTGAATGTGAAGTTTTATCAATTTGAATTTTTGCAATTTCTTTCTGAACTAAAGTAATACTATCTCTCACTTTTTTAATAGCAGGATTACTTTCGTCAATTTCATATTCAGAAATATAATTTTGGGTAAACTGAACTGAAAGTACAGTCAACGAACTTGGAGCACCAATTTGAACGGTATTTTCATTCAAATAATCAGCTACATTTTTAATGACAATTTCACTTGTTCCTTTTGGAAGATTTAAGGTAGTCGATTGCGAAAGTTCAGCACCATTCGTATAAACGGTTGCTGCATTTACTTTTGCAGAAGTAAAAATGGGTTTTTGAGCCCATGCAATTACTGAAATAAAAAGCGTTAAGAGTAAGAGTATTTTTTTCATGATAGTATATTTTCTATTTAATAGTAAGAGCATGTTTTTTATGAAAAGGTTGGAAAGGAATGAATTTTTTTATTTTGGAAAGCTATCAATGAGAAATAAAATCTGTTATTATCATTATTGAAATTAACACAAATCCAATCCAGTAAAAAGCTTTAGCAAATTTTATAATTTGATTTTTGTTTTGGATAAAAAACTTTAATGGTTGTTTGTCCAAATTGCTAAAATTGTATTCTTTATGAAATTTTTCAGCGCGATTTATTACAAATTCAATTACATATTTATTCCATAAATAGATAACTATGAATAAAAATAATATAGTCAAGAGTACATTTAAAAATTCCATGATTTAATTTTTAAATTTAGAGTTGATTGATAAATGTTTACCCAAACAAAACCCCAACCACATCTTCAATTTTAGCCACTAAAACCACTTTGATTGTGGTATTTTTTAAAGAAATTTTGTTGTGTTTGGAAACTAAAATAGTAGTAAAACCTAATTTTTCTGCTTCTTGAATACGTTGGTCAATTCTGTTAACTGGACGAATTTCTCCTGATAAACCAACTTCACCGGCAAAACAAAACCCATCTTCAATAGCAATGTCTTCATTGGAAGATAAAATAGCTGCAACAACCGCTAAATCAATAGCAGTATCATCTACATTAATTCCACCAGTTATATTCAAAAAAACATCTTTTGTACCTAAACGGAAACCAGCTCTTTTTTCTAATACAGCCAAAATCATGTTTAAACGTTTGGCATTATAACCTGTTGTGCTTCGTTGAGGTGTTCCATAAACTGCAGAACTTACAAGCGATTGAATTTCAATCATCAAAGGTCGCATTCCTTCTAAAGTACAAGCAATGGCAGTTCCAGAAAGCTGTTCGTCTTTGTGTGAAATTAAGATTTCAGAGGGATTGTCTACTTCGCGTAAGCCACTTCCTAACATTTCATAAATGCCTAATTCAGCTGTAGAACCAAAACGGTTTTTTAAACTTCTCAAAATTCTATACACATGATTTCTGTCACCTTCAAACTGAAGAACAGTATCCACCATATGCTCTAATATTTTTGGACCAGCAATGGTTCCATCTTTTGTGATGTGTCCAATTAAAATAACAGGAACATTTGATTCTTTAGCATATTTTATCAACTCAGCTGTACATTCACGAATTTGAGAAATACTTCCTGCAGAAGATTCGATATAATCAGTATGTAAGGTTTGAATGGAATCTATAATTACAATTTCGGGTTCAATATCTTGAATTTGTCTAAAGATGTTTTGCGTTTTGGTTTCCGTAAGAATATAGCAATTATCACTATTTGGTGTAATTCTTTCGGCACGCATTTTTATTTGTTTTTGGCTTTCTTCACCAGAAACATAAAGCGTTTTATAGGGTAATTTTAAAGAGATTTGAAGTAAAAGCGTACTTTTTCCAATTCCAGGTTCACCACCTAATAGAATTAAGGAACCAGGAACAATTCCACCACCAAGAACTCGGTTTAGTTCGTTGTCTGTTGTATTTAATCGAACTTCTTGAGAAGAATCTATTTCTTTAATTAATAAAGGTTTAGCGGCTTTTGAAGTTGAACCAGAATCACTTTTCCAAGTTTTCTTTTCTTCTTTTTGAATAATTTCTTCAACAATAGTATTCCATTGTTTGCAATTGTGACATTGTCCTTGCCATTTAGAGAAAGGAGTACCACAATTTTGACAAAAAAAAGATGTTTTTACTTTACTCATTATATGCCAGCTCTTTTTCTTTTTAAATCTTCTAATTTTTCTAGCATAAATCCTTTGGTGAACATGCCTATATCTTTTGAAGTATATCCTTTCTCAACAGCTTTTATAGCTTTATCATAATTGCCTTCTTTTTCATAATAAGAAGCTTCAATAAAATACTGTAACATAGTTTTAGGATATTCTTTGCTGGCTAATTTTTCTAAATTTCTTAATTCGTCAGTTGTTCCATTCTTCATGATAAGATTTTGAATGGCCATAAAGTCAATTAATCTTATTTTCATATCTACTCCATAGAGAACATTAATGTTTTTATATTTTTCAGTTAGATAATCAATAAATCCGCTATTTGTGTCTTGAAGTTCCTTGTATTCTTGTTTGTTTATAGGTTGATATCCTTTAAAAACATGGTATAAGGCTTGTGGAACAGCAACTGGAACCATCGAATAATGTGAAAAGCCATCTAATTGTAAATATTTATAAGACACATTTTTATTCAAAACGGTTTTAAGATTTTCATCAAGCAGTTTTACTTTTTCATAAATTGATTTTTCATCGGTTGGAGAAGACACTTGAAAATAACTAATAGGTTTTGACATCATTGTCATTCTATCCTCAATTCTATTTTCCATATCATAGGGTAAATCTGGGCAAAATGAGATATAAGCATCAAAAATGGGATCGTCTTTATAAAGAAAAAAGTTTAAAAAACCAGCCGTAACATCATGTCCAGCAATTGCTTTGAAAGAAACTGTTCTATAATTGCTATTGATGTATGGAATTACTTCAGATGCGATAAATTCATAGAAATTCCCGCTTTTTTCAGTTGGTAAACCATCTTCATCACTTTTGGAATCAATAAGTCTGTCATTATTTTTTCCTTGATGAATTCCAACTAAAATAACCTCTGGCAAATCATCAAAATAATAACCATATTGTAAGGAACCGTTGAAGGGTTCCATTAAATATTCACCATCTAAAAGATAAATTACAGGATAATTTTTTTTAGATTCAAATTCATAAGAAGGAGGTAAAATAATAGAAATCTGTCTTGGCTTTCCAAGTTTATTTGAATCAATTGTTTCTGTCTTCTTTTGTGCAATAGAACTTAAAGAGGACAAAATTGCAAGTAGTATATATACATATTTCATGATCTTGTTTTTTGTAAAGGAACTGCAATTTAATTATTTATTTATGTTTATTAAAAAAATGCAATAATAAATACGATAAAAGTCCTAATAATATGGTAAGTAGAGTTTGAGAAGTCCAGATAATCCAACCTAAAGCAGCACCCGCACCTTTATTGATGCCATAAAGTAATAAAACGGTTTGTATAGAAATTGGAAACGCTCCTATTCCTCCATTTGTAAAACCAATAGCGACACTACCAAAAATGAATCCCATTATTACAATACTAAATGAAATGTCAGCTGTTTCCGGAATTGCAAAGATGCATACATAAAACATCATTAAATAAGAAAACCAAATGAAAAATGAAAAAAACAGGTATTTCCAACGATCTTTCATTACTAAAATACTTGTCATTCCTTCTATTAAGCCCGCAAATTTTTCTTTTATTTTGCTGATAATTTTCCAATTAGATCGAAACCAAATTAATAAAAAAAGGATGCTTAAAACAAATCCAAAAGATCCAATCATGATTAATTTCGAGGGAGAAATATTTCTGAAAATAAAATCGCTTATTGTGTTAAATTGTAACACAAAAGCAATGATTACAAACAGTAGAAAGATCAATAAATCAACTACTCTTTCGGCTACTATAGTGCCAAATCCTTTGTCAAAAGGTACTTTTTCATATTTCTTTAACAGTACAGCCCTGGTGACTTCTCCAGAACGAGGAATGGTTAAATTTACTAAATAGGCAACTCCAACAGCAAAAAAATTATTATAAATTGTTGTGTCATAACCTAAGTGATTTAAACTATATTTCCACCTATAAGCTCTTGCCCAATAACCAACAAGAGCTATACAAAGCGATAAAAAAACATAATTATAATCTGCATTTTTAAAGTACAGCTTTATGTTTTCTAATTGCTCTGAAGTAAGGTTTGTGTATTGGTAAGATATAAGCCCAATTCCAATTAGTAGAGGAATTGTTAAACTAGCTATCTTTTTAAATGGCGAAGCCAATTAATTTAAAAAATTAGTTTCTTCATTTGGAAAAACCAACGCAGGCTTGAATTTTTTTGCCTCTTCAATAGACAAAATACCATAGGCAATGATGATTATAATATCACCTTTATGAACTTTTCTAGCTGCTGGTCCATTCAATGTTATTTCTCCAGTATTGCGACCACCTTTAATGGTGTAAGTCTCAAAACGTTCTCCATTATTGATATTAACTATTTGAACTTTTTCACCTTCAATTAAGTTAGCGGCTTCCATTAAGCTCTCATCAATAGTTATACTTCCAATATAATTTAAATCGGCTCCAGTTACAGTTACTCTGTGAATCTTGGATTTTACTACGTGAATTTGCATGGTGCAAAAATAATTAATTAAGTGAAATATTATCTATTAATCTGATATTATCTATAAAAACCGCAATGAAAGCTCTATATTTTTTATTTTTAGATTTTCTGAGGCAAGTTTTTAAAGTAGTTTCTTCAGCAATTTCAAAATATTCCAAGGTTATTTTTTTGTTTTTTTCAAATGAACTTTCTACCCATTTAGTTACTTCTTTAGCACTTTTTGTGCCAAACATTTTTTTAGCAGTTACTAAAGTTTTGTAAATTACAGAAGCCTCTTCTCGGTCAATTTTGGAAAGTCTTTCATTTCTTGAACTCATAGCTAATCCATTTTTTTCTCTAAATATCGGACAGCCAACTATGTTTACTTTTATATTATTATTAGCAACTAATTTTTTTACAATTTGCAATTGCTGGAAATCTTTTTCTCCAAAATAAGCATTAGTTGGTTGCACGATTTCGAATAGTTTTTTTACAATTGTGCCAACACCATCAAAATGTCCTGGACGATGTTTCCCTTCCATTTCATGTTCAATTCCGTCATAATTAAACGAGGTTGAGTTGGTTTTTCCTTCATAAATATCTTCTACAGATGGAGCAAAAACAATGCAATCTGGACAAACTGTTTTTATTTTTTCAATATCCCTTTCTAATGTTCTAGGGTATTTTTCTAAATCTGAAGCGTTATTAAACTGTGTAGGGTTTACAAAAATGCTAATCACATTGAATTGATTCTCAGCAGAGGATTTTTTTATTAATGATAGATGACCTTGATGAAGAGCACCCATTGTTGGGATAAAACCTATGGCACAATTCTTGTCCCAAATTGTTTTTAAATAAGCAGTTAAAAGCGCTTTTTCTTTAAAAATTTGCATCAATAATAATAATAAATTGACTGCAAACTTACTATTTTAGTAGATAAATACATAAAATTTTGTAATTTTGCATGTTTTACAATTAGAAAATAAACAATTTTATGGAGGATAAAAGGATTTTGTATGTGTCATCTGAAGTAGTTCCTTACTTGGCCGAAAACGAGGTGTCGATACAATCTTATGAATTACCAAAAATGATTAATGATTTAGGAGGGCAAATTAGAATTTTTATGCCTAGATATGGTAATATTAACGAAAGAAGACATCAATTACACGAAGTTATACGTTTGTCAGGAATGAATTTGGTAGTAAATGATGTAGATATGCCTCTGATTATTAAAGTAGCTTCTATTCCAAAAGAAAGAATTCAGGTTTACTTTATTGATAATGATGAATATTTTAAAAGAAAAGCTACATTTTCTGATGAAGAAGGTGTTTTGTATCCAGATAATGACGAAAGAGCAATCTTTTTTGCAAAAGGAGTTGTTGAAACAGTTAAAAAGTTAAATTGGGTTCCAGATGTTATTCATGTTCATGGTTGGATGGCTTCTTTATTGCCAATTTACTTAAAGCATTATTATAAAAATGAAGGAATTTTTAATGAAACAAAAATTATAACTTCAGTATATAACCAGTCTTTTGAAGGAGAATTAGATGTTAATTTGATCAATAAAATGATTTTTGATGAAATTCCTGAAAAGAGCATTTCAGATTTGAAAAAACCAAATTATGAAAACTTATTAATGGCATCAATTCAGCATTCAGATGGTATTGTAATTGCATCAAATGACTTGTCTTCAAGTTTAACAAAATATATAGAAAGTTCAAAAAAACCTTTTTTACCTTTCACCCCTAAAGAAAGCTTCAATGAAGTTTATACAGATTTCTTAAAAAATAAGGTTTAAAAATAAAATTTATGAATACATTCACTAAAGCAGTTTTACTTTTATTTGCTTTTACAATTATTTCGTGTGATAAAGATTATAACACGTTAGGCTCTGATATTGTTGGAGATGAGCATTTTAATTTTGAAAAAAGGACGGTTCAGAATTTGACTTCATATTCTATGGGAGCCGGTCCGGTTCAAACCAATAATCTTCCATTAAATTCCTTAGGTATTTATGATAATCCTATTTTTGGAACTACAAAAGCAAATTTTGTTTCCCAAATAGAAATGGTATATGAAAACCCAAGTATAGGCTATGATTATGATATTACAGCTAATGATTCTGTCTATATTTATATTCCTTTTTTCAGTACTTTACAGAGCACTACTGAGAGTGGAGAAGGTATTTATGAATTAGATTCAATTTATGGAGATCCAACACAAAAATTTAATTTAAAAATTTACGAAAACGGTTATTATTTAAGTGATTTTGATCCGACAACACCCAATCCAAATGAAACAGCTCAAAAATACTTTTCAGATTTTAATACAACTATTTTCAACAATAAAGGAAGTTTAGTTTTAAATTCAGAAGGAGACTCCAGTGAAAATACCGAGTTTTTCTTTAATAAAAATCAAATCGTTTTATATGAAAGAAATGGTAATGGAGAATTTCTTAACAGTTCTGGTCAAGTAACAACTAATTCAAGTGAATATGTTGTTAAAGAAAGAAAACTTCCAGGAATTTGGATCAATTTAAACAAAAACACTTTTAAAACAAAAATACTTGATGCAGTTGCAGATGGAAAACTATTCAACAACAATATTTTTAAGCAACATTTCAAAGGTCTCTATTTTAATGTTGAAGAAATAAATCCAAAACAAGGTTCATTAGCAAACTTAGATTTTTCTAAAGCAGAGTTGGTAGTGCAATATCGATCTTATAGTGATAACGATTCTCCTCATTCAACTGCAATCAAAAAGAATTCTTTAACGTTTAGAATGGGTTATTCAGCAGCTGGTGTTAGTAAATGCAACTCAATTAATTTATTTGATTTTTCAAATATAACTTCAGGATATCAAAACGCACTATGGGCTACTGTACCACAAGAAAAACATTATTTAAAAGGAGGTGCAAATGGTTCGGTTGTCTACATCGACGCTTTTAATACAACAGAATTAGCAGAGTTGAGGGCTAAAAAATGGTTAATTAATGAAGCAAATTTAGTTTTTTATGTAGATCAAACAACTATGAGTGCTGCTGAATATGAACCGCTAAGACTTTATTTATATGATGTAACTAATAACAGACCTTTGTTAGATTGGTATTATGATACTACCGTTGGATCAAATACTAAATACAATAAATATGTTCATGATGGAATTATTCAAAAAGAAACTAGTGGAAAAGGAATAAAATATAAAATTAGAATTACCGATTATATAAATAATGTTTTGAACGGAACAAATCCTAATAATAACGGAAATTCTAGATTAGGACTTGTAGTTACAGAAAATATAAATATCTCAACAAACTTAAGTTTTAAAAATCCATTAAGTATTGGTGCAGATACTGTAGAGTTTTTGCCATCAGCGTCAATAATGAATCCTTTAGGTACTGTTATATATGGTGCTCAAAGTACAGATCCTGATAAAAAATTAAAACTTGAAATTTATTACACGGAACCTAATTAATTAATTGTATGTGTGGAATTGTTGGTTATATTGGACATAGAGACGCTTATCCTATTATCATAAAGGGATTAAAGCGATTAGAATATAGAGGTTATGATAGTGCTGGTTTAGTTCTGTTTGACGGAACTGACTTAAAACTATCAAAAACAAAAGGAAAAGTTTCTGATTTAGAAGCTAGAGCAGAACTAGAAGGAACAACTAAAGGTTTTGTAGGAATGGGACACACTCGTTGGGCAACTCATGGAGTTCCAAATGATGTGAATTCTCATCCTCACTTTTCAAATTCTGGAAAATTAGTAATCATTCATAATGGAATCATCGAAAATTATGAACCATTAAAAATTGAATTAATTAAAAGAGGTTATAAGTTTCAATCTGATACAGATACAGAGGTCTTAATCAATTTAATTGAAGAAGTTAAGAAAAAAGAAAATTGTAAACTTGGAAAAGCAGTTCAAATAGCATTAAATCAAGTAGTTGGTGCTTACGCTATTGCCGTAATAGATCAAGAAAAGCCTGATGAAATTGTAGTAGCTCGTTTAGGTAGTCCATTGGCTTTAGGAATTGGTGAAGATGAATATTTTATTGCTTCAGATGCTTCTCCGTTTATAGAATATACTTCAAACGCTATTTATTTAGAAGATGAAGAAATGGCAATTGTGCGTCTTCACAAACCAATTAAAGTTCGTAAAATTAAAGATGACTCTTTAGTTGATCCTTATATTCAAGAACTTCAAATGAATTTGGAGCAAATTGAAAAAGGGGGTTACGATCATTTCATGCTGAAAGAAATTTACGAACAGCCAAGTGTAATAAAAGACACTTACAGAGGAAGATTACATGCTAATAAAGGAATTATCCGAATGGCTGGAGTTGAAGATAATCTTGAGAAATTCACAAATGCTAAGAGAATATTAATAATTGCATGTGGAACATCATGGCACGCTGGATTAGTTGCAGAATATATTATTGAAGAATTTGCAAGAATTCCTGTTGAAGTAGAATACGCTTCAGAATTTAGATACAGAAATCCAATTATAAACAAAGATGATGTTGTAATAGCAATTTCGCAATCTGGAGAAACGGCTGATACTTTGGCTGCTATTAAATTAGCAAAAGAAAACGGAGCTTTTGTATTTGGAGTTTGTAATGTTGTAGGTTCGTCAATTTCTCGTGAATCTCATGCAGGTGCTTATACACATGCTGGACCAGAAATTGGAGTAGCTTCTACAAAAGCCTTTACAACTCAAATTACTGTTCTAACAATGTTAGCTTTGCGTTTGGCAAAAGCTAAAGGAACAATGAATAATTCTGATTACCAAAGATATTTGTTAGAACTAGAATTAATTCCAGAAAAAGTTGAAGAAGCACTTCAGACTAATGAAGTAGCTAAACAAATTGCTGAAATTTATAAAGATTCTCCAAATTGTTTATATTTAGGAAGAGGTTACAACTTCCCAGTTGCTTTAGAAGGAGCCTTAAAATTAAAGGAAATATCATATATTCACGCAGAAGGTTATCCAGCAGCAGAAATGAAGCACGGACCAATTGCATTAATTGACGAATCTATGCCAGTAGTTGTAATTGCACCTAATAAAGGACATTATGATAAAGTGGTAAGTAACATTCAAGAAATTAAATCACGTAGTGGAAAAATTATAGCAGTGGTAACTAAAGGAGATACACAAGTAAAAGCTTTAGCGGATCATGTTATTGAAATTCCAGAAGCTACTGAAGCATTAACTCCATTGTTAACCACAATTCCTTTACAATTATTGTCCTATCATATTGCGGTTTTACGCGAATGTAATGTCGATCAACCTAGGAATTTAGCAAAATCAGTAACCGTAGAATAGTATATTTAAAGCGAAATTGAAAGATTTCGCTTTTTTATTGCAAAAAATTCAAAAAATAAATTGCAAAAGTGTTTTGAAAAAAACTATCTTTGCACACGGAAAAAAGCATCTTTTTTTCAACAGTAAATAGCTATTAAATAAATACATAAGTAATGTCTAAAGTTACAGGAAAAGTTTCAAAAATTATCGGACCAGTTGTTGACGTAGTTTTCAGCACAGAAGGTATCGAACTTCCAAAAATTTATGATTCATTAGAAATCACTAAAAAAGATGGTACATTATTAGTACTAGAAGTACAATCTCACATTGGAGAAAATACTGTTCGTACTATCTCAATGGATTCAACAGATGGTTTAGCGAGAGGAGTAGAGGTAGTTGCTACAGGTGCTCCAATTCAAATGCCAATTGGTGAAGATGTTTTTGGACGTTTATTTAACGTAATTGGTGATGCCATTGATGGATTAGGAGATCTACCAAAAGCAGGAGCTAGCGGTTTACCAATTCACAGAAATGCACCTAAATTCGAAGATTTATCAACAGCTACTGAAGTATTATTTACAGGAATTAAAGTAATTGACCTTATTGAGCCTTACGCAAAAGGAGGTAAAATTGGTTTATTTGGTGGAGCAGGTGTTGGTAAAACAGTACTTATTCAAGAATTAATTAACAACATCGCAAAAGGACACGGTGGACTTTCAGTATTCGCAGGAGTAGGAGAAAGAACACGTGAAGGAAATGACCTTTTAAGAGAGATGTTAGAATCAGGAATTATCAAATACGGTGATGATTTCATGCACTCTATGGAAGATGGTGGATGGGATTTATCTAAAGTAGATAAAAATATCATGAAAGATTCGAAAGCTACTTTCGTATTCGGACAAATGAATGAACCACCTGGAGCTCGTGCTCGTGTGGCTTTATCAGGATTAACTATTGCTGAATATTTCCGTGATGGAGCAGGAGATGGACAAGGAAAAGACGTACTTTTCTTCGTGGATAATATCTTCCGTTTTACACAAGCTGGTTCAGAGGTTTCGGCTCTTTTAGGTCGTATGCCATCTGCGGTAGGTTATCAACCAACTTTAGCAACAGAAATGGGTGTGATGCAAGAGCGTATTACATCAACAAAAACAGGTTCTATTACATCTGTACAAGCGGTTTACGTTCCTGCGGATGACTTAACGGATCCAGCACCAGCAACAACGTTTGCTCACTTAGATGCTACAACTGTATTGTCTCGTAAAATTGCTGAGTTAGGTATTTATCCAGCGGTTGACCCGTTAGATTCTACTTCAAGAATTTTAACTCCAGAAATCTTAGGAAAAGACCATTATGCTTGTGCTCAAAGAGTAAAAGAAATATTACAACGTTACAAAGAATTACAAGATATTATCGCAATTCTTGGTATGGAAGAATTATCTGAAGAGGATAAATTAGTTGTAGGTAGAGCAAGACGTGTACAACGTTTCTTATCGCAACCATTCCACGTAGCTGAGCAATTTACAGGTATTCCAGGAGTTTTAGTAGATATTAAAGAAACTATTAAAGGATTTAACATGATTATGGACGGTGAATTAGATCACTTACCAGAATCTGCTTTTAACCTTAAAGGTACTATCGAAGAAGCTATCGAAGCTGGAGAAAGAATGTTAGCAGAAGCATAAATCAGTTAGTAGATGGTAGTTTGGCAGTATTCATTTAGTGCTAATCACTAATCACTAATTACTAATCACTAAAAATTATGATTTTAGAAATAGTATCACCAGAAGCTACATTATTCAAAGGAGAAGTTACTTCGGTAGCCTTACCAGGTGTTAATGGTGAGTTTCAAATGTTGAATAATCACGCACCAATTGTTTCTTTATTGACAAAAGGTAATGTTAAAATTAATGCTCCAAAAATCACTATTGAAAAAGAATTTGCTTCTAAATTCAATAAGGTTAACGAGCAAACATTTTGGTTACCGATCAACTCTGGAACAATTGAGATGAATGAAAATAAAGTTATTGTTTTAGCTGACTAAGACAACAATTTATTCTATAAAAAAAGCCAAACAATAACGTTTGGCTTTTTTATTTGCATTAAGTAAGTTCTTTATTCTTTTACATACTCCAAAATGTCTGCAGGTTGGCATTCTAATTCTTCACAAATAGCTTCTAAAGTAGAAAATCGGATGGCTTTTGCTTTACCTGTTTTAAGAATAGATAAATTAGCAACAGTAATTCCAACCTTCTCAGCCAATTCATTGCTTTTCATTTTTCGTTTGGCAAGCATTACGTCTAAGTTTACAATTATTGGCATAGTTATATAGTTAATTCGTTTTCAGTTTGAATTTCAATTCCTTTTTTTACTACATGTGAAATAATAAAAAGTATCACAGCCATAAACAACCAAACATCAGCTCCTTCTAAGTTCAACAATTGTAAATTAGCTGCTTGAAGTCCTTGTTTAGAAAAGAATTCAGAATATTTTTCACCTGAAATAGAAAATAATCCAATTCCTAAAGCAAGATAGGATAGTTTTGTGATAAACTCTTTTAATTCCAAACTAAAGGGTTTATAAAAATCTAACTTTTTATTTAGGAATAATTTTATGATAAGGTAAAACATAATAGCTTTCAAAATAGCAACAATACTCATTATAATTGCTACAACCATAAAATAACCATAATCATATTGGTAAAGACTAGATAAATATTCCTTTCCTTTCCAAAAATTTTCAACACCATCAGGATTAATGAAAAGCGAAATAAATGTATTGACGACAATTGCACCAGCTTCAATACATAAACCAATAAAAATAATCCACGAAAGTATTTCCAATACCTTCAAGATTTGATTTGTTGTGATTTTAATTTCCATACTTATTTAATTAAAATTATTCGACAAATATATAAAAATTATCGAATAACAATAAAAAAACATTAAAAAAGAATAAAAAAATTATTTTTTGCTAACTAAATCATAAGCTAGTTTCAGTTTTTTAACCACAATTTCAATTTCTTCTTCATTCAAATGGCCAAAACCAAATCGAATGGCACAAGTACTTTTATTTTGATAAAGTATTGTTTTTGGAAGTAATAAATCATTTTTTTCTGCAACTTCTGTTAATTTTACCAATGAAAATTTAGGTTCAAACTGTAGCCAAATAGCCAATCCACCAGAAGGTTTTGTCCATTGAACTCCTTTTTTAAAATATTTGGATAGCATTTCACACAAAAAATCACGTCTTTGTTTATACTGAATGGTGTTTTTCTTAATTAAACGGTGAATTTCTCCTTCATAAATTAATTCAGATAACATTTGTTCCTGAATAACATCACCTTGTCTGTCTAACATTTTTAAATAATTTTTAGCTTCAACAATCAAATTATAAGGAGCTACAACAAACCCAGTTTGAAAACTTGGAAATAAAGATTGCCCTAACTTTCCCAAATAAATTACATTTCCATTCGCATCAGAACTTGCCATTGGTAACATTGCTGAACCTTCAAACTGAAAATCATAATCATAATCGTCTTCAATAATGGCAAATTCAAATTCCTTAGCCAATTTCAATAATTCCAACCTTCGTTCTGCACTTAATGTATGTGTAGTTGGATAATGACGATTGGAACAAACATAAACACAGCGAATTGATTTTTTTATATAATGTTTTTTAATGTAATTAATGTCTAAACCATTTTCATCAATTGGAATAGTGTGAATCGTAGCTCCAACTTGCTGAAAAATCATATTAGCAGCATAATTACTCAAATTTCCCACTAAAACCACATCATTTGGTTGCAGTAAGAGCTGTGATACGATGTACAAACTCATTTCTGTACTTCTTGTACTGATTAAATTTTTAGGTTCAATGTGAAAGCCACGAGTAGCATTCAGATAATTACACAATTGATTTTCATAAACAGAATGTTTTGAATTGGCATTTTCATTCCATTTAGAAACCACAGTTTTTCGTTTCATGGAAGCACTATACCATTTTGAAAATTGATGAACAGGATGCAATCGCAAATCGGGTTGTCCATCATTTAAAGTGTATTTCGTTTGAAGTGTTTCCGAAATTGAAGCCAAATGAAAGGAAGGTTTAAAATCAAATCCAGTTTTTTTTGCATATGCATTGTCTTGATTTATGGGATACGAAATCGCTTTAATGGCTGCCGTTTTCTGTTCTGGTACTAAAACAAACGTTCCTTTATTGGGAATAATCTCAACCCAACCTTGTGAGGCTAACTCATCATAAACAGCTACGACTGTATTTCTATGAATGTTCAGCAATTGACTCAAAGTTCTGCTTCCTGGCAAAGAAGTTCCTTTTGTCAAATAACCACGTTGAATCGCATCAATAATTTGATGAGAAATTTGGATAAAAACGGCAGTCGAACTCTTTTTTTCAAAATGAATTAACTGTTTTAAAAGATCATTAACCGGACTATTCATGATTTGATAACTGGACTATATTACTCGTCCGGAAAGTTACGAATTTTGCAGCGTTTTAAAATAAACATTTAAAAATTATGAAAAATTCAATCTTAGTAGCTTCTTTAGCCTTATTTTCTTTAGTAGGAAAAGCACAAGATATTCAACAGAAAACAGATTCATTACGTGAAGTTATAGTGACTTCTTCAAGAATTGATTTACCTTTTGATGAAAATTCAAGAACCATTCAAATTGTTACAGCTTCTGATATTCAGAAATTAGGAATTACAAATGTAGCAGATGCATTGCAACAAGTAGCTGGAATTGATGTAAGAAGACAAGGTGTAAACGGAATGCAAGCTGATTTATATATTAGAGGTGGAAGTTTTGACCAAACGTTATTATTAATTGATGGTATAAAAGTAGATGACCCACAAACAGGACACCACACATTAAATCTAGCATTGCCAATAGAAGTTATTGAAAGAATCGAAATCATTAAAGGACCAGCGGCACGTATTTTTGGACAAAATGCTTTTTCTGGAGCTGTTAATATTGTAACGAAAAGCAATTCTCAAAACGAATTAGTAACCAAATTGCAAACAGGTTCTTATGATCAATTTATGGCTGAAGCTACTGGTTCAATTAACTTAGACAACAGCAGTCATATTGTTCATTTTAGCAAGAATTTTTCAAATGGTTATAGAGAAAATACGGATTTTGACAATCAAAACTTATTTGTAAAGAGTCAATTTAATAAAAATAAATTACCAATTAACTTTATTGCTACTCATGCTGAAAGAAAATTTGGAGCCAATGGATTTTATGGAATTTCAACTGCAAAACAACAATATGAAGAAACTCAAGCGAGTTTAGTTGGATTTTCTACTGTAATTAAAAAAGGAAACTTAACATGGAAACCAAGAATTTATTGGAGAAGAAATCAAGATGAATATATATACATCAGAAGCAATCCTTCCATTTATAGAAATTTACATATTACCAATAAAGTAGCTGCAGAATTAAATGGTTCTTATGCTTCAAATTTGGGAACAACTGGGTTTGGAGTAGAATTTTCTAAATACTATATTGGAAGTAACAATTTAGGAGACAATCAAAGAGAAATTGCGACTTTATTTTTAGAACATCGTTTTCAATTTTTAAATGATAAGTTAGATGTAACTCCAGGAATTGCAGCTTCTTATTTTTCAGATTTTGATAACAAATTATTTCCTGGAATTGATTTAGGATATAAAGTTACTGATGGTTTAAGAGTGTATGGAAATGTTGGATTTACATACAGAGTGCCAACGTATACTGACTTATATTACATTGGACCACAAGCTATTGGAAATGAAAATTTACAACCAGAAGATGCATTTGCTCAAGAGTTAGGAATTCGTTGGAACACTAATAAAGTTAATGTATCGTTGGTTGGTTTCAACAGAGATTCAAATGATTTGATTGATTACGTAAGATTAAATCCTTCAGATGTTACTTTTACACCTTTAAACATTCAAGATGTCAACACAAAAGGGTTTGAAACACAATTGGATTACAAATTCAACTTGAATAACTTAGGTCAAAAAATTAATGTTGGATATACATTTATGGAAGATGAAATCCAGCAAACTTCAGCAGCAGAATCGAGATATTCAATCAATTCTTTAAAACATCAATTAGTGGGTTCTTATCAAATGCAATGGTTTAAAAACTTTACCAATGCAATTTCATATCGTTATTTAGAAAGAACTTCAGGTATAAGTTATAATGTTGTTGATTTAAGTGCAGTGTATAAATTAAAAGAAATGGAATTGTCCGTTTATGCCAATAACATTTTCAACACTGAATACTCTGAGACAAGTTTAATTCCAATGCCAAAAGGAAACTTATTATTTGGATTAAAATACACTTTTAAATAAAAAGAATTTTTTAAATACTAAGAATCCGTTATAACCTTTAAGTTGTAACGGATTTTGTGTTTTACAATTATCAATTATTAATTTTCTCCAATTCCTTCACTTTCTCATAAATCAAATCGTTTTCCCAACCTTTTCTAATGAAATAATCGCAGAATTTTTTTCTTTTTTTCATAAGATTTTTTTCTAAAATAGTTTCCCAATGTTTTTCAGCTATATCATCAAAAGTTTCAAAATAAAGAGAATCATTGATTTCCTTTAAAGCAATTTTAATGATTGTAGATGAAATATTTCTGGCTTTTAATTCATTAATAATTCTAACTTTTCCCCATTTTTTATAATTGTGTTTTCCTCGCACAAAACTTTGAGCAAAACGTTCTTCATTAAGAAATTTATTATCAATTAAATAAACCATTATCTCTTCTTTTTCTTGAGAAGATAAATTAAAAGAAAACATTTTTTGATACACCTCTTGATGACAACGATCTTGATAAGCACAATAATACTCAAGCTTTTTGCGAATTTCAACGATAGAAAATGTATTCGAACGGTTGTTTTGCAATTATTTAATGATTATTTAATGGTGTTTTGAATTAATTTATTGCTTAATGTACTAATATATAGTAACTTTGTTTGTTAAAATAGAAATAGTACCCCAAAAGTATTTAATAAATTAATACAATCAAAAAATGAAGAAACTTTTACTCGCTATAATTTTATTATGTTCATTTATTAGTTTTGGACAATCTATATTTGAAAACCCGATAACGGATTCTAATCCTAGTGCATCAAATCCTTATACAAATGGACAAATAGTTAATCCGAATATAACAGTTTCTGGTATTGGAAGAGGGACAGGAATTAGTGGTTCAAATGCAAATAACAGATATAATGCTAGTGGTTGGGACAATACTGTTTTTGATGTAAATGATTATTTTCAATTTACTCTTACACCAAATACAGGTTTCGCAATAAATTTCACTAATTTTATATATACAAGTCAAGCATCAGGAACAGGTCCAACTAATTTTGTATACAGATCAAGTGTTGATGGCTTTTCTTCTAATATTGGAACTGCATTAGTTACTGGAACGACTATATCACTAACTGCTGGAGCATATCAAAACATTACAACTCCAATCACTTTTAGAATATATGGATGGGGAGCATCAGGTTCAGGAGGAACATTTAGCATTAATGACTTTACCTTTAACGGTACTGTTGTAGCAACTGGTCCAATTTCAATAACATCTGGAGATTGGAATGTAGGTTCAACTTGGAATACTGGAATAGTACCTTCAGCCACTGATAATGTCACAATTTCTTCAGGTGACGTAGTTCACACAAACACATCACTAACTAGAAATGGAAACACTCAAGTAAACGGTACATTTGAGCTGAGAGATGGTGGTTTCGCTTCTGGAACAGGGACTTTTACTTATAATGCAACAACAGGTACTCTGAATTTTAATGCATCTTCGAGTTATGGAGTTGATAATACACATGTTTATTGGCCAACTACAAATGGTCCTTTCAATGTAAGTGTTTTAAGTGGTGGAGTAACCTTAAATGCAGGTGCAAACAGAACAGTTAATGGTTTGTTTTCAACAGCTGCTGGTGTTACATTCGGTAGTTCAACGTTAACCTTAAACGGAACATGTAGAATAAATGGTGGAGGTTTTTTTAATAATGCACCCATTTATGGAGCAAGTTCAACCTTATTATATAATACTGCTGGAACTTTTAATAGAGGAATAGAATGGATTTTTAATGGTGTTGGAACAATAGGAACAACACCAGGTTATCCCAATAATATACAATTAGGTAACAATACAACTCTTGATTATAACAACGGTACACCTTTAAACAAAGCTATAGCTGGAAATTTGACGATTGATGCTGGTTCTAGTTTTTACATGGATTATGGAGGATTACCTTCTGGTGGGACATTAACCGTTGCAGGAAATATAGTTAATAATGGAAACTTTACATTAGGAAATGCTATTGGTGATGACTTGCGTTTAAACGGAAATTTCACCAACAACGGAGTTTTTAATGGAAATGGAAGAGCTATTTTCTTTACAAAAAACGGAACGCAAACCATTACATCAACTCCACTTTTAACTATACCATACATTGTTCAACAACCTTCATCGGGAACAAATACGATTCAATTAATAAATGATTTAATCGTTTCTGCACCAGCTGGTGGAAATGCAATTTCTTTTAGTAGTGCAGCTGATATTTTTGATATTAATTCAAGAACATTGACTATTGGAACTGTTGGTGTGGCTAATACAATTTCAGGTTCAGGAACTTTTAAAGGAAGTACAACTTCAAATTTAATTTTATTTGGAAATGGAAGTTTAGGAACTTTAAGCTTTACATTAGGCTCCCAAATATTAGGAAATTTAACTTTAAACAGGCAAGCTGGAGTTATCGGTTTTGATTTAGGAACTGATTTATCTATAAATAGTACTTTACTATTAACAAACGGAATCTTAAACACAGTTGATAAAACTCTTACGATTACAAATTCTGGATTAATCACAGGAGGGAATGCTTTAAATTATATCATTGCTGATTATACAGCTGGTGGATTTTTGAGAAAAAATTTCAATGCTGTAGGAGCATTTATATTTCCAATTGGAGATAGAGTTGCTTCAGCAGATGGTTCTCAATATTCACCAATAACAATTAATTTTACAGCTGCAACATTTAGTTCAGGATATGTAAGTTTAAATGTAGAAGATTCAAAAGAACCAAACAATGAAGCTCCAACAGATTATATTACTAGATATTGGAATTTAATTGGTTCAGGAATTACAAATGCAACTTATAATGTAACAGGAACTTATTTGCCAGTTGATATTAATGGAACAGAATTAAACTATAAATCAGGAAGATATGCTACTTCAAATTCTACTTGGACAGAAGGGCCAAATGTAATAGGTGGCTCAAATACAATTATTTTAACAGGATTAACTTCTGCAACAGGAGCTTTAACTAGCGAAAACCATTACACAGCTGGGAATCCGTTTAAAGGAGCAGAAATTGATGTGCAAGGAAATGGTGTTAGTATTGCAGACGGAGATACAACTCCTTCTGTTACAGACGATACAAGTTTTGGATCGGTCGTTACCAATACGAATACAACACATGTTTTTACTATCCAAAATTCAGGAAATTTAGATTTAATTTTACCTTCTAATTCAATTAGTCTTTCTAATACAACTAATGGTTTTAGTGTTACACAACCTTCTCTACTAACTATTCCACCAGGTTCTTCTACAACATTTTCGGTGACGTTTAATAGTGCGGTTGCTGGTACTTTTACAAATACAATAAGCATAATAAATAACGATTTAAATGAAAATCCTTATGATTTTGCTATAAATGCAACTGCTTTTGTTCCTGTTCCAGAAATAAATATTGCTAGAGACCAATCTTCAACAGATATTCCTTCGGGTTCAGCAGCTAGTACAGGATACAATACAATTTTTGCAGCTTTGAATATTGGAAGTAGTTCAAATAAAACCTATTATATTGAGAATGAAGGAACAGCTACTTTAACAATTGGAGCAGTAACTATAACTGGAGCTAATCCTGGAGATTTTTCTATATCAGCTATATCTTCAACTATTGCTGTGGGTTCTGTCTTGACAAGTTCTATACCATTTACGATTACTTTTACTCCTCAAGCATCAGGAGTCAGAACAGCAACCATTTCAATTGTCAATAATGATTCAAATGAAAACCCTTATACTTTTGATGTACAAGGTACAGGAAATTGTCCTTCTTACACTACAACATTATCACCTTCGTCAGGACCAGTAGGAACCACAGTTTACATTACTTCTTCCATGAATTTATCTGGTGCTAATACAGTTACACTAAATGGAACTTCATTACCAGTAACAGTGATTAGTCCAACGCAAATTTCAGTAGTTATTCCTTCTGGAGCAATTACAGGAAATTTAATTGTTGGCAACAGTCAAGGCTGTTCTACTACAAATACATTTACGATCATAGATAATTTAACCAGTGGATGTGAAGGAGGAGGAACAAGTGCAACTAATCTTTTCATTAGCCAAGTAACAGATGCAAACACAGGAGGACTATCTTATATAGAACTTTACAACGGAACAGGAACATCAATAAATTTAGGAACCTATAGACTTGAACTTTATAATAATGGTAGTTCAACAAATAATGGTGGTTCTGTATCTTTACCGTCATTTAGTTTGGCAAGTGGAGGAGTTTATGTTGTGGCAGTTGGTACAGGTGGTGCAACATGTTCTGGAGTAACTGGTTCAGATGGAAGTTTAGCCAATTTATCATCAGGAATTTCAGGGATAAACTTTAATGTTGGTGAGAATGACCATATAAAACTATTTAATAATACAACTGAAATCGACAGATGGGGTGTATATACTTCTAATAATTGGGCTGATGGTTTAGGACTTGGTACTGAAGGTGCAAATTTTGTTAGAAAAAGTACAGCAACTGCACCAAGTTTGACTTACAATAATAACGATTGGAATATTATAGAGTGGACTGATTGTTCAAACAATAGTTATTCAACAATAGGTGCTCATAATTTTTCTTCAGGTACACCACCAACTATTACTAGTCAACCGACATATACACCAAATTGTGGCACGGTTGTTTTAACCACAACAGCCTCAGAAGGTTTTACAGGTGGATTTGGATTAGTTTATCAATGGTATGTTAATATCCCAGGAAACTCCACATGGACAGCTTTAACAGATACAGGTGTTTATTCCGGAACAACTAGTGCTACTCTATCTATTTCTTCAACAGCTGGTTTAAATAATTACCAATATTATTGTCAAATAAGAGAAAATAGCGCTACATGTTATACAGCTACTAATGCAGTAAAAATTAGTGATGATATTACTACTTGGAATGGTAGTGCTTGGTCTTATGGAGCTCCAACGTTAAATAGAAAAGCTATTATAAATGGAAATTATATTACAGCTTCTCACGGTGATTTTGAATGTTGTGTATTAGAGATTAATGCTTCAAATACTTTGACAGTATCAGCTGATGGATATGTAGTTATTGAAAATAACATTATTAATAACGGAAATGTGATTGTTTCTTTAGATGGTAGTATTGTTCAAGTTAACGAAGCAGATACAAACTCAGGAACTTACACAGGGACAGCATTTCAAGTGCATAGAGAAGCTCAAGCAAGAAACCTAGATTATGTATATTGGTCTTCTCCAGTTGAAAATTTCAATGTATCTAATTTGCCAAATTCGCACCGATACAAATGGTTTCCAACAGCTCCTAATCCAAATAGTACTCAAGGAAATTGGTTGGCTGCTTCTGGGACAATGGCTTTTGGTGAAGGGTATATTGCTAGAGCTTCAAATGGATCATCAGCAGCAGTTGCCTTGCCAATTACTTTTCAAGGAGGAAAACCACACAACGGCCAAATAAGTGTTCCAATTGAAAGAGGATTTACAACTGGTACAGATGATTCTTGGAATTTGTTAGGAAATCCATATCCATCAGCAATGGACGCAGATTCGTTTTTAACTGATAATACAAATATTGAAGGAAGTGTTCGAATTTGGATGCATGGAACTTTGCCAGCCGCAAGTCCAAGCCCATTTTATCAAAATTTCACTTACAATTATACGGAAGATGATTATATTGTGTACAATGGAACGGCAACTTCAATACCAGCTACTTTTAACGGCAAAATTGCTTCTGGACAAGGTTTCTTTGTCAGAATGTTAGAAGATGGAGAAACAGACATTACACCACCAACTAATACTACAACTGCTGCTACTTCAAGTGTTTTGTTTAAGAATGCTTATAGAAGAGCTTCTGATGGAAGTGTATATGATAATTCAGAATTCTTTAAGAATAGCTCATCAACAAATGAAAAAAGTAGAATTTGGTTGGATTTAATTTCGCCAAATAATGCGGTTACTAGAACAGTTGTGGGTTATGTGCCTGGAGCAACTTTAGCGAAAGACAGAATTTATGATGCATTAATTGATGTTGACGCTTTTAAACTTTATACGTTAATTAATACTCAAAAACAAGCTATTCAAGGAAGACCAGTGCCTTTTGATGCTAACGACTTAGTGCCAATGGGAATGTTTATTGAAACGGCTGGAAATTATACTGTAGCCATTGCTGCTGTTGATGGTTTGTTTTTAGATGCTTCACAAAATATATATTTGGAAGATAAATTGTTGAATATCATTCACAATTTAAAACTAGCTCCTTATACTTTTTCAACTATTGCAGGTGAATTTAACGATCGATTTGTTTTGAGATATACCAATGCAGTTTTAAGTAATCAGCATTTTGAAATAACGAATGGTTTAGTAATTGCTTCTAATCATAAGGTTTCGCTTTTAGCCTATGAAAACATACAATCAGTTGTAATTTTTGATGTTTTAGGAAGAAAGATTTATGACAAAAACAATATCAATTCAACTGAAGTTGTATTAGATCATTTGACACCAACTAAAGAAGCATTAATTGTTAAAACTATTTTTGAAGACGGAAAAGTTGTTACAAAGAAAATTATATACTAATTGAAATTTAGTTTAAATAAAAAAAGGATTGCGTTTAGCAATCCTTTTTTATTGTAGGGCTTTTTTGTTTTTGTAATCAATCCAACTTTGACCTTTTAAATTACGCATCATAACATCGAAATATCGCATTATAAAAACATTGTAAAAAGCTTTGGCTAGATTTTTTGGTTTGCTTGGAAATGCTCTCAAACTCATTGAAAAACCTGGAGTAATATATTTCATATAATGCCAATAACCTTCTGGCATGTATAAAGTTTCACCGTGTTTTAAATCACAAACAAAACCTTTAGCGTTGTTTAATTTTGGAAATACCTCATAATTGGGATTATCAAAATCAATGTCTTCTCTTGCAATTAATGCATAAGGAACTTTATACAAATGTTCAGTTTGATCTGGTGCAAACAACATACATCTTTTTTTTCCATGAAAATGAATGTGTAAAATATTGGAGTAATCAATATCATAATGCATAAAAACTTTAGCGTTTTCACCACCAAAAAAAAGCATAGGTAATTGTTTAACTAATCGAAGACCAATTTTAGGCCATTTAAAATCTCCATGTAAAACAGGAACTTCTTTCATTAAATTGTATAAAAAGATACGGTAATTTGTCGGTTTAGATTCAAGTAAATCAATATAATCACTCATTTTCATGGTGGCATGAGCTTCATTAAAACCTTCTTTGTGAGAAACAGGTCTGTCATCATACAAAGGCACAACTTTTTCTCCGGCAATATCCTTTATATAAGACAAATTCCATTTTGAATAAGCAGGCCAATCATCGATTAAATGTTCAATGACAACAGGTGTTTGAGTTTTGAAATACTTATTGTAAAAATCAGTTTTAGCTATGGTTTTTACACGTTCAATTTCTTGTAGTTGAATCGACATAAATAGTTTTGTTATTTACATATAACAAATTTATTAAAGTGTTTTCAAGTTTATGAAAAATTAAGAAAAATTTATTTATTCATTTTAGGTTTTAGCACAACATCTTTCCAATATTGCATTAAGGTAAAAGAGCCTATTAAACTTGAAGCAATTCCTTCAAAGAAAAGAATACTACAATATTTAATGATGTTATTGTCTTCGCCAAAGAAAAAAGTGTCAGAAAGCTTATCTAGATATGTTTCACCACCTTTTATGTAAATAAAAATGATAAGACCTACAATTCCTAAAAAAACTCCAATTACACCTGTTTTAAAACCAGAAACTAAATTATATAAATATTCCGATTTGTCTGTTCTGATGTTGTATTTTATTGTTTCGTTTATTCCAAAAAGAACAATAAAAGCATTTAAAATTCTCAAATAATTTTTGTCAGCAAGGCCTAAAAAATCCATTAAAAGGAAAAATATTCCGATGCCAAGAAAAATTACAATACCGTTTTTTAATTCAATATTATTTTTCATAATCTTCTATTTTTATGTTAAAGTTATGAAAAATAATTATAAAAAACTGAGTTACATTGTTTAAAGTTTAGTTAAATTAATCGATTAGTACCCAATCGTTATGAGAAAAATAATTCCATTTAGCTTTGGCAAAGTCTAGTTTAGGATCTATTAAAGTTCGATAAGGCTTTCGATTTATACTATTTTTACAATCAATAAAAATGGAAATGTTTTTACCTTCATATTCTTTTTTTATTCGCTGACAATATTGCCAGATAAAATCGGGTTTAGTTGCCAAAGCATTGACTTGTTTATAACTTAAATTTTTATTGTAATAGTATGAGGTTGTTTTTTTAGTGTCGATATCTAAAATCTTAAATTGAATATAGCCACTTTTTTGTCTTAGCATCATTCGCCAACTTAGACGGTGACCTTCTTCAGTTATGAGCACATCTCCTTTTATAAAATGATGTCTTAATGGCAATAGTAACTGTATGATTAAAAAGGGTATTAAAATGTATTGAACTATACTTTTATGGCTTTTGTCAAATGATTCAATAAAAACTGGTTTCTTCTTTTTAAAAAATAACCTTCGAATTGCTTCGGGTTCATAAAAAAACAAAATAAAACCAAGAGCAAAAAACGGGAAAATACCAATTTGTAATACAATGGCATTAAAAATGTGAAATATAAAAGAAGCAATAAATGCAATAGTTCTAGTTCTCTTAAATAATAAAAAAGGAACGATTAGCAAGTCAAATAAAATTCCAGAATAAGCGATAAATAAATAAAACCACTTTTTGGAGAATATGTTTTTTATAAACTCTATATCAGTTGAGCCCAATAACAAATTTTTAGTAAAAGTTCCATCTAGCCAATCTGGATAAAATTTTGCAATAGCGGCAAAAAAATAGACAATACTGATTTGTATGATGAATAGAAGTGAAACCCAATATGGCATTACCTCTGATTTAATTTTTGGATTCCATTTAGCATCAAAAGATTTGTATTTATTAGCGGGCAAAAAACACATATAAAAACTAATTACAAGTAATAAATAATAGTGATTATTATAAGCTGTTTTTTGAGCTAAATAAACACCAGCCCAAAGAAATGTAAATGAAATTATTGCAAATCTATATTTGGCTCCAAGCATAATTAAGATGCCACATAAACCCATGATTATAAAATACAAATACATGATATCTCCATGTAAAATTTCTAACCATTCAAAACCAATAAATGTAAAGGTGAAATGTGTTTCTATAAAAACTCTTTTTACCCAACCGGTAAGAATTGCACCAAAACTTTCAGCTGCAACTAAAAAACCAAATAATATTCGAAACAATATTAATGGTGAGTTTTCTATGTTTTTATAAATATTGGAAATTATCATTTTTGGAAATATAATTTTTAGAATAAATTTCGTCTAAATGTAATTGTTTTTTTAATTTATCCAATGATTCAAATTTTTGTTCATCTCTGATTCTTGAAAGTAAGTTGATACAAATTTCTTTACTATAAATCTCACCGTTAAAATCAAAAAAATGTATTTCTATGCTATTAGACTCACCATTTACAGTTGGGTTTTTACCAATATTCATCATTCCGAAAACGGTTTTCTCATCAATAATGCTAGAAACAATATAAACACCATTTTTAGGAATTAGCTTGTAATCTTCTTTAATTTTGAGATTAGCAGTTGGATAACCTATAGTTCTTCCAATTTTTTTTCCTTCAATAACTTTACCACACAAGCTGTAATTATTTCCTAAATACGTATTTGCTAGTTCAATATTTCCTTCTAACAATGCATTTCTAATCTTGGTTGAACTGATTGAGATATCATCTATTTCTTTTGCCGAAATTTGTTCAACCTCAAAGTCATATTTTTTACCTAAACTAATTAAATCATTAATGTCGGCAGATCTGTTTTTTCCAAATTTATGATCATAGCCAATTATAATTTTGGCTAAATTTAATTGATCAACTAGAATTTTCTTTACAAAGTCTTCAGCAGAAAGTTCAGAAAAAGTGGTGTCAAATGGATGAATGATTAAATTATCAACTCCAATTTCCTGTATCAATTTTGTTTTTTCAGTGATAGTATTTAGCAGTTGAATTTTAGAATCTTGCTTTAAAACCATTCTTGGATGAGGAAAAAAAGTAAGTAATACACTCTCGTAATCATCGCTTATTGCTTCTTTTACAAGTTTTTTTAGGATTTTTTGATGTCCAATATGAACACCATCAAAGGTTCCTAAGGTTAAGACACTTTTCTTTTTTCTGTTGTAATTAAAAAGGGAATTGAATGTTTTCAAAATTGATAAATAAATACAAAAGTATTGATAATAGGGCTTATATTCCTAATATTATAAAATAAAAAAAATAAATTTAACAATGGTTTTGATTATAAATCATTAAATTTGTAGACTAACTATTATCTGAAATTATTATGAAAAAATTTTCACTTTTCACTTTGTTTTGGTTAATTTCTTTTTCAATGTTTGCCCAAAATGGGAAGATGTGGAAAGAAGTTTCTAAAGATGAAGTAATCCGAACAAATAAAAATGTGGAAAGATTATCCTTTCCCGAAGAATTTAAATTATTCAAAATTGACGTATCATCTATAAAACAAGCACTTGTAGCTTCACCAGATAGATTTTCAAAAAGTAAATCGAATACAATTATTTCTTTGCCAAATATTAATGGTGTAATGGAAAAATTTGAGGTTTATGAAGCATCTAATTTTGAAGCAGATTTACAAGCTCAATATCCAGAAATTAGATCTTATGTTGGAGTTGGTATTGATGATAAATTTGCACAAATACGTTTTAGTGTTGATCCAAAAGGAATTCAAACTATGGTTTTCAGAGCTGGAAAACAAAATGAATTTATGGAGCCATACTCTGCAGACGGTTCGGTTTATGCAGTATATAATTCTTCAAGAACGAAAGGAAAATTACCATTTACTTGTTCTACAGAAGACCACGCTATTGTAGAAAATATTAATCCAGAGCTTTTGAAGGCAAACAATAATGTTTTAAAAACATTTAGATTAGCTATGTCTTGTAATGGAGAGTATACAATTTATCACGGAGGAACTGTTGCTGGAGCATTAGCTGCCATAAATGCTACAATTACTAGAGTAAACGGTGTTTTTGAAAAAGATTTAGCTGTTCGTATGAATATAATTGCAAATACAACTACAGTAATTTATACAGATCCAAATACAGATCCATACACAGGAATAAACAATTGGAATGCACAATTGCAGTCAACCTTAACTACGAATATTGGTGAAGCAAATTATGACATTGGACACATGTTCGGTTCTACTGGTGGTGGTGGAAGTGCTGGATGTATTGGATGTGTTTGTGTAAACGGACAAAAAGGAAGTGCTAAAACATCTCCTTCTGATGGTGTTCCAATGGGAGACACATTTGATATTGATTATGTAGCTCATGAAATGGGTCATCAATTTGGAGCAAATCATACTTTTTCTCATGCGTTAGAAGGATCAGGTGTAAATGTTGAGCCAGGTTCTGGTTCGTCAATTATGGGTTATGCTGGTATTACAAGTTATAATGTACAATCGCATTCTGACGATTACTTTACTTATAGAAGTATACTTCAAATTCAGAACAACCTTCTTTTTAAGACTTGTCCTGTTAACACTGCAATTACTCATGGTGCACCAATAATAAATGCTGGTCCTGATTGGACAATACCAAGAAGTACACCATTTATATTAACAGGAACTGGAACAGATCCTAACAACGATCCTTTAACCTATTCGTGGGAACAAAATAATACAGCAACAGCTGCATTTACGGGAGTTTCTCCAACTAACACAACAAGTCCTAACTGGAGATCAAGAGTACCTGAAACGGTTCCTGTTAGATACATGCCTAAATTAAGTAGTGTTTTAGCTAATACTTTAACTGCAGATTATGAATCAGTTTCTTCTGTTGCTAGAACATTAAACTTTACTTTAACTGGAAGAGATAATGTTATTGGTGGAGGACAAACAGGTTCAGATGAAATGATTGTAAATGTTTCGGGAACGGCTGGACCTTTTGACGTTACATCTCAAAATACAGATCAACTAGTTTGGGCTCAAGGATCTTCTCAAACGATTACTTGGACTGTAAATAATACTACTTCATTAGTTGGTTCTACTAATGTAGATATATTATTGTCAACCGATGGAGGACAAACTTTTAATATTACACTTGCTTCAAACACACCTAATGATGGAAGTGAAGTTATTACTGCTCCAAGTATAAATTTCCCTAATTGTAG
Organism: uncultured Flavobacterium sp.; assembly: GCF_963922255.1. GTDB lineage: Bacteria > Bacteroidota > Bacteroidia > Flavobacteriales > Flavobacteriaceae > Flavobacterium. The sequence goes on along the minus strand of NZ_CAWUIC010000002.1, from coordinate 108,600 downwards.
AGTAATGGTAAAACCTACAGGAAACATTTACTATGATATAAATACTAAGTCATTTGCAGTAGGAAATTATGTTTATCAAACACAAAATGTTTGTACAGATTATACTTTTCAATTAAACCAAGCTATTAATTATGATGCTACTAATGTGTATACGGTAGGACCTTTACAAATAAATGACAGCTTTACATTAACAGATGCAAATGTTCGTATACAAGCAACTCATCCTAATATAGGAGATTTAGTGATAGCTATATTGGCTCCTTTCCAAACAACTTTAAATACTGCATTAGTATTGAATAATTGTAATGGTTCTGCAAACATGGATTTAATTTTTGATTCTCAAGGATTTGCCTTAAATTGTACTAATACTACTAATATGGCAGCAACAATTCCTTATTCTTCAACTGCATTTTCTTCTTATGTTGGAAACAATTCTGCAGGTGCTTGGAGAATTTATATTGCTGATAATGTTAATGATAATAATAATACATCAGCTGTATTAAGTAGCGTTACGTTTAATTTATGTCGTTCTGCATTGGTTCCTGTTTTAGAAACAGAAACATTTGGTTTGACCGATTTTTCTTTATATCCAAATCCAAATAACGGTAATTTTACAGTTCAGTTTTCATCTGAAACTAGTAACGATGTAAATATTATGGTTCATGATTTAAGAGGAAGACAAGTTTATACTAAATCTTTCCAAAACAACGGATTGTTCAGTCAAGAATTACAATTAAACAATACAGCTTCAGGAATTTATCTTGTAACAGTTCAAGATGGAAATAGAAAAGAAGTTAAGAAAATTGTTGTTGAATAAATTTCAGTAATTTATTTAAAACACAAAAAAGGGATGCTAATTAGCATCCCTTTTTTATTTTCCGTTATATTGATTCATGGTTTCATTTAAACCAGCTAAAGCAAAGGAATTTATTATTTCTGCAGAAATATTTAATCGTTCTTCAAGTTTTGCTTTTTCTTCTTCAGACCATTCTCCTAACACATAATTAACTTGTTGTCCTTTTTTAAATTCATCACTTATTCCGAATCTAAATCTTGGATATTCTGAAGAATTTAATAGAAGTTGAGTGTTTTTTAGGCCATTGTGTCCACCATCTGTTCCTTTTCCTTTTATTCTTATAGTTCCAAAGGAAAGGTTTAAATCATCTGTAATGACTAATAAATTCTCTTTAGGGATGTTTTCTTTTTCTAACCAATACTTAATAGCTTTTCCGCTAAGATTCATGTAAGTATTTGGTTTTAGCAGAAAAAGAGTTCTTCCTTTTATTTTATGTTGTGCTATTTCTCCAAGTTTTGCAGTTTGAAAATCTATATTTTCTTTTTTGGCATAATGATTTAATATTTTGAAACCTATGTTGTGTCTGGTATTTACATATTCTGAACCTATGTTTCCTAGTCCAACAATTAAAAATTTTTTCATTGGGTCAATTGTTTCTATTTGTTTTTGTTTGAAAATATTGAATATCCATTTCATTTTGTAAAAATACTATTTTTTAAATTTTATAGATAGAAAAAGCAATTCAAAAAAAAAGCACCAGAATAAACTGATGCTTTTTGCTATAATTTTGAAAAAAATTATTTTTTCTTTCCAGCTGTTTTTTCTGCTTTTGCAGCTTCTTGAGCAGCTTTCATAGCAGCACGAGAAATTCTTACTTGACAAACAACAGTGTTGTCAGGGTGCATGAATTTAAAATCAGCAGTTGGTAATTTTGTAATATAAAGTTTGTTACCCATTTCTAATGGAGTAATGTCTGCTTCAATAAAATCAGGTAAATTTTTTGGTAAAGCTTTTACTTTTAATCTTCTTTGAGCTAAACGTAAAACCCCACCAGCCATAACACCTGGAGATTTTCCTGTTACTTTTACAGGAACTTCCATGATAACTTCTCTATCATCTTGTAATTGGAAGAAATCGATGTGTAAAATTTTGTCAGTAACTGGGTGAAATTGGATATCTTGTAAGATAGCATCAATTTTTTTACCACTTTCTAATTCAACAACAACAGTATGTGCATTTGGAGTGTAAACCAATCCTTTGAATGCTCTTTCGTCTGCTGCAAAATGCACTGGTTGGTCTCCACCGTATATAACACACGGAACCATTCCAGCATCACGTACGGCTTTAGTTGCCTTTTTACCTACGTTTTCTCTTTCTTGTCCTTTAATTGTAATTGACTTCATTTTAAATATATATAATTAATTAATATTTTACATTAAAAATTTTCCACTGATGGAATTGTTGTTTTGTACCATATGCATTACTTCTGCAAAAAGAGGTGCACAACTTACTACTCTTATTTTCTTAGATTCTTTTTTCAAAGGAATAGAATCGGTAACTATTAATTCTAATAATTTAGAATTTTCTATTTTTTCATATGCATCTCCTGAAAGAATTGCATGTGTACAAATTGCTCTTACGCTAATTGCTCCTTTTTCTATCATTAAATCTGCAGCTTTGGCTAAAGTTCCACCTGTATCAATCATATCATCTACAAGTACAACATTTTTTCCTTGAACATCACCAATAAGTTCCATTGTGTCTATTACATTGGCAACTTTTCTCTGCTTATAACAAATAACCACATCCGATTCTAAAAATTTAGAATAAGCATATGCTCTTTTTGAACCACCCATATCAGGAGATGCAATTGTAAGGTTTTCTAGATTCAAACTTTTCAAGTAAGGTAAAAAGATTGTAGAAGCAAACAAATGATCTACTGGTTTCTCAAAAAAACCTTGAATTTGATCAGCATGCAAATCCATCGTCATAATACGAGTTGCTCCCGCAGTTTCTAACAATTTTGCTACTAACTTTGCTCCAATTGGTACTCTTGGCTTATCTTTTCTATCTTGTCTTGCCCAACCAAAATATGGTATTACTGCAGTAATATGTCGTGCTGAAGCTCTTTTAGCTGCATCAATCATTAGTAATAATTCCATTAAATTGTCTGAACTTGGAAAAGTAGAACAAACAAGAAAAACCCTCAATCCTCTTATTGATTCCTCAAAAGAAGGTTGGAATTCACCATCACTATATTTAGAGAACGTTACTTTTCCTAGCGTTGTGCCGTAATTCTCGGCAATTTTTTCCGCTAAGTACACGCTCTGAGAACAGGCAAATACTTTTGCTTCTGGTTCTTGATGTGGCATGTTAATTTGTTGTTTAGTAGTTAGTTAGTTGTGTGTCGCATTAGCGAGGTGCAAATTTAGAAATAAATTTTAACTCTGAAAGGATATTTTGAAGTATTTTTCTTTTTTAATTAAAAAAATTATTACATTTGCAATCCTAATTTACAGCAGCCTTGGTGGCGGAATTGGTAGACGCGCACGACTCAAACTCGTGTTCTTCGGAGTGTGGGTTCGATTCCCACCCAAGGTACAAAAAGCCTCAAGTTAATTCTTGAGGCTTTTTTCTTTATATTTTCAGTATTGTTTTATTAAAACTGAATTTTTCTAACTTCTGTAATTCCGTTTGCTAACAGAATTTTTACTATTAAAGTTTGTTTGGTTGGAAGGATATGAGAAATTACAAAATCATTATTTTCAATTTTTGAATTTGAACTTAAATTTCTGCCTAAAATATCAAAAACTGTTATTTCTTGTATGAATTGATTAGTCGAACGAACATTAATATTATTGTTCTCAGTTGAAACTAAAACTTGATTATTAGTGTCAAGATTTACCGCATCTAAAATAGAATTTTGATAAACGATTTCAAATCTAGAATCAAACTCTCCAATTACACTTGTAAATGTATACGGACTATTTTTAATATTATGTGTTATATTCAATAAATTATCTTTTAAATATATTTCTTGATTTCCTTCAAACAATCCATCAAAATTATTAATGGAAATAGTAAAATTACCTGCAGTTTGTGTTTTGAACTTTAGTGGAACAATATCTTGAACATCAAAAGGTAATGGTCTTCCTTGAATTGTATATTCTTCATTATTAATCAAAGAACTTAAAAATGTTGGGCTATCATTTATCGATTTTCCATCAATTAAATTATCAAAACCTAAAGTTGCATTTGAAATATAACCTATCATCATTTGACTGAAAAATCCATTATCATTGGTTAAATTTAGCCAAATTCTATTTTTTTCTAACGTTAATGTTTGAAAAACTGACTTTCCAAAATTCATTCTAAAAAACTGATTGTTATTATTGTCTACTCTCAAATCATTGCTAAAAGTAACTTTTGGAGTTGTTACATTTTTAGCTCCAACAATAAACCCTTGTCCTACTTGTATAGTTCCATTTGGAATTGGACTGGTAGCAGTAGTTGTAGTTGCTCCTCCTAATGTGTATGTTGCATATCCACTTCCGGCAGCATTATTTTCTTCTCTAAATAAATAAATTACACCCTCAATATCTGAGCTATTATTTATTAAAAATGTTTCAGCATTAATTGTTGATGGATAAGGGTTTCCAATTAAATTATAGTTGAATCCAGACCCAAAATAGGCTAAATTGACATCAAAATTTCCGTTATTTGGCACACCACTTGTAAATTGCCCTGTCCAAATTGTCGGAGTAGTAGGATGATTATTAGGCATTCTAATTAAATATCCATTAGCGGGTTGAAATGTTGTTGACACTGGATTAGCAATTACATTGTAAGCATTAGCTTGTGTGTTATAATAGTAAAATCTATTGTTTAACGTTTCAGGTGAAAAGTTTTTTAATGTCTGAGAACTTGCTAAAGGATTTGACCAAAGCACATAATCTAATCGTTTCAAAGGATTTGTTTCTCTAAAAACAGTTGCATTTCCAATATTTGAAGCATTTTCAATTTGAATTAGATTTGAATTATTTTGTAGTGTTAGGTTTGCAGTGTTCTCTATATTAACTTCATTTTCAATAATAAAATTATAACCAGATGAAAGAATTACATTTGAGTTTCCAATTATATTTAATGAACAAGCTTCTAAATCTCGTGTTGAAGTGAAATTGCCATTAATAGTTGCAGCAACATTACTTACAGGATAACCATTTGACCACGAAGTTCCATTCCACGTTGTTGTAATTTGCCCACAGGTTAAAGGAGTATTCGGTGTTGAACAAATGTTTAAACTCCAACTATTTATTGTTCCACCATCTTGGTTTACACTATCAAAAACACGTAATGTCCATGTCCCTTGTGAGTCTGTTCCAATTAAAGAATTAAAAGAACCTGTTGGAGCTAAATTTCCAGTAATTGCAGGATTTGTTCCACAACTTAATACAGAACCATTAGTAGAAAAAGTAGCAATTGCATTATCATTACTTGTACATTGACCAGAAAATAATTGAACTTGAGTGCCAGATGGACTTATTAAAGTTACTGTTAGATCACTAATCCAAGTATGTGTAATGTTTAAAGTTACACTTATATCAGAAATGGTAACATTATTTATGGCAGGAATTGTTAAAGTTGAATTTACTGTTGGTGTTCCACTTGCAGAAATTGTCAAAGGAACATTTGTAGAGTTTACATTAGAACAAGAATTTTGCCCAGTTGTAAATCTTGATATAGGACTAATTACTCCTTGACAACCTTCATTTTTAGCAAGGACTCTCCAAAAATAATTTGTGTTTTCCGACAGTCCAGTTAATTGGTAACTTGTAGAAGTTGTATTTGTTGTTAAGAAAATAGAATTAAAATCAATATCTGTAGCAACTTCAACATAATAATTTGTAGCAGCTGCATCTGCATTCCATTGTAAATCAAAAGCTGTTGGTAGTGCAAAAGCTCCATCAGCTGGACTGACTAAAGTCATTTGAGAAAAAGCAGAATTTCTAATTTGTAAATAAAGATTTACGGTTTTAGTAGTTGCTCCTGAAGTACCAGAAACGGTCATTGAATAAATACCAGGACTTACTGAACTTGTATTTGATAAAGTCATTGTAATTATTTCATCTGAACTTACTGTAGATGGAGAAAATACAACTATTGTTCCAGCTGGATTTCCTGAAACACTAAAAGTTGTATTGGCTGAAAAGCCACCTATTGTTTCATATTTAATATCATAAGAAGCATCATCTCCTTGGCAAACAACTTTGTTTTGACCATCAATGGTTCCATCATAAGAAAGAGAAAATGTGCTTGATGATGTTGTAACCGTAAAATTTGTATTAGAAACATCATAGAAAATATGACTATTTCCTTTAACCATAATTCTTCTATTAGTACCTGTTGCACTTGGCATTGTTACAACTTCGGAACCATCATTCGGAACTTTACTAGCTAATAGAGTAGGGAAAGAAGCTCCACCATTTGAAGACAGATAAATATCTACAAATTCACAATCAACTCCGTTTGAAGTGGTTCCTGCAACATCCCAAGTAATTGTTTGATTGCTCCCTCTTTGCCATGATACATTTGTATTTGGGGAATTTACTAAAAACGGTCCAGCTGTTCCAGATACTGTAACATCCATTAAATCGGATGAAGTTTGACCAGCTCCTGCAACATTATCTCTTACTAGAACCGAAAAAGACATGTTTCTAGCAACTGAAGGGACTACTTCCCAAGTATTTGATGTAGCTCCAGTTAAAACAGTTGCTAAATCAGGCATATATCTTGAAGGTGATGTTGTTCCTGTTAAAGAACGAAACATTGGTCCTGAAGTTCTTGTAGAAGTAGGAGCAGCGTTCGAATTAGGGTTTTCAGGGTCATTTTGTTCCCAAGTGTACGTTAAAGGATCTCCATCAGGGTCAGAACCTGTTGCTGTTAGTATAAAAGCTGTACTTTTGGGAATAGTATAATCTGATCCTGCACTTACTATTGGAGGTTGGTTTGAAAAAGGCACATTAACAGAACAACTACCAGCAGTAGTTTTTACATAATCAGATATATCTCTAATATTTACATATCCAAAATAAGCATCACTATTGTTTTGTACATTTGCAGCACAAATTCCAGCGTAAGCCATAATTGTTGATCCACTTCCTGGTTCAACTTCGGTTGCTCCACTTCCTGAACGACAATTACTATTACTTTGTGTATGATAACCTCCAAATTGATGTCCCATTTCGTGAGCTACATAATCAATATCAAAAGCATCACCTGTTGGGTTTGATCTTCCAGTGTATCCTCTGCCTTTGTGTGTATTATTTTGTGAAGTAGATTTACAAACACAAGCCAAACAACCTGCATTTCCTCCACCTGTTGTGTTAAAATTATGACCAATATCATAATTGTTTACACCAATAACACTATCAATTGTTTGCGCTGTCTTTGTATTCCATTCATTTGACCATGGATCACTTGTAGTGCTTCCTAAATATATTATCAAATCATTATTAGCAACAAAAACCATTGTTATACCTAAGTCTATTTCATAAACACCATTTACACGTGTCATTGTAATTGCCATTTGTGCTTGGATGTTTGCTTTTTGTTGTGCAGTTGTTCCTGTTCCAGCAAAAATATTTCCATATTCAGCTGTACAAGATTGGGCTAATCTATAAGTTCTTAAAGTACTATCGTCTGTATTTAAAGTATTGATTGGATGAGCATTTCTATCAGTTTCTAATGAAGGTAAATGAACATCTTCTTCAGTTAAACATTCAAAATCTGGACTTCCTCTTTCTAAATCTGATCTTTTATAAACGATATAGTTTTGTGCATTTTCTGTATAAGGATCAATAAAAACCGTACTTTTCCCTGATGAAAATGTCATACTATGTAAACCAAATTGCGTTACCGAAAAACGTGCTATTGCTGTTGGATCATCAACACCTTGGGCAGCATAAGATTTTATCATTGGAAATTTATCAGCCAATTCTTGCTCCATAATTGGAGTTTCCATTACATGATAACGTTCTATTTTTCCGTCAGCGTTTGGTAAAAGAATTTCGTGTGTTGATCTTCCTAAAAAGCTTCCTCTTACTGGAGCATTTAAAAGTTGGTTTTTAAAATTTTCGAGATTTAAGCTCAAAATTTTATAGTTTTTAGGAGTATTAGCTCTTCTTACCTTTGATAAAGTTGTAAGTTCTCTTTCGTTTTTTATTTGCCAATTATTTGTTTGGGCAAATAATGAAAAACTAAAAAAAAGTATTAATAATAGTAGTTTTTTTTTCAACATTTTATGGTCTTTTAATGTGAGGTTACTCAAAAATAACTTTTAAATGTATTAAAACCCAATTATTTGTTAATTTTTGAGACAAAAACATATGTTTTTATCAATAAAAAAACATTTTTCTTACATTTTCTTTATTACATAGGTAACAATTCCCCAGATAATTAACTCGTTTTCTTCGGCAATTTGTATGGGTTTGTAATTTTTATTTTCAGGCATTAGGAAAACATTATCACCTTCTATTTTTATTCTTTTTACGGTGAATTCACCATCAATAAAGCAAATAGCAATTTTGTTGTTTTGAGGTTCTAAACTTCTATCAATTACTAAAATATCTCCATCATCTATTCCTGCTCCAGTCATTGAATTTCCACTTGCTTTTGCGTAAAAAGTAGCTTCTTTATTTTTGACTAAAACATTGTCTAGACTAATTTTACTTTCATCAAAATCGGCTGCAGGTGAAGGAAAACCAGCTTTAATTCCACTTGAAATGTAGGGTAGCTCTATCTGATTTTCTAAATCGGGAAGAAAGAATTGTATTTTTTGGTTCATTGGTTTTGTTTTTGGAACACGGATTTTTTCGTCTTAATACTCAATACTTTTGTCTTAATACTAGCATTTGACTTCTAAAATATCCTTAAAATCTGTTGTGTATTTTGGAGACAAGTGCTTTTGCCTCATTTTCCATGTTTTTTGTAAATCTTGATTTCCTAATCGAATTTTGCGTTCGCCAATTTTTTTATGAAAATTATCCATTACCTTCATTAAGGCTTGATGTTTCGGGTTTTCTTCTTCAAACAAATGAAATTGCTTTTGATTTTCGGGAATGATATCAGAGACTATAATTCCGGCTTTTTTATAAATTTCACCTTCTTGAAAAAGTTCTTTTAATAATTTTACAGCGACATTACTTATTGTGATGTTAGAATTACTGGCAAAAGGAATTGTTTCTAATTTGTAAAAATTATAGCGACTTCGTTCCACTTTATGTTTATCAATTCGTAAATAGAGAATAATACTATGACAGCACGAGTTTTGTTTGCGTAATTTTTCGGCACAAATGGTTGCAAAAGTTGAAACACGTTCTTTCATTTCGTCAAACGTTGAAATTGTTCCTTCAAAACTTCGGGTAATAGCAATACTTTTTTTTGCAGAAGGAGCTTCTTCTAATGGCAAAACTGATTTTCCTTCTAATTCGTATTTTAAACGTAAACCCACAACACCCATTTCTTTTTTGATGAAAGTTTCGTTGTGAGATAAAGTTAAATCGTAAGCTGTTAAGATGTTTTTGGCTTGCATTTTTTTGGTTAGGCGAAAACCAATTCCCCAAACATCTTCAATTTTAGTCCATTTCAGCGCTTTGATTCTCTTCTCATCAGTATCAATTACATAAATTCCTTGTGTACGCTCTTGGTATTTTTTGGCTATTTTATTAGCAACTTTAGATAAAGCTTTAGTAGAAGCAAAGCCAATGCAAACTGGAATACTCAACCATTTATTGATTCTAGTTTTTATTTGAAGTCCGTAATTGTGATAATCATCGATGTTCATTCCATCAAAATTTAAGAAAGATTCATCGATGCTATAGATTTCTACATTTGGTGTAAAGCCTTCTAAAATTTTCATAACTCGATTGCTTAAATCACCATACAAAGCATAATTAGAAGAAAATACTTTGACGTTTTTTTCTTTTAATTCATTTCTAATTTTGAACTCAGGAGCACCCATTGGAATACCTAAATCTTTTGCTTCATAACTTCTAGAAATGATGCAACCGTCGTTATTTGAAAGAATCACAACAGGTTTGCCAACGTATTGCGGTTGAAAAACACGTTCGCAAGAAGCATAAAAATTATTACAATCGACTAAAGCATACATTTTACAAATTTAAAACATATCCTATCCAAATTTATAAAACGAGCGTTAAAATTATGCATAAAAAAAAGCCTTGCAATTGCAAGGCTTTCTGTACTTGGGTAATCAAAAAATAATATATATTAGTCTTCGATAACTACAACTTGTGCAGCTACTTTACCTTTTCTTCCTTCTTCTTCTTCGTAACTAACGCTTTCGCCTTCAGTTAATGATTCAACTCTCATTCCACTTGCGTGTACGAAAATGTCTTTTCCTGTTTCATCATCTGTGATAAAACCGTAACCTTTTGATTCATTGAAGAACTTAACTTTTCCTGTTCTCATGTTGTAATGTAAAATATTATTAATAATGCCCAAAGATAATTTTTTAATTGAAATAAAAAAGAATTTTTTAAATAAATTTATTGATTTTCAGTATCTTCCTCATCTTTGAAGTTGAAATTCAACTCATAATCCTTCAATTTTTTATTTCTATATCTGTGATAAATGAACACGGGCATCAAAATAAAAGCAAGAATTAAAACACCAATTCCAACCCATTTGTCACCTTCTGTGTTGCCGTTGTTTTTATGGAAGTAACCAAAAGAGATAAATCCCATTACAATTACGAGCAATATTCTGACAATGTATTTCATTTATTTTAAATCTAATTTTATAGATAATTCTTTCAATTGTGTATCATTAATTTTTGCAGGAGCATCAATCATTACATCTCTTCCTGAATTGTTTTTTGGGAAGGCAATAAAATCACGAATCGTTTCTTGTCCTCCTAAAATAGAAACTAATCTGTCTAATCCGAAAGCTAATCCTCCGTGAGGCGGTGCTCCATATTCGAAAGCGTTCATTAAAAACCCGAATTGTGCTTCAGCTTCTTCTGTGCTAAATCCTAATAAATTAAACATTCTTGATTGCAATTCTCTGTCGTGAATACGAATAGAACCCCCTCCAATTTCGTTACCGTTTAAAACCATATCGTAAGCGTTTGCTCTTACCTTTCCTGGTTCTGTATCAATTAACTTAATATCTTCTGGTTTTGGAGAAGTAAATGGATGGTGCATAGCGTGATAACGAGCGCTTTCTTCGTCCCATTCTAATAAAGGAAAATCTACAACCCAAAGAGGAGCGAACTCGTCTGATTTACGCAAACCTAATCTTGTAGCCACTTCCATACGAAGGGCTGATAATTGAGAACGCGTTTTGTCTGCAGGTCCAGAAAGGATTAAAATTAAATCTCCAGCTTTTGCATTTGTTGCTTCTGCCCATTTTTTCAAATCTTCTTGGTCATAGAATTTATCTACTGATGATTTGAAAGTTCCGTCAGCTTCACATTTAACGTAAACCATTCCTGATGCACCAATTTGTGGACGTTTAACCCAATCAATTAAAGCATCAATTTCTTTTCTTGTGTAACTTGCACAGCCTGGAGCAGCAATTCCAACTACTAATTCGGCTGAATTAAAAACTCCGAAGTCTTTATGTTTTGCTACTTCATTTAACTCTCCAAATTTCATTTCAAAACGAATATCTGGTTTGTCATTCCCGTAGGTTTTCATAGCATAATCGTAGGTGATTCTTGGGAATTTTTCTACTTCAACACCTTTAATTTCTTTAAGTAAATGACGTGTTAAACCTTCGAACATATTTAAGATGTCTTCTTGTTCTACAAATGCCATTTCACAGTCAATTTGTGTAAATTCAGGTTGTCTGTCTGCACGCAAATCTTCATCACGGAAACATTTTACAATCTGAAAATACTTGTCCATTCCACCAACCATCAGCAATTGCTTGAAGGTTTGAGGGGATTGTGGTAAAGCATAAAATTGCCCTTCATTCATTCTACTTGGCACCACAAAATCACGTGCACCTTCTGGAGTTGACTTGATTAAGTAAGGAGTTTCTACATCACAAAAACCTTGGTCAGAAAGATATTTTCTAACTTCCATAGATACTTTATGACGAAATAATAAATTGTTTTTTACAGGATTTCTTCTAATGTCAAGGTAACGATACTTCATACGAATATCTTCACCACCATCGGTTTCATCTTCAATAGTAAAAGGAGGTAATTGAGCTTCGTTTAGAATGGTTAATTCAGTCACTAAAATTTCAATGTCACCAGTAGACATATTAGGATTTTTAGAAACACGTTCAATAACAGTTCCTTTTATTTGAATCACAAATTCTCTCCCTAATGATTTTGCTTTTTCAATAACCGATTTATCAGTTCTTTGTTCATCAAAGATTAATTGAGTAATTCCATAGCGGTCTCTTAAATCAACCCATATCATAAACCCTTTATCTCTAGATTTTTGCACCCAACCAGCAAGTGTAACTTCTTTATTGATGTGTGAAGAATTTAACTCTCCACAATTGTGACTTCTATACATTGAAAATTTATTTTTATTTCTTATAAATGAGACCTATTAGTCTCGTTTGCAAAAGTAATATAAAATTCAATTTTTGAAGTATTAAAACATTTTAAAAAGCTGTGTTTTAACTTTTTTTTGATTTTTTTTAAAATAAAAAATTTAACTTTACGTAAATTATTAAATCAACATGAGAAAATTAACGTATTTATTGTTGCTTTCGGTTTTTGTATCGTTTGCACAAACCGAGAAAAAGAGTGCTGTAAAGTTTTCAGCAAAAATTGAAAATAGAAATAGTGATACCTTAACTATTTATGGTCCTAATAGATTTAAGCAAGTAATTCCCGTAAATAGCAAAGGTGTTTTTGAAGCTGCTTTTGAAACAGCAGATGGAATTCATCAATTCACAGATGGAGTTGAATCATCTTTAATGTATTTAAAAAATGGTGATAACTTATCGATGACTATGAACACTAAGGAGTTTGACGAAACAATTGTTTATAAAGGACAAGGAGCAGAAGAAAATAATTTTATGGTTCAAAAAGCTTTAAAAGATGAGCAATTTGAGTTAACCGCTTTTGACAAAGAAAGTGAAGAATTTAACAAAATGCTTGAAGCTAAAAAGAAAGCGGATTTTGAATCTTTAGAAAAAGGCAAACTTGATGAAACTTTTAAAGCAACTGTTAAGAAAATGATGACTCAGCAATTTTCTGGAATTCAAAGAATGTATGCTGAAAATTTGCAAATAAAGAAACTTAATGGAAACCCTTCTCCATCTTTTGCTTATGAAAACCATAAAGGTGGTGTTACTAAATTGGAAGATTTAAAAGGTAAATATGTTTATGTTGATGTTTGGGCAACTTGGTGTGCACCTTGTAGAGCAGAAATTCCATTCTTAAAAAAGATAGAAGAAAAATATCATGGAAAAAACATCGAGTTTGTAAGTATTTCAATTGACAAGCTTAAAGACAAAGACAAATGGAGAGCCATGGTTGATGATAAAGAGTTAGGTGGTATTCAGTTGTTTGCTGATAATGATTGGAATTCTCAATTTGTAAAAGATTATGGTATCAATGGAATTCCAAGATTTATCTTAATTGGACCTGATGGAAATGTTGTGAATGCAAATGCTGATAGACCTTCTTCGGCTGATTTAGATAGAGTTTTAAGCGAATTAGTAAAATAGTTTTTCCAAAATATGTAAAAAAAACCAGCAGATCTCTGTTGGTTTTTTTATACTCACATTTCCAATGTTATCAAATTGTTAACTAAATGTTTTTTTATTGTAAATTAATTTTGTATATTTGATTTATAATATTAACCTATTAATTAGAAAGAAGATGAAAAAAGTAGTAATTATGGTAGCATTATTGATTTCTAGTGTATTTTATGCGCAAGAAATTGAGCCAAAATTTGAAGTAGTAGGAAACGAAGTTAAAGCAACATATTTTCATGATAACGGTCAAGTTAAGCAAGAAGGAAACTATTTAAATGGTAAATTGCAGGGTAAATGGGTTTCTTACAATGAAAATGGAAATAAAGTAGCTATTGGAGAATATAATAATGGAGTTAAAGTTGGAAAATGGTTCTTTTGGACTGAAGATACTTTAAATGAAGTTGATTATTCTGACAATAGAGTTGCTGATGTTCGCAAATGGTCTAAAGAAGTTTTAGTAAAAAATTAATTCTATTTTAAACTATAAAAAAAGTCCCAATTTTTTTAATCGGGACTTTTTTGTTTTTATAAAGTATGTTTCGGGTTAAAACCGTCTTCACTTAATTCTGTGTGAACATAATCGGCAACCATTTCTGCTTCATAATCTGTTTTTTCTCCTTTAGAGAATTTAGCGATTATTTTTTCCATGATTTCATAGATTACAGGAACCACAATTAAAGTTAAGAATAAAGATGAAATTAATCCACCAATAATTACCCAAGCCAAACCGTTTTTCCATTCTGCTCCAGCACCAGAAGCTAATGCAATTGGGAACATACCAAATACCATTGCAATCGTAGTCATTAAAATTGGACGTAACCTTGCGTGATTCGCTTGAATTAGTGCAGTTCTGATACTTTCTCCAGCTTTACGTCTTTGATTAGTATAATCAACCAACATAATTGCATTTTTACACACCAGACCAATTAGCATGATGATACCTAATATGGTGAAAATATTCAACGTATTATTTGTTAAAGCTAAAGCTAACATTGCTCCAATAAACGAAAGCGGAATCGCAAACAATACTACAAATGGATGCACAAAACTGTCGTATAACGAAACCATTACAAGGTAAACCAAGATAATAGCCGCTAATAATGCAATTCCAAGTGTTCCAAAACCTTCCGATTGGTTTTCCATATCACCACCCCAAATGTAATCTACACCGGTTGGTTTTTCTAATTTATCAATTTTCTCTTGCCATTGTGATACAATAGTTCCCGAAGCAACTCCCACATTTTGACCTTTTACAGTTACCGATGCTGATTTGTCTCTTCTTTCTAATTCACTTGGACCAGAACTTTCAGAAACGGTTGCAAATTGGATTAATTTAATTTGTTCGCCTCTATCATTGATGAAGATTAAGTTACTTACATCGGCAATACTATTTCTGTCGAATGCATTATATTTAATGTTGATGTCGTATTCGTATTCACCGGCTCTAAATTTACCATCAGTATTTCCACTAAATGCAGTTTGCATGGTCATACCTACAGTTTGTAAACTCAATCCTAAAGCAGCCATTTTATCTCTGTCAACCTGAACGTTTACTTCTGGATTTCCGTCTTCTACAGATAATTCAATTTCTGTAGCTCCAGGAATCGTGCGTAATTCTTTTTCAGCAGCTTTTGCAAATGCCATAGCTGTTTCTACATTCGGACCTGTAACGATTAAACCTAAAGTTGCATCTTCAGCAGTTCCTAAAATACCTACTGGAACCGTTTTAACTTTTGCTCCAACTAAGATTTTCTCTAATTTACGTTTTGTTTTCGCTGCATAAACGTTTGCTGGTTCATCACGTTTGTCTAAACCAACCATTTTTACGTTAATCTCCGATTTATAAGCAGTTGCTTGAGATGCTCCAAGTCCTTCACTAGTTTGACCAATAGTTGTAATTTGACTGTGAACATATTCTTCTTTTTTCAAGAAAGCTTCTGCTTTTTGTGTCATAAAGTTGGTTTGTTCTAACGAAGCGTCTTTTGGCATTTCAATTTGAACTAAAAACTCACCACTATCAGATGCTGCGAAGAATTCTCCTCCAATAAATCCACCACCCATTAATCCGATGGTTGAACCAAAGAACAATACTAAAACAACCGCGATAGTTTTAATATAATGGTCTAAACACCAAGTTAACAATCCTGAAACCCAGTCAGTAAAACGAGTTAAATAGCTTTCAAATCCAAGGATAATTCTTCCAAAAAAGGTTTTACCCGTAATGTGTTCTAATTTTCCATATCTTGATGATAACCAAGGAATAATAGTAAACGAAGCCACTAACGACAATAAAGTCGAAATAATAACCGTTACACAGAATTGCGTAATAATGTTTGAAACTAAGCCTGTACTCATTGCAATTGGTAAAAATACTACCACAATTACTAAGGTAATCGATACAACGGTTCCTCCAATTTCGGCAGTTCCATCATAAGCAGCACGAACTTTGTTTTTACCCATTTCCATGTGGCGGTAAATGTTTTCCAATACCACAATCGCGTCATCCACCAAGATACCAACAACTAAAGATAATCCTAATAAACTCATTAAGTTTAAGGTATATCCCATTAAGTAGATTCCAATGAAAGTTGCAATTAACGAAGCAGGAATCGAAACCATTACAATTAACGAGTTTCTAACACTGTGTAAGAAAAACAACATTACTAAAGCTACTAATATAACGGCAATAAGTAAATCGTGAACCACCGCATCTGCTGCTTCTAGTGTGAAAATAGTACTGTCTTTTGCAATTTCTAATTGTAAACCTTTCGATTTATAATCGTTTTCTAATTTGTTGATGGTTTTTACCAATTCTTCACTTACCGCAACAGCATTTGCATCGGATTGTTTTACAATTTGCAAAAGAATAGCGCTTTTTTGATCTACGCGAGCAACTTTTTCAGCAATTTTTTGCGTGTCTTGAACATCGGCAATATCACCTAAGCGAACTTGAATTCCGTTTTTAGAGGATACGATTAAGTTTCTTAATTCTTCAACATTTTTATATTTTCCAGCTAAACGAATTAATATTTTTTGCTCACGCGTTTGAATGTTTCCTGTAGGGAAATCCAAATTTGATGATAAAATATTTTGTTGCACTTGCGGAATCGAAAGTCCGTAACCTTGCATTTTTACAGCATCAAGATTTACTTGAATTTCTCTCTCTTGTCCACCAATAATGTTTACTTGTGCAACACCTTGAACACGAGATAAAATTGGAGCTAATTTTTTGTCAATTAAGTCGTAAAAAGCAACTTCGTCCATTTTTCCGTTGGCACCAATAGTCATAATTGGTAAATCACTCAATGAAAATTTGGTTAACGAAGGTGTTTCGGCATCATCTGGTAAATCACTAATGATGGCGTTAATTTTACGTTGCGCATCGTTCATCGAAATGTTTACATCTGCATTTGAAGTTAATGTGATGGATACGGTTGATAAACTTTCGTACGATTTTGCATCAATTTTTTTGATGTTTTCTAATGAAGCTACGGCATCTTCAATTTTCTTGGTTACCGTATTTTCAATTTCACTTGGCGATGCACCAGGATAAATTGTAGCAATTGTGATTACGTTAGTTTCAAATTTAGGAATCAATTCGTAGCCTAAATTGCTATAACTGAACAGTCCACCAAGTGTTAGAATTGTAAACAATACAATTACTAACGATGGACGTTTTATCGATATTTCTGCTAATTTCATATATTTATTTGTTTTATGCTTTAAGCTATATGCTATAAGCTGTTGTATTCAATATTTTAGTATTACAATAAGCTTATTGCTTTTAGCTTACAGCTTATTGCTACTTAATAACTTCAACAGCGTTTCCGTCTTGTAAGTTGATTTGTCCAGTTACAATTACAATTTCTCCGTTAGATAATCCGTCTAAGATTTCTACTTTGTCACCTAAAATTCTACCTGCTGTTACTTTTTTAAGTTTCGCAGTTCCGTTTTCAATTACAAAAATTTCGTTGCTGCTAACACTTCCAACAAATGCATTTCTTGGTACAATTTTCAAAGTTTGTTTTTGTTGGTTCGAAGCAAATTTTGCTGTTCCATACATACCCGCTTTTAAGTCGTTTGAAGTGTTGTTTGTGATTTCAATTTCAACTGGAAAGTTTAAACTTGCATCTGCTTTTGGAGCAATGAAAGTAATTTTTCCAGTAAATTCTTTATCTGGATACACATTTGAACCTACTTTAATTACGCTTCCTACTTTTAAGCTTGCTACTTGACTTTCGTTAACCGTAACTTTTAATTTTAATTTAGATACGTTTACAATTTCGAACAATTCTGTAGGAGGCATTCCAGATAAAATAGATCCTGGTTCAATGAATTTTTTATTGATAAAACCACTAATTGGAGCTTTAATTCTAGTATCACCTACATTGATGTTAGCTTGCGTTAAATTTGCTTTTGCATTTACCATTGCTAATCTTGCTTGGTCTAATTGTTGTTTCGTTACACCACCTGTTTTAAAAGCATTTTCAAATCTTGTGTAATCTGCAACAGCGTTTTGATATACCGCATTTGCGTTTTGTGCATTTACGTTAATAACATCGCTTCTTACAATAGCAAGTGTTTGTCCAGCTTTTACATAGTCACCTTCTTTAACTAAAACTTGAGTTACTTTTCCAGATTTTTCAGCAGAAAATTTTAACTCTTGAATTGGTTCAAAATTTCCGTTTGATACGAAATCTAATGAAACTTCTTCTGTTTTTACCGTATCAACTTTTACAGAAACCGATGCGTTTTTTTCAGCTACGATTGCTGTTTTAGCTTCGTTTTCTGCTTTGTTTTTAGTTAATATAAATCCGATTACACCTAATGAGGCTAAAATGATTACTATAGTTATAATTGTCTTTTTCATTTTAATTATTTATTGGTTAGTGTTTTAAGTTCGCCTTTTGATTTTATGAATTGAATTTCTGCTAATTTGTATTCTAAAATAGCACTGGTATAATTGTTTTGTGCTTCAACCAATGCGTTTTCAGCGTCTAATAAATCGGTTAATGCAGCTAATCCTTGTGTGTAATTGTTATTGGTATTATCAAAAACTTCTTGAGCAAGTTGCGCGTTCTCTTTTTGATTGTTGATGGTTATCAAACTGTTTTCAAGTTGTTTTTTTGCATTATCAAATGCTAAATCCAACGCTAATTTTGTGTCATCAAGATCTACTTTTATCGAACTTAATGCGTTGTTTGCTTGTCTTACTTTTGCTCTTGTTCCAAATCCTGTAAATAATGGAACTCTTAAACTCAAACCTATAGAAGCAAAGTCTGACCAATAAACGCCATCAGCTGGTTTTGCAAATAATGGCATTTCTGGACCTTGACCAATATAGTTATAACTTCCGCTTAATGAAAGTGTTGGATAATAAGCCGCTTGAGCTGCCTTTTTTTGGTACGTTAATAATTGTTCTTGTTTTTTAAGTAACAAATATTCGGTTCTTCCAGTAACATCAGCTGTTGATGATAAGTCTTGTGGTGTAACTTCAAAAGCAGTATTAGGAATGATAATTTTGTTTTCCATTGGCATTCCCATATAAAATTTCAATGCATTCTCTTGAAGCGAAATCGCATTTAAAATTTGCTGACGAAGTGAATTGATATTGTTCACACGAACCGTAATTCTATCGTAATCAATTTTTTTAGCCAAACCATTATCAAATTGACCTTTGATGATGTCTTTTACTTTGTTTGTGTTTTTCAAGTTATTATCAACCACAATAAGTTTTTGTTGTTGCACATATACTTGATAATACGCATTTGCAACACGTTCGATAACTTGTTCTTCAGTTAATTGAGCGTTTATTTGGTAAAATTCTCTGGTAGATTTAGCCGCTTTTAAACCTGTAAAAACCGATTGGTCAAACAAAGCTTGATTTAAAGAAACTCCTGCTATCGAGTTCCATTCTTGTCCAAGTGGAGCTAAAATTGTAGTTCCTGGTGCTCCAAAAAAATCGCCAGGTAAAGCATTTAATTGAAGAATAGGATTGTATGTCATGCTTCCATTAGCCGAAATTTGAGGTAAAGCTCTCGAACGAACTTCTTGAATTTTATACTCGCTATTTTCTACTTCTAATTTAGCTTTCTTAGCTTCTGCTTTGTTTTCAAGCGCAAAAGTGATGGCATCTTTTAATGTTAGTGGAGCTACTTCTTGCGCACTTATCGACAGTGTAAAAGTTAATAATGTTATAAGAATTGTTTTCTTCATTGTTTATATAATTGGATTTTTAAGGTGTTTTTCTAATTCAATGATTCCAGTTAATGTTGCCATAGCTCTAGTGTGATATTCTAAAGCTTTTACTTCTAATTCATGGACATCTTTTTCTAACATTGTATTTTCATTTATATTAAAAATTAGACTGTAATAAAATTTCACATAATTGTCTACGTCCAAATTTTCTCTGTACAAACCTTCGTTAATACCTTTAATAATGTTTTGTTTAAAACAAGTTTCGCAAACATCAATTTGAGTGCTCAATGCTTTTTCATAAACTTTTGGATAGTGTTTTTTTAGTTGATAAATAGGCGAAGATTCTGCTGAACGAAACATTTCTCTAAACATTCTTTTAATTTCAAAGTTTTCCTCAATTGCGTTAAAATTTTCAGATATAATTTTGTCTATCGTTTCACGAATTTCTTTGTGAACCAATTCAACACTTTTTACAATTAAAACATCTTTATTGCTGAAATACTTGTAAATCGTTTTTTTTGAAATACCCATTTCCGAAGCAATATCGTCCATTGTTACACTCTTAAAACCAAGTTTAAGGAACATTTCTGTTGCTTTATTTAAAATTTGGTCTTTCATCATTTATTAATTATAGAATTCAAAATTTCCTTCAATATTTATTTGTTTTCCAATGGCTTTCCCGTTGATTCTTACTTTTTCATTTAACCCTAAGCTAAAATCACTTTTGTTTATTTCACCAATTAATTCAAAAACGACTTTAGATTTTTCATTCTTCTCTTTTATTATTTTAGTGTAAGCTTCAAGCTCAATAACCTTTGTGATGTTATTGATAGTTAGATGTCCTTTAATGAAATTAATATTTGGATTGATTTTTTGAAAAGAAAGCGATTTAAAACTTATTATGTTTTCGTTGGAAATAGCAATGTTGTTTATAATAATACCATTCTTTTTAATTTCATTTTCTTTAGAAATTTCAAGTTCAAATTCTAATGAAACATTTTCAATAGTATTATTTTTTACAATAACATAACCACTAGATTTTTTTACTCTATTCTTAAGATAAGAAGTGATTTTTTTTCTCACTTTAATAAGAAAATCCGATTCGGTATGATTTAATTGCAAACTTAAAGCATTCATGGTATTGAAATTTTATGGCGCAAATCTACAACGGAAACTTTGAATACAAAAAAAGTTTCCAAAGTTTTTAACAAAATTTAACATTTTGGAAACATTCAGATTATTGATTCATTTGTTAAGCGGTTATTAGCTATAAATATTTTACTTTTGTGAAGTTTTATAATTCTAATCCCAAAAGATGCATTCCATTTCAGAATATCAAGAAGTTATTTCTAATCATTTTAATTCATTAGTTGTAGCAAAAAAGCCAAAAAATCTATACGAACCAATTCAGTACATTTTGAGTTTAGGTGGAAAACGAATGCGTCCAGTTTTGACATTAATGACTGCTGAGATTTTTGATTGTGATTATAAAAAAGCGTTGCAAGCAGCTACAGCTGTTGAGGTTTTTCATAATTTTTCTTTGATTCATGATGATATCATGGATGATGCTCCACTACGAAGAGGAAAAGTTACAGTTCACGAAAAATGGAATATAAATACCGGAATTCTTTCTGGTGATGCAATGCTAATTCTAGCATATCAGTATTTCGAAGACTATGAACCGAATATTTTTAGAGATTTAGCCAAATTATTTAGCAAAACCGCTTTAGAAGTTTGTGAAGGACAACAATACGACGTAGATTTTGAAACGCGTGATGATGTTACGATTCCAGAATATCTAAAAATGATAGAGTATAAAACAGCAGTTTTAGTTGGAGCCGCAATGAAGATGGGTGCAATTGTAGCAGAAGCTTCAAAAGAAAACGCAGATTTAATTTATGATTTTGGATTGAATTTAGGAATTGCTTTTCAGTTACAAGATGATTATTTAGACGCTTTTGGAAATCCAGAAACTTTTGGTAAACAAATTGGAGGTGATATTATTGAAAATAAAAAGACATATCTATATCTAAAAGCATTGGAGTATGGAAATAAAGAGGATAAAGATCAATTGATGCATTTGTTTTCAATTCAGCCCAAGGATAATACAGATAAAATTGAAACTGTAAAATCGATTTTCAACGAATCAGGAGCAAGCAAAACCACACAAGAAGCTATAAAAGAATATACTCAAAAAGCCTTCGAAACTCTGCAAAAAATGGAAATTTCTGAAGAAAAAAAACAACTTTTATATGCTTTTGGAGAAAAACTAATGAATCGAAACGTTTAAAATAAATACCAGTTTTAAAACTCCAAATTCCAATAATTCTGAATTTGGAATTTGGAATTATTTTTTTGGAATTTTATGTACACACAACCTGTTAATATCGAATCTCTAATTTCTCTAGCAGAAGAAGAACATTTGTATTTTAAATTGATTGAGCAAACCAATAAAGATTTTGCTTTAGCTAATGAAGCCATTGCTATTCCTTTGGATATTTTTCCATTTCAATTTAAAGATTTAGTACATGAAAAAGTATTGAAATTAATTCAATTTAAGTTCGCAGAATACCTAAATCTACTATATATAATTGATGTTTCTGAAACCGAAATTAAAAAATTAGACGGTTCAGATTTAGTAGAATTAGCCGAGCAAGTTTCTTTTTTAATCTTAAAAAGAGAATGGCAAAAAGTTTGGTTTAGGAATAAATACTAAAAATAAACCCTTACAAAAGGCATAAAAGCTGTGGTATAAATGTTATTGTTGTCATTATGCAAAACATTATAACGAACTCCAATTGTCGCATTATTTGTTTTATAACCAGCTCCTAAAAACAAAGCTGTATTCCAAAAGTTATCTGAAGTCAAGCTAGAGTTATCGAAATCAGTATTGACTCTCAATTCTTCTAATTCAGCAGATAATTGTATTTCTTGAATAGGGTTAACTAATCCAATTATACTTCCTCCATATAAATGAGAAGTATAAAAATCTTTTTGTCTGATATAACTGTATTGAATCCCAACACCTAAAGCTACTTTTTCATTGAAATTATAAATGGCACTTGGTGCAACAGAAATATTAGTTGAATTATTTCCAA
Source organism: uncultured Flavobacterium sp. (assembly GCF_963922255.1). Lineage (GTDB taxonomy): Bacteria > Bacteroidota > Bacteroidia > Flavobacteriales > Flavobacteriaceae > Flavobacterium. The sequence goes on along the minus strand of NZ_CAWUIC010000002.1, from coordinate 85,761 downwards.
AGCCTAATCCAAGTCCACCACCAAATTGTACTTTGTTCCAAAAATTATTTTTTGGGTTTGAATCCTGACTAAAAGCAAACTGAAAAATTACCAAAGCTATTAAAGCAATATGTTTTTTTAAAGAATTAATTTTCATTTCTTTAATTTTTAGAGGTTAATTTTTATAAAAATGTAAAATATTTAGAAATTTCGGGAATCTATGAGAAATTTTCAAAATAATTCATAAATGTATCCAAAAATAAGTAAAATATATTTGCAATTATTGTACTTTTGTGCAATTATTTAACCAAAATGTCTTTTTAGACCACAATATGGATAGGTTTTCCTTTTTAAACGCTGCACATACTGCATTTTTCGCAGATTTATACGAACAATATTTAGAAAATCCAGATGGTGTTGAACCAAGTTGGAGAAGTTTTTTTCAAGGATTTGACTTTGGTCAATCTAATTTTGGATCACAAGATGTGGCTCAACAAATTACAGATGGTAACTTTTCATGTGACCATGTAGCTGAAAAAACACAAAAAGAATTCAACGTACTTCGCTTAATTGATGGCTACAGAACTCGCGGTCATTTATTTACAAAAACAAACCCAGTAAGAGATAGAAGAACATACACACCAACTTTAGCATTAGAAAATTTTGATTTGTCAGAAGCAGATTTAAACACTGTTTTTGATGCAGCAAAGATTGTTAATATGCCACCAAGTACGTTGACTGATATATTAAAACACTTAGAAAAAGTGTATTGTCAATCAATTGGTGTTGAATACATGTATATTCGTGATCCAAAAAAATTAAGTTGGGTTAAAAATAGATTAGATATAAATGATAACCAACCTAATTTCAATCCAGAACAAAAGAAAAATATACTTGGAAAACTAAATGAAGCAGTTTCATTTGAAACTTTTTTACATGCAAAATATGTTGGACAAAAACGTTTTTCATTAGAAGGTTGTGAATCTGCAATTCCAGCTTTAGATGCTTTGATTGAAGCTGCTGCTGAAAAAGGAGTAGAGCAATTTGTAATGGGAATGGCACATAGAGGTCGTTTAAATGTTTTAGCAAATATTTTTGGAAAAAACACTCAAAACATCTTCTCAGAATTTGACGGAAAAGATTATGATGATGATTTAACTTTTGATGGTGATGTTAAATATCACTTAGGATTAACTTCAGATAGAAGCACAAATTCAGGTAAAAAAATAAATCTAAACTTAGCACCTAACCCTTCTCACCTTGAAACAGTAGGAGCAGTTATAGAAGGAATAGCAAGAGCTAAACAAGATAGATTATATCCAAATGATGTTTCAAAAGTATTGCCAATCGCTGTTCATGGTGATGCTGCAATTGCTGGACAAGGAATTGTATATGAAATCATTCAAATGGCTAACTTAGATGGTTTTAAAACAGGTGGAACAATTCATTTAGTAATTAATAATCAAGTTGGATTTACAACTAACTATTTAGATGCTCGTTCATCAACATATTGTACAGATATTGCAAAAGTAACATTATCTCCAGTACTTCACGTAAATGCTGATGATGCAGAAGCTGTAGTTCATGCCATGTTGTTTGCATTAGATTATAGAATGGAATTTGGTGCAGATGTGTTTATCGATTTATTAGGATATAGAAAATACGGTCACAATGAAGGTGATGAGCCTAAATTTACGCAACCTATTTTATATAAAGCAATTGCGAAACATAAAAATTCTCGTGACATTTATGCCGAAAAATTAAGACAAGAAGGTATTATTGATGCTGGATATGTGAAAGAATTAGAAGCAAAATATAAAGCAAAATTAGATGAAAACTTAGAAGAATCTCGTAAAAAAGATTTAACAGTTATCACTCCATTTATGCAAAATGAATGGACTGGTTTTGAACAAGTTTCAGATGATGAAATGCTTAAAAAATATGACACATCTTTTGATAAAGCTAAATTAACAGAGATTGCTAAAACAATTTCAGAATTACCAGAAGACAAAAAATTCATTAGTAAAATCAAGAAAATTATCAACGATAGAAAGAATATGTATTTCGAATCGGATAATTTGGATTGGGCAATGGGAGAGCTATTAGCCTATGGTTCTTTAATAACTGAAGGTTATGATGTTCGTATTACTGGACAAGATGTAGAAAGAGGAACTTTTTCTCACCGACATGCAGTTGTAAAAGTAGAAGAATCAGAAGAAGAAGTTGTTTTACTTGACAAAGTCAAAGACAAAAAAGGAAATTTTTATATTTATAATTCACATCTTTCAGAATATGGTGTTGTTGGTTATGAGTATGGTTATGCATTGGCTTCACCAAAAACATTAACAATTTGGGAAGCACAATTTGGAGATTTCTCTAACGGTGCACAAATCATGATTGATCAATACATTTCTGCTGGTGAAGACAAATGGAACAATCAAAATGGATTAGTAATGTTATTGCCTCATGGATATGAAAATCAAGGAGCAGAACATTCATCTGCTCGTATGGAACGTTATTTACAAATGTGTGCTAAACATAATATGTATATTGCAGATTGTACAACTCCAGCCAATTTCTTCCACTTGTTAAGAAGACAAATGCTAACAAATTTCCGTAAACCCTTAATTGTGTTTACACCAAAAAGTTTGTTGCGTCATCCATTAGCAGTTTCAAAAGCTGATGAAATGGCAAATGGTCAATTCCAAGAAATATTGGATGATCCAAATGTAAAAGATAAAAAAGTAATTAAATCATTGGTATTCTGTACAGGAAAAGTATATTATGATATCATTGAAAAAAGAGAAGAATTAGAAAGAAATGACGTTGCTGTAGTTCGCTTAGAACAGTTATTTCCATTAGCAATTGATCAGATTAAAGAAATTATTGCAAGTTATCCAAATGTAGATGACTATGTTTGGGCTCAAGAAGAACCTAAAAACATGGGAGCTTATAGTTTTATGTTAATGAATTTTGACTTAGTTAAACTTCGTTTAGCATCACCAAAAGCATATAGCGCACCAGCAGCAGGAAGTTATGAGCGTTCTAAAAAGCGTCAAAAGAATGCCATTGCCATGATTTTTGACAAAACATTATTTCAATAAAAACAACACAAATACAACCCTAAGCTTGTCTAAGGGAAAACTTTTAAACTAAAAGAATATGATTTTAGAAATGAAAGTCCCATCTCCGGGAGAATCGATTACAGAAGTAGAAATTGCAACTTGGTTAGTACAAGATGGCGATTACGTAGAAAAAGATCAAGCTATTGCTGAGGTTGACTCAGACAAAGCAACATTAGAATTGCCTGCAGAAGAAAGTGGAATTATTACACTAAAAGCTGAAGAAGGTGATGCAGTCGCTGTTGGAGCAGTAGTATGTTTAATTGATACAAGTGCAGCAAAACCAGCAGGTGATGCACCAGCTAAAACTGAAGCAAAAGTTGAAGAAAAAAAACCAGAAGCACCAAAAGCAGCTCCAGCAGCTGAGAAAACATATGCATCTCAAACTCCTTCTCCAGCAGCAAGAAAAATTTTAGAAGAAAAAAATATTCAACCTTCAGATATTGTTGGAACAGGAAAAGATGGAAGAATCACTAAAGACGATGCTGTAAATGCTGTACCTTCAATGGGAACTCCAACAGGTGGTTCTCGTAGTTCTGAAAGAACAAAATTATCAATGTTGCGTAGAAAAGTGGCTGAACGTTTAGTAGCTGCTAAAAACGAAACAGCGATGTTAACGACTTTTAACGAAGTTAACATGACACCAATTAATACTATTAGAAATCAATATAAAGACGAATTCAAAGCTAAGCACAATGGTGTTGGTTTAGGATATATGTCATTCTTTACTAAAGCAGTTACAAGAGCATTACAATTATATCCAGATGTGAACTCAATGATGGATGGTGATTATAAAGTAGCTTATGATTTTGCTGACATTTCTATCGCAGTTTCTGGACCAAAAGGTTTAATGGTTCCTGTTGTTCGTAATGCAGAATTATTAACTTTCCGTGGAGTTGAAGCAGAAATCAAAAGATTAGCTTTAAGAGCACGTGATGGACAAATTACAGTTGATGATATGACTGGAGGAACATTTACGATTACAAATGGTGGTGTTTTTGGAAGTATGTTATCTACACCGATTATCAATCCACCACAATCTGGAATTTTAGGAATGCACAACATTATTGAGCGTCCAATTGCAGTGGATGGAAAAGTTGAAATTCACCCAATGATGTACGTAGCTTTGTCTTACGATCACAGAATTATTGATGGTCGTGAGTCAGTTGGTTTCTTAGTAGCTATTAAAGAAGCTTTAGAAAATCCAGTAGAATTATTAATGGATAACAACCCTAAGAAAGCTTTAGAATTATAGAAAAACAAACCTGATAGGATTTCAAAACTTGTCAGGTTTAATATAAAGTTAAATTCCAAATTCTTAATTGAGTTTGGGATTTTGTTTTTTAGTACTTATTGCAATAACGATAGGAATGGCAGCTTTTGCAAAACTTTGATAAATGGTTTTGCAAAACTATAATGGATAGCGTGGTGCTTTAGCAATTGCCCAAAAATTATTTCAAATACAAATAATGATTGGCATAATCAATAATAGCTTTTCCTTCTAATAAAACATCAGCGCCAATAATTCCGTTTACAGGTTTGGTTTTATAACTTATCAAGGCTTCATTAACGTGACTCATATCAAAAACCACTAAATTCAAGGTTTCAGATTTCCATCTTCCCATTTGTAATTTGTTCTTTTTTGATAATTGTGTTAGCATTCCAGTTGCACCAGCACCAGCAGCTTTGGTTTCAGAGTTTTCGGCAAATAATTCAAACTTAATAATTTCATCAAAACCCACACAACTATTGCTTGCACCAGTATCTAAAATGAATGTTCCTTTAATGTCATTTATTTTGGCAGTAACCAATAAATGTTGGGTTTTTAAAACCTTAAATTTTATCTTTTTGTATTTTTTGCCTTTTAAAAAATCTTGAATTTCTTCCATAGCTCAAAAATAGTAGAATTATATAAAAACAACTAACTTTGTAATCATAAACTTTACAATCTGAAACTATAAATTTTGAAACTAATTTTAACTGATACACACACCCATTTATATTCTTCACAATTTAATGAAGACCGAAAAGAAGTTATTCAAAAAGCAATTGATGCTGGAGTTTCACGATTTTTTATTCCTTCAATTGATTCGAGTTACACTCAAAAAATGTATGATTTAGAAACTCAATTTCCTGAAAATATCTTTTTGATGATGGGTTTGCATCCTTGTTATGTAAAAGAAAATTATTTAGAAGAATTAGCTCATGTTGAAACAGAATTAGAAAAAAGAAAGTTCTATGCGATTGGAGAAATCGGAATTGATTTATTTTGGGACAAAACCACTTTGGATATTCAAAAACACGCTTTTAAATATCAAATTCAATTAGCAAAAAAATACAATTTAGGTATCAATATTCATTGTCGAGATGCTTTTGATGAGGTTTTTGAAGTTTTAGAGTCTGAAAAAGACGATAATTTATACGGAATTTTTCATTGCTTTACAGGAAACTTGGAACAAGCCCAGTTAGCCATTTCATTAGGAATGAAACTTGGAATTGGAGGAGTTGCTACTTTCAAAAACGGAAAGATTGACCAATTTCTGAATCAAATAGATTTAAAGCATATTGTTTTAGAAACCGATTCACCTTATTTAGCACCAGTACCTTACCGTGGTAAACGCAATGAAAGTAGTTATGCCTTATTAGTTGCTCAAAAATTAGCTGAAATATATAACGTTTCTGTTGAAGAAATTGCCAACATAACAACCGAAAATTCAAAAGCTATTTTTGGGATTTAACTTAAAATTACCTTTAAATTCATTATTTTTTTGTTCTTTTGTTTTCTTAAAAATAAAATTAATACATGTCAAAGTTTGATGCCATTCGATTTTTTTATGATGCTGAAGTAAATGCTGCTTTAAAATCTTCATTAAATCATCCCATGATGAAGGCATTGATGAATTTTACTTTTCCAGATGTTGATGATGAGGTTTGGAAAGCAAAATTAACTGAAACACATTCAATCAGAGATTTTCAATGTAATTTTATCTATAAGTCAGTTCAAAAAGTTTTAGAAAAAAGTTCTGATGGATTAACAACTTCGGGTTTTGAGAAATTAGAACCAAACACTTCGTATCTTTTTATTTCCAACCATAGAGATATAATTTTAGATACTTCATTGTTAAATGTTGCTTTATTTGATCACGGTTTAGTCATGACAGCTTCAGCCATTGGAGATAATTTAGTAAAAAAATCATTCTTACTAGCACTTTCTAAATTAAATAGAAATTTTGTGGTTCAAAGAGGACTTTCACCAAGAGAATTATTAGGAAGTTCTAAAAACATGTCAGAATTTATAGCTCAATTATTGTTGAAAGAAAATCGTTCGGTTTGGATTGCTCAACGTGAAGGAAGGACTAAAGATGGTAATGATGCTACTCATTCAGGAGTTTTAAAGATGCTATCAATGGGGGCAGAAGATAAAGATATCATGGAATATTTTAAGAAAATTAAAATTGTTCCTGTTTCGCTTTCTTATGAATATGATCCAACAGATGCTTTAAAAATGCCACAACTTTTAGCAGAAGCAAAAAAAGAAATATATATAAAGGAGAAAAACGAAGATTTTATCACCTTATTAAGCGGAATTATCGGACAAAAGAAAAGAATTCATATTCATGTTGGAGATGTTTTATCATCAGAAATTGATGAAATAGTATCTGTGGAGCAAAATCCTAATAAACAGATTCAATTACTAACTCAAAAAATTGATGACTCTATATTACAGTCTTATAAGTTATGGCCAACAAATTATATAGCTTATGATATGTTGAACAACACAAATCAATTTGAAAGTAAATATAGTATTGAAGAAAAACAATTGTTTCAAAGAAGATTAGAACTTCGTATTGATGAAAACTCAACTGTTTTAAGAGAAGGGTTTTTGGCTATGTATGCTAATCCTGTAGTAAATAAATTGAAATACAACAATGCCACAATCTAAACCAAAAATATTACTTATCTATACTGGTGGAACGATTGGTATGGTTAAAGATTATGATACAGGAGCTTTAAAAGCATTTGATTTTAAAAAATTGTTAAAGCGGATTCCAGAATTACACTTATTAGACTGCGAAATAGATACTGTTTCTTTTGCAAATCCAATTGATTCTTCTAATATTCAAATAGAAAATTGGCAAAATATTGCAACAACTATTGAAGAAAAATATGATGCTTTTGATGGTTTTGTTGTTTTACACGGTTCAGATACGATGTCATATAGTGCTTCTGCTCTAAGTTTTATGTTGGAAAATTTATCAAAACCTGTTGTTTTTACGGGTTCACAATTGCCAATTGGAGATTTAAGAACAGATGCCAAAGAAAATCTAATCACTGCAATTCAAATTGCTTCTCTACAAGAAAAAGGGAAGCCTGTTTTTAACGAAGTTTGCCTTTATTTTGAATATAAATTATATAGAGGCAATCGAACAACAAAAATAAGTGCCGAACATTTTAATGCATTTGCTTCACCAAACTTTCCTGAATTAGCAGAATCTGGTGTTCATCTTAAAGTGAATAGAGATTTATTGCTAAAAAATAAAGGGGCAAAAAAATTAAAAGTGAATACTTCATTTGATGATAATGTAGCCATTATAAAATTGTTTCCTGGTATTAATAAAAACGTTTTAGCATCAATTTTAAAGACACCAAATTTAAAAGGAATTATTTTGGAAACTTATGGTTCAGGAAATGCACCATCATCAGATTGGTTTATTTCTGAACTTACAAATGCAATAAAAAATAATATTTGCGTTATTAATGTTACGCAATGCAGTGGTGGAAGTGTAAATATGGGGCAATATGAAACTAGTACACAGTTGAAAAACATAGGAATAGTCTCAGGAAAAGACATAACTTCGGAGGCAGCAATTACAAAATTGATGTACTTATTAGGTCAAAAAGTCTCACCTAAAGTGTTCAAAACCATTTTTGAAACACCTTTAAGAGGTGAAATGATATAAAAATAACAAAGAAAATTTTTCCACGTGAGAATTTTTATGTTATTTAGCATCTTCAAATTCAGTTCTCCTCTGGAGAGGTGTCCGAGTGGTCGAAGGAGCATGCCTGGAAAGTATGTATACTCCAAAAGGGTATCGAGGGTTCGAATCCCTTCCTCTCCGCACAAACAATTTGTATTTTAATAAATATTTTATACTTTTAACCAAATTAACTAATTAAAATTAAGAACAAGAGCAATGAAAAGATTATTTTCTATTTTAGCAATCACAGGGATTATGGCTTTCGGAAGCGTACAAGCACAAGAAGCTACAGATTCTACAGCAGCAGCACAAACACAAGTTGAAGAAGTTGCAGCTCAAGCAGACGAAGCAAATGCAGTAGAGACTACAACTGCTGATGAAGATGCACCAGCTGCTGAAGCATCATTTACCCAAAAATTAAAGCAACGTTTCGTTGAAGGTGGGCCTGGATTTATGGGAATCGTATTATTATGTTTAATTTTAGGTTTAGCAATTGCTATTGAAAGAATTATATACTTAAATTTATCTACTACTAACACTAAAAAATTAGTTGCTGATGTAGAAGATGCATTAAAATCAGGTGGAGTTAACGCTGCTAAAGAAGTTTGTAGAAATACATCAGGACCAGTTGCTTCTATTTATTACCAAGGTTTAGACAGATATGAGCATGGAGTTGATTCTGCTGAAAAAGCTGTTGTAGCTTATGGTGGAGTTCAAATGGGACAATTAGAGAAAAACGTTTCTTGGATTTCTTTATTTATTGCATTAGCACCGATGTTAGGTTTCATGGGAACTGTAATTGGTATGATTGAAGCATTTGATAATATCGAGTCTGCTGGATCTATGGAGCCATCTTTAGTTGCTGGAGGTATTAAAGTTGCCTTATTAACAACTGTATTCGGTCTTATCGTAGCAATGATCTTACAAGTTTTCTATAACTACATCACTGCAAAAATTGATTCTATCGTTAACGACATGGAAGATGCTTCTATCATGTTAATCGATATGTTATCAGACTATAGAAAATAATAACTTAAAAAATATATAACTGTTATGAATTTACATAAAGTAACAAAAATAGCAGCTCTTATTATTGCAGTACTTAGTTTAGTGTTTTTAGCACTAGTTATGGCTAACGGAGATGGTAATAATGAAAGTTGGATTTCAGCCCTTATATATTTATCTTATGTAATCCTATTTGCATGTGTTGCAATAGTTTTAATTTATGTATTAAAGAATCTGTTTACGCACAAAGACACATTAAAAAGAACATTGATAACCCTTGGGATATTAGCAGGAGTGTTGGTTATTTCATATGTTATAGCTGATGGATCAGATGTTTATAATGTTAAAAAAGAATTATTGGTTTCAGGAAGTTCATCTAAATGGGTAAGTACAGGTCTAAACATGACTTACATTTTAGGAACAGTTGCTTTAGGATCTTTATTCTTCTTCATGTTTAAAAACGCAAAAAAATAATAATATGGCAAAGAAAAGAGGTGCACCACCAGAAGTAAATGCAGGCTCTATGGCAGATATTGCCTTCTTATTGCTTATCTTCTTCTTAGTTACAACAACTATCGGAGTGGATCAAGGAATTAATAGAAAATTGCCACCAATGCAAGAACAACCAGATCCACCAAATATCAATGAAAGAAATATATTAACAGTATTGGTTAATATGAATAATCAGTTGTTAGTTGAAGAACAATTAATGGATATTAAAGATCTTAGACAAGCTGCAATTGATTTTCTTGAAAATAACGGAAAAAATATTTGTAGCTACTGTGAAGGTTCAAAAGATCCTTTGTCATCAGATAGTCCATTAGATGCTGTGATTTCATTATCAAATGATTCTGAAACAACTTATGCAACTTATATAGCTGTTCAAAATGAACTTGTAGCCGCTTATAATATTTTAAGAAACAGAGAAAGTTTAAAAAAATATGGAGTTACATTTTCAGAATTAGAATACATATATAGTGATCCTGCATCAAAAGGAGAATATTCAGATGTAGAACTTGATAAGATTGGAGAGAAAGTGAAGTATATTCAAGAATTATTTCCACAGAGACTTTCGGAAGCAGAACCAAAACGTAACTAATAAATTTTAGAAAAATGTCTAAGTTTAACAAGAAAAAATCGGGCGATATGCCAGCAATTTCAACAGCATCTTTACCAGATATTGTATTTATGCTATTGTTTTTCTTTATGGTTGCTACTACTATGAAAGATAGTGATTTAATGATAGAGAATAAATTGCCTAAAGCTGATCAAACATCTAAATTGTTCAAAAAAGAATATGTAATGTATATTTATGCTGGTAAGCCAAGCGAAAGATATCAAAGTACTTATGGTAGTAATGCCAGAATTCAATTGAATGATAGATTATCTAATGCTAGTGAAATTCAAAGTTTTGTTACTTCAGAAAGAGCAGCAAGAAATTCAGATGCAGAACCTTATTTAACAGCTTCATTAAAAATTGATAAAGATGTTAAAATGGGATTGGTAACTGACATTAAACAAGAATTAAGAAAAGCGGAACAATTAAAAGTTAATTATACTACTACTCAAGGGAGCGTAACTACTAAATAATTAATTGCTTTAATAAAATGAAAAGGTGTCCATATGGATGCCTTTTTTTATTATTTTTATAAAAAAATTTAAAAGTGAAAAACTTACTATTGTCTTTTTTTATCTTTTCTACGGTTGTCGTTTTTTCTCAAGAAGAGCAAAAGACAACTATAGATTCTTTGTATAGAGAAGACCAAATGTATGCAACCTTGTCATTAAACCTTGTGCAGAATAGACCTGACGGTTTTAGTCAACATTCCTTATCTTCTGGAATTTCTGTTGGTTTTCTTCGCGATATGCCTTTTAACAAGAAAAGAACTTGGGCAATTGCTGCTGGTTTAGGTTATTCATATAATAATTTAAAGAATAATATAAAAGTAGATAATTCTTCATCAATTACAACTTATACAATTGATGATACATTTGATAAAAATAAATTGGTTTTACATCATTTAGATTTACCGATTGAGATTCGTTGGAGAAATTCAACATTTGAGAGTCATAAATTTTGGAGAATTTATGGAGGATTTAAAGTATCTTACTTATTCGCGGATAAATCTGTTTTTAAATCAGATACACAAGATATTACATTTAAAGGAAATAGTGATTTATCAAAAATTAAATATGCAACATATTTATCTGTTGGAAATAATACAGGAAATATTTACGTACAATATTCATTGACACCAATTTTTGAAGACGTTAAATTAAATAATAAGAAGTTAGAATTAAGCTCTTTTAATATTGGTTTTGTATTCTATATTTTATAAGTAAAATTGCCATAAAATTACTTGCGATAGAAATCCAATAAAAGAACCAGCAATAAGTTCGATAGTATTATGAGATTTCATAAAAAGTCTGGAAGAAGCAACATTCCCCAAAATAACAATCATCAAAGCAATTAACGGTAGTATTGAAGTGTTTAAGTATAGGCTTAGGCTTATTACAAACATTAGTAACGAACAAACTCCAATCATGTGCAAACTAACCTTAAAGTTTGCAAAAGTTAGAATAAAAGCCGTTAAAGAAGCAATTAGACCACCCAACATAAAAAAATAAAGTGCTGGTAATTCCTCAAGAAAGCCACTAAATTTTAGCAACAAAAATAAAAAAACAGCTTGTAATAATATAGGAAACTTTCTTTCATTTATGGTGGCTTCTGTAAATGATTTTATATGCCCTGTTGCTTTTAATAAGTAATAAATAGATAAAGGTAATAATATTGTCAAAATTATCACTTGAATTAATAATACGAGTGATAATGAATTAAAACCCAAATTAGAAAGCCAAATATAAAGTAGAACTCCATAAAAAGTAATAAATATGGGATGAAATATATATGAAAATAAGGGTAATGTTTTTTTTAAATCCATAACTGGAATTATATCTTCTTACGCAAACGTGCTACAGGAATATCTAATAGTTCTCTATATTTTGCAATAGTTCTACGAGCAATTGGATATCCTTTTTCTAATAAAATTTCAGCTAATTTATCATCAGGATAAGGTTTCTTTTTGTCTTCGTTTTCAATTACTTGTTGCAAGATGTTTTTAATTTCAATAGTAGATACTTCTTCACCTTGATCATTAGTCATCGATTCACTAAAGTAATCTTTTATTAATTTTGTTCCATAAGGTGTATCAACATATTTACTATTGGCAACACGAGAAACCGTTGAAATATCTAAACCAACCATATCTGCAATGTCTTTTAAAATCATTGGACGAAGTTTGGTTTCATCTCCATCTAAAAAGAATTCTTGTTGGTAATGCATAATGGCATTCATGGTAACATATAAAGTTTCGCTACGTTGTTTTATAGCATCAATAAACCATTTAGCTGAATCCAATTTTTGTTTGATAAACTGAACAGCATCTTTTTGAGAATTTGATTTTTCGCTGGTGTCTTTATAGGTTTTCAACATGTCTTGATAGTCTTTAGACACGTGAAGTTCAGGTGCATTTCTTCCGTTTAAGGTTAAATCTAGTTCACCATCAATAATTTTAATGGTAAAATCGGGAACAACATGTTCGGTCATTTTTAGATTTCCACCATAAGAGCCACCTGGTTTAGGGTTTAATCTTTCAATTTCATCAATAGCTTTTCGCAATTGGTCTTTAGAAACATCAAATTTTTGAAGTAATTTGTCATAATGTTTTTTCGAAAAAGCATCAAATTGATCTTCTATAATTTTAGTCGCTAAGTCAATAGATTCATTCGGAGTTTTATGTTTTAATTGAAGTAATAAACATTCTTGTAAATCACGAGCACCAACACCAGAAGGCTCTAATTCTTGAACCACTTGTAAAATACGTTCAACCGTTTTTTCATCTGTATAAATTCCTTGCGTAAAAGCCATGTCATCCACCATATCTTGAATACTTCTTCTGATGTAACCCATATCATCGATACTTCCCACTAGAAATTCAGCAATACTTCGTTCATCATCATTTAGGATAAACGTATTCAATTGGTTGATTAAATCTTGATGAAAACTTATTCCAGCAGCAATTGGTGTGCTTTTATCTTCGTCATCATCACTATAATTATTGGCCTGATATTTATAATCAGGAGTTTCATCATTGCTTAAATATTCATCAATATTGATATCTGTTTCAATTCTTTCGTTATCATCGTCATAATCATCAGATGCATCATTGAAATCATCATAATCTTCCACTTCATCTTTTCCACTTTCTAACGCTGGATTTTCCACTAATTCTTCTTCCAAACGCTGTTCAAAAGCTTGCGTAGGCAATTGAATTAACTTCATCAACTGTATTTGTTGTGGAGATAATTTTTGAGATAATTTGAATTGTAAACTGTGTTTAAGCATTTTTCTTCTTTTGGTTAAAAGGTTATGAGTTTAAAAGTTTAAAAGGGTTTGTACATATATAGCACATATATTTAAATCTATAAACTCATAACATTTTAATATTTCTTAATTAATTAAATTTTGAATGTTAATACTACATCAAACTTTTAACCTTATAACTTTTTAAACTCTTAACCTAATTTTTAAAACTCTGCGTTCTGTGGTGTTCTTGGGAAAGGAATTACGTCTCTAATATTAGTCATACCCGTAACGAAAAGAACCAAACGTTCAAATCCTAATCCGAAACCTGAGTGAACGGCACTTCCAAATCTTCTAGTATCTAAATACCACCATAATTCTTCTTCTTCAATTCCTAAAGCATGCATTTTTTTGACTAATACATCATAACGCTCTTCTCTTTGAGAACCACCAACAATTTCACCAATTCCTGGGAATAAAATATCCATAGCACGAACCGTTTCTTTTCCTGGTTCAGTGTTATCGTTCAATCTCATGTAGAATGCTTTGATATTTGCAGGATAATCAAACAAAATTACTGGACATTTGAAGTGTTTTTCCACTAAATATCGTTCGTGTTCACTTTGTAAATCTGCTCCCCATTCTTTAATGATATAATTGAATTTACCTTTTTTATTTGGAGAAGAATTTCTTAATATATCAATAGCTTCTGTGTAAGAAACACGTTTGAAATTGTTTTCTAAAACGAAATTTAGTTTTTGTAACAAACTCATTTCGCTCCTTTCTGCTTGAGGTTTTGATTTTTCTTCGTCCAATAAACGTTGTTCCAAGAAAGCTAAATCATCACCACATTTTTCTAAAACATATTTGATTACATACTGAATAAAATCTTCAGCTAAATCCATATTTGCATCTAAGTCATTGAAAGCCACTTCTGGTTCAATCATCCAAAATTCTGCTAAATGTCGTGATGTATTTGAATTTTCAGCTCTAAAAGTTGGTCCAAAAGTATATACTTGACCTAAAGCCATTGCATAAGTTTCAGCTTCTAATTGACCAGAAACTGTTAAGTTAGTTTCTTTACCAAAGAAATCTTCTTTATAATTTACTGTTCCTTCTTCAGTTCTTGGAGTTTTATCGAAAGGTAAAGCGGTTACTTTAAACATTTCACCAGCACCTTCAGCATCACTTCCTGTAATGATTGGAGTGTTTACATAAACAAATCCTTTTCCTTGAAAATAGTTATGTACTGCAAAAGACAACACAGAACGAACTCTCATAATAGCCCCAAAAGCATTAGTTCTTACACGTAAATGTGCATTTTCTCTTAAAAATTCAAGAGAGTGTTTTTTTGGCTGAATTGGATATTCTTCCGGATTAGAATCTCCTAGAATACTGATTTTAGAAACTTGAATTTCTACACTTTGTCCTTTTCCTTGACTTTCTTGCAAAATTCCAACTACTTTAACTGCTGCTCCTGTAGTAATTCTTTTTAAAGTTTCTTCGGGTGTATTTTCAAAATCTACAACACACTGAATATTATTAATCGTAGAACCATCGTTCAACGCTATAAACTGATTGTTTCTAAATGTTCTAACCCAACCTTTTGCGGTTACTTCATGTAACGTTTTTGTGCTATTTAAAAGGTCGATGACTTTAGTATGTTTCATTCTTTTATTAATTTAAATACAAATATAAAATTATTCTTCGTTTGATATTTCGTCTTCTTCGTGATTTTCTGATAAAATATCAATTGTTGGTTCAATAAATTCTTCTTTATTGGCAATTGTTCTTTCTAAAGATAGTAATAATGCTGGTAATAATACAAGATTAGAAATCATAGCAAATAGTAAAGTCAGTGCAACCAAACTTCCTAAAGCAATTGTTCCACCAAAACTCGATAACGTAAACACTGAAAAACCAAAAAATAAAACTACTGAAGTATAAAACATACTTACACCAGCTTCTTTGATTGAGTTGTAAACTGATTTTTTAATTCTCCAATTATTTTGTTTCAATTCTTGACGGTATTTTGCCAAAAAGTGAATCGTATCATCTACAGAAATACCAAAAGCAATACTAAATACCAAGATCGTTGAAGGTTTTATAGGAATTCCTAAAAAGCCCATTAAACCAGCTGTCATGATTAATGGCAATATGTTTGGCAACAACGAAACAATTATCATTTTAAAGGAACGGAACAAATAAGCCATTAAAAGTGATATTAAAATAATGGCAAACAATAAGGATAAAACCAGATTGTGAACCAAATAATGAGTTCCTTTTTCAAACACAAATGCTTTTCCAGTAACGGTTACGTTATATCTTTCTTTAGGAAAAAGTTTGTCTATTTTTTCTTGAAGACGTTCTTCAATTTTAGCCATTTTGTCGGTTCCAATGTCTTTCATGAACGTTGTAACACGAGCATATTGACCTGTACTATCTACATAACTTTTTAAAAGATTTTGGCTGTTTTCTTGGGTTGAATTTTTAACGTATGTCAAGACAAAACCTTCTTCTAATTTGCTTGAAGGTAATTCATAATAATCTGGGTTTCCATTATAATAAGATTGTTTGGCATATTTAACCAAATTAACAACAGAAACAGGTTTTGATAATTCAGGAATTTCTTCAATTTCTTCTTGAAGTTCGTTAATTCTTTTCAAAGTAACTGACTTCATTGCACCTTTTGGTTTTTTAGTATCAATCATGATTTCCAAAGGCATCACACCATCAAATTCGTTTTCAAAAAACAAAATATCTTTGAAGAAAGGAGCTTTTTTAGGCATGTCTTCAATGATACTTCCTGAGACTTTTATTTGATTAATTCCAATTATTCCTAAAACTAAAACAGTTATCGCTGTAGCAAAAACGGCAATTCTATAATTTTTAATAGTGTTCTCAATCCATTTGATAAATGAATTCATATAGTTTTTTCCTAAATGCTCTAAATGTTTGTCTTTTGGCAAAGGCATATAGCTGTAGATAATAGGAATAATTATCAAACATAAAATAAATAAGAAAACTATATTTAAAGAAGCAACTATACCAAATTCAGTTAATAATTTACTATCTGTAAACATGAAAGTGGCAAAACCAGCTGCAGTGGTTAAGTTGGTCATTAATGTTGCATTTCCTACTTTTGAAATAACACGTTGTAATGATTTTGCTTTATTACCATGAAGTTTAATTTCTTGCTGGTATTTATTAATCAAGAAAATGCAATTTGGAATTCCAATTACAATAATAAGCGGTGGAATAATTGCTGTTAAAACGGTAATTTCATAATGTAATAAACCTAATGTTCCAAAAGACCACATCACACCAATAATTACAACGCACATTGAAATTAAGGTTGCTCTAAAACTTCTAAAAAAGAAGAAAAATAATAGTGATGTAATTAATAAAGCTGCTCCAACGAACAAACCTATTTCGTCAATTATACTTTGAGCATTTAGCGTTCTGATATAAGGCATTCCAGAAACATGCATATCTAAACCAGTTGCTTTTTCAAAAGCATCAATTTTTTCTTGACTAAAATGTTTGAAAACAAAATCTTTTCGAGCAGCAGTATTTACAATTTTTTTATCAATGTAAATCGCAAATCGAATCGCTCCAGATTCTTTATTAAACAACATGCCTTCGTAAAAAGGCAAATCATTAAAAAGTTCTTTTTCCTTTTGTTTTACGTAAGCATCTGTTATTGATTTTCTGTTTACGAATGGAACAAGATTGAATTTTTGAGCCGTTGTATCTTTAGAAAGTACTTGTAAATCCTCAATAGAAAGTGTTAAATCAACAGCTTTGTCTTTCTTAATATCATCTACAAAAGCATCCCAAATTTTAAGATTTTTTGCCGTAAAAAAAGTAGAGTCTTTAAAACCAACAACAATTAAATTTCCTTCTTCCCCAAATTTGTCTAAAAATGATTGATATTGAACATTTACTTCATGATGATCTGGTAATAAATTAGCTTCTGTAAAGGTAAAACGCATGTTCTGCCATTGGAAACCCATGGAAACAGTAAAAAGTCCAACTAAAATTAGTAGTCCAACTCTATTTCGTAAAATTCGTCCTGCAATATAATTCCAAAAACGACTATTTAGCCATTTAAACATCTTCTAAAATTTAGTCAGCAAAGGTAAGTATTATTGATTAAATAGTTTGTTTTCAGAACAAAGAATTACAATAATTTAAAGGCCTAAATCAAGATTATAAGAAATCTTTAAGGCAATGTTATCATCAAAATTAGCTAATTGATAATTTCCGTAACGATAAAAGGCAACTAGACCAAATCCTTTGAATAGCTTGTTGCATTCTACACCACTTTCAAAAAATCCTTTTTCCAAAGAATTAAAAGGTAAGCCAACATGATTTTCTGGATTGTCAATTGTACCAAAAGCCATTCGAGTTACGACAGTAAATTCAGGATTTAATTTGTACCCAATGTTGATTTTATTAAAAGTATGTTTTAACTGAAGTGAAATATATTTGTCTGAGAAAAATTCGTTGTAATACATGGTTTCAAAACTGTTTTTACCAGCGAATGTAATTCTTCTTAAAATAGCATCTTTGTTTAGGTTATTTGGTGCAATTGCGTATAATTGAGTTAATGGAATATCACCAGAAGCTACACCAGCTTGAAATAAAAGCGAACTTTTTTGACCAGATAAATACGGAATTTCATAAAAAGTTTTAAAATCTACTTTTGTAAAATCAAAGTCATTTCCAAGAATTTCTGGAATGGTTTGCGTAATTTGTAAAGAAAATTTTGGATGTCTTTTTTCAATTTCAATTTTTCCTAATGGAGTTTGCATATAACTACTAAAAGGATTCCATTGAATAGCAAATTGCATAGAAGAAACATTATAATTTGTAAAACTTTGTCCGTTGTTGATAAAAGTATAGTCAAACAATGGAGTAATTTCATTACGAGATAATGAAAAATAAGTTGACGTTTTAGGTAAAACTTTACTTTCAATAAAAGCGGAAGCCATTCTACTGTTGTAAAAAGTAGAAATGTTAAAAGGCCTTGGATCATAAACCTTAAATCGTCTTGTGTCTGTTGCAAAAGTGGTTTGACCAATTTCGCTAATATCATCGCTATAAGAAGCGCTTACCCAAGTTTCATCTTCCTTATTAAGTAAGTACGAAGGTGTAATTCCATATTTAAAACCATTATCTTTTAAACCATAAGCTCCATAAAAAGCTACTTTGTAATTTTCAGAAACTTTATCGTTTGTTACAGCTCCAATTCCTAAACGGAAACCTTCAAAGTTGTTAAATTTTATGATACTTCTTAAATCTAAATCAACATAACTTATAGGTAAATAGCCATTTATGATTTTCTTTCCCAGAAATATTTTTCGTTCAATATTACTAGATTGCGATAAACTATCTAATGAAATATAAGTTTTCATTTTTCGAATATCAACCGTATCTTTTGCTATTGAACCCCAATATTTTTCTGATTTAGATAAACTATTTTCAGGAACATAAATTTTTATTCCGTCATTTTTAAGTTTTAGCGGTTCATTAATTTTTATATCAAAAGGTGTTGATTCAAGAATTAAAACAGTTCTGTCGGAAGCATTATTGTCCAAATCTTGTTCTAAACTTGATCGAAATTTCATGGTTCCACCTAAAATGGTTAAATCTTCAGAATTACTTCCTTTACTTAAAACAATTTTTCGTTTTTTAGGAAACCAAATATTTTCTTTTTTCAGATAATTGAAAGTATAGGTTGCATTTACATTTACAATTCCATAAATACGATAGTAAGCTTTTGCTACTGAAAAATTTTGAGCATCTACATACAAAATTCCTCTTAGTCTGTTAGCTCTCAATTTTTTTGGTTCAAAATAAATGCGATATACTTTTCTATTTTGAATTTCTGTAGAATCTAATAGATGATAAGTGTATAATTTTCTACCGTAATTAGAAATCGGATTTTGAAGCGGAATTTCTAATATTTCAAAAGGGTTTTCATAAACAGAATAGGAGATTAACTTTAAGCCTAAAAACTCATACAAGGGTTGTTTAAAACCAGCCATTCTAGAAGCTAAAACAGTTTCTTTATTAGTTCCGTTTTGATTTTGAATAAGATTTACTTTTTCTGTTTGATAAATATGACTTTTTTCAACAAGTTTTTTGAATTTATAATTCGTAGAATCTAGTTTAACAATTCGTTTTCCAAAAATATTTCTTTTGTATGTTTTATCAATTTCACCTGTAATACTATCTGGATTTGCTGTTACTTGTATGAATTCATAATTTTTGTATTCATAAGAGTTTAATGCTTTTTCAGGTTGGGTATTTTCTTTGTTTTCAATTACTTTTTTAATAATATGATTCACTTTGTTGAGCGAATAATATTCATTTTTAACTTTATTGATGTCTTGGGTTAACTTGATAATGAAAAGATTTCCATCATTGCTGGCATAAGCAGGTTTTTCATAATATCCTTTGTAGCGACCGTACATTGGTTTTTTGAAATCTGTAATTTCTATTGAAAATTTTCCTTCCCAATCTGCAAAAACAGTTGTTTTTTCATAAGTAATTTTTGCAAATGCTATTGGAATAGTGGTGTCAAAATCGATAACTTGTCCTTTAATTTTTGTTTGACCAAAAACAAAGTTTGTAAGTAAAAATAAAAATAACAGATAGGAATATCGCATTAAAAAAGTTTCGATTGATGGCAAAGATATTTAAAAATAAAAAGTCCTGATGTTAATCAGGACTTAAAATTTATACTTTCATAATTTCGGCTTCTTTTACAGCCAAATGGTCATCAATTTTCTTGATGTAAGCATCCGTTAATTTTTGAACATCATCTTCTGCTTTTTTAGCGATATCTTCTGCTAAACCGTTTTTCTCTTCTTTTTTAATATCGTTGTTAGCATCTTTACGAGCATTTCTGATTCCGATTTTAGCATCTTCAGCTTCAGCTTTTGCTTGTTTTACTAATTCTTTTCTTCTTTCTTCTGTTAAAGCTGGAATGTTGATGATGATGTTTTCACCATTGTTCATTGGGTTTAACCCTAAATTAGCAATTTGAATTGCTTTTTCAATAGGTTGCATCATGTTCTTTTCCCAAGGAGTAACCGTTAAAGTTCTTGCATCAGCAGCATTAATATTTGCCACTTGTGATAGAGGAGTTTGAGATCCATAATAATCCACAAAAACACCACCTAACATTTGAGGAGAAGCTTTTCCGGCTCTAATATTTAAAAATTCTTTTTCTAAATGAGCGATAGAACCATTCATAGATTCGGTTGCTGTTTCTATAATAAAGTTAATTTCGTCTGTCATTTTTTTAATTTTTATTATTCTAAATTCTTATTTCTGAATTCTAAATTAAATTGTTACTGTTGTTCCTACTGTTTGTCCTTCGCAAACTCTTAATAAATTTCCATCAATATTCATATCAAAAACAATGATAGGTAATTTATTTTCTTGACTCAAAGTAAAAGCCGTTGAATCCATAACGTTTAATCCTTTTGCAATTACATCTTCAAAAGTAATAGAATCATATTTAGTTGCAGTTGCATCTTTTTCTGGATCAGCTGTGTAAACCCCATCCACTCGAGTTCCTTTTAAAATTACATCAGCACCAACTTCTACACCTCTTAAAACAGCTGCTGTATCGGTTGTAAAATAAGGATTTCCTGTTCCAGCACCAAAAATTACAATTCTTCCTTTTTCTAAGTGACGTGTTGCTTTTCTTTTGATATATGGCTCAGCTATAGCTTCAATTTTTAAGGCAGTTTGTAATCTGGTTTGCATACCTGCTTCTTCAAGAGCACCTTGTAAAGCCATTCCATTTATCACAGTTGCAAGCATTCCCATATAATCACCTTGAACTCTATCCATTCCATTACTAGCACCAGCAACACCTCTGAAGATATTTCCTCCTCCAATAACTATTGCAATTTCTATGCCTTTTTCATGAATTTGTTTAATTTCAGCAGCATATTCAGCTAAACGTTTTGGATCAATTCCATAAGCTCTGTCACCCATTAAGGCTTCACCACTTAACTTAAGGAGAATTCTTTTGTACTTCATTGTGTTGATTTTAGTGATGCAAATATAGTTATTATCTAATTTAAAAAAAATGAAGTTTATAATTATAGGTTCAATTCTTCAAATGATGATTTTGCAGCTTGGTATCCTATTTCGAAAATTTTATCCATTTTTATTTTGTTGGTTTCAAAAGTGCTAAAGTTGGCCAATTCTTTAGGTTCGATTACCCAATCACAAAAGCTAAATTTTTGGTAATTACCTTGAGCTGATAATAAGTCAAAAGCTCTTGTTGTTACTGATTTTATGGATTTTAAATCTTTGGTTTCTATAGTTTGAATAGGACTTACATAGATTCCAATTATTGAATCACATCTTCCTTGTAATAAATCGGTTGGAAAATGGTTTAAAATTCCTCCATCACTGTAAAGTCTACCATTTAGTTCATAAGGAGAAAGCATTCCTGGAAACGATGATGAAGCTAAAATAGCATCTGTAATTTTTGTTTCTTCATTAAATACTTTTAATTTACCAGAAACTAAATTAGTAGCTGTTATAAAAGTAGGTATATTTAAGTCGCCAATAGTAGCATCTTGGAAAATTAAATTAAAATAACTTTTGAAAGACTCAGAATCAATAATTCCTGCTTTTTTGAAAGTAAAATGCCTCCAATGAAAAAAGTAAATTGATTTGAAGAATTCTAATATTTCCTCTGGTTTTTTGCCAAAAGCATAAAAAGCAGCAATTATTGCACCAGCACTCGTACCGGCTATATGAGAAGGTTTGATGTTCTGTTCGTCTAAAAATTTTAATGCTCCAGCTTGAGCAATTCCTTTTGAGCCACCACCTGACAGAACCAAACCTATTGATTTTGAGGAAAAATCCATTCTGATTTATTTTTTGTGTAACATAGCTTACATTCAGTTATCAAATTTAGTAGTAATTTTGTATAATAAAAACTAAAATACCATGAATACAAATATAAAAGAAGCTTTGACAAGAAGTTTCAGTTATCAAGAATATAGAAGTTTAGTTTCTGCCTTAATTTTAGAAGGAAAATCAACTGGAAACATTCAATCAGATGATTTATTACATTATTCAGAATTGAACGAAAGTAGAATGAATCGTTTAGAAAAAACAATAAAAATTACAGATGAAGTTCTAGCAAAAATTAACCAGTTAGAAACAAAAGTAACTTGGTTGGTGATTGCTGAAGGTTGGTGTGGTGATGCCGCTCAAATTTTACCAATCATTTATAAAATGGCTGAATTATCTGAAAATATAGATTTAAAAATTGTACTTCGAGATGAGAATGAAGCCTTAATGAATGATTTTTTGACCAATGGTGGGAAAGCAATTCCGAAATTAATCATTCTTGATGAAGAAAATAATGTTATTGGAGATTTTGGACCAAGACCTGAACCCGCTCGTAAATTAATTGCTGATTATAAAGCTGCAAATGGAGTAGTAGATGAACCCATAAAAATAGAATTACAGAAATGGTATTTGCATGATAAAGGAGTTTCTACTCAAAATGAAATTATGCAATTGATGAAAAGTAAGGAATTGGTTTAATCTACAATTCCAATGATTTTTAAGTTTTCATAATAGTCAATCCAAACTTGAAAATACTCATTTGAGTTAGGTTCCTTGAAAGTCATTGGTGTTAACTCAAAAAAAGGTTTTTCATAAGCTGCTAAAAAAGCATCATAAATTAATTCTGAACAATAATAACTTCCATTATCATATAAATAAGCTTGGTCATAAGGAACACCTAATTGAGAAAGTGAAAAATCGATAGCTTTTGGAATATATTTGCGATATTTTTTTTTCAATCTTCCAACATACATGGTA
Source organism: uncultured Flavobacterium sp. (assembly GCF_963922255.1). Taxonomy (GTDB): domain Bacteria; phylum Bacteroidota; class Bacteroidia; order Flavobacteriales; family Flavobacteriaceae; genus Flavobacterium. Next base: position 62,440 of record NZ_CAWUIC010000002.1, on the reverse strand, counting down.
GCAGAAGTGTAAGTTTTGAAAACTTCTAAAGGGGTAAGTTTAACTTCTTTGCCAGCTGCTTCAATCACATAAATAGAATCATTTTGAATATGAATCATGCCTAAATGGCTGAAATCTTTTCCATCAAAACCTTCTGTAACTGCATTAATAGCTTTGCATAAATCACAATTCATCGATTGAAAAATGATGTCGCCTTCTTTTAACGCAACTTTTTTTTGAGCAAAAGTTGAAAAGCAAAAAGATAAAATTAAGTATTTAATTATTACTCTCATTAAAAATTTATTAGCGATATTCCAAGGGAAAGACTTGCAATTTGACTTTCATTACGTAAAGTGATTCCATAATTTATTGCTTCAATAAAAAATTGTATTTCATCGCTTTCAAAAACTACTTTTATGCGCTTAAAATCTCCAGTCAAATTTCCTCTGCCTAGGGCGAAAGTTTTTCCTAATCCTACATCTATTCCAACTCTATTTTCAATGCCAGCTTTTGGCATCAATCGGAAGTTTACAAATAATGGAGTCATGAATAACTCTTTTGATACCTTCATGCCAATTCCAGTATTTGCACTTAATCCAATCCATTTATTAAAATGAATTCCGTAACCAAAATTACCATTAATTCCATCAGGGACAAACCAGTCATCATTTGAACTGCTATCTGATAAGATTTCTTCATCATTTTGATTTACTCTCAAAGGAACAGAAATTTCAAACTGTGTAAAATCTCCAATTAATGATTTTTTTTCTTCTTCTTGTGAAAATAACTTAAAAGTTATAAAAAGGAATAATGTAAGAATAGAATATTTCATCCTATAAATTATTCACAAAATCATCAGGAGAAACAGCATTTTCAATTGAATAATCACCAATTTTAGTTCTACATAAAGCAGTTAAATGTCCTCCAGAATTTAAGGCTAAACCAAAATCATAAGCTAAAGAACGAATGTAAGTTCCTTTACTACATTGCACTCTAAAATCAATTTCAGGTAATTCAATTCTAGTGATTTCAAATTCGTATATTGTCGTTTTTCTAGCTTGAATTTCTACTTCTTCACCAGCTCTTGCATGTTCGTATAAACGTTTTCCATCTTTTTTTATAGCTGAAAAAACAGGTGGTTTTTGATCAATTTCACCTAAAAATTGTTTTACAGTTTCTTGAATTAAAGCTTCAGAAATATGTTCTGTCGGAAAAGTAGCGTCGACTTCAGTTTCTAAATCATAAGAAGGAGTTGTTGCTCCAACGGTAATTGTTCCCGTGTATTCTTTAGTTTGAGCTTGAATTTCTGAAATAGTTTTTGTGAATTTTCCTGTGCAAATAATCAACAAACCAGTTGCTAAAGGATCTAAAGTACCGGCATGACCAATTTTGAATTTTTTAGGTAAATCGAAATGTTTTTTCAGCGCATATTTCAGTTTATTCACAGCTTGAAAAGACGACCATTTTAAAGGCTTGTCAATCAATAAAACTTGTCCGTTTAAAATATCTTCTTTCGTCATTAAATTACAGTTAATTTCTGTACAAAAAAGTGAATTAATAAAACAGCAATTCCTGCAATGATTCTATAATAGCCAAACATTTTAAAACCATGCTTGCTCAAATAACCAATGAACGATTTTATAGCAATTAAAGCCACAATAAAACCAACAACATTTCCAATAATCAAAAGATTTATTTGATCACTAGTTAACACAAAACCAGCTTTGTAAAAGTCATAGGATTTTTTTACGGTTGCTCCTAACATAGTTGGAATAGCTAAGAAAAATGAAAATTCAGCTGCTGTTGTTCTTGATAATTTTTGAGTCATACCACCAACAATACTTGCACCACTTCTTGAAACTCCAGGAATCATAGCTAAACATTGAAAAAGGCCAATTTTAAAAGCCGTTGGATAACTAATTTCTTCTGGAACATCTTCTTTTGGAGTGTTTCCAAACCAATCATCTACTTTTAAAAGTAAAATTCCTCCTAAAACTAATGAAACAGCAACAGTAATTGGATTTTCTAATAGAGAATCAATAAAATCACTTAACAATAATCCTAAAACAACAGCAGGAATAAACGCTACAAATAATTTAAAGTAAAAATCAACCGATTGAAAAAAGCGTTTGAAATATAAAACTACTACAGAAAGTATAGTTCCTAATTGAATTACAATGGTAAAAAGCTTGGTAAAATCGTCTTGAGCAATCCCAAAAAAAGAAGATGCGATAATCATGTGTCCTGTAGAAGAAACAGGTAGAAATTCGGTTAAACCTTCAATGATAGCAAGAATTATGGCTTGTAGTGTATTCATGTTTTAGTGATTAGTAATTAGTGATTAGTGATTAGTAGAAAAACTGTCTACTAAATACTGAGCACTATTTTTAAAGTTTTTCTTTAATTTTTGATAATTCTTCTGAAGCTATAATTGTTTCTCCATTTTTATCTAAAAGTATATAATAAGGACTTCCAAATTCTTTCCAACCTACTTTATCTGCAAAGTCTTTTTGAATAAACATTGAATCTGTTCCGTTTGGATATAAATCATTAAAATCTACAATATAGCAATCTTTCATTTTTAGCTTTTTCATCACTTTAACTAAATTGTCTTGCATCTTACTATCGCTTTTGTCAGCACTAATATGAATGACATCTAGGTTGTTTTGTAATACTATTTTTTCTAATTCAGGAATATCTTCTATACAAGGTTCACAAAATGAAAACCAATAATGAACAATAGTTTTTTTGGAAAGGTTTTGAGTTAAATTATTATATTTTTCAACAGAAATTTTAGAAATAGCAGGCTCTTCAACACTTGACTTGCAATTAATAAAAGCAAATGGGATTAAAAATAAAAAATAAAACGATGCTTTTTTACTAAATATTCTCATTACTAATTACTAGTTACTTTTTAAAAGGATTTTTCATTATCGAATAAATAGTCACACCAAAACCAGCTAAAACTAAAGTTGGTGCTAATCTAATTCTTCTAAAACTAAATAACGCTTCTTCGTCAAAAGTGTTTGGATCATCCGTTCCACCACCTGCCATTAGGATAAAACCTAAAGCGATAATACCAACTCCAATAAATAAAATTTTATAGTTTACTTTTTCAAATAAAAAAGTAGGTTTGTTTTCTTCGTTTTTCATAGTCATTTTCCTTGATAACGGAAATCTTTTTTAATTAATATTTTTTTTAATCTGAAAATCCAAAATCTGAACATCTGTAATCTAATACAAATCGTCAGTTTTTAAATTCAAGAATCGTTGCGTTGCAAAATACGTGCTTATCCAAGTGATTACAATTCCAACTAAAAACACTGCTGTAATTACAATTCCTAAAGAAAAGTAATCTTTTGAAATTCCTAAATCAGGCAATTTGGTGTCAACATAATATACTAAAGCTAATAAACCAACAACAGCTAAAGCCGAACCAATTAATCCTAATTTTATACTTCTCCAAATAAATGGTTTTCTAATAAATGCTTTTGTTGCACCAACCATTTGCATCGTTTTAATGGTAAATCGGTGTGAATAAACAGAAAGCCTAAGCGAACTATTAATTAAAAGCATAGCTACTAAAGCTAAAACGGCACTTATGACTAAAATCCAAAGGCTTATTTTCTTGATATTATCGTTTACTAAATCAACTAATTGTTTATCATAAATGATTTCAGAAACCATTTCGTTTTTCTTGATATTAGTTTCTATTTTTTTGATGCTATCTGCTTGTACATAATCACCTTTTAGATTAATATCAAATGAATTTTGCAAAGGATTTACCCCTAAAAAAGCCATAAAATCTTCACCAACAATATCAACATTGTTTTTGGCAGCACTATCTTTATGGATATAAGCATATTCTTTAATAAACTTTGAGTTTTTTAATTCTACATCAAAAGCAGCCAAAGTACTGTCTTTTGCCTCATTTTTAAAAAACACCGTCATCGGAATGTTTTCTTTAAAATCATTCGTCAATTTTTTAGAATTAATCACAAATAATCCCAATGCTCCTAATAGAAAAAGCACTAAAAATATACTTAAAATTACTGAAAAATACGATGAAATTAGTCTTCTTTTATTATACTTTTCAAATGATGAAGCCATAATACATGTTAAATTAAGTGGTAAAAATAAAAAAGAAAATTGGTTTATACAGAATATAACAACAAAGTTTTAACTTTAGTATTATAAAATGTAAATTTGCACCTGAATTTTAAGGATTAATTTGTTAGTAATACAACTTCTAACCTCTTAACCCTTTAAACTTTTAAACTACACGATGAAATACAATCCAAACCGAATCGAAGCCAATTGGCAAAAATATTGGTCAGAAAACCAAACCTTTGCTGCAACAAATCATTCAGAAAAACCTAAATATTATGTATTGGACATGTTTCCTTATCCATCTGGAGCAGGATTACACGTTGGTCATCCACTAGGTTATATTGCTTCTGATATTGTGGCTCGATACAAACGTCACAAAGGATTTAATGTATTGCATCCACAAGGATATGATTCATTTGGTTTGCCAGCTGAGCAATATGCAATTCAAACAGGACAACATCCAGATAAAACGACCAAAGAAAATATTGCTCGTTACCGTGAACAATTAGATAAAATCGGATTTTCATTTGATTGGAGTAGAGAAGTTCGTACTTCAAACGCTGATTATTATAAACATACCCAATGGATTTTTATTCAATTATTTGAATCTTGGTACAATAATAATTCAAACAAAGCGGAAAGTATTTGCACGTTAATTCAAGAATTTGAAAAAAACGGAAATGCCAATGTAAATGCAGTTTGTGATGACAATATTGTTTCTTTTTCGTCAAGTGAATGGAACGCTTTTTCATCAGAAGAACAACAAAAAATACTTTTACAATACAGATTAACTTATTTAGCAGAAACCGAAGTAAACTGGTGTCCAGTATTAGGAACGGTTTTAGCCAATGACGAAATTGTAAACGGAGTTTCAGAACGTGGTGGTCATCCTGTAATTCGTAAGAAAATGACGCAATGGTCGATGCGAATTTCAGCTTATGCAGAACGATTATTACAAGGTTTAAACGAAATTGATTGGACAGAATCGCTAAAAGAATCGCAAAGAAACTGGATAGGAAAAAGTGTAGGAGCAATGGTTTCTTTCAACGTGAAAAATCACGATGAAGTAATTGATGTTTTCACAACTAGACCTGATACAATCTTCGGAGTAACATTCATGACTTTAGCACCAGAACACGAATTGGTTGCTCAAATCACAACTCCTGAACAAAAAGCAGCTATTGAGGCTTATGTAGAAGCCACTGCAAAACGTTCCGAAAGAGAAAGAATGGCAGATGTAAAAACCATTTCTGGAGTTTTCACAGGAGCTTATGCTGAACATCCTTTTACGAAAGAACCAATTCCAGTTTGGATTGGAGATTACGTTTTAGCAGGTTATGGAACAGGTGCAGTTATGGCTGTTCCCTGTGGTGACGAACGTGATTATGCTTTCGCGAATTTCTTCAAAGGAACAAACGGAATGCCTGAAATCAAAAACATTTTCGACCAAGATATTTCTGAAGAAGCTTTTGGAGCCAAAGAAGGTTTCAAATTGGTAGATTCTGATTTCTTAAACGGTTTAGGATATAAAGAAGGAACAAAAAAAGCCATTGAAGCTTTAGAAAACATAAAACAAGGTAACGGAAAAACAAATTACCGTTTGCGTGATGCTGTTTTTTCTAGACAAAGATATTGGGGTGAACCTTTTCCTGTTTATTATGTAAACGGTTTACCACAAATGATTGACAAAAAACACTTGCCAATTGCCTTACCAGAAGTTGAAAAATATTTACCAACAGAAGATGGACAACCACCTTTAGGAAATGCTATGGTTTGGGCTTGGGATAGTGTTCAGTGTTCAGTAGTTAGTAATCAGTTAATAGATAACAAAACTATTTTTCCTTTGGAACTGAATACAATGCCTGGTTGGGCTGGTTCTTCTTGGTATTGGATGCGTTATATGGATGCACACAATGAAGAAGAATTTGCCAGCAAAGAAGCCTTAGACTATTGGCAAAATGTAGATTTATACATTGGTGGAAGCGAACACGCAACAGGACATTTATTATACGCTCGTTTTTGGAACAAATTCTTAAAAGACAGAGGTTTCGCACCTACAGAAGAACCGTTCAAGAAATTGATTAATCAAGGAATGATTTTGGGAATGAGTGCTTTTGCTTACAGACTGACTTTTAGCTTTAATTCAAATGAAAAAATCATAGAAGACAACCCAAATTCTTCTGAATATTTTAAATCAATTTTTGTGTCTAAAAATATTTCAGATGATGAAATAAAATCGAGATTATTAGAGTTGATTAAAAGTGATAAGGATTTTGATTTTTTAAATAATCAGCTGAAGAAAAATAAAGTAGATTCTAATGTGAATATTTTTAAATATCCTATTCACGTTGATTTAGCTGTTATAAACGATATCACTAATGAATTAGATATTAAAAAATTCAAAAATCATCCATTATATGTTGATTATAAAAATGCTGAATTCATTTTAGAAGATGGAAAATACATCGTTGGTCGTGAAGTTGAAAAAATGTCTAAATCAAAATACAATGTAGTCAATCCAGATGAGATTTGTAATGAATATGGAGCTGATACTTTACGTTTATATGAAATGTTTTTAGGACCATTAGAACAAGCAAAACCATGGAATACTGCTGGAATTACAGGAGTTTTTGGTTTCCTAAAAAAATTATGGAGATTGTATTTTGATGATAATGGTTTAAATGTAACCAATGACGAACCAACTGCAGAAATGTACAAATCACTACACAAAACCATCAAAAAAGTTACAGAAGATATAGAGAATTTCTCGTTCAATACTTCGGTTTCCCAATTCATGATTTGTGTAAATGAATTAGCGACTTTAAAATGCCATCATAGAGCAATTTTAGAACCATTGGCAATCGTAATTTCTCCGTATGCACCACATATTGCAGAAGAATTGTGGAAACAATTAGGTCATGGAGGTTCAATAGCAACGGTAGAATTTCCAATTTTTGAAGAAAAATATCTAGTAGAATCTGAAAAAGAATATCCAGTATCTTTCAATGGAAAAATGCGTTTTACCATGAAATTACCTTTGGATTTAACTCCAAAACAAATTGAAGAAATCGTAATGGCAGACGAAAGAACCATTGCCCAATTAGCTGGAAATACACCTAAAAAAGTAATCATAGTTCCAGGAAAAATTATAAATTTGGTAGGATAGTTTCTTTTTAAAATCCAATTCTAAAACACAAAATCCCAAATGTTATTTTAAAAATAATGTTTGGGATTTTTTTATACTATTGATTTTTTCATTAAGTTTACTTGTTAAAATGCGTTTTTAAATAAAAAAAGCATTAAAAATCGTTAAAAACTTATATTCTATACAATAAAATCAAGTTTTTTACTTTACTATTTATAAGTCAAATCAAAACGGCACATTTTTGATTTTAACTTCAACACAATTTTTTTAAAACTAATCTAAAAAAACATGAAAAGAATAAAACAAAATTCAATTCTAGCATTCTTTATTTTGTGCACTTCAATAATTGCATTGCAAGCACAAGAAAAAAGTAACAAACTGACCAATGATTTAAATAATCTAATCGATAAATCTAATAGTTTCCAAGATTATAAAGTAATAAAAAAGGCATCAATTACAAATTTTCAAGCTTCATTAAATAGCTACATTAAGCAAGAACAAAGTATTCAAACGAATCTTGAAAATCAAATAAATGCTAATAATAAGGAAATTAAAGCTCTAGAAAAAGAGTTGAAAACCATTAAAAGTACCAATGAAAAATTAGCAGCAGAAAAAGCAAACATTAATTTTTTAGGATTTTCTATAAGTAAGGAGAGTTATTCAATCGCAATGTGGGCTTTGTTTCTTGGAGCATTAGCAGCAGCTGTGATTTTATTTTTGAGTTTTAAAAGAGCTAATAAAGTCACCAAAGAATCAAAATCATTATTAGCTGATTTAGAAGAAGAATATCAAAACTACAGAGGAGTTTGTGTGGAAAGAGAGCAAAGTTTAAGAAGACAACTTTTTGATGAGGTAAAAAAAAGCAAGGATCTTAAAAATGTTTCTTAAATGTAAATTAATTTGGCAGAATATTTGATAAGATTGCTACTTATAAATTTAAAAACTTTTTTATGAAAAAAATTATTTTTGTTTTGTTGTTAACTTATGGTTTTCAATCGTTTGCTCAGTCGGATAATGACTCAAATGAAAAAGTTGATGTTGATTTTTATTTTGGAATTGGTGCTCAAGTTCAAAGTAAATACGATTTAAACGATAAGCTAAAAGCCGCTAATTTGCCTGAACTAAATCAAACCATGCCAGAACTTCAAGTGGGTATGAATGTTTTTGGAGAAAAGCTTTCAGGTGATGCTGAATTTGGATTCTTGTTTTCAAAAAATGATAAAGGTAATTCAGAAAATCAAAACATTGGATTTACTTCTAGATTAAGAGTACATTATAATTTTATTAATGCTGAAAAAGTTGCTTTTACTGGAGGTTTAAATTTTGCCGCAACAGGTTCTGAAATTGATATTTATAATAAGAATAACGTCATTGATTTAAATGATTTGGAACCGTTAAATAATAGTGGACATGTTTCGTTAAGAAACCAAGTCTTTTTTGCTGGGCCATCTGTTTCGTTGTATTTATTAAAGAATAAGTCAACTAAAATAAGAGTCAATTTAGGATATGAAGTTGCTTTCACAAATGGGAAGTGGAAATCTGACTTTGCATCAGTTGACAACACCGTTAAAGAAAAAGGAAATAATAGATTTGTATTTGGAATTTCATTTTTATAAAAACACACAACAATATGACTTTAACCCAAATTTAGATGAGTTTGGGTTTTTTTGTAACTTTTTTTAAAATTTACGTATAATAAGTATAACTTAAAACTAATAATAATGAGAAGAAACTATAGTGGTTTGATTTTGGGAATCGTATTTTTTGTATTTATTTTAATTGCTTCAATGATGTTTGGCTTGCCAAGATATAATGTTTGGCAACAAGAAATGGCTGGAAAAGCTGAAATGGCAAAAGCAGAACAAAACCGAAGAATTTTAGTGGAAGAAGCTAAGGCTAAATTAGAAGCTGAAAAATTAAATGCCCAAGCTGAAATAGAAAGAGCAAAAGGGATGGCAGAAGCGATGAAACTTGAAAATGGTACTTTAAGTGAAACTTATAATCAATATTTATTTATTAGAACATTAGAAAAAATTGCAGATAAAGGAGATTTGCCGCAAATAATTTATGTGCCTTCAAACGGATTGTTACCAGTTATGGATGTGAATAAAGGGGTTAAGTCATCGGTAAAAACAAATCAATAAACGTCATTTTGTCATTTTAAAAGATTGGAACATAATTTGATATTTATTTTGTAACTTTAATTTTTAAAAATATAAAAATGGGATTAGGATATTTAATTATAATAGGAGCTATTTCTTTAGTAAGTTGGCTTGTAAGTTCTAAACTTAAAAGTAAGTTTGAATTTTATTCAAAAGTGCAATTAAGAAACGGAATGAGTGGTGCAGAAATTGCTGAAAAAATGTTGGCTGATAATGGAATTAGAGATGTAAGAGTTATTTCTACACCAGGAAGATTAACAGACCATTATAATCCAGCTGATAAAACTGTAAATCTATCTGAAGCTGTTTACAATCAAAGAAATGCTGCTGCTGCTGCTGTTGCTGCACACGAAGTTGGTCATGCCGTACAACATGCTCAAGCTTATAGTTGGCTAACAATGCGTTCTAAAATGGTTCCAATGGTTAATATTTCATCAAAATTATCGCAATGGGTAATTTATGGTGGATTAATATTAATGGCAGTTTCAAGTTTTGGAATCTATGTAGCAGTTGCAGGTTTAGTTTTAATGGGAATTGCGACTTTATTTAGTTTTGTTACTTTACCTGTAGAATATGACGCAAGTAACAGAGCATTAGCTTGGTTAAAAGGCAAAAACATGGTAAGTCAAGAAGAATATGCTGGAGCAGAAGATGCTTTAAAATGGGCTGCTAGAACTTATTTAGTGGCTGCTTTAGGTGCTTTAGCTTCATTAATTTACTTTGCTTATCAGATTTTAGCAAGAAGATAACCGATATAGTATTAAAAGTAAAAATCCGTTTCATGCTTATTGAAACGGATTTTTTTTATTATTACAACTGAATCTGTCTTTCAATTTGTTGGTCTAAAGAAATAAAAGTTTCTGTTCTTGAAACTCCTTCAATAGTTTGAATTCTTTTGTTTAACATTTGCATTAAATGTTCATTATCTCTACAAATAATTTTTATTAAAACACTCCAATTTCCGGTTGTGTAATGACATTCTAAAACTTCAGGTATTTTTTTTAATTCGCGAACAGCATCACTATTATTGGCAGCTTTTTCTAAATATATTCCAACGAAAGCTACAGTTGTGTAACCCAAAACTTTATTATTGACAATAAATTTTGAACCAGAAATAACACCAGCTTGTTCTAGTTTTTTTAAGCGTTGGTGAATAGCAGCACCAGAAATTCCAACCTTTTTAGCAATTTGAAGAATGGGTTTCCTGGCATCTTCCATTAGGTCGCGAAGAATTTCTTTATCTATTCCATCAATTTCAATTTGTAAGTGGTTTACTTTCATCTTATTTAAATTAGGAAGTAAAAATACAAATTAGATTTAAAATTTTAATAAAATTTTAAAAACAAAGCAATTCTTCATTCAAAGAATGTTCTGCTCTTCATTTTTTTATGTTCAAAGGATTGTATCCTAAATATGGAACTACAGTTTCTTTGAAATTCACACCATAATCTTCCAATTCTTTTAATATTGGTAAATAAATTTCTTTAGTAATTGGCATTTGAACACCATAAGTCGTGATTTCTTTGTTTAATATTTTCAATGTCGAAATTGCAACAGGTAAACCTACAGTTTTTGCCATTGAAGTATAAGTTTGATCATCACCTAAACAAACCATAGTGGCATCTATTTGATGTTTTTCACCGTTTAATTCATAGCCAAATTTATGATACATTACAATCATATCTTTGTCTTGAGGTTGTAAAGTCCATTGTTCAGTTAAGATTTTTTCTAAAATTTGAGCTGGAGTTGCATTTTTAAGACCAACTTTTTTATCAGCATTAAAAATATCTAATTCAACTAATTTATCCCAAATGATATCATCTTGTTCAATTTTTTGGATGTAACGTAATTTAATTTCAACTGTATCTGTTGGATGATAAGGTAAAAATGAATTGGTAAAATCCCTATAACTCATGTTTTCTGAATTCTCAATAGTATATGAGTCATCTGTCATTCCAAGTTGAACCAAAACATCCCAAGCACGAGAAAATCCTACTCTTCTCATAGTTCCTCTATAAACGGTCAAAGCATTGTCTAAGCCGTATACGCTTCTATATTTTAAAGAATCTCTATTGGCATAAGCTTCAAAACGTCCAAAGCCTTCTACTTCTAGGAATTCTGTTCTTCTAAATAATTTGTTGTAAGGAATATATTTATAGGTTCCTTCTTGAATAAATTTGGCTACACCACCTTGACCAGCTAAAACAACATTTCTTGGATTCCAAGTGAATTTGTAATTCCATAAATTAGTATCAGATTCTGGTGCTACTAATCCTCCACAAAAAGATTCAAATAAAATAACATTTCCACCTTTAGCTCTGATTTCGTCTAAAACTTTCATGGCACTCATATGGTCAATTCCTGGATCAAGTCCAATTTCGTTCATGAAAACTAAGTTGTTTTTTTTTGCTTCTGCATCTAATTCTTGCATCGCAGGACTTATATAGGAAGCTGTAACCAAATGTTTTTTAAATGAAATACAATCTTTAGCAATTTCAATATGCAGATGAGCTGGTAACATGGAAATTACTATATCAGCTTTTTCAACTGCTTTTTTTCTTTCACTTTCATTGAATATGTCTATTGCAATAGGTGTTGCGTTTTTATGATTATTGGTTTTATTTTTGGCCAAATCAATATTTAAATCAGCAATTGTTAAATGAAGATTTTCTGACTCAGATTTATCTAAAAGGTATTTTATTAAGGAAGAAGCCGATTTACCAGCACCAAAAAGCAAGATGTTTCTCATAGCAAATGTTATAAATATCACACAAATCTACACAATTGTTATATTTTTTAAAAGAATTTTATGATTTATATCACACTTCACAAGGATTTGATTTTATACCTTTGTACTATAAAATGATGTTATGTCGCAAAAGATAATACTTACCGCACTGATTATAGGAGCTTTGGCAATAGTTTTAGGAGCATTTGGAGCTCATGGCTTAAAAAAGTTTTTAACGGTTGAACAATTAAATTCCTTTGAAATAGGAGTTCGTTATCAAATGTATCATGCATTATTTTTGTTATTTGTAGCTCAGACAGGTTATGTTACAGATAATCAGAAAATGGTTGTTTTTTTGTTGACTTTGTTTGGAATACTCTTATTTAGCGGTTCAATCTATTTATTAGCTACTTCGACAATCACAAACATTAAAGCAAAATTTCTCGGACCTATAACTCCAATAGGAGGTTTACTGTTAATATCTTCATGGATTTACCTATTTTATTGCATTATTGCTAAAAAATAGTTTTAAAAGACAATATATAAAATAATATTTTTAATTTTGCATTCTCAACTAGAAGCAACATAACTAAATTTTTATGAATTCAAACACTCAATTTACGAAAACGATTTCGTTAGAAAAATACGGTATTAATAATGTAAATGAAATAGTTTATAATCCATCGTATGATCAATTATACAATGATGAATTAGATGCTAACTTAAAAGGATTTGAAAGAGGTCAATTATCAGAACTTGGAGCTGTTAATGTGATGACTGGTGAATTTACAGGTCGTTCTCCAAAAGATAAGTATATTGTAAACGATAGTGTTACTAAAGATACTATTTGGTGGACGTCTGACAAAGCAGCAAATGACAACAAGGGTATTTCTCAAGATACTTGGAATGCTTTGAAAGAAAACACAGTTAAGCAATTATCTGGAAAGAAATTGTATGTAATCGATGCTTTTTGTGGTGCCAATGAAAACACACGTTTAAAAGTTCGTTTCATCATGGAAGTTGCTTGGCAAGCACATTTTGTAAAAAATATGTTTATCAGACCCACTGAAGAAGAATTAGAAAACTATGGTGAACCTGATTTCGTAGTAATGAATGGTTCTAAAACATCATTTAAAGATTATGCGGCTCACGGATTAAATTCGGACGTGTATGTAGCTTTTAATCTTACGGAAAAAATCCAATTAATTGGTGGAACTTGGTATGGTGGAGAAATGAAAAAAGGATTATTCTCTATGATGAACTATTATTTGCCATTACAAGGAATTGCTTCAATGCATTGTTCTGCGAATAAAGGAAAAGATGGAGATGTAGCTGTTTTCTTTGGTTTGTCAGGAACAGGAAAAACAACTTTATCAACTGATCCAAAACGTGAACTAATTGGTGACGATGAGCATGGATGGGACAATGATGGTGTTTTTAATTTTGAAGGAGGTTGTTATGCAAAAACAATTGATTTAAGCAAAGAAAACGAACCAGATATTTTTGGTGCAATTAAGAAAGATGCTTTATTGGAAAACGTTACACTTGATGAAAATGGTAAAATTGATTTCAAAGATGGTTCTGTAACTCAAAACACAAGAGTTTCTTATCCAATTAATCATATTCAAAATATTGTTAAGCCAGTTTCAAAAGCAGGTCATGCAACAAAAGTTATTTTCTTAACGGCAGATGCTTTTGGAGTTATGCCTCCAGTTTCTAAATTAACACCAGAACAAACTAAATACTACTTCTTATCTGGATTTACGGCTAAATTAGCTGGAACAGAAAGAGGTGTAACTGAGCCACAACCAACTTTTTCAGCTTGTTTTGGAAAAGCATTCTTGTCACTTCATCCAACAAAATACGGTGAAGAATTAGTTAAGAAAATGGAACAAAATAATGCTAAAGCTTATATGGTTAATACAGGTTGGAACGGAACAGGCAAACGTATTTCAATTAAAGATACTAGGGCGATTATTGATGCTATTTTAGATGGTTCTATCGAAAAAGCAGAAACTAAAATGATTCCTGTATTTAATTTTGAAGTACCAACTACATTACATGATGTTAATTCTGCTATACTTGATCCAAGAGATACATATGAAGATGCTTCAGTTTGGACAGATAAAGCTACAGACTTAGCAAAACGTTTTATTGCTAATTTTGAACAATATACAGATAATGAAGAAGGTAAAAACCTTGTAAATGCTGGACCAAGAGTTTAGTAAAATATCTCAAAACAAAAAAGCCTTTCAATTTGAAAGGCTTTTTTTATGGGACAAAAAGAAATAATTATTTTCCTTTATTAACTTCTGTAATGTATTTTTCTAATGCACCTGTCATAGAAGGTGTTTCTGGTGCTGGTGCAAAAATATCTATTCGCAAACCTCTATCAATTGCCTCTTTCTTAGTTGTAGCTCCAAAAACAGCAATACGAGTGTTGTTTTGTTTAAAATCTGGAAAGTTTTTAAACAACGATTGAATTCCTATAGGACTAAAAAACGCTAAAATATCATAATAAACATCTTTCAAGTCTGATAAATCACTCATAACAGTTTTATAAAAAACACCCATTGTCCAGTTTAACTTTAAACCATCTAAAACTTGAGGAACATCATCATTTAAATTATCTGGAGCAGGTAATAAGAATTTTTCGTCTTTATATTTTTTAAAAATTGGTGTTAAATCAGCAAAATCTTTTTGACCTACATAAATTTTACGTTTTCTATACACTACATATTTTTGTAAATAAACAGCAATAGCTTCAGACTGACAAACATATTTTAAATCTTCAGGCACTTTGTAACGCATTTCTTCAGCAATTCTAAAAAAATGGTCAATAGCATTTCTACTGGTTAAAATAATGGCAGTATAGTTGTTTAAATCTATTTTTTGCTGTCTTACGTCTTTAGCAGAAACACCTTCTACGTGAATAAATGTTCTAAAATCTATTTTCACTTTCAACTTTTGTTGAAGGTCAAAATATGGAGAATTTTCTACTTTAGGTTCTGGTTGAGAAACTAAAATTGTTTTAACTTTTAAGTTTGACATATGCAATCTTATCTATTTTTTTGTAAACCAATGATATAGTAAATAATAAGGTCCTATTTCAAGGGTGCAAAGATATAAAATAAAATAAAATATTCTACTTAGAATTAGCTTTTGATAGGTGAGAATTGATAAAAAATAAAAATAAATCATCCCAATGCCTATGATTGCTAGGAATACTGAGATTATTCCTACGCTTAAAAAATTGTTATAATAAAGTAAAATTACTATTGGAAGGAAAATAAGCCCAATATATGTCCTAAAAGTTACTTTTTTTAGGTTGAAAATTTCTAAAAATTCTTCAATATCAAAAATATTTGCAACAATTTTCTCAATGTAAAATTTTATTAAAATAGCCACAAACAATGTTGTAAATATTTGGATAAAAGTAATCCAATTTGATTTTGTAGTAAAATCAAAATAACTCAATACAATTTGTATTAAAAAAGAAAATGAAATTAACTGTACAAAAAATAAAGAAATCGTAAAAGCACTATATAAATTAGAAGTGTCTTTGTATGTTGAAGTGTATTTTTTAGAAAAAGGCAATCTCAAAAATTCACTAAACTGAACTTCAGAAAGTGATTTTACAATTGCAATCACAACAAAGCATAGAACAAACAGAAAGGTTGCCCAATCTTTGTTTTCAATTATTCGTTCTTGTAATTGTAATGCTATCATAATAATGTGTAAAATTACAAAATTAACTTGATTTGAATTATTATAATTTTATTAATAAAAAATATATTTAAAAAGGTTTACTTTTGTAGAAATTAATAAGTCAAAATGGACAAAAGGATTGTCATAATTCCCACATACAACGAAATAGAAAATATCGAAAGCATCATAAATGCAGTGTTTCTTCTAAAAAATACGTTTGATGTGCTTATTGTTGACGACAATTCTCCTGATGGAACGGCAAATAAAGTTAAAGAAATACAAGCTCAATTTCCAGACAGACTTTTTATAGAAGTAAGAGAAAAAAAATCTGGATTAGGAACAGCATATGTACATGGATTTAAATGGGCGTTGGCAAATAATTATGATTATATCTTTGAAATGGATGCTGACTTTTCACATAATCCAAATGATTTAGAAAAGATATTTGATGCTTGTTTGGAAGGAGCAGATTTGTCAATTGGTTCTAGATATTCAAAAGGAGTTAATGTGGTAAATTGGCCTTTAAGCAGGGTTTTGTTGTCTTACTTTGCATCAGTGTATGTGCGGTTAATTACAGGCATGAAAATTGCTGATGCTACTGCTGGTTTTGTTTGCTATAAAAGAAATGTTTTGGAAGTTATTAATTTAGACAAAGTCAAATTTATCGGATATGCTTTCCAAATAGAAATGAAATACAGAGCTTTTGTCAAGAATTTTAAGATAGTTGAAGTTCCAATTATTTTTACAGATAGAACAAAAGGACAATCAAAAATGAGCGGAAGTATTATTAAAGAAGCTGTTTTTGGAGTAATATTACTAAGAATAAAAAAAATATTTAATACATTATAATGAGTTCAGTTTTAATAAAAAACGCTAAAATAGTTAACGAAGGTCAGATTTTTGAAGGAGATGTTTTGGTTGAAAATGAATTTATTGTTGAAATCGCCTCACAAATAAGTTCAAAATCTTCACAAACAATTATTATTGATGCAGAAGGAAACTATTTGTTGCCAGGAGTCATTGATGATCAAGTTCATTTTAGAGAACCTGGATTAACCCATAAAGGAAATATTGAATCAGAAAGTAGAGCAGCTGTTGCAGGAGGAATTACTTCATTTATAGAACAACCGAACACTGTTCCAAATGCAGTTACACAAGAATTATTAGAAGATAAATATCAAATTGCTGCCAAAACATCGTATGCGAATTATTCGTTTATGATGGGTGGAACAAATGATAATTTGGAAGAAGTTTTAAAAACAAATCCAGAAAATGTAGCTGGAATTAAATTGTTTTTAGGTTCTTCAACCGGAAACATGTTAGTTGATAATCCAGAAGTTTTAGAAAAAATATTTTCATCAACCAAAATGTTAATTGCCGTTCATTGTGAAGATGAAGCAACTATTAAGGCAAATACAGAAAAATACAAGGCTGAATTTGGTGAAGATATTCCAATGAAATATCACCCATTGATTAGAAGTGAAGAAGCTTGTTATTTGTCGTCTTCTAAAGCCATTGAATTGGCAAAAAAAACTGGAGCAAGATTACATGTTTTTCATTTATCAACCGCTAAAGAAATGGATTTATTTACTAATAAAATCCCTTTAGAAGAGAAAATGATAACGGCAGAAGTATGTATTCATCATTTGTGGTTTACTGATGCAGATTATGAAACAAAAGGCTCATTTATAAAGTGGAATCCAGCTGTAAAAACTCAAAAAGATAAAGATGCCTTATGGGAAGCTTTATTAGATGACAGAATTGATGTAATCGCTACAGATCATGCTCCTCATACTTTAGAAGAAAAGAAAAACACTTATTTAAAAGCTCCTTCTGGTGGACCATTAGTACAGCATGCTTTAGTTGCTATGTTTGAAAAACATTTAAAAGGAATGATTTCGATAGAAAAGATAGTAGAAAAAATGTGCCACAATCCAGCTAAAATTTTTAAAATAAGAAAAAGAGGTTTTATCAAAGAAGGATATTATGCAGATTTAACGATCGTTAATTCACATTCACCTTGGAATGTGCAAAAAGAAAATATTTTAGCAAAATGTGGTTGGTCTCCTTTTGAAGGGACTAATTTCAAATCGCGAATAATGCATACTTTGGTTAATGGTATAATAGTTTATTCTAATGGAAAAGTAGCGAAAGGAAATTATGGACAGCGTTTACTCTTTGACAGAAAATAGTTTAGTATGAAAAAATTAGTGTTTCTATTTATTTCAATAATATTTTTATCCTGCAACAACAAACCTGTTTCAAAGCCAGATAATTTGTTGAGCAAGGAAGTAATGGAAGATATTATATTTGATTTGGCAATTTTACAAGCAGCGGAAACATACATGCCACAAAAATTAAGTGACAAAAAAATTGTTTCAGAAGAATATATTTATAAAAAATATGAGATAGATAGTGCTACTTATTTTCAAAACTATAAGTATTATGCATCTGATATCAAAAACTTTAAGAAGATTTACAAAAAGGTAAATGATAGAATTAACGAAAACAAAATCAGATTAGATACCGTTTCAGTAAATAGAGTAAAACCAATTTCAACAGAACAAAACCCTAATATTCCTCAGACAGAGTAATTAGGTAATTTTTCATTTCTAAAAAAGTATAATTTAATTCTTTTTTGATTTTTGAATTATCATAGATTTCTACTGAGTGAGAAGATTTTGAAGTAGCTCTTGTGAAACTTCTTTTCTTACCGATAATTTTTGATAAAAACCAATCCAATCTCCAAGCTATTCTTGTAAGTGTTTTGTTAGCATAAATAGAAGGTTTTTTCACATTTAATCCATCAGCAATTGTATGTAAAATGAATTCTAAAGTTGGATTTTCTGCTACTAAAGTATATTGTTGGCCGCTAATTTTGCTTTTCATTAGCTGAATCATACAGTTCACAACATCTTCAACGGCTACAATGCCTGTTCTGCCTTTTGTATAGAATGGAAAACCTTTCTTTACGGATTTAAAAATAACACTACTTCCTTGTTCAGGAAAACCATAACCAAAAATAACACCTGGATTTACTATTACTACTTCCAAACCTTCCTGAAAACCTCTCCAAACTTCCATTTCGGCACCATATTTTGTTATGGCATAATCACCGTGTAATTTTTCGGGATTCCAATCTGTTTCTTCTGTAATCAAGACTTCTCCTTCTTTGGTGTCTCCTAAAGCGGCAATAGAACTAACGTGACAAAGTTTTTTTACACCAAAATCAATAGAACAGTTCACAACGTTTGCAGTTCCTTCAATATTTACTTTTCTTAACTTCTCTTCATCTTTCGGGTCAAAAGAAATCAAAGCAGCACAATGATAAACAATAGTTACATTCTCAAAAGCAACATTTAAAGAAGGAATGTCAGTAATATCACCTTCCACCCAATTAATTTTGTCAAATAAATCCAGTTGATTTTTATAAGCAAAAACATTCTTTACTTTTTCAATGTGTTTTGAATTTCGATATAAAGCTTTTACATCATTATT
Source organism: uncultured Flavobacterium sp. (assembly GCF_963922255.1). Lineage (GTDB taxonomy): Bacteria > Bacteroidota > Bacteroidia > Flavobacteriales > Flavobacteriaceae > Flavobacterium. The sequence continues at coordinate 43,110 of NZ_CAWUIC010000002.1, read as the reverse complement.
TTCTTGCAATAAAGAAATCAATAAATGTGAACCTACTAAACCTGTTGCTCCTGTAACTAATATCATTTGGTGAAATTAAATAAAAAGTCTAGAAAATTTTGCAAATTCTTTTTTTTTTTTTACTTTGTAAAAACCTTAACATCATACAATTATGAAAAACTTATTCAATCTAATCTTGCTTTTAGTTGTTTGCCCTGTTTTTGCACAGCATATTTGCGGAACCATTGATGAAGAACCTAGTAATGTGCAATTTAAAACAATTGCTAATCCAAATGCACCTAATTTAACAGAGCCTGTTGCTTATAATGTTTTTTTTCAGATAATTACAAATGATGATGGAACTAGAAATATACCAATTGCAGAAGCAGAAATGCAGGAAGCGATAAAAATTTTAAATACAAAATTTAATCAGTTTAATATTTTTTTTAAATATAGAGGTTATCAATATATTCCTAGTTCTTTTTTTATGAATGTGCAGTTGTATGATAATACAGGTATAGATAATTCTTATTATGATTTACTAAGCTTTGCAAGTAGTCAAGATTATTTAAAAACAGACGCTTTTAACATTTTTGTTACAGAAACAATTCTCAATGGTCAGCTATCAATATATAATGGAGTCACTAGTTTGTATTCTTCAAATTTATGTATAAAAGACACAAGATTAAACACTAGAACATTAGTTCATGAGTTGGGGCACTGTTTCGGTCTTTATCATGTGAATAATATAAATAATGGATTAACTGAAAATATAACAAGAGATGTTACAAGTCCTAATTATAATGCATTAACACATGGAGATAGGGTGCATGACACACCAGCTACACCATTGTCTTTACCTCCATATGAAATTAATAATTGTATCTGGACAGGTGTTCAATATGATCCAGTTGGCGAGCAGTATGGTAATATAGCATTAGATAATTTTGTGTTAAGCGTACCTTTAGCTTGTGATAATTTAAATGGAATTTTTACTACTGGTCAAGGCGAAAGAATGCGATGGAATATTTCTCATACTTATCCAGGATATGAAAATAAAAGAACTCCTATCGAAGAATTATATAAACCTTTTGAAGTTATAGATGTACCAGGAGATGTTGTTATCAGTGTTTCTGACGACATACCAGGAGATGGTATGGCTACTGTTTGTAGAAACATATTAAGACAACATAGATTTCAAAAAGGGTTTAGCTATGAATTTAATAACACATACAGTCCAGACCCTGTAAGTGCAACTATTAATGAAATTCCTGTAGTAAAACATAACACATATCAGTTTGGAGTCAAAATACTACAACTAGATAATCCTAATAGTACATATGGCAATTATATTCATAATGTAGATGTTGTTTGTACCAAAGGTCAAATCTGTACAAACGAGCCATATTTGGGAGGAAAAATTATAAGTGTTGGCAATATAGGTTAACCAATTATAGAAGAACAAAACTTAAATTCTCAACAAATAGACAATCCTGATTTAATAGATAATTTAGACAGTAATGAATATCATTTTATAACAAAAACCACCACTAGCGGAGTTCAAACACAAGAAGTAATTTATAAAACAGATTAAGATGAAAAAAAATATTTTATTAATAATAGTTATTGCGTTTTTGTGTTCTTGTTCAAATAATAATGAAGAAGTAGATAAAAATCCGTGCAATTTTCAAAATTTAGGAATAAATGAAAGTGCAAAATATCCGTTAACTCCCGAAAGTTCAACCGCTGTGTGGAATTGGAAAATAGCAAATGATACTTTAAAAGTACAAACCAGTTATTATTTTAATGGTTTTGATACATTTTTTCAGACCTATTATTTTAAAATAAACGACAAATGTGTTACACCACTTTTTGTAAAACAATATTATAGTGATGATACTATGTATCAAGAATATAGAAAAGCCAATTTTGACGTAATCATTGAAGAATATGCCTTTGGTGGAGATTTTAAATTTAGAGTAAATTCTTTTAGTAATATTTTTATTAACGATCAGCCTTATACTAATCCATCAAACCCTAATTACAATCCATATTTTTTTAAATCACCAAATGGTAATGAAGATATTTGGGTTATGCTAAATAATACTCAAGGAGCTTCAAATTATTATGACGGTTTTGGATTTTAATGTTACAAAAAAGAACAAAATTAAAAGTGTATTGAATTGACAATGCACTTTTTTTATTGTATTTTAAGGATTATCTTTGCACAAATTTAAGATAACCAAAATTTCAGCAAAATTATAAGATGCTGAAATAAATTCAGCATAAAATGAAAAATTTAGTAGAAGAATTACAATGGAGAGGCTTGGTACACGATATGATGCCAGGAACAGAAGAGCAATTATTAAAAGAACCTACTACAGTTTATATAGGATTTGACCCAACTTCAGATTCATTACACATTGGAAGTTTAGTTCCGATTATTTTGTTAAAACATTTACGTAATTTTGGACATAGACCTATTGCTTTAGTTGGTGGAGCAACAGGTATGATTGGTGATCCTTCTGGGAAATCTGATGAAAGAAATTTGTTGGATGAAGAAACATTAAATTTCAATGTAAACGGAATTAAAAATGTTCTTTCTAACTTTTTAGATTTTGAAGCAACAGATATAAATGCTCCAATTTTAGTGAATAATTACGATTGGATGAAAGAATTCTCATTCATTAATTTTGCTCGTGATGTGGGTAAAAGAATTACTGTGAATTATATGATGGCAAAAGATTCTGTAAAAAAACGTTTGTCAGGTGATGCTGGAGAAGGAATGAGTTTTACAGAGTTCACTTACCAACTAATTCAAGGATATGATTTTTACCATTTGAATAAAGAATACAACTGTTTGTTACAAATGGGTGGAAGTGACCAATGGGGAAACATCACAACAGGAACGGAATTAGTTCGAAGAATGAATGTAGATAACGAACAACGTTCAAAAGCTTACGCAATGACTTGTCCGTTAATTACCAAAGCAGATGGTTCTAAATTTGGAAAATCAGAAGGAGGAAATGTTTGGTTGACTGCTGATAAAACGTCACCTTACAAATTCTACCAATTTTGGTTAAATACTTCAGATGTTGATGCAGAAAAATATATTAAGATTTTTACATTTTTAGACAAAGAAACTATTGAAGCTGTAATTGCTGAACATAACGAAGCTCCACATTTAAGAGTTTTACAAAAACGTTTAGCCGAAGAATTGATGTTGTTAGTACATTCAAAAGAAGATTTAGACAGTGCTATTTTTGCTTCTGGAGCTTTTTTTAGTAAAGATATGTCAGATTTAAAGACATTAAATGAAAGTCAATTGGCTGAAATTTTTGAAGGAATTCCACAAGCAGAAGTTGCTATCTCAGATTTAAAAGAAGGAATTGACATCGTTACAATATTAAACGAAAAAACAGGATTTTTATCTTCAAATGGAGAAGCAAGAAGAGCTTTAAAAGAAAATTCAATTTCAGTAAATAAAGAAAAAGTTACAGAAGAATTTGTATTGAATTCAAATGATTTAGTAAGTAATAAATTCGTTTTATTGCAAAGAGGAAAGAAAAATTATTTTGTGGTGAAGTTTGTTTAATTGTTAAACTGTGAAATCGTTAAATTGTAATTCGATTAAACAAATAAACAGTTAGACGATTTAACAAAAACTAAACTACCATAAGGTTACATCCACGAATATCAGAATTATCAAAACGTCCCAGCACTTCGAAAGAATGGTTGGGATATTTTTTACCTAAGTCTTGTGTAGCTATAAACGAACACGAATTAATGTTTGCGAAATCAATCACATTAATGCCACCTGTTTTTCCTTCGTTTACATAAGATAAAGCGTCTTCTGTATCTCTAATTAAGATTTGCATCCAATTTGGACATTCAAAAATACCGTTTCCTAACGAATAAGCTTGTGATAACAATTCTGTCATGCCATATTCAGAATGAATTACAGGAACACCAAAACCTTGGCATAAAATCTCATGCAATTCTTCACGAATCATTTCTTTTCTTGTGCCTTTCATGCCACCAGTTTCCATGATAATGGTATTTTTTAATTGAAATTGATGCCTTTCAATCAAATCTAATAAAGCATAAGTGACACCAATTAAAAGCACATTTTGACCTGAATTGTCTAGTTCAATTAATTTCGCGATAAGCTCATCATAATTGTTTAAATAAAAACCACTGTCATCATGATTGCTACTTTGAATCAAATCATCAACCATGTGAATTAACGAAGAACCTTCTCGTTCTAAATAAGATGGAAGTAAAGCCAAAACGCAATAATCTTCAATATTACCATAGAATTCAGAAAATGCATTTCTATAACTTTCTTCATATAAAGAAACATTAGTGACTAAATGTTTGCTGGTTTGCATTCCAGTTGTTCCGCTACTTCTAAATGTTACTTGAATAGGTTCAAAAGAACTCAAAACTTCATGACTTTTAAAAAACTGAATAGGTAAGAATGGAATTTCAGTTATAGATTTTACATTTTCTTTATTCTTTTTTAAAAGGCTACAAAACTCTTGATATACCTTATTAGTATCAAATTGGAATCGAAAAACCTTTAGTGCGATTTTCTCAAATTCCTTTTTGGATGCGATTGTAAATATATCAGTTTTGGAAATCAATTTTCAGTTTTTAAAATGCAAATATAAGCAACCCTTTCAGAGTTTTAAACTCTGAAAGGGTTTTTGTTAATCCAGATTGTAGTAAAACAAAAAAAGCACCAACGTAATGTTGATGCTTTTTATAAGTATGTTTTTGAGATTCTGAAACAAGTTCAGAATGACAAATTTATTTTACTACTAATTTTCTTGTAGCTGTTTTTCCGTCTTCAGTAACTTTTACGATGTAAACACCAGCGTTTAAGTTAGAAACGTTTACAGTGTTATTAGTAACTTTTGTATTGATAACTTGTTTTCCTAACACATCAAAGATAGCCACGTTCATGTCTAAATTTGCAGCAGAAGTAATGTTTAATACATTTCCTGAAACTGGGTTTGGATATAAAGCTAAACCAGCTATTGTATCGAAGTTTTTAGTTGATAAAACAGGTCCTTGAGCTAAATCACCAGGAGTGTCATCAGTTATAACAATCCATGCCATAGATGTTTCATCATATTCTAAAGAATATCCAATAGGAGTAGTACTAGTTTCCATTACCAAAATGTCAACAGAGTTTAATCCCATTGCAGCACCATCTACTGCTGTAGCTGTCATAACTCCTTCGTAGCTTAAATATTGAATATTGGTTGATCCTGTTTTAGATAAAGCAATTGCATCTGGAGCACCATTCTGTATTCCACTTGTAAAAGTAGTAAATACAACTGCGCCAAAGCCAGAACCTTCATTATCAATAACTCCACTCAATGCAATAGTTTCGTAAGAAGTATTGTTATTTCCATTATACAATGTTAAAGTATAAGTTGATAAATCTGTTCCTGCAGGACCAGCAACTTCAATAAATTCACCTACATCAGTTCCAGCATTATCATAATGAACTTCATTGATGTAAACACCATCAACATTTCCTGTTATACCAACATTCGTTTGAGCAAAACCCATTGAAGACAACAAGATTAAAGATAAAAAGTAAAGTTTTTTCATTTTTTTTGATTTTATATTTGATACAAAAGTAACTTTTTTTTGGTTAACATAAAAGGAGTTAACAAAAAAATAATATACAACTAACACAAAAATTTTAGCTATAACTACTTGACTATAAGTTTTCTTGCGGTGCTAGCTTCTTTTTCTTTAATTTTAATAATGTAAACTCCAGCGTTTAAGTTTGAAATATTAATTTCTTTTACACTTGTAGTAGTGTCAAACACCTTTTTGCCCAGAACATCATAAATTTGAATTTCTTTTTCTAATCCTAATTTCGAGGTAATGTACAATTTTCCGTTAGAAACGGGGTTCGGGTAGATTGATAATCCTTCAATAGTAGGTTCTTGAGAATTACCCATAGCAGACTTGCTTTCTTGCGAATAACTTTCGAAAGTAAGAAAGCAAAATGCTAAAATTAGAGTTAAAACGTAATTTTTCTTCATTTGGGGATGAATTTTATTAGTGTAAATATACAAAAATATTAATACAAAAAGTATACCACAAAAAAAATCCCTCCGAAGAGGGATTTTAAATTATTTTTATCTTTGATTAGAATCCAGCAGTCCAACCAGTAGTCCAACTTGGAGTTGCACCATTTGATCCAGCACCAGTAGCAGTACCTTGAGTCATATATGTTGTATTAGAACCATTGTATTCTGAAAAGTCACCAGAAATATTTGAGAATTGGATTGGGCTAAAAGTTACGAAACCAGCATTAACATTTGCAACTGCAGGAGCATCTGTTGCAACATTGATTTTAATTCCTTTAGCGAAATCTTGAACATATATATTTTGTGCTGTCCATCTTCCACCACCTTCTTTGATGAACATTGCGTGTTCTGATCCTGCTAAAGCTCCTTTTACAATAGAGATATTTCTTAAAGTTGCATTTGTTGTAGGTAATGCAGCTCCATTGTCTCCATTATTTGAACCTTCAATTCCAGCTTTTGCAACGTCTTTTATGTAAGCATATTCTATAGAACCAGAGAAACCATCAGCAAAATCGATAGCATCATCTTCACTGTGTAAAGCAATTAAATACTTCGCATTTACAGATCCACCAAAAAATTCAATTCCGTCATCTCCACTTTTGTATGCTTGAACATATTCAAATGTAGTACCAGCACCAACTCCAAATAGAGATACACCGTTAAATTCTTTATCACCATTAAAAGCAGCACCAGTATATTCTACTCTTAAATATTTGATAACTCCAGAGCTATCATTAGTTTCAGTTCCTCCATAAGTTAAATCTCCAACTTCAGAAGTAGCAGTTTCACCATTAGCACCACCTTTGTTTGTGTTAGCTCTACCGCAGATTACTAATCCACCCCAGTCACCAGTTGCTTTGACAGCTTTTCCACTTGTCATTACTACAGGGCTTGTTGCAGTTCCATTAATATAAATTAAACCATCTTGAGCAACAGCTATATAAGAAGAAGTTCCACCTGTAGCTTCAATTCTTGTACCAGCAGGAATAGTTAAAGTAGCTCCAGCTTTAATTACGAATGAGCCAGTTAATTTGTAAGTTAAAGATGGATCTAAAGTAGCAGATTGACCTGCTGTTAATTCTCCTTTGAAATCATCAGCGTTAATGTTAATTATACCACTAGTAGCTGGTGTTGAATCATCATCTCTTGAACAAGATGTAAATGTTAAAGCAGCAATTGCTAACGTAGATAAAATAAGTTTTTTCATTGTGTTTTTATGTTATTTAATTTGTTATACAAATGTAATAGCGCAGTGCTATTATAGTTTTACCTGTATGTTAAGTGTTTATTAAAAATGAAAAGAGAGGTTTAAAAAAACCTCTCTAATATTTATTTAATGTTAACTAATTGTTTAGAATGAATATTTCATAGAAAAACTAAAGTTTCTACCTTTCTTATAAGAGTCAACAATAACATTTTGTACTTCTTGTTTTCTTTCAATTGTTGGATTAGTTAGGTTTTTTGCACTAATTCCAAATCCAATATTTTTATTTAACTTGAATTTTAAAATAAAATCCAACGTTATAACTTCACTATCTACTAAATCTCCTTTTAAAGATGACCCTAAAGAATATATTCTATCAGAGAAATAAGCACTAGATAATGTAGCTGTTAAAGACTGTTCTTCTGAAAATTCTTTATTTAAGCTAATGTCGGCATTAACTAATAAATCAGAAGCCCCTGTTAGTCGTGAGTTTTTATTTGTAAAGAAAGAAGTAAATGTTCCTTCAGTTTCTCTAAATACCTTATCAGAATCTAAATCTTGATCAGTGTGCAGATATGAGATATTTAAACCAGATGCTATATTGGTTTTTGAATCATTTTTTCCTTCAACATTATAAATGTCTTTTCTAATTTCTAATTCGGCTCCAATACCAACTGCTTTTTCTCCAGAATTTACCCAAGAAATATCATTTGTTGCAGAAGCAATAATTACTTCATTTATTGGATTTAATATATATTTTCCAAAACCTGTTAATGAAATTACTTCACCACCTTTAGGGAAGTATTCCCATTTCAAATCAAAATTGTAATCAGTAGAGTTGTAAAGATTTGTATTTCCTTGGTATGATTGTCCAACCTCTTCAAATAAGAAAGGAGCTCTTTCTTTAAATTGAGGTAAAGTATATGTTTTACTAGCTGCTAATTTTAAATTTTGTTTTTCAGTTAATTCATATTTTGCTGATAAAGAAGGTAAATATTCCATTGTATCAAATAGAGTTTTCCCTTGCTTCAAAGAAGTGTCATAAAAAATATCTTGAATTATGTATTCAGAACGAAATGCACCAATAACATATAATTTAGGTGTGAATTGGTATTCAATTGCACCAAATCCAGCAGAAATAATTTGTTGACCGTTAAAATTTTGTGGAACCAAAGCGTTTGACGTTGAAATATCTCCTCTAAATGTTCTTAGAGAAAAGAAATTAGCATCAAGATTTGCTTGATTAAAATAACCATCAAGATTATTTATATCGACTGTTGGTTGTGAATCAAAATTGCTTCTTGTTATTGCTAAATTAATTTGAGTGGCATCAAAATTAATTTCTTTATATCGAGCACTATAACCTCCAATTAACTTTCCTTTATAATCTCCATCTTCATTTTTTGCAAATTTGTATGATAAATTTAAATTACCAGCAACTTCATCGTCGGTCATTTCTTGATAAAATCTGTGATTATCTGACTGATTAATGTCAGAAGCCACTAAACGAGAATTTGGATCGTCAAATTGAAAAGGGACAATTGTGTTTTGCATACGATCCGGAACCACATTAGTCAAGGTATTGTATGATAATCCCCAGTCTAATTTAACTCTTTCACCAAATTTATGATCACCTAAAAGTTGGTTTACTAATAAATATGTTCTATCAAATGTAGAACGACGAATAAATCCACCACCATTTTGTGCAGTTCCGTTAGCATCTATAATTCCATTAAACTCTTCGTGGTTTTGAGAAGCTGAATTAATTAACATTGAATTTATACGAAGATTGTGGTTTTCGTTAATTCTATAATTAATATTAGCCATAGCATTTGAATTGGTTTGATAGTTATATGCTTTTCTATTAAGATCTTTAACAGCTAATCCTTGAACATTAACACTACCTCTTCTTACACCTTCTTTATAAGTGTATGCATTGTCAAAAGAAGCATTAACAAAGAAGCTTAATTTGCTGTTTTCTCCAAAAGAGTAGGAATCTCCCCCTCTAACATATAAAGAACTATTTGCTGGTGTAGCAGCTTGTTTATCCCAACTGGTAGAAAAGTTATATGCCGATAAAGGATCATTAGGGATAGGCTCGTTACTAAATCCATGAAAACTTGGACCGTCTTGTAAGTAGAATTTATCTTGTTGCATCGCGTTTGAATTTCCACCAAACCCAGTTCCAACTTCTAAAGTACCATCACCTTTATAATTCTTTGAGACGATATCAACATTTGCTCCAGCAAAGTCTCCATAATTTTTATAATTATACGTTTTATCAATACCAATATATTCTACAATATCAGTTGAGAAGATTTCAAGATTTATATTCTTTTTTGAAGGATTGTTTGAGGGTAATGGCAATCCATTTAAAGTTGTAGAATTATACCTGTCTCCCAATCCCCTAACATAGATACTTCCTGAACCTTCTTGTTTAGTAATTCCTGTTGTTTTAGTTACAGCAGCAGCCACATCACTAATACCTTTGTTTGAGATTTCTTCAGCTCCAATTGATTGTTTAATTTCAACAGCTTTTTGTTGCTCTTGCAATAATGCCTTAACACTTTCTTGTGTAACTGTTGCAGTTAATACAACATCTTCTAGTGTTACACCTTCTGTTTCTAGAGTGTAATTAATTACTTTTTTCTCATTAGCTTTTACAGAAAAAGGAATTTCTACCGATTTATATCCAAGAAATCCAATTACTAAAGTATGGTTTCCTGGAGAAACCGTTAAACTATATTTTCCATTCTCATCTGTTGATGTACCATTTGAAGTACCTTTCAACATTACATTAGCAAAAGCTAGAGGTTCGTTATCGTATTCTTTATCTAGTATAAGACCAGAAACTGTAGCTTTTTGTGCAAAACAGAAAGAAGATAATAATAAGGTAAATAATAAAAATTGTAGTCTCATTTTGTGATTTTATATTTTGTGCAAAGAACGTGTCAGTAAATTACTTTAGTGTTACTCGTTTGTTATGAATAGGTTTATCAGATGTTACCATAAGGTTACTGCATTAAATAATTGTTAACAGCTTAAAAGATTTTATTTTATCTTTACATTTGTCGAACAAAACCAAAATTTTTGTTACATGAAAAAAAGAGAAATTAAAATTCTATTAGTTGATGATGAGCCAGATATTTTAGAAATAGTAGGTTATAATTTATCACAAGAAGGTTACCAAGTTGTAACAGCATCAAATGGTAAAGAAGCTGTCACAAAAGCCAAAAAAGAAATTCCTCATTTAATAATTATGGATGTGATGATGCCAGAAATGGATGGAATTGAAGCCTGTGAAAATATTAGAAAACTACCTGAATTAGAACATACAATCATTACTTTTCTAACAGCTCGTTCTGAAGATTATTCACAATTAGCAGGTTTTGATGCTGGAGCTGATGATTATATTTCAAAACCTATAAAACCAAAAATTCTTGTTAGTAAGGTAAAAGCTTTATTAAGACGTTTAAAAGAAAAAGAAGAAAAAGAAGATATTTTAAATGTAAACGGCATTGAAATCAACAGAGAAGAATATAAAATTGTTAAAGACGGTAAAGAGATAATTTTACCAAGAAAAGAATTTGAATTATTCTATTTGTTAGCTTCAAAACCAGGCAAAGTGTTTAAAAGAGATGAAATACTTGATAAAGTTTGGGGTAATGAAGTAATTGTTGGTGGAAGAACTATTGATGTTCATATTAGAAAGCTTCGTGAAAAAATTGGAGATGATTTCTTTAAAACAATTAAAGGAGTTGGTTATAAAATAGAATTTTAATGCTATTTAATTTCAAAAAATCATATAAATTTGCCACAATATCTTCTTTATACATAAGTCTGTTTTTAGGTGTATTGTTAGGAATAACTCACTTTTCCATAACAGAAATACCACTACTTTATTTCGTCTTATTTATAATAGTCACTTTTTCTTTCTCTTTTCTAGTATTGCAATATCGTGTAGAAAAATTTATATATAAAAGGGTTAAAAAGATTTATGATGATGTTTCTCTTTTAGAAAATAGCTCATTCAGAAATCAGTCTATTACTACTGATATGGCAACTTTGACCAAAGAAGTTCAGAAGTTTGCTAAAGATAAAAAGCTTGAAATTGAAACCTTAAAAATTCGAGAAGAATACAGACGAGAATTTTTAGGAAATGTCTCTCATGAATTAAAAACACCTCTTTTTACTGTTCAAGGATATTTGTTGACACTGTTAGATGGTGCAATGGACGATAAAAATATTCGTAAAAAATATTTACAACGTGCTGAAAAAGGGGTTGAACGTCTTATCTATATTGTAAAAGACTTAGACATGATAACCAAGCTTGAAACAGGAGATATTAATCTTGAATTATCAGAATTTGATATAGTAGAAGTAGTGCAAAATGTTTTTGATTTATTAGAAATGCGTGCTTCAAAGAAAAACATTACACTTACTTTTGATGTTAAATACAAACAAAAAGTTTTAGTTTTTGCAGATCAAGAAAAGATACAGCAAGTAGTAACCAATTTAGTAATGAATTCCATTAAATACGGTAAAGAAAACGGAACAACTGAAGTTAGTATTGAAGATTTAGTCAACAATAAAGTTATTGTTAGAATTACTGATAACGGTGAAGGAATTGAAAAGAAACACATTCCAAGGTTGTTTGAACGTTTTTATCGTGTTGACAAAAGTGGAGCTCGTACCGAAGGTGGTTCGGGATTAGGTTTAGCAATAGTAAAACATATTGTTGAAGGTCACGATGAAAAAATTTATATTGAAAGCGAATTTGGTGTAGGTTCTGAATTTTCTTTTACCTTAGAAAAGGTCAAATAATTCTTTCCAAGTAATTTTTTTGCTATAATTATTAAAACCTTTATAAAAATCAATTTTGTCTAGTTTTTTGAAAGTAAATTTCTCTTGTTTACACGTGGGAATAATTCCTTCCTTGTCAAATTTTTTTGCTAAATATTCTTGTTCATATTGACCAGGAGTTGGAATAAAAAATGCTTTCTTATTCAATTTAGCCAAATCCATAACAGTTGTATAACCAGAACGACAAAGAATATGATTGCTTTCATTAAATGTTGCTTCCAATTCAGCACTATTCATGAAATTGTAAAAAGTAACGTTTCCTTTTTCTTCTTTTTTCTGATTTTTTTCAACGATTCCTTTAATAAAAACAACTCTTTTAGAATAATTTTCTAATTCAAGAATAATTTTTTCTTCTAAAATAGTTCGTTGAGGTTCTGGACCAGAAAGTAAAACCATTAAATCATATTTTATGGGCATTGGTTTTTTGCACAACCTACTTAATGGTCCTATGTATTTTACATTTTTTATTGATTCAGTTGGATGACCTAATTTTCCGGATAAATTTGGAGTTTTTTCTACATCTGGAACCCAACATTCATCAAATTTTTGAATGTATTTTTTATGTAGTTTTGTAGTAATCCATGAAGTATTTCCGGTTAAAACATTTAATTGATGCGTCATAAATACAGAAGGAACATCTTTAGAATAAACACCTAAACGGTTATCTGAAATTATTCCATCAAAATTATAAGCTTTTAGAATTTTATTAATTTTTCTTCTTTCTTTTTTAATAGTTGAAATAATTTTTGGCAATTGAGCAATCATTTTCCATTTGAAATGTTTACCTTTTTCTGCATATTGAATATCATAAGAGGGCAATTCAAAAGAAATAAGTTTAGGAAATTCTTTCTTTAATAATTCTAAAGCAACTCCATCTGAGGCAATTATAGGTTCATAACCATTATCCAATAATCCTTGAATAATTGGAATACATCTCGTGGCATGACCTAAACCCCAATTTAGAGGAGCAACTATTATTTTTTTCATTGAAAAGAATTCTTTACAAATTTAATTTTTTAAAGCAGAAATAAATTGTTCGGCTAGTTTATTTTCATATTCAAAATGTTCTTCTTCAACAGCTACTTTATGAATATCGTGTCTGTATAACTTCCATTTTTTATTATTGTATTCTAAAGCGGTTAAATTTTCTATCCAATCACCAGAATTTAAATACATTGTTTCTCCTTTGTCCGTCTTAATTCTATCCATTTTTGGTTCGTGAATGTGACCACAAATTACATAATCATACTTGTTTTCAATGGCCAATTCTGTACAAACATTCTCAAAATTTGTTATGAATTTCATGGCAGATTTTACATTGTTTTTTATTTTTTTGGAAAGCGAATAAGGTTCTTTATTCATTTTAGATAAAACCCAATTAATAAAACGATTAATTAGGATCAACATATCATAACCCCAACCACCTAATTTAGCTAGCCATTTAGCATGAGTAATTGATGAGTCAAAGACATCACCGTGAAAAACCCAAGCTTTTTGACCATCTAGCTCTAGTACTAATTTATCGAGTAAGCTAAGATTGCCTAAATGCAAGTCAGTAAATTTTCTTAAAAATTCATCATGATTTCCGGTTAAATAATACACTTTCGTTCCTTTTGAGCTTAGAGAAATTATTTTTTTAATAACTTTTAAATGACTTTGGGGAAAATAAGATTTTCTAAATTGCCAAATATCTATAATATCTCCATTTAGAATTAATGTTTTTGGTTTTATAGAAGATAAATAATTTAGCAATTCTTTAGCATGACAACCATATGTTCCAAGATGAACATCAGAAATAACAACAAGTTCTACTTTTCTTTTCTTCAAAACAAAATATTTTTACAAAAAAAGAACTTTTAAGATGGAATAAAGTTATATAAAGATTATCAAAACTTTATTTTTAGTAATTTTACCAAAAAAATAAATTTCGTGGGAAGTAAGAATAAATTAAAACGTTTTAAAGAAAACGAGACATTTGAAAATGTTTTTCAACCAACAAGAGAAGAAGTAACTTCAGGAAATTTTCCGTTAAAAGGAAAATGGAATAGTGAATTTTTCAAAAATGACAATCCATTAGTTTTAGAATTAGGTTGTGGAAAAGGAGAATATTCAGTAGGTTTAGCAAAACATAGTCCAAATAAAAATTTTGTAGGTATTGATATCAAAGGTGCACGATTTTGGAGAGGAGCAAAAACAGCTGTTGAAGAAGGAATGAAAAATGTAGCTTTTTTAAGAACTCAGATCGAATTAATTGAAGACTGTTTTGCTGAAAATGAAGTAGACGAAATTTGGATTACTTTTCCTGATCCTCAAATAAAATATAAACGTACAAAACACAGAATGACTAATACTGAGTTTCTACAACGTTATAAAAGAATTTTAAAGGATTCGGGCATCATGAATTTGAAAACAGATAGCGAATTCATGCACGGTTATACTTTAGGATTGTTACATGGAGAAGGTCATGAAGTAATATATGCGAATCACGATGTTTATGTAAATGAAGGTTCACCAGAAGAAGTAACAAGCATTCAAACGTTTTATGAAAATCAATATCTAGAAAAAAATAAAGCGATTACATACATTAAATTCAGAATTAAATAACAAGTATTTATGAGTATAATTCTACCCTTTATTTTAGGTTTTTTAATTGCAGCAGTTGGAATTGTAGCACCAGGAATGTTAAATATGACAATAGCAAAATTAAGCATAACTGAAAATAAAAAACAAGCCTTGCTTTTTGCTTATGGTGCTGTTTTGGTAGTGTTGATTCAATGTTTCACAGGACTTTACTTTGCTAAATTCTTAGACAGTCATCCTGTAATTAGTGATAATTTAAAAAAGTTTGGAGTCGTTATTTTTATTATTTTGACGATTGCTTTTATTTATGCAGGTTTAAAATCAAAAAAACCACAAGTAGAAGTAGAGATAAAAGACAAGAAAAACCGACTTATTTATGGAATTACGTTGTCATCTTTAAATATGTTTGCCATTCCGTATTATGCTTTTGTGAGTTTAACATTAGCTTCCAAAAATGTATTTGATTTTTCTTTATTGTCAATTGTAATTTTCTCAATTGCAGCAGCTTTAGGAACGTATTTTATTTTCTATTTGTATGCTATTTTATTTAAAAAAGTAGAACATAAAGTAGGTTTTATTACCAATAATATCAATTTTTTAATTGCAGCTGTTACCGGAATTGTAGCCATTTCTTCTTTATATAAAATGTTTTCAGCCTAAATAATTTGCCAATAAAAAGCCTAAATAACGATAATTTTTTTGAACGGGTTTATGAAGTAGCACGACAAATTCCTTATGGGAAAGTTACTTCTTATGGAGCGATCGCAAAAGCGCTTGGAGCAGCTCGTTCTGCAAGAATGGTTGGCTGGGCAATGAATGCCTCACATAATATGGAAGATATTCCAGCTCATAGAGTTGTAAATAGAGTAGGATTACTTTCAGGTAAACATCATTTTGACGGAACAAATCTAATGCAACAATTATTAGAATCAGAAGGAATTAAAGTAGTGGATAACCAAATCATAGATTTTGAAAAGCACTTTTGGGAACCAGATTTTTAGGATTTTCCGTTTGAATTGAATTATAAATTCTCCCAATTCAATTATAAGAAAACTTTAAACCTTGTTGCTTTCAAACTTGTAAACTTCTAACTATCTTTGCAATTCATATTTAGTTTAAATAAAATGAAGTTAGATAGAAAAGAAATTCTTAAGGCACTAGAAACTATTACAGTAGCTGGTGAAGGTAAAAATATGGTAGAAAGTGGTGCCGTTCAAAACGTTATCACTTTTGGTGATGAGGTTGTTGTTGATTTAGTTTTGTCAACACCAGCTCTTCACATAAAAAAAAGAGCTGAAGTGGACATCATGAAAGTGATACACGAGAGAGTTTATGAAAAAGCAAAAATTAAAGTAAATATTAAAGTTGAAGCACCTGAAAAACCTGAAAATCCTAACTTAATTAAAGGAAAACAAATTCCAGGAATCAGTAATATTATTGCAGTTGCTTCAGGAAAAGGTGGAGTTGGGAAATCAACTATCACAGCCAATTTAGCGGTAACTTTAGCTAAAATGGGTTTCAAAGTTGGGGTTTTAGATGCTGATATTTACGGGCCATCAATGCCAATTATGTTTGATGTGGAAACGGCAAAACCCAATTCAATAGATGTAGACGGTAAATCAAAAATGGAACCTGTAAAAAGTTATGGTGTAGAAATGCTTTCTATCGGATTCTTTACAAAACCAGATCAAGCTGTAATTTGGAGAGGACCAATGGCAGCAAAAGCATTAAACCAAATGATTTTTGATGCACATTGGGGAGAATTAGATTTCATGTTAATCGATTTGCCACCAGGAACTGGAGATATTCATCTATCAATTATGCAATCGCTTCCAATAACTGGAGCAGTTGTTGTTAGTACACCCCAAGCTGTAGCTTTAGCAGATGCAAAAAAAGGAGTTTCAATGTTCTTGTCAGAAGCTATTAAAGTTCCAGTTTTAGGAATTATTGAAAATATGGCTTATTTCACACCTGAAGAATTACCTGAAAATAAATATTACATCTTTGGAAAAGAAGGTGCCAAAAACCTAGCTGAAGATTTAAATGTTCCAATGTTAGGAGAAGTTCCGTTAGTGCAAAGTATTCGTGAAGCAGGAGATTATGGTCGTCCAGCAGCTTTACAAACGGGTTCGATTTTAGAAGGAATTTTCGAAGAAATCACTAAAAATGTAGTACAAGAGACTATTAACAGAAATGAAAATTTAGCACCAACAGAAGCAATAAAAATCACTACAATGGCAGGATGTTCTGCTGTTAAAAAGTAATCAGTGTTTAGTCTTAGTAAGCAGCTTTTAAATAGCTAATTACTAATTACTAGTCACTAATCACTAAATATTTATAAATATGAATGAACAAGATTTAAAAGTTAATGTTGAAAAAGCTTTAGATGAGATTAGACCTTTTTTAATATCTGATGGAGGAAACATTACCTTAATTGATATTGTTGACGGCAAACATGTAAAAGTTCGTTTAGAAGGAGCTTGCAACAGTTGCAGTATTAACCAAAGCACAATGAAAGCTGGAGTTGAATCGACGATTAAAAGAGTAGTTCCTCAAATTGAAACCGTAGAAAATATAGCATAATCAGAATTAGTATGATAAAAATCATATTTATTTTGAGCTTAACTTTGCAACTTTGCAATATCAAAACTTTGCAACTTACTAGAACATGATTGAAACAGATATATTAATAATTGGAGCAGGTCCAACAGGCCTTTTTGCTGTGTTTGAAGCAGGATTATTAAAATTAAAATGCCATATTATTGATGCTTTACCTCAACCAGGTGGACAATTAGCTGAATTATATCCCAAAAAACCAATATTTGATATTCCAGGTTATCCAGAAGTATTAGCGGGTGATTTAGTAACCAATTTAATGGAACAAATAAAGCAATTTCAACCAGGTTTTACACTTGGAGAAACGGCTGAAACCATTGAAAAATTAGAGGATGGAACATTTATAGTTACTTCGAATAACGGAACGCAACATAAAGCTAAAGCAGTTGCCATTGCTGGTGGTTTAGGTACTTTTGAACCTAGAAAACCATTATTAAAAGATGTTGATTTTTACGAACAAAACGACAGAGGAATTGATTATTTCATCAAAGATCCAGAAAAATATCGCAACAAAAATGTGGTAATTGCTGGTGGAGGAGATTCTGCGTTAGATTGGAGTATTTTCTTAACTAATGTTGCATCATCGGTAACTTTAGTTCATAGAAGAAACGAGTTTCGTGGTGCTTTAGATTCAGTAGAAAAAGTGCAAGAGTTAAAAAACGAAGGAAAATTAAAACTTATAACTCCTGCAGAAGTAGTTGGTTTTTGTGGATCAGAAAGAATAGAATCTATCGATATTGAAATCAATGGAGCTAGAATGAATGTGGAAGCCGATTATTTTATTCCACTTTTTGGATTGACTCCAAAACTAGGAGCCATTGCTAATTGGGGATTAGAAATTGAGAAAAACGCTATCAAAGTAAACAACGCTTTAGATTACCAAACCAACATCGACGGAATTTATGCCATTGGTGATGTAAATACGTATCCAGGAAAATTAAAATTGATTCTTTGTGGTTTTCACGAAGCAACGTTAATGTGTCAAAGTGTTTATAACAGAATCAATCCAGGAAAACGTTATGTGTTAAAATACACAACTGTTTCAGGAGTTGATGGTTTTGATGGAACAAGAAAAGAAGCTGAAAAAGCAGTGGTTAAATCAATCGACTAATGACAGATATTACCATAAAAATCACCGATAGAAATGGAATTCAACACGAAGTTCAAGCACCAACTGACATGAACATGAATGTTATGGAACTAATTCGCTCTTATGAACTGGCAGAAGAAGGAACAGTAGGTGTTTGTGGTGGAATGGCCATGTGTGCCTCTTGTCAATGTTATGTGTTGAATGATGTATTAAAAACAGAACGCAATGATGACGAAGAAGCAATGCTGTCAGAAGCTTATCATGTAAAAGAGAATAGTAGGTTAGGTTGCCAAATTCATATTGATGAAAATCTTGACGGTCTCGAAATTGAAATTGCACCAGAACAATAAAAACAAAAAAGCGAGATGAATTCATCTCGCTTTTTTTTAGTTTAAATGTATTGGGTAATCTATATCAGTCATAGAAAGATATTCCTTAGGCTTTGTAATATCTAGTAAAACCAAAAGTTCAAAGACTTCGTATCGTTCTAACAAGATCATAAAGTTAGTTTGCAAAGTGGGTATCGGAATCTTCTTTTGATAAATAGAGTTTTCATATTCTTTTTCCCAATAATCACAATCAATATTTTTTAAATACATAAACAAACTATCCAATTCTTCAGGGGTTAGATTGAAGTTTAAATTTTTATAAGAAAGTTGATAGGCTTTTAATTTGGCACAATATACCAAAAAACCATTTCTATTTTTCGTTAAGTATCTAAAATGATTGCACATGTTTTTTATTTTACAAATGAATCGATAATTTTATCTGTTTCGCCTTTACTTGCTGTTGGTTTTAAGTCAAATAAGTGCATAAATAAAGGCTTTTTATCTACGCTACTTTCTAAGTTAATGTCTTTGTCAGCATCAAATACTGATTGCCATTTGGTTCTTACATTTTTCCAAAGTGCTCCATTTTCTTTCCACCAATTTTGCGCAGCTTTACATTTAGAATCTTCAACTTTTACATATAAATCTAATCCTTTTTCTTGAGCTAATTCAGTGTCATTTCCCTTGTCATCACGAACTAATTTTCGGTTGTCTTGTTCGTGTAACCAACCATAATCTGTTATTTCATGAATGTTTCTTCTTTCCATAACATTATAGTCATTTCTTATGGTGTGTTCTCTTCTTGGTAAAGGAGCATCGGTAACATTCATCCAATAATCTTTTCCATCTTTATGAATCCATGTTCCTGTTCCTTCATATCTTGGACTATCATCCACTTGATATACTTTTTGTGTCCATTGTCCTTTCACATCTTTTGAATTTAATTTTTCATACTTCCAAGTTTTGTCTTTAAAGAACTGATAAAATTCTGTGTTTTCATACATCCAATCTTGTCTCCAATGTTTGATAATCATTTCATCATTGACAATTAATAAATGTTGTAAAACCAATTTGCTTGGTGAATCTTCTACTAGTTCAACCCATTCTAAAGCATGATCTTTTTTAGTTGGAGAAGCTTTGTAAGTTGAATCTTTAGTGGTTTGAAAAGTTTCCGTAAAATTGAATTCTACTTCATAACAACCACACATTTTTTTAATAGACGCAATGTCTTTTTGTTTGTCTTGTGCGTAACCAGCAGATAATGAAATTGTTGCTAATAAAAGAGCAAATGTTTTTTTCATGATATTGTTTTTAGTTTTAAAATTTCTGGTACAAAAATATTAAATTAATTTAGAATAAATAAAAATAACATATATATTTGCACAAATAAATTTATTAAGACTAATTCTAAATAATGAAAAACTTACTGTTTCTTTTCTTTTTTATCACTTTTTCAAACTTAATTTTTTCACAAGAAATAAATGTTGATTCCTTAAAAATTAACCAGTTAAACGAAGTGGTTTTAACAGCTCAGATTGAACCTCAATCTTTAAAAAAATCAGTTCATAATGTAAAGGTTATTTCAGCAGAAGATATAGCAAACTTAGGAGCAAATAACTTAGGCAATATTTTAAATCAATACATAAACATAACCGTAAGACCAAGTAGTAGTTCTGGTAAATCAACCGTCTCTATGTTTGGTTTAGATGGTGGATATTTTAAAATTTTGGTGGATAACGTGCCTTTAGTAAATGAAACGGGTTTAGGAAATAACACAGATTTATCACAAATAAATTTAAATGATATTGAGCAAATAGAAATTATTGAAGGATCAATGGGTGTGACACATGGAGCAAATGCTGTTTCTGGAGTTTTAAATATCATTACAAAAAAATCTACCAAAGAAAAATGGAACTTAACTGCAACGGTTCAAGAAGAAACGGTTGGAAAAGAATTTGCTCTTTTTGAGGAAGGAAGACATATTCAAAACCTGAAAATTTCTCACAATATTAACGACAATTGGTTTGTGAGTTTGGGTTCTAATAGAAATGATTTCAAAGGTTTTTTAGGAGAAAGAAACGGAAAAGACTATACTATTAACGATGGAACTCGTGGTTATAATTGGTTGCCAAAAGAACAATGGCAAAACAATGCGTTACTATCGTATAAAAAAAATCAATTTAGAGTATTTTACAAATTTGAATGGCTTGATGAAGTAATAGATTTTTATGGTTCTGCCGCACAATCGGGTTTTAATACGCAATATGGTTCTTATAAGTATGGCGATGATGAAAGGTATTATTCCACAAGATTTTACCATCATTTAAATGCTGTAGGAAAACTTTATAATCAACTAAATTATAACATTTCCTTTTCGCATCAGTATCAAAAAAGAGAAGTTGAATCCTATCGATATAATATTTCTGATGATGTTGAATTAAATAATTTCAAACAAAAAGACCAATCGATGGAAGTTTTCTATTCTATTGGAACGTTAAGTAACTTTTTTAAAACCAAAAAAGTTGATTTTCAATTAGGTTATGAAGCTGTAAAAAATAATGGGTTTGCAATTGTTGACGAAGAAGATAATCAGAAAAAAAACGTTTGTAAAAACATTGATAATATTGATTTTTTTGCCATTTCTGAAATCAACTTATCAGAATCATTTTCTGTTAGACCTGGAGCAAGATATTCTTTTCAATCTTTATTCGAAAATCAATACGCGATTTCGTTAGGAAACCGATTGTTACTTCCTAAAAGATATGAAGTTAGAGCTTCAATTGGAAAATCATATAGAACACCAACGTTTAATGAACTTTATACTCAAATTATTTTTGACGGACATTATTTTGTGGGGAACGAAGATTTAATTCCAGAAACCAGTACTTCTTATGAGGCAAGCATAAAAAAACGATTTGATTTAACTCAAAAAGTAGAATTAAAATCAAATTTTAATGTGAGTTATCTAAATGTTGATGATAGAATTACAAGTGCTTTAACGGGTTTTGAAGGAGCAACTCCTATTTATGAATACATCAACATCAGTAAGTTTAAAAGTATAAATTTTGCTTTGTCCAATGCTATTCAATCTGAAAATTGGAAGTTTTCTTTAGGTGGTTCTTTAACAGGAATATCAAGGAAAATAGAAAATTTAGAATTTGTGTCAGATGATGAATTTTTATACAATTTTAATCTGAATTCAAGTATCTCTTATACAGTTCCTAAATGGAAAACTACCTTTTCAACCTACTATAAATTCACAGGAAAAACACAACAATATATTTCAACTACTGATGGCTATGTTTTGTCAGAAATTGAACCTTACAGTTGGTTAGATGCATCGGCAAGAAAACTATTTTATAAAGATAGAATAGAACTTACTATTGGAGCTAGAAATCTTTTAGACATAAATAACGTAAACCAATCTAACCTAAATCAAGGAGCTGGACATGCTGTTTCTTCTCAAGTTTTATTGGCCTACGGAAGAAGTTATTTTTTAAAACTAACCTATAATTTAAATTTTTAATAACCATAAATATAATAATCATGAAAAAACAATTTTACATTTTATCACTAATAACGCTCGTCTTTACATCATGTTCTAGTGATGATTCAAATCCTGTTGTTGAAGAAGGAGTTCTTCCAGTTTCAGAAGCTGTAGTGTCACCATTATTAGGTGGACCAAATCAACAAAATCAAGTATATATTGATTTAAGTTCTAATCAACAGACTGCAATTTCAAGAGATTCATGGGATTTAGGATTTTCTACTGGAAGTGATTTTAGAGTTATCATAAACGGTTCCATAAAAATGGCGGTTAAACAAACAACTTCTACAGATATATCAGAAGTTCAAAATGAAGATGGATCAGTAGCGGTAGGATTTTCAACCTATTCTACAATGGGTTATGTTGATAATCCAACGGGTATTTTACAAGGAGCTGGTTCTGGAGAAGGAACAGCAATTGCTGAAATTTCATCAAATAATGATGATAACAAAGTTTATTTAGTGAATTTAGGATACGAAGTTGGAACAACAACACCAACAGTTGGTTCTGTTTCTACTGATGGAGGTGCTCGTGGTTGGAAAAAAATTAGAATCACTAAACAAGGCAACGATTATGTTTTGCAATATGCTGATTTAAATGCTACAACGGCTCAATCTGTTACCATTTCAAAAAATACAGATTACAGTTTTGTATTTGTAAGTTTAGACAACGGACAAACAGTAAATGTGCAACCAAAGAAAAATCAATGGGACTTAAATTTCACAGGATTTACTAATTATTTTCCCTTTGGAGCTTCAAATATTACTTATTATTATTCGGATTTTGTAACTACAAATATGTTAGGAGGAACACAAGTTTATGAAATTGTTGTAGCAGATGCAACACAAACAGAAGCAGAATTTAATAGTTTTTCATCTACAAATGTGGTGGAATCAAATTTTACAGTTTCTGCAACTGATCAAAGGGTTATTGGTTCCAATTGGAGAAATGGTGGTGGACCAAGTTCTTTACCAAGTATAAAAGACGATCGTTTTTATGTAGTGAAAGATGTTGAAGGCAATCTTTATAAACTTAGATTCTTAGCCTTAACAAACGATGCTGGAGAAAGAGGTTATCCAGTTTTTGAATATAAAATATTAAACTAATCAAATTATAGAATTATGAAAACAGTTAAAATTTTAATCATTATTTTAAACTTATATGTTGGTGGATTTATGATTTATGGAAGTTTAGGGAAATTCAAACCTACTCCAAAACCCACAGAAATTATCGAGAAAGTACAAAGTGGAGAAGAAGTAGCTCCAAGTGAAGATATTTTAAAAATCAAAAATTATATTTTTGGAATGAAGCAATCTGGATTCTTTTGGCCATTCTTAGGAATCATGGAATTCTTTGCAGGATTTTTATTAGTAAGCCAAATTTTTTCTAGAATTGGAGCTATTGTAGCCATTCCTTTAACAGTAAATATCTTTTTATTTCATCTCTTTTTAGAAGGTCATGAAATAGGTGAGCTTCTACAAACGTTAGCTTTATTGATTGCCAATATTGTTTTAATTGGTTCAACCTATAAAATTTGGAAACCTTTGCTCTTTGATAAAGAACTTGTAAAGGTTAGTTAAGTTGTGTTAGTTTTTTAGTAAGTAAGGTTGTCCGAATTTAGTTTTGACAGCCTTATTTATTTTTATAATCTTCTAATCGAGCTGGTCCTTCTAAAATTTCTTTTACAATTTGAAGCGTTCCATCTTCTTTGGTGTCAATAAACCATTTTATTAGAGAGATATTTCCAGCAGCGACTTCTATTCCAGTGATGCTTCTTGGATGTACACAACTTCCATCATTGAAATAATGCAAAGCATTTTCACTCGGACTTGGGAATCGCGGTCTGTGTGTGTGACCAGTAATTGTGATTTTATTTCCATTATCAGCAATCCATTTTTTAATTCTTCTTTCCACCTTAATTAATTCAACATAATTTTTGGCTGGACTTGTTGGATCTTTAATTCCCCAAACTTGCAAAGGTTTCCATAAAACACGTACCAAAAAACGGTTGAATTTCCAACCCACAGAATTCATAAAATCAGCTTGATGTCCATGTGCTAAAAACAATTCTTGATTGGTTTCTTTATGTTCTAAAACTATGGCTTCATTATATTCTATGCCAGGAAATAAAGGGACATTTTTATTTTCTTTTGGGTCAAAATATTCAAACAATAATTTTTTTACAGTGGTTGGGTTTTTATAAACAAAATCGTGATTGCCAAAAATCAAATGCAAACGATTTTGATTAAAGAATTTTTGCATTAGTAAATACACATTTTTATTGGCTTCAAAAATGTCTTTAAAAAACATGTTTTCCCATAATTCATCTCCATCACCTAATTCTATATAGGAATAACCTTCTTTAAAATAATGATTTAAAGCGTGATAATAAATATTTCGATTATTAGCAAAATCATCCGCAAAACTACTATCACCGCGATGACAATCACTAAACAAAATAAATTTTGAAGTGTTATCAAAACCTATTCGTTTGGCTTCTTTATATGCTTTGTCTAATCTGGTTTGTGAGGACATAAATTTTAAAATTCCAATTTTTTAAATAACAAATTCCAAAAAAGGATTATTTCAAAATTAGTGATTTTATATTTAATTATTTTCTATTTTTAACAATGATGAATTTTAATTTTTAATGATGAAATACTTAGTTATACTTTTAATAATCTGTACCAACTCGTTTTCACAAAACATCAAAGTATCTAATGCAGTTGAAAAAGAAGCAATTCCGTATGTGAACATTTGGTCACAAACTTCTAAAATTGGAACTTCTACAGATGAGAATGGTGAGTTTTCTATTGAAAATTTTAAAACAAATGATTCATTGATTTTTACAGCAATTGGTTTTGAAACAAAGAAAATGATATTGACAGAAAACGTGAAGTCAGTTTACTTAACTCCACAAGTTAATCACTTGAAAGAAGTTGTTTTGTCACCTAAGAAAGTAATAAAGTCTAAATCAAAAAAGATTAAAAAAGCAAAGTATAATGTGTCTTCTTCTGAGCAGAATTTAATAACAATTACAGCTAAATTTATTCCATACAAAATTGAATATGAAAACACACCATTTTTAAGTTCAATTAATTTATATACATTTTCATTAAATCCTGAAGCTTTCATTTTACTTCACTTTTACAATGTTGACGAAAGTGGAAAGCCAAAGGATTATTTAGTTTCAGAAAATGTTTTATTTAGGCCAAAAAAAGGAAGCAATTTATCTAAAATTGATATTTCAGATTTAAAATTAGAAATACCTGAAAATGGATTATTTATAGGAATTGAAGTGCCAAAAATTGAACATAATCGAACAAAAGCATCTAAAGAAAATTATGCAGAATTTAAAATTAAAGGATATGCTATTTATGAACCTTTATTTAGAATGTCAGATGCTGAAGAAGTAAAAGATACATGGAATTATAGCAATGGTGAATGGAAAGTAAATACATATTTGTCTTTAGGTATTCAATTAGAATTAACCAATTAACAAGTCAGTTCAGAATGTAGAATTTGTTCTTCAATAGCATTCCAAAGACCAATTCTTTTTTCCAAAGCATCAATAGAAACAATTTCTACTTCTTTCCATTTTTTTTCATCTGTTCCACATAATTCATCAATCATTTGCATAGCCATTGGACCATGTTCGTCTGCATCTAATTCAATATGTCTTTCAAAATAATAAATCAATTTAGACAAATCCGTTTCAGGGAAATTATTTTGAAAATTCTTTAAAATTTCAGTAAACATATTCGGAATCAAATCTTCTCTTCCAAAAGTAAAAGCAGCAGCAATTTCATGAGGTTTTCCTTGTTCGATTACTCTAAAAGTAAAATCTAAAAACGCTTTCACATTTGGATGTAAACTACTTTGTTTTATAGAAACAAATATGTTTTTGGTGCTTTCAACTTCTCTTAAAAACGCATTGATTTCAGAGGTTTTTGCGCCACATTGATTCATCGCATCCAAATACATTTCATAATGACTTTCGCGTCTTCCATCCAAAGACAAATCCGTTTCTTCAGCTACTACAATTTCATTAATCAAATAACGAATTTCTGGATTTCCAATAGGCATCCAAGGAGTAGTCGTCCATGTCAACGTGTTTTGAAGTGCTTTTAACAAAGACATAAAATCCCAAACAGCATATACATGATTTTCTAAAAAATGATGTAAATCTTCAATAGATTTCACGTTGTCATACAAAGAATGATTTAATAATTGCTCTTTATAAGGATTTATGACTTTATTTATTGTAGTTGTATTCATGATGTTTCGATTTCTAATAAAATATACGCAAAAACCAAACCAAATGGTTTTAATTGCTTTACAAAAGTAAAAATGCTTCCTGAGAACGAGAAGCATTTTATATAAAAATTATTTATTGTTTAATTTAAATATTTCCACTTTTGGAATTTGGAATTTTCTTTTTGGAATTTCTTATTTAAATGCAGGAATTCCAGTAATATCCATTCCAGTAATCAATAAATGTATATCGTGAGTTCCTTCATAAGTAATTACAGATTCTAAATTCATACTATGACGCATAATTGAATATTCACCAGTAATTCCCATTCCACCTAAAATTTGTCTAGCTTCACGAGCAATATTGATTGCCATGTCTACATTATTTCTTTTAGCCATTGAAATTTGAGCTGTTGTTGCACGACCTTCATTTCTAAGAACACCTAATCTCCAAGTTAACAATTGTGCTTTAGTGATTTCAGTAATCATTTCAGCTAATTTCTTTTGTTGTAATTGCGTTCCAGCGATTGGCTTGTCGAATTGGATTCTTTCTTTTGCATAACGCAAAGCTGTATCGTAACAATCCATCGCAGCACCAATAGCACCCCAAGCAATTCCATAACGAGCTGAATCTAAACATCCAAGAGGAGCACCTAAACCAGATTTGTTAGGTAATAAGTTTTCTTTTGGAACTTTTACATTGTCAAAAATCAATTCACCAGTTGCAGAAGCACGTAGCGACCATTTATTATGTGTTTCAGGAGTTGAAAAACCTTCCATTCCTCTTTCTACAATTAGACCGTGAATTCTTCCTTCTTCGTTTTTTGCCCAAACAACAGCAATATCAGCAAAAGGAGCATTGGATATCCACATTTTTGCACCATTTAAAAGATAATGATCACCCATATCTTTAAAATTAGTAGTCATTCCACCAGGATTTGAACCATGATCAGGTTCAGTTAACCCGAAACAACCCATGAATTCTCCAGTAGCTAATTTTGGTAAATATTTTTTTCTTTGTTCTTCGTTTCCGTATTTCCAAATTGGATACATTACCAATGAAGATTGAACAGAAGATGTAGAACGAACACCAGAATCACCCCTTTCAATTTCTTGCATGATTAAACCATAAGAAATTTGGTCTAAACCAGCTCCACCATATTCTTCTGGAATATAAGGACCAAAACCACCAATTTCTCCCAAGCCTTTTATGATTTGTTTAGGAAATGCAGCACGTTGAGCATAATCTTCAATGATAGGAGAAACTTCTTTTTTCACCCATGCACGAGCAGAATCACGAACTAATTTGTGTTCTTCGGTTAATAAATCGTCTAAGTTATAGTAATCAGGTGCTTGAAATAAATCTGGTCTCATATCTTTTGTATATTGTATTGTTGTATAATGTATATCGTAAAATGACTCACGAAATCGTTTGCAAATTTACGTAAAGAAATTTAACAAATTAAAGAACGAATGTTATAATTTTTTTGAAGTTTTTTCAAGCTTTCTATTATATTATCTTTTACTATGTTACAAACATGTTCTTTTTATCCATAAATAAAATAGACTTCTTAAATTTTTTATCT
Organism: uncultured Flavobacterium sp.; assembly: GCF_963922255.1. Lineage (GTDB taxonomy): Bacteria > Bacteroidota > Bacteroidia > Flavobacteriales > Flavobacteriaceae > Flavobacterium. Next base: position 14,946 of record NZ_CAWUIC010000002.1, on the reverse strand, counting down.
AAGAAGTCTATGAATTAATTGAATTTACTATTATTGTAAATCTATTGAAACTCATTAATTCCATATAATATTTCTTTCATTTTTGTTCCATTTATTTCCACAGGTCTATAAGCTACATTAAATTTATCAATAGCTATGTCAATATCAGATTTTAGTCTTTTATATTCTAAAGGTAATTTACTTTCACACTGTTTTTCGTTTTCATAACTGTTGAGAATAATACTAAATTTTTGATAAAATTTTTCACCTTCATTTATAAAGTTATTATATTGTGTAATAAACTGAATTAATCTATCAATAGGAAATTCAAGATTGATGAGCATTTTATTCTTTTGTACACCTTCTGCTTTTTCCATTGCTATTAAATATGCATCTAATTGACTACTTACTTTATCCCAATCATCATTATTTCTACATTCTTCTAAACTCACTATATAATTAATAGATTTTGTATAATCTTTAAACAAGGTTTCAATGTCACTTTTTATTGAATTATTAGAAGCTTGCAAATAGGCAGTTTCAAAATAGATTGTATTTAAATCTGTTTGCATTCGCAATGTAAAATCTAAAATACAATCTATTTTGGCTAATTCTGCTTCTTTTTCTTCTTTAGACAAACCAGAAACCATCATGTTTGAAAACGTATTAATAACTGAAACCAACGTATTAGTTCCTAAAACAGAAGTTAAATCAAATCCTTGTTTTTTGTCTCTTTTATCTTTTACCAATTGTTTTACCTTTTCAAATTCAGGATACTGATTAGGATTTGCCATTTTAGATATTTCTGAAAAAGTTCTTACAGAAGCAAAATGATGATCTAAACTCAGTACTTTTTCGTATAATATTTTAATGATTTGTAAACCTTTTATATAACGTATCTTAGAAATGTCACTAATATTGTCTAATTGCGTTTTTTGATAATTTTCTTTAAGTTGGTCTTTTAGAATAAGTAATTCTAATTTCTCTTCCATTATTTTTGTCAAAATTAATTTAGAATTAACTCCATCAATTTGTTTTTGAATCGCAGTTAGTTGTAAATCATATTTTAGTTGAGTTCCCTTAATTTCTATATACATCTCATGAATTACCTTGTTCGTTTCTTTGTCAAAAGAATCAAGAGCAAAAGTTTGTGTACTATAAATTAAGAAAAAAAGTACTACTATATTTTTCATCTTTTTATATTTTAAGTGATTAAGTAGTGAGATTGAAAATTGGTTTTTCAATTTAGCGTTCTACAAGCTCCAATATAAATATTGCATTTTCACTTTTTAAAGTAACACTATAATTCTTTGCTTTTATAGTATTATATTTAGTTTCAATGGCTAAAGTTCTTAAAAGTTCTCCGTCAATAGTAATATTACTATCATCATCAATAGGGAAAACTTTATTAGTTAACATTTCTTCCCATTCTTTAGCACTAAAACCTGTTTTATCTAATGTAACTTCTAATTGATTTTTAGATATTTTAGTTACAGCGGCTGTTGTTCTTTCATTTGATTGTTCAAAAACAGAACCCAAACAACGACCAGTTCCACCTTTGCAATCTTTTAAATGATTAGCATCTTCAATGTAAATAATTTTGCCTTCTGTTTGGGCAATAGTGAGCAGTGGCAATAGCATTAGCATTGCCATGATTATTATTTTTTTCATGGTTTTTTTAGGTTTTAAAATTAAAAAAAAGGTTCAATCTAAAGTTCTCAAACAAACAGGTTATTTTGTTTCTTTTAAATCTTTTTTATTTTTAATAAAATTAATCATTACCGTTAATACAATTAAAGATGATGGAATAACGGATAAGAGTAATATGTTTAAAGGCAAGGGTTTTTTAAATAAATCTGTAACTCCTATTATCAGCATTGAAATAGAAACTATCCAAATTAATAGAATGATTAAGAATTGTGTTTTTGTTGGTTTATTAAACCAGTTAATGGGATTAGTTTTCATTTTGTTATTCAATAACTTCGTTGTAACCTATTTTCAACAAACCTTCTTTAATTCCTTCATAATGTCCTTTGCCGAAGATAATTGCAATTTTCTTTCTTTTTTCGATTGAAATTTGTCTTAATACTTCTTCATTTCTAGAATTTAATATTACATCATCTCTAATGTCTTTTGTTAAATCTAAAGGACACTTTGGAGATTCATATACTGAAACTTCGAAATCGCAGGGCTCTAATATAATTAATTGATATTTTTTCTCATAATAGTTAATAATTTCTGCTAATGATAAATCTACATTAGCACTATTTTCATTGGATAATCCAAGTAAACTATATTCAGGCTGACTAATAAGGTTCTTTTTTAGTTTAATTTTTTCTTTCTTAAAAATCGAATCTAAAGAACCCATATAGCCATCTTTTTGAAATGGAATTTTTGTAAGTTTAATAAACTTCCTATTTATACTATCCGAACTATTGCTCTTTTTTATAAGTTCATAATAAAAATAAAACCCTGATTTTTCTAAAGAATCAATCTTTAATTTCAAATCTTTATAGAATAAATCAGTTCCAACATGAGCCATCTCAAAAAAACAAACCTCAGAATTATCTCTATTAAATTTATTAATAGTTATTTTATCATCATAAATACCTTTTTTTTCTAAAGCATAATTAACTAATGATGACTTACAACTTAACAAAGAAAAAAAAAGAATAAAAGAAAAAAAATATTTCATAATATAATATTAAAATGAGTTGCCAAAAATATTTTTTAGCAACTCATTGGTTTATTAACCTAGTATTGCTTTAATAATGGCTTCAACAATAGCATTTAGTACGGCAGTTCCTCCTTCTTCACCAAAAACAGTTGTTAAATGGCATTTTAAACAAAAAAAACAGCATCTAAAATTATTATTTGAATCATTCAATATTTTGTCGAAGTCAACTGAAGGCCCTCCTTTTCCACCAGTGTTCTTTGTATTACTAATAGATATTCCAAACAATTCTCCTTCATCTTTACTAGAGTTGTCTAGTAAGTATTTAAATGCAAGTGCAACTTCAGTGCCATCATAAGATTCAATAATTTTATCATTACTAGTTTTGTTTGACAAATAATTATACGCAACCTTTAACATATTTATTCCTTCTTTGGTCATTATACCTTGAGGACTATAAGGCCCAGTAGAGTTTTTTATAAATTCTTCAAAACTTCTTGAATCATTATATGAAGGCTCTAATGCATTTTTAAATTCAACCATTACTTTTGCGGCATAGGTTCTTGCCTCTTCTTTAGAGGGTTCTTGAGCATTAGCATTCATTCCAAAAATCACTACGGCAATTAAGCCAAAAATTAATTTTTTCATTATATTTGTTTTTTAATATTATTACAGTCACTTTTTATGTCCGTCAAAACATTATATAAGGTGGCTGTTTTTTTATGGTTGGTTTTCTCTTACACTACAACAAAGCCAACCTTTCCTTGTTATGATGTTTCATTAAAAATAAGTTATCGATAACTTGTGCTCTTTTTTTAAGGTAAATAATAGCTTAAACATCCTTTTTTATAGTGGCCAACATTTTATATCAAAACAAAACTAAAATTTGTTTCGTTTTGATTTTTCAAATTTAGTAGGGTAATTTTTGTTTTGCAAACAAAGTAACACGCAATTCATGAATTTCGAGTCGAAATTCATGAATTACATAAAAAAAATTTAACCAAAAACCTCAATATAAGCGATTTATGTTTTTTTGAAATATGTAATAAATTTCAAACTTAAAGCGTTATTTTAGCAAAAAAATATTTATTATTCCCTAAATGCCTCTAAACAAAATTTTTTATTTAGTATTATTTATACTCTTTAATCTTTTCTCTTATGCTCAAACTCAAAAAGAGTTGGAGAAGATGAGATATAATGATATATACGACATGTTTTTTGATTATGACGATAATTTAATTATTCAAGCCGAAATAGCAGATTTTTATGTTAATAAAGGGGTTTCTGAAAAAAATAAGATTGAAATCGCAAGGGGTTATTATTTATTCTCACTTTTAGACCGAAAAAATGATAAGATTAAATCTTTGAGTTATTTAGATAGTGTAATTAAATATTCTTATAATCAAGGAGATTTCTTTTTTCCAATTATTGCATATAATGAAAAAGCTAAATTAAATACACAATTATACGAATATGAAAAAACTATAATAAATTATCTTAAAGCTGAAAAATATGCAAAAGATAGAGATGACTATGATAATTATTATAAAACAAAATATTTAATAGGGGTTTTTAAATCAGAAATACTAGGAGAAGTAAATGAAGCATTAGATTTATATTTAGAATATAAAAAATACTTGAAAAAAAAAGATTTAAATGATCCATATTATTCGTATTCTTACAAAAGATTATTATTTGTACTTGCGGATGCTCATAAGTCAATCAAAAATATTGATTCATCGACTTATTATAATAGATTAGGATATATAATTTCAAATAAAACAAATGATGAATATACAAAAAACCTATTTGTTTTAAATGAAGGAGCTAATCAAGTAATAAATAATTCTTTTGAAACGGCTTTAGATAGTATTAAAAAAGGATATCCTTTTATGATAAAAAATAAAGACAATGGTAATATCCTAGCTTCATATTATTATTTTGGAAGATGCTATGAAGGTCTTGGAAATGAAGATTTGGCCATTAAATATTATAAAAAAGTTGATTCTTTATATCAAACTACTAAACAAATTAAACCAGAATTTATAAGTGGTTATAATTATCTAATATCCTATTATAAAAACAAAAAAGATAAAACAAAGCAGTTAGAATATTTAACTACTTTTATGAAGATTGATAGCACTTTACAAAAAGGATATAAAAAATGGAATAAATTATTAAAAGACAAATATGATTTTCCACATTTATTAGAAGACAAAGAAAATTTAATTTTAGAATTGAAAAGAAAAAAAGACAATGTTTATTATTTAATAATTTGTTTATTATTGGTTTTGTTTTTTGTAGCTTTTTTTGGAATTCGACAAAGTCGATTAAAAAGTATTTATAAAGAACGATTTGAGAGTATAGTAGATTCAAATAATCAAGAAAATAAAAACCTAGAAATTGAAAAAAATCAGAATAATGTTGATATAAAAAATGAAAATTTAGGCATTTCAAATGAAATTATAGAATTAATATTAATTGAATTAAACAAATTTGAGCAAAATAAAAACTATTTAAAAGCTAATATTACTATTAATAGTTTAGCTCAAGAATTCAACTCAAATTCTAAATATCTTTCTTCAATAATAAACACAAAAAAAGGAAAAAGTTTTGTCAATTATATAAATGACTTGAGAATTGATTATATAGTAAACGAGTTAAAAATAAATAAAAATTTACGTAAATATACTATTATTGCAATAGCTGAAGAAACTGGTTTTAATACTGGAGAATCTTTTTCAAAAGCTTTTTTTAAACGAACTGGGATTAAACCTTCATATTTTATAAAAAAATTAAATGAGTTGTAATTTATTAATTTTTAATAATAAAAACAACACGACATTCATGAATTACGTGTAACATGTAAAATTTTAGATGTTTTCTATTAATAGATTACTTTATATTTGGCTCATTAACTTTTAAAAATGAAAATAAATGAAAACAAATGAAAACAAAAAATTCTCCCTTGAAAAATTTGAAGTAGCAAAATTAAACAACCTTAGACTTATCTCTGGAGGGGATTCTTCTAATATTTGCACTACAACTGATACAAATGATCCTGATGGAACAGGTCGAGCAGGAGGTAATGATCCAGTAAAACCAACAATTTCTCAGAACCCTGACAAACCAAAAACTACTATTTAAAGAAGTTGATGTTTAAAAAAATAAAAATATTGTTATTTTCAACTTTGTTTATTTGTTGTTCTTCAATAAATAAACAAAGTTTAGATCTTTATAATACCAATTTTAATAAAAATTGGTATTATAAAGATTATGCTTTAGACAGCATTTTAGGAATTTCATTAGATAAGTGGTATTTAGAGAACAGAAGAAAAGAAACCAATAATGAAATAATAGTTGCTGTTTTAGATACTCAAATAGATTTAAATCAAGAAGATTTACAAGGTCAATTGTGGATCAACAAAAAGGAAATTCCTAACAACGGTATTGATGATGACAACAATGGTTATATTGATGATATAAATGGTTGGAATTTTGTAGGCAAACCAAATGGAGGTTATTTGATTTATGGTAATTTTGAATATGTGAGAGTTATTCAAAAATGGGATACTATATTCAAGGATAAAGAAGAATTACAAATTTCGAAAGACTTAAAAAGTGAGTATAGTAATTATAAACATGCAAAAGAATATTTAAAATACTATATAAATTATTACTCTAATTTGATGAAATCTATTGATTTTAATTTAAATGTTTTTGAAGAATCTAAGGATACTCTTAAGCGTTTTTTTCCAAATGAAGATTATAGTTTATCTGACTTAGATAGTTTATATAATTTAAAGAAAATAAACGACAAACCTTTTTGGCAAAGAAGAAATGATAATGATAAAGATTTAGGAGCACTTATAGATTATATGAGAGTTTGTTATCAGAATAATGAGAAAACTTTAGAAGATGTTATTTATTCAAAGTCTCAAATGGACTCAATACTAGAACAAAATTTAAATGTTAATTTTATTGATAGAAAGTTTTTTAAAGATAATCCCGAGATACTTGAAAAGGGTTATGGGAACAATATTGTTAATTCATTTAAAAAACTTCAAGACCATAGCACTGAGGTCTCAAGTGTAATTGCTGGAAATAGAATAAACAACAAAGGAACTAAAGGCTTCCATCAAAATATTAAGATAATGCCACTAGTAACATCAATTTCAGGTGATGAGCACGATAAAGATATTGCAATGGCAATTTATTACGCTGTTGATAATGGAGCTAAAGTTATCAATATGTCTTTTGGAAAAGAATTTTCATTAAAACAAGAATGGGTTACACAAGCAATAAAATATGCTGAAAGTAAAGATGTTTTAATTATTCACTGTTCTGGTAATAATAGTAATGATTTAGATGCTTATTCTTATTATCCAAATGATGTTAACTATGGAGAATCAGAAGAGTTTGCATCAAATTTTATCAATGTAGGTGGTTTCTCTAAAAGAACAAATAATTTTTTTCTATATAAACGGTCAAATTATGGAAAACAAAATGTAGATATTTTCGCTCCTGGAGAAGAAATATATGTTGCTATACCTGATAATCAATACAAATATGACACGGGAACATCTTTAGCTGCTCCTATGGTTTCTGGTACAGCAGCATTAATCTGGTTGTATTATCCAAACCTAACCGTGCAAGAATTAAAAAATATAATTTTAGAAAGTGGTGTGGTAATTGATAAAATGGTAATTAAACCCGGAACAAAAGATGAATTAATTCATTTTTCAGAACTATGTAAAACAGGTAAAATACTCAATACTTACAATGCTATGAAAATGGCAGAAAAATTGAGCAAGAATAAAAAATAGAAATGAATAATATTTCCTATTTTAATACCTATGTATTGAGAACTTCGACTTTACCTATTTCGTTTTACACTTCATTATTAGAAGATTATTCATCCCAAAAATTATGCAAAACAGTTGAAAAATCAATTGTAAAAAACGCAATAAAACTTGCTTCACCAGAACTAATTCAAGAACTTGAAAAACACAATCAAAATCCAAGTATTTATTCAAAAGAAAAAGCTACTAACTTAGAACTTTCTTTATTAAAATATATAGCTCGCATGTCATCTAGAGCTACTCCTTTTGGTTTATTTGCTGGATGTACTACTGGAAATATTGCTGATGAAACAAATATCCTTCTTTCTAATGAGTTATACACTCATACCCAATTTGATATGCAGTTTTGGATTGCATTAGTACAAAAACTTAGTCAAAATAAAAGCTTACAAAAACAATTACTTTATTTCCCAAATACTTCACTTTATAGTATTGGAGATTTTTATAGATATGTTGAGTATAAATATGTAGATAATAAAAGAGAGCATAGTATTTCTTCTGTTCGTAAGAATCTTTTTTTAGAAATTATTATAGATAAATCTAAACTAGGTTTAAATTTAGAAGATTTGGCAAATTTAATAATTGATTCAGAATCTGAAAAAGAAGAAGCAATAGTATTCATAGGAGAACTAATTAATAATCAAATTTTAGTAAACAATTTAGAAGCAACTGTTACAGGTAAAGATGAAGTAGAACGTGTAATTGAAATTTTAAAAAACACTAATGTTGTAGATAAAAAATATAAAACAATAAACGAAATTAATAAAGTCTGTAAATCTTTAAAACAACCTCATGATTTTAATAATAAAAATATAACTTTTATTCATGAAAAAATAAAGGAATTAGAAATAGATTTTGAAGAAAAGTATTTACTACAATCCGATTTGTATACAAAAACAGTATCACATACTTTGAGTAAAAGTAACATACAGAAACTTAATAAAGCCATTGCTTTTTTGGGCAATATTCAAGAATTATATCCTAATCAAAATTTAGAAAATTTTAAAAATGCTTTTCAAAAAAGGTATGAAAATAAAGAAATGCCTTTGGCTTTAGTTTTAGATACCGTAACAGGAATTGGATATTTGCAAAATTTAGGAATAAATGATTCGCATCCTATTTTGGATAAGTTTAATATCTCAAGAGGAAAATCAAAAGAATCAACAGAAAATTGGACTTCTAATGAATATATTTTAGAACATAAATTGCAAACTTGTATTTCTAATAAAGAAACCTTTATTAATTTAAAAGAAGAGGATTTCAAAAATATAGATTCTAAAACACTTAACCTTCCTTCTACATTTTCTGCAATGATAGAAATTATAAATCAAAAAGATAAAGAAGTACTTATTTTAGATTCATTAGGAAATTTTAGTGCTTCGAAACTAATTGGAAGATTTTGTAATGGTAATTCTGAAATTAATAATCTAGCAAATCAAATAATTGAGAAAGAAACATTATTAAATGAAAATGTTGTACTTGCAGAGATTGCTCACATTCCAGAATCTAGAACAGGAAATATTTTAAGAAGACCAGTTCTAAGAGCTTATGAAATTCCTTATTTATCTAATAGTACTTTGCCTATTGAAAATCAAATTGAAATAAATGATTTGACAATTTCCGTTAAGCACAATAAAATTGTACTTAAATCAACAAAATTAAATAAAGAAATAATTCCTTGTTTGTCTAATGCTCATAACTATACTAATAATACTTTACCAATATATCAGTTTTTATGTGAGTTGCAAGGACAAAAAAGTAACCCTGTCTATAAGTTTAATTGGGGAATTTTAAAAAATCACTATACTTATTTTCCAAGGGTTATATACCAAGACGTTATTTTGTCTAAAGCTAGATGGTTAATCTCCGAAACCGAATTAAAATCAATTAAAACTTTTAATGATTTTGAAAATTGGAGAATTAAAAAACTTTTACCAAAGTATGTAAATATTGTAAAAGGAGATAATACTTTATTATTAGATTTAGAAAAAGAAATTTGTTATAATTTGCTTAAAAAAGAAATGAACAATAAAATCACTCTCGAAGAATTTTTATTTACTGATAGTTCAGTTGTAAAAGATGAACAAAAAAATGATTATGTGAATCAATTTATTATTTCATATTATAGTAATTAAATGCAAAGAGAATTTAATATAGGTAGCGAATGGTTGTACTATAAAATTTATTGTGGTGTAAAAACTGCCGATATTATATTATTAGAACACCTTAATAAAAAAATTAAATTTCTAAAAGAAAATAAAATAATAAAAAAGTGGTTTTTTATTCGTTACAATGATCCTGAAAATCATATTAGACTGCGATTTTTATTATTTAAAAATTCAAATCTTAATGAAGTTACAAAAATTCTTCAACAAACCTTTGAAGAACTTCAGAGTCAAAATATTATTTGGAAAATTCAAACTGATACTTACGTTAGAGAGTTAGAAAGATACGGTGTTTCAACTTATGAAGAAACAGAAACTATTTTTGAGACAGATAGCGCACTAATGTTAAATTATTTAAGTTTAAAAAATCAGTTTTCAAATGAAACCACTATTCTATTATTCAGCTTTTTAGCTATTGATAGTTTTTTAAATTTATTTGAACTTTCTAATCTTGAAAAGTTAAACTTATTAAATTCAATGCAACTATCTTTTAAGCTTGAATTTAATGCAGATAAAAATTTAAAAAAAGAATTAGACAAACATTATAGAGAACTTTCTAATGAAATTGAATTAGTCCTAGAAAAAGATAAAGAAGAGTATTTTCAACTATTTGAAAAAATTGATTGCAAATCAAATAAATTAAAAGGAAGCATTCCAATATTAATTGAAAATTTAGAAGTTGATATTTTTTCTTATTTGAATAGTCAAATTCATATGATGATAAATCGACAATACACTTCTAGACAACGCGAATATGAATTGATTATTTATGATCATTTGCATAGATTTTATAAAACTCAATTTTTTAAAAGTTAATGATTCAATTTCAATGTTAAAGAATTTCCCCCATTACACCCAAACAGAAAGCAAAGACTGCGGACCAACATGTTTAAAAATAATAGCCAAACATTACGATCGAGTACTTAATATTCAAACCTTACGGGAGTTGTCAGAAACCACTCGTGAAGGAAGTAATTTATTAACTTTAAGTGATGCCGCAGAAAATATTGGTTTTAGAACTTTAGGGGTTAAATTATGTGCCAATGATTTACATGAAACACCTTTACCATGTATTTTACATTGGAATAAAAATCATTATGTAGTTTTATATAAAATTAAAAAAGACAAGTATTTTATTTCAGACCCAGCTCATGGATTATTAGAATACAATCAAAAGGAATTCATTAAATTTTGGATAGGAAATAATGCAGACGAAACTACAAAAGAAGGAATTGTTTTATTGCTAGAACCAACACCAAATTTTTATGAAAAAGAAAATGATGACAAAGACGATAAAAAAGTTTTTGGCTTCGGAATGTTGTCAAAATATGTTTTAAGATACAAATCATTTATTGTTCAATTAATCATCGGGCTTTTTGCGGGAAGTCTATTACAATTGATTTTTCCGTTTTTAACACAAAGTGTTGTGGATGTAGGAATTCAAAATCAAAATATTCATTTTGTTTACTTGGTTTTAATTGCTCAATTATTTTTATTCTTTGGAAAAACAGCTTTAGAATTAATAAGAAGTTGGATAATTCTTCATCTTTCAACTCGAATAAATATATCTTTAATTTCCGATTTTTTCATCAAATTAATGAATTTACCCATTTCATATTTTGATGTCAGAATGACTGGAGATATCATGCAACGTATCAACGATCATCATCGAATAGAACGAATATTAACCACATCTTCATTAAGTGTTTTATTTTCTTTTATTAATATGATAATTATGGGAGCTGTTCTAGCTTATTATAATTTATCCATTTTTGTTGTATTCTTTATTGGAAGTTTTTTATACTTTCTGTGGGTAACTTTATTCCTAAAAAGAAGAGAAAAATTAGATTATAAAAGATTTTCAGAAGTCAGTCAAGAACAAAGTAAAGTCATTGAATTGATTAATGGAATGCAAGAAATTAAACTTCACAATGCAGAAAAACAAAAACGTTGGGGTTGGGAATACATTCAAGCAAGACTTTTTAAAGTTTCTATGAAAAATTTGGTTTTGGAACAAACACAAAGCATTGGTTCTAATTTTATCAATGAATTAAAAAATATCATCATCATTTTCTTATCAGCCAAATTAGTTATTGACGGACAAATTACTTTAGGTATGATGATGGCTATTACAAGTATTGTTGGAAATTTAAACGGACCAATTGTGCAATTAATTGGATTTATTCGCGAATTACAAGATGCTAAAATATCATTAGCACGTTTATCCGAAATTCATGAAAAAGAAGATGAAACCCAAAACGATTCCGAAAAAACAAAAGAAATTCCAAAAGATGCTGATATAACGATTAAAGATTTATCTTTTCGATATGTTGGTTCAGATATTCATGTATTAGAAAATCTGAATTTGACTATTCCAGCCAATAAAATTACAGCCATTGTTGGTACAAGTGGTAGTGGAAAAACAACTTTAATGAAATTATTATTGAAGTTTTATGAACCTCTAAAAGGGGAAATTAATGTAAACAAAACCTCATTGAACAACATCACTCAAAAAGCTTGGAGAAATCATATCGGTTCAGTAATGCAAGAAGGATTTATATTCAATGATACCATTGCAAATAACATTGCTATTGGTGAAGATGTTATTGATAAAGAACGATTACAATATGCAGCTGATGTGGCCAATATTAAAGAATTCATAGAAGATTATCCATTGAGATATAACACAAAAATTGGTTCTGAAGGAGTTGGAATGAGTACAGGGCAAAAGCAACGTTTGTTAATAGCAAGAGCAGTTTATAAAAATCCAGAAATGCTGTTTTTTGATGAAGCAACTAGCGCTTTAGATGCCAATAACGAAAAAGAAATCATGGAGAAATTAGACATCTTTTTCAAAAACAAAACTGTTGTTGTAATTGCTCATCGCTTAAGTACTGTGATGAATGCAGATCAAATAGTAGTTTTAGAAAAAGGGAAAATAATTGAACTAGGGACACATGATGGGTTAGTTGCCTTAGAAGGAAGTTATTTTAAATTAGTAAAGAATCAATTGCAGTTAGGAACATAAGATTGAAGAATGTTGAGTAACGATTTTGGATATTTGAAGAAAAAAATCCTAGAAAATCCGTGTAATCTGTGGTAAAAAAATAATAAAATGCCAGAATATCAAGACATAGAATTAAGAAGCGAAGAAGTACAAGAAATATTGACTCGCGTACCACATTGGATGATTCGATGGGGAAATATCATTATATTAGTAATCCTTTTGATAGTAATGTTGTTTGCTTATGTTATCAAATATCCTGATATGATTGCTACACAAATTACGATAACAACTCAAAATCCACCTGAAAAATTAGTATCAAGAACAAGTGGGAAAATAGATAAAATTCTAGTAGAAGATCGAGTAGAGGTTAAACCTAATACACCATTAGCCATAATAGAAAACACAGCAAATTATAATGATGTTTTTAAACTGAAAGAATGTATAGATACAATTTCAATTAATAAAACTCAATTTAATTTTCCATTCGAGAAGTTTTCGGTTTTACAATTAGGTGAAATTCAAAACGCATTCACCATTTTTGAAAAAGATTATGTTGCTTATGATTTAAATAGAGACTTAAAGCCCTTTTCAATTGAGAAAAATGCTCAAAGTTTAGAATTAAATCAACTAAAAGAAAGATTATTAATAGCTGAACAACAATACGAAATAAGTATTGAAGAATTAGAATTGAAAAAGAAAGAATTTGCAAGACAGAAACATTTATTTGAAAAAGGTGTTATCTCTGCTCAAGAATCAGAAAATAGTAAAAGGGATTATCTTCAAACTGAAAAAAATGTTAAAAATATAAGTTCACAATTATCACAAATGCGTTCTTCAATTAATGATTTAAATCGAAACTCTGGAAACACAAGAGTAAATGAAACAAAAGAAAATATCAACTTACTTAGAAATGTATTGCAATCTTTTAATCAACTTAAAAAAGCTATAAATGATTGGGAATTAGCTTATGTATTGCGTTCTTCTGTCAAAGGACAAGTCTCATTCATGCAAATATGGGTTGAAAACCAAACTATTAATGCTGGAGAGCAAGTTTTCACGATTGTACCAACAGACAATAAAAATTACATAGGAAAAGTAAAAGCACCAGCTCAAAATTCAGGAAAAATAAAAGTGAATCAAGATGTAAATATTAGATTGGCTAATTTTCCAGATAGAGAATTTGGAATTATAAAAGGGAAAGTAAAATCTATTTCCCTAACACCTGATAAAGAAGGAAATCTGTTAATCGATATTTCATTGCCCAATGGTATTGAAACTTCCTACGAAAAGAAAATAATTTTCCAACAAGAAATGTCAGGAACAGCTGATATAGTTACTGAAGATTTGCGCTTGATTGAACGATTATTGTATCAATTTAGAGATGTTTTTAACAGACCAAGTCAAATTACTACATCTTCAAATAAAAATCCCTAGTCAAATTAATATATTCATCAGTATATTCATGACGATTGATTTCTATAACCAATTCATCAGCTACCAAAACAGATAATTCGTAACGTTTAAAAGCTAATAAACTTCTAACTATTGGAGTTTTGTGTGAACCTCTAACATGTGTTGCTTTTACAGGATAAAGTTCTACTTCAGCACATAAATTCAGAAAGCATTCTTCTTCTTTAAAAGGAATTATTACAGCAAAAATGCCATTTTCTGATAATAATAAATCTGCTGCTTCAATCAATTCTTCAAAAGGCATGGCATCTTGGAAACGAGCTAAATCTCTTTGAGTATTGTCGGTTTTAAAATCTTCAGCGTAAAATGGTGGATTGGAAATAATAATGTCATATTCATCTTCAGGATCTTCAACTAATTCGTCCAAAGCGGCATGATAACAAAATAAGCGATCACTCCAAGGAGAATTTTCATAATTTGCAACACATTGCTCATAAGCATCTTCATCAATCTCCACAGCATCAATTTGATCAGCATTTGTTCGTTGTGCTAACATCAATGATAAAATCCCTGTTCCAGCACCAATGTCTAAAATTGTTTTTGGGTTGTTGTCAATAGGACACCAAGCACCTAGCAAAACACTATCTGTACCCACTTTCATGGCACAACGGTCTTGTTCTACAGAAAATTGTTTGAATTTAAACATTTGATTTTTGATTGAAGATTAACGATTTTTGATTTTAGAATAAAAAATCATACTTCTACGTAACTAATATTGTAGATGAAAACTAATTACTGAACACTGAACACTGAACACTGAACACTATAAATAAAGTTCCACCAATCCTT
>NZ_CAWUIC010000001.1:0-427611 GCF_963922255.1 uncultured Flavobacterium sp. | reverse complement strand
TAAGAAGTAATGTTTTTAACAACACCTTCTAATACTTGTCCTTTTTCTAATTGACCGATGATTTCTTTTTTCTGAATCTCAATATCTGCTTCAATAAGCGCTTTATGAGAAACTACTACGTTTTTAAATTCGTGATTAATTTTCACAACTTTAAATTCCATAGTTTTGTTTACATATTGATCGTAGTCACGGATTGGCTTCACATCAATTTGAGAACCTGGTAAGAATGCTTCAATTCCGAAAACATCTACAATCATACCACCTTTAGTTCTGCACTTAACAAAACCGTTAACGATTTCTCCAGTTTCATTAGCTGCGATAACTCTATCCCAAGCTTTGATAGTTCTAGCTTTTCTGTGAGATAATACTAATTGACCTGTTTTGTCCTCACGGATGTCAATTAATACTTCTACTTTGTCCCCAACTTTTAAGTTTGGGTTGTAACGAAATTCGTTTAATGAAATAACACCTTCAGATTTAGCATTGATATCAACGATAGCGTCTCTATCAGTGATTCTAACTACAGTACCTTCCACTACTTCATCGTCTTTAGTATCGATGAAAGTTTTAGTAACTAAATCTTCAAATTCTTGTAAGTTTTTTTCGTCAACGACATCTATACCTTCTGCATAGTTATGCCAGTTAAAATCTGCTAAAAACTGTTCTTGTGTTTTTGTTGTTTCAGACATGCTGATAATAAAATTTGTATTCTGTGTTTTTAATGAGTTTCTTATGTAGTTAAAAACGTCAGAAGTGATTTTTGTAAATTATTGATACCCAATGGAAACTCATCTCTACCAAAAGGTTTGCAAAAGTACTAATTATTTATGAAATAGCAATGTGTTTGTTGAGAAAATTAATCATTTAAAGTTTCTTAATTAATTTTATATTTACAAACTAAATAGTTGTTTGTGTAGTACTATTTACTCATAAGTTAATATATTATAAATAATTATTAAGATTATAAATCCATTAAATGCTTTTTAACTCAATAGATTTTGCAATATTTTTACCAATAGTATTTTTTTTATATTGGTTTGTTACGAATAAAAACCTGAAACTTCAAAACTTCATAATAGTAGTTGCAAGCTATACGTTTTACGGTTGGTGGGATTGGAGATTTCTTTCATTAATACTATTTAGTACAATCATTGATTACTCTATAGGATATAAATTATCAAAAGTAGAAAACACTTCTAAGCGAAAAACACTACTTTGGACAAGTATTTTAGTAAATCTTGGTCTTTTAGGTTTTTTCAAATATTATAACTTCTTTCTTGAAAATTTTGTTAATGCTTTTTCATTTTTTGGAACACCAATAAATACACAAGGATTAAATATTATATTACCCGTTGGAATTAGTTTTTACACATTCCAAACATTGAGTTACACAATTGATGTCTACAAGAGAAAGCTTGAACCTACAAAAGATTTTATCTCATTTGCAGCCTTTGTGAGTTTCTTTCCTCAACTAGTTGCTGGACCAATTGAAAGGGCAAAAAATTTATTACCACAATTTTATAAAAAAAGAATTTTTAAATATGATAAAGCTGTAGATGGTTTAAGACAAATTTTATGGGGTTTATTTAAGAAAATTGTTATAGCTGACAACTCTGCACAAATTGCAAATGAAATATTTAATAATTCGGATAATTATTCCGGAAGCACATTAGTTTTAGGTGCAGTATTCTTTACCTTTCAAATTTATTGTGATTTCTCTGGATATTCAGACATAGCAATTGGAACTTCAAGACTTTTTGGCTTTAATTTGAAACAAAATTTTGCTTTCCCTTATTTTTCAAGAGATATTGCTGAGTTTTGGAGACGTTGGCACATTTCCCTTTCAACTTGGTTTAGAGATTATTTATACATTCCATTAAGAGGTAGCAGAGGTGGAATTTGGATAACCGTTCGAAACATATTTGCAATATTCATCATAAGTGGATTTTGGCACGGTGCAAATTGGACTTTTATTGCATGGGGAACATTAAATGCTTTGTATTTTCTTCCTTTACTTTTACTAAAAAGAAATAGAATCAATATTGATATAGTTGCAAAAAATAAAATTTTACCCACATTTAGAGAATTTTGTCAAATGGGATTTACATTTAGTTTAACTGTTTTGGCATGGATATTTTTCAGAGCAGAAAATGTTAGTCATGCATTAAGTTATGTATCAACTATATTCTCAGAATCATTATTTTCAATTCCCAAAATGGAAATATCTAGATTCTACACTTTACAAGTTCTTCTAGTTATTTTCTTTTTTATAATTATAGAATGGTTAGGTAGAGAGGAAGATTATGCTTTATCAAAAATTGTTATTTTTAAAAGTCCGTTTTTACGAAGGAGTTTTTATTTCATAATTATACTGCTTATTACTGTTTTTTTAGGAGCAGAACAACAATTTATTTATTTCCAATTTTAATTCTATGAAAACATTTATTTATAAAACATCTATTTTTATTGGAATAAGTATTTTCTTGATAAGTATGATTTTTATTATTACAAATTCATTAGTAAAAAAAAATGCTAAATTTTCATTTAAAACTCCTGTTAATAATGTAATTTTTGGACATTCTCACTCTGAATGTGCTTTCAATGACTCTCTTATTAATAATTTTAAAAATTTATCTGAATCAAGAGAATCATATTTTTATTCATTTCAAAAAATTAAAAAGGTACTAGCACAAAATAAAGAAATAAAAAATGTATTTATAGAATTTTCTAACAAACAAATAACTAAAGAAATGGACTCTTGGATATGGGATGATTTATCTATTAATTCAAAAAGTCTTTACTTGCCTTTTTTAGATAAAGATGACATTAATTTACTTTTCAATAAAAATTCTAAATCATTTATAACAGGTAATTCTAAATCATTTAGAGAAAATATTACAAATTCTATAATGTGTAATTACGATTATACTAATAAAATTGGTGGATATAGAAGATTAGAACGAGACATAACTTATTCTTTAATAATTAACTTAAAAAGAAACGCTATTCCCTTTAGAAATAAAAAAAATGATATATCAATAAAAAATATCGAATATCTAGACAAAATTATTTCTTATTGTAACAAAAAAAATGTCAATATATTTTTTGTAAGAAGTCCTCAACATTTATATTGTAGAAATAACAATAATGAAATGGAATTTATTAAAATTATGAATGAAAAATTTAAGAATATTGTTTTTCTAGATTTTAATGATTTCCCATTAAAAAATGAAGAGTATGCAGACTATAGTCATTTAAATTATAAAGGTGCAAGAAAATTTTCTTTATGGTTCAATGAATTATTAGAAAAAGGATTACTATCGAAAACTAACAAAAGGGACTTTATAATAGATGAAATCAAAAAAATTAATGATAATCCGCAGAATTAATTACAATTATATATTGTGAGGAAAAGAATAATTACTGTTTATATAAAATATTTAGTTTTTAGAATTTTATATTAAACCCTCTCACCTACCAATTCCATCACCAAATCAAATTGCTCTTGTTTGCTCATAGCAGAATTGTCAATTTCAATAGCATCAACTGCTTTTTCTAGTGGAGAATCTTCTCGGTGTGTGTCGATATAATCGCGTTCTTGTACGTTTTGTAAGACTTCTTCGTAAGTCACGTGTTGGCCTTTTTCGATTAATTCCTTGAAACGTCTTTCGGCACGCGTTTCTGCACTGGAGTTCATGAAAATTTTCAATTCAGCATCTGGAAAAACTACAGTTCCTATGTCTCTTCCGTCCATTACAATGGCTTTGTTTTTACCCATTTCTTGTTGAGAAGCTACCAATTTACTTCGCACTTCAGAAATCTCAGCTACTTGACTCACACAACGTGAAACATCAAGGGTTCTGATTTCTTTTTCAACGTTTGTTCCGTTGACATAAATTTCAGCAAAACCTAAAGTATCATTAAAATGAAATTGTAAATTAATGTTTGGTAAAACTTTTATCAATTCGTCTTTATCCAAATGATTTTCTGAAACTAAACCATTTTGCATGGCATAAAATGTCACAGCACGATACATGGCACCAGTGTCAACATATACATAACCCAAATGTTTAGCCAATTGTTTCGCTAAAGTACTTTTTCCGGTGGACGAAAATCCATCAATTGCAATTGTAATTTTTTTCAAAACCTTTTATGTTTGTGGTTTATTCAGAAGACAGAATTAGTAATTCGTAATTCAAATTTATTGTAAATTAATCATCATTCCAAATAAACTAGTATTGGCAGCTACTGTATATCTTGAATACGAATAATCAAACCTTACTTTTCCAAAACGAATTCCAAAACCAGCAGAAATTCCCGAAAAATGTCTTTGATCTACAATTCGCAATTCTTCGGCTCTTCTAAAATTATATCCTAAACGAATACTAAATCCTTTATCTGGAAACAACTCTGCTCCTGCAATTACATGTCGCAATGCATTATTGACAAACGAAACCTTTTCTTCTTCTACTGATCCATCTAATGAACCTTCTGCTCTATTAGGATTTGAGAACGCAATATTCCATTGTTGTAAGTTTTCTAATGTAAAGTGCCAACGAATTGGTACATTTTCCATTAATTGCGAAACTCCAAAATCTATTGCTAAAGGTAATTTTTCGTTTATATCAGCAAATGGTTTAATTTGAAAACCAATGTTTCGAATAGCCAAACCATAATTAATATCGTTTGGTTCATCAATGTATAAAATTCCGATATCAGCAGCAACTCCAAAAGAACTATAAGATTCCAAACTTGAAGAAATCATTTTAGCATTGGCTCCCACATAAAAATCAGTCCAAGGAATGTTTTGAGCGTAACCAAATGAAAGCGCGATTTCACTTCCTGTAAATTCACCTGTTATATTTCCAAGTTCATCTCTTCCTTCAAAATTTCCGTAATTGATATAGTTTACACCAGCATGAAACGTTTGCACATGTCTGTCATATGTGTAAGCATAAGCAGCTGTTCCGTAAGTTACTTCACCAAAATAATTGCCGTAATTCGCGGATAAACGGTTATCCATTTCTGGATTAATAGTTGCTGGATTATAAAACGCTTGATTGACATCATAATCAACTACTGTAACGGTTTTTCCACCTAAAGCAGCTTGTCTTGGAGATTGAGCTAAGTTTAAAAATTGATATACGTATTTACCTCCTATTTGACCAAAAGAAACGGTCGAAAGGAAAATAAAACATATAATAAGGCAATTCTTTAACATAGCAAATGTTGTGTCAACGTTTATAACGCGGATGCGAAGATAAAATTATATAATTCAATATACAAAATAATAAAATTTGATTTTGTTAAGATTTTTAGTAAAAATGTAATCTCTAATTTTATATATTTACTTTATTGAAATTTTAACTTGTACAAAATGAAAAGACTTTTTTTAATTATTCCTTTTTATATGGTTATTTCATGCTCAACAACAAAAATGTCTGAAAGCATGGATAATACCGACTCCTCTTATGGTTATACTAAATCAAATCCTATAAAAGTTGGAGGTTATAACGACGGGCCTTTAAACGAAAGAAAATTTTTAAATTCATTAAGCGGTCCAAACGGAGAATCTCTTTGGTATGAACGCACAGGTAGTTGCTGTCAGTTTAAAACAAAAAATAGTCCTTTTGGAATGGGAATGTTAGATGCTTATAGGGTTACTTATACTGGAAAAAATGACACAGTCACGTTATACCTTAATATGTACGACAAAGATAATTTAAAAACACCTGTTGGATTTAAGTTTAAATAATTAATTACATACGATACAAATTTTATTAAAAAATCCCAAGCCTAAACTTGGGATTTTCTATATATAAAACTTTTATTTCTACTTAAGAAAGTGCTTTCTTTACTTGGTCAGCTGCTTCCTGAAATTGAACTGCTGATAAAATTGGCATTCCAGAATTATCGATTAATTCTTTAGCAATTTCAGCATTTGTTCCTTGTAATCTTACAATGATTGGCACTTTAATAGCATCACCCATGTTTTTGTAAGCATCAACAACTCCTTGTGCTACTCTATCACAACGAACAATTCCACCAAAGAT
The DNA here is from genome assembly GCF_963922255.1 of uncultured Flavobacterium sp. Classification (GTDB taxonomy): domain Bacteria; phylum Bacteroidota; class Bacteroidia; order Flavobacteriales; family Flavobacteriaceae; genus Flavobacterium. Next base: position 421,558 of record NZ_CAWUIC010000001.1, on the reverse strand, counting down.
GTTGATTAAAATGGCTTTTACGTTTGGATCTTTTAAGATGATTCTAAAAGCAGTTTCCACACGTTTAGCATCAGCTGTTCCACCAACGTCTAAGAAGTTAGCTGGTTCAAAACCTGCATATTTAATTAAATCCATAGTAGCCATTGCTAAACCTGCACCGTTTACCATACACCCTACAGTTCCGTCAAGGTCAACATAGTTTAATCCAACTTCTTTAGCTTCAACTTCAATAGGATTTTCTTCTCTAATGTCACGCATTTCAGCAATTTTTGCTTGTCTGTATAATGCATTATCATCAATATTTACTTTAGCATCAACTGCCATAATTTTATCATCTGAAGTTTTCAATACTGGATTGATTTCAAACATAGAAGCGTCTGAACCAATATATGCATTGTATAATGAAACTACGAATTTTGTCATTTCTTTGAAAGCATTTCCACTTAAACCTAAGTTAAATGCAATTCTTCTCGCTTGAAATCCTTGTAATCCAACAGAAGGGTCGATTTCTTCTGTAAAAATTAAATGTGGTGTATGTTCTGCAACTTCTTCAATATCCATTCCACCTTCCGTAGAATACATAATCATATTTCTACCTGTTCCTCTGTTTAAAAGTACTGACATATAAAATTCAGATGTTTCACTTTCACCAGGATAGTAAACATCTTCAGCTACTAAAACTTTGTGTACTCTCTTTCCTTGAGGTGGTGTTTGTGGTGTAATTAAATCCATACCAATGATTTGACCCGCAATTTCTGCAACTTGATCTAAATTTTTAGCTAATTTAACTCCTCCACCTTTTCCTCTTCCTCCTGCATGGATTTGAGCTTTAATTACGTGCCATCCTGTTCCTGTTTCTGCTGTTAATTGTTTAGCTTTAGCTACAGCCTCTTCAGAATTGTTAGCTATGTAACCTCTTTGGATGCGAACACCGTGACTCGCTAATATTTCTTTACCTTGATATTCGTGTAAATTCATAATTGTGATGCGTTTATCTTGTTTAAAAAGTGCCACAAAAATAACAAACTATTCTGTAACTCACTAACTATTTTCTTTTTTTTTATTAAGGGTAACTAATACATATTCCAAAAATATAATTATAACATATTAACTTATTTTTTATTAAAAATATAACAAAATGTTGTTTTTTGTTAATTTTGTAGAAAAATTTAATTTTATAGTTATTTTACCTATACATTTGCATTATTAATAAGAAGAATATGAAAACACAAGAATTATTACAGTTAGTAAATGAATTTGATAGCCCGTTGTATGTTTATGACGCTGCAAAAATAGAATCACAATATAAAAGATTAACAAATGCTTTTAGTAAGATTGAGCGTTTTAGAGTGCATTATGCTGTAAAAGCTTTGTCAAACGTATCAGTTTTGCGTTATTTAAAGACGTTAGGTTCAAGTTTAGATACAGTTTCTATTCAAGAAGTAAAGTTAGGACTTCATGCAGGTTTTGATCCTTCACAAATTATATATACTCCTAATGGTGTATCTATGGAAGAGATAGAAAAAGTAGCTGCTTTAGGGGTTCAAATTAATATTGATAATCTTTCCATATTAGAACAATTTGGAACAAAACATCCAAAGACTCCAGTTTGTATTCGTATTAATCCACACGTTATGGCTGGTGGAAATGCCAATATTTCCGTAGGACATATTGATAGTAAATTCGGAATTTCTATTCATCAACTACCTCATTTATTGAGAATCGTTGAAAATACAAAAATGCATATAAACGGAATTCACATGCATACTGGTTCTGATATTTTAGATGTTGGAGTGTTTTTATATGCAGCTGAAATATTATTTGATACTGCTAAGCATTTCAAAGAGCTAGATTTTATTGATTTTGGAAGTGGTTTTAAAGTACCTTATAAAGCTGATGATATTGAAACAGATGTGGAAGAATTTGGTAAAAAATTGACAAAAAGATTCTTAGCTTTCGAAAAAGAATATGGACGCGAATTAACATTGGCATTTGAGCCTGGAAAATTTTTGGTCAGTGAAGCAGGTGTCTTTTTAACTAAAGTAAATGTAGTAAAACAAACCACTTCGACTGTTTTTGCCGGAATTGATTCGGGTTTCAATCATTTAATTCGTCCTATGCTATATGGTTCTCAACACCATATCGATAACATTTCTAATCCAAAAGGAAAAGAGCGTTTCTATTCTGTTGTTGGTTATATTTGTGAAACTGATACATTTGCTAACAATAGAAGAATTTCTGAAATTACAGAAGGAGATATATTGTGTTTTAGAAATGCTGGTGCTTATTGTTATTCAATGGCTTCCAACTATAATTCAAGATACAAACCAGCTGAAGTATTGTGGTTAAACGGAAAAGGTCATTTGATTCGACAACGTGAAACTTTTGAAGATTTATTACAAAATCAAATTGTTTTAGATCTAGAAACTAGTAATTTGGAGTATAAAGAGTCTTTAGTTTAATCATTTTGTAAATTTACTAAATAAAAAATCACCTTTCTCAAGGTGATTTTTTATTTAGTACAAGTCATTGCTATCTTAATTTTCTAAAATTTCCTTTAACAATTCAGCTCTAGTGCCGCTTGGAAATGTAATTTTTAAAAGTTGCGATAAGGTTGGTGCTATTTGAGTAATTTCTTTTCTATCAAACGATTCTCCTTTTTTAATGTGCCAACCGTAAAACAATAGAGGTACGTGCGTATCATATGAATAGGGACTTCCGTGCGTTGTTCCTGTAGTAGAATATTCAACAAAACCTGGTTTTAAAGAAATAACTAATTCTCCATTCTGAATAGGATCATACCCATTTGCAATAAAATTCATTAAAAAATCATTCCCAGAATTCGTTAGTATTTCTTCTTCTGTATAAACTCTTTTTATGTATTTTTGAGTGTATAAATATGTTTTAAATATTTCTTTTACTTTATTTAAATCTAAACCTTTTTTGGCAATTAACTCCTTATTAAAAAACACATTAAAGTTTGAATAATCTAACAATAAATCTTCTCCATAAGTTGTTTTAGAAAATTCAATTAATTCATTTTTAATGCTTTTGTAATTAATATTGTTTACATCATATTTATTTTCTTTTAAATAAGTAACATTTTCAGCACCACCATGATCTGAAGTTAAAAATATAAGATAATTTCCTTTACCAACATTTTTATCTAAATATGAAATGAATTCTGCTAAAGATTCATCTAATCTTAAATAAGTATCTTGTAATTCTATGGAACGTGGTCCAAGAATGTGTCCGATATAATCTGTTGAAGAAAAGCTTACTGTCAAAAAATCTGTTATTTCATCTTTTCCTAATGCTTCTTTTTCTATGGCTCTTTTGGCAAAATCTACCAATAAATTGTTTCCATAAGGAGTTGAACGCAAAACACCAGCATCATTATTATCATACATATCCGTTAAATTGTATGGAAAAAAAGGTGTCTTTTTATATAATTTTCCTTCATAAGGATTATTATCGGTTAAACTTTCATTATAAACTTCTTTTGGTCTAGATAATTCCCATCCTTTATCGAGGTATTTTTCGTAATTTTTTTCATTATTAAAATCAGTTACCCAATTAGGTAAACTTTCACCGTAAAAAGTACTTGAAATAAAAGCTCCTGTTTTACTATACCAAAAAGCCCAATCTGCAAAATGTCCAGCTGGTAAAATAGCTCCTCTATCTTTTAAACTCATACCAATCACTTTTCCTTTGAAATTAGTAGCTAATTTCAACTCATCAGTAATAGTTGTGCTTTGCAGGTTTTTTGGAGACATTTTTCCTTCGCTTTCTGTGCCATTACCAACAGTTGAAACCGATTCATCATCTGTGCAGTACATATCTTTTCGGGTTGCTTTGTTGAACCAGTCATTCCCTATAATTCCGTTAACAGAAGGTGTTGCTCCAGTATAAATAGCAGCATGACCTGGAGCTGTGTAAGTGGGCATGTAATTGTAATGTGTGTTGTGAAAAGTATAACCTTCTTTCATCAATCGTTTAAATCCGTTTTCTGAAAAATCGTTTGAAAATCGATATAAGTATTCCATTTTCATTTGATCCACTACAATTCCAACAACTAATTTTGGTCTTCCTTGAGCACTAGAAAACATTGCAGTTAGCAGTGAAACTACTAAAAATATTTTTTTCATTGAAATTATTTTATACTGCAAAAATAAGGATTAGATATGATTTTGATGTGATTAAAACCTTTAAATAAAAGTTAACTTACATACTTGATTAAAATCTTAATTTAGTGTAATTACAGTTTAATCTTTATAATAGAAAAAAATTATTTTTTGTGTGAAAACTTATAATTGTATTGTTTTAAACTGTTATTTGCTTTTTTCTTTTTAGAAAATGTCATTTTATCTGTTGATACTAGTTCAGAATTAGGAATTGTTTTAGATGTAGTTTTCTTTTTAAAGGTTTCTGGTCCAAGATTTTCAATATAATTACTTATAAACTGATTCAGTACGTTTAGTTTGTCTTTTTCTACAGAATAAATTGAACTTTTACCAGAAAATGTAATATTAACTAAGTTTGCTTTTTTAAGCTCAAGCAAATGATTTGAAACTGTTGATTGTGCTAAAGGTAGAATTTCAACAATATTGCCACAAGAACAAGATTTCTTGCTCAATAAAATATTCATTATTTGAATACGAGCAGGATGACCTAATGCTTTAAAAACCTCTGCAATATTATTTATATCTTCTTTAAAACCAATGCGTTTAGTTACACCCATTTTGATCAAATTTAGATTACCAATCGCAATTTAACGATAATAATTAAACATAAACAAAACTTATTAACAATTAAAGATTAAATGTTAATAAAATCCGATTAAAAACAGTAATTTGTAACTTTTATTGCTTTAATCGTAATTAATAGATAATAAACTAAACTTAAAGTAAAAAAAAATAACTATTGCTTATCAAATTCAATATTATATTCAATTATTAAATCTTCATAAGTAATATAAAGTTGTTTTCTGTTGTTTTGATTTTTTCTAGTATAAACTGAAACAACGCATTCTATTCCATTATTATCAACGCAATTATATGATGAAATAATATCTGTTTCCGTTTTTTTGACTTCATTATATTTAATAATATTAAAAAGTTGGATTTCTTCTGAATAAACCACTACTCTATGACTAACACCATCAATTTTTATAATTAACTCTGATTTAACTGGTTTTGTCCAATCTGACCATTTTCCTTTATTGTTTTTTTCAGTAACCGACAAACTTGTTGCTTTAAACAAAAATGTTTGGCTATACGACGAAAAACCAATAAATAAAACGAATAAAACTATTTTAAACTTTTTGCTCATTTGTATTAAAATTGAAATTGTTGTGTTTCTTTTTGTGCTTGATGAAATTCATTCATCACATTGTTAATTATATTCTCTACAGGTAATATATCGTGAATTAAACCTGAGATTTGTCCGATTTCTAATTCTCCTTCATTTAAATCCCCTTCAAACATACCTCTTTTTGCTCTGCGTTTTCCTAACAAAGCTTCTAATTCTTCTTTAGAGGAACACTTTGCATATAACTCTTGAACATCATTATAGAATTTATTTTTTATTAATCTAACTGGTGCTAGTTCTTTTAGGGTTAAGTGTGTATCTCCTTCATTAGCATTAACCACTACGGTTTTGAAATCCTTATGAGCACTAGATTCAATAGAAGCTACAAAACGTGTTCCCATTTGAACACCGTCTGCACCAAGAATCATTGCTGCCATCATTCCTCTTCCTGTTGCTATTCCACCAGCCGCAATTAAAGGGATTTTAATATTTTCTTTTACAATAGGAATTAAAGTCAAAGTTGTAGTTTCGTCTCTACCGTTATGTCCACCAGCTTCAAAACCTTCAGCAACAACAGCATCAACTCCAGCATCTTGCGCTTTCAAGGCAAACTTAGCACTACTTACTACGTGAGCAACTTTTATACCATTATCTTTTAAGTGTTTTGTCCAAGTTCTAGGATTTCCGGCTGATGTAAATACAATTTTAACACCTTCTTCCACAATAATTTTCATTATTTCTTCTATATCTGGATAAAGCATTGGAACATTAACTCCAAAAGGTTTGTTTGTTGCTTTTTTACACTTTTGAATATGCTCTCTTAAGACTTCAGGATACATTGAGCCAGCTCCAATTAAACCTAAACCACCTGCATTACTAACAGCACTTGCTAACTTGTAACCACTGTTCCATATCATTCCACCTTGTATAATTGGGTATTTTATTTCAAAAAGACTTGTAATTCTATTCATTAATTATTGTTTGATAATTTTCCCTTTTAAATTTATTGTTGGAGAAGTTATTTGGTAATAATATATACCTGACTGTAAACTCTCTAGGTCAAAATTTTGTATTTTTTTATTGATTGTTTCTTCTTTCACCAATTGACCTAAACTATTGAATAGTAATAAATTTCCATTCTTTATCTGACTAGCTAAAGTAATTTGACTTACCACTGGATTTGGATATAAAATTGGATTTTCAATAGGAAAATCAGTTGCATTTAGTGCATTTGTCAATGCCAATTGAAAATCTGGAACACCGTAACCTTTATAAATTGTAGGATTAGCAAATAAATCTGCCGATTCTATTATGAACTGTTTAAGTTGAATATTGGTTAAACTAGGAACAGCTGACCAAAATGTAGCAACCATACCTGCTAAAACTGGACTAGCATAAGATGTACCGCTTCCTACAACTATATTGCCAGTAGTTGTACTTACTGTGGTTAATTGACCTTTTGCACAAACATCAGGTTTAATTCTACCGTCAAATGAAGGACCAACTGAACTAAACGATGCAATTGCTTCATTGCTATCAACAGCTCCAACTGCTAAAACATTTATAGCTTCCGCTGGAACACCTACATGAGGATTTGCACTGTTTCCTGAATTTCCTGCACTTATAACAACCATCATTCCTTTAGCAAAAGCTATATCTGCACCTCTTGAAGCAAAAGCTGTAGTCCCGTTCATATCGCTATAAGAATAACTGTAAGCTGGGTTATCATAAGTGAAATAGCCTAATGAACTATTTATAATGTCAACACCTAACGAATCTGCAACTTCAGCAGCTTCAACCCAATAGGATTCTTCAACAGGATTTTCTTCATTTATGTCTTCTGTAATAAATAAATAGTATTGAGCGTTGGGAGCTGTTCCTACTAATTGATTATCAGCAAATCCACCCATACATGACAGTACAGAAGTTCCATGATTATGGCGAGAAAAATAATTTGTATTTCTATCGGGAAAATTATATCCTCCAAGAATTTGACCATTAGTTACCAAGTTTTGAAAAGGAGCAGCAGTATCAACACCGATGAAACCTGAATCTAATACTGCAATTATTTTATTTTGACCTGTATAATCTTGTTGGTGTAACAAATGGCCATTTAACATTTGAACTTGATTGCTAGAGCCTCCATAATTGTAGAAAACTTGTTCTTCAAATTCTTTGTTAACTTTGTTTATTTTTGAATCATATGGTTGAGCTTGTCTTGTATTTAAAGCTTTATTGGCAAAATCTATTGAATTTACAAAGGATAAAGTAGATAAAGCTTGAATATCAGTTTGAGTTCCTCTTACATGAACAGCATTCAACCACTTTGATTTAGCCATAAATGTTATTCCTGTTGCAGCTGCAATTTGGTCAATATATGGTTGATGTACTGGTACATCCGTAATATCTAAAGGTATATTTTGAGCAGTTCTTCTATCTAATGCTCTTTGAGAAAGCATTGATAAAGGATTTGCTAAAAAAGTTGCAGAATTTGGCTTATTCGTAAAGTAAACCCAAGCATCTTCTTGTGCGATTGAGTTAAATGCAATAGACAAAATAAATATTAATACTAGCTTTTTCAATTTTTCAATTTTACTTCAAATATATAAAATTCTGAATGAAGCATTTATACAATTGTAAAATAAATAAATGTAAAATAAGTAACTAATAGTAGAATTCCTTCTTTAAAACTTAAGCTTCCTCTTTTGGGTAATAAAACCAAAGGCATTAAAATTAATCCAAAACCTAGCATCCAATAAATATCTTGATCAATAATTCGCAGATCAATATTTTTTATTGGACATATAACTGCTGTAATTCCTAGAACACTTAGAATGTTAAATATATTCGAACCTATAATATTTCCAATAGAAATATCATTTTCTTTTTTAATACTTGCAATAACTGAAGATGCTAATTCTGGAATACTTGTTCCTATTGAAACCACTGTAACAGCAATAACTCTTTTGCTAACTCCTAAACTATCTGCTAGATTTACAGCTCCATTAACTAATAATTCAGAACCTAACCATAATGCAAATCCACCTAAAGCCAAATATCCGAAAATATTCAAATAAGGCATTCCTTCTTCTTTAATCTCATCAACATCAACTACAATTTTTTTATTTTGTTTAATTAGATACATCAAAAATGAGATTAAAAAAACAATAAAAATAAAACCTTCTATCCTGCTTAACTGTCCATCAATAATTAAGAATACAAACAATAAGGTTGAAGCAATCATTTTTGTAGGCCAATCAGTTGCGAAAAAGCTTTTATCAACTTGAATGGCATTTATTAAAAGTACAACTCCTAAAACTAAACCAACATTTCCGATGTTTGAGCCAATAACATTTCCAACAGCAATATCTGGATAACCATTTAAAGCTGCTTGAACACTTACAATAAGCTCTGGTAAAGAAGTGGCAAATGAAACGACTGTTAAACCAACAATAATTTTTGAAATATTTAATCTAAACGAAAGTCCAACAGCTGATTTTAACAACCAGTTTCCACCAATAACTAATAAACCTAAACCTGCAATTATGTAGAGAAAATTCATGTATTATTTTTAAGAAATTACACCACTACCTAATAATTCGTCACCTTCATACCAGGCTACAAATTGTCCTTCTGTGATAGCTGATTGTGCATTTTCAAAAGTAACGTACATTCCAGATTCAAATTGGTGTAAAGTTGCTTTTTCTAAAGGCTGACGGTAACGGATTCTAGCCATTACTTGTCGTTTTTCATTTGATTGTAAGCGTAAATCTTCTCTAATCCAATGTACTTCAGAAGCTTTTACAAATAATGCTTTTTTATATAAACCTGGATGATTAGTACCTTGACCAGTATAAATAACATTTTCCTCAACATCAGTTTGAATAATGAATAGAGGTTCTTTAGTTCCTCCAACATTTAACCCTTTTCGTTGACCGTTTGTAAAATAATGTGCTCCCTGATGTTTTCCAACAACTTTAGCTTGAGCTTTTGAAAAGTCTAATTTTTTAGCTTGATAAGCAAAAGCATCCTCATCATTGTGAAATTCTGAAGAATTATCAGTAAATACTTCATCATTGGCATCTATTTCTACAATTATACCTTCTTTAGGCTGTAATTTTTGTTGTAAAAATTCAGGTAAACGAACTTTTCCGATAAAGCATAATCCTTGAGAATCCTTTTTGTCAGCTGTTATTAAGTCCATTTCAGCAGCAATTTCTCTTACTTGTGGTTTTGTTAATTCACCAATTGGAAATAAAGCTTTAGCCAATTGATCTTGAGATAATTGACATAAAAAATAAGATTGATCTTTGTTATCGTCTTTTCCGGCTAATAATTGGAATATTTCTTTACCATCCTTTTCTATGCTTGATTTTCTACAATAATGTCCTGTTGCTACAAAATCTGCTCCAAGAGATAAGGCTATTTTCATGAAAACATCAAACTTTATTTCGCGATTACATAGTACATCTGGATTTGGAGTTCGTCCCTGTTCGTATTCGTGGAACATATAATCCACAATTTTTTCTTTATATTCTTCAGATAAATCTACTGTTTGAAAAGGAATTCCTAATTTCTCTGCAACTAAAAGTGCATCATTGCTATCTTCTAACCAGGGGCATTCATTTGAAATTGTAACCGAATCATCATGCCAATTTTTCATAAAAAGACCAATCACTTCATAGCCTTGCTTTTGTAATAAATAAGCAGCAACACTTGAATCAACACCACCAGAAAGTCCTACTACGACTCTTTTCATCTATTATTTCTTATTTATTTTATTGTTATTTGTTTCTTTAACTTCTCTATCTTTCATTTCTCCAGGAATTTTTTCTCCTTTTTCGTTGATAGTATATTTAAAGTTTTTAGCAGTAAATTTACGAGCAGTTTCCTCGTTTACAACCTTACCATTTTCATAGGTTTTCCAAACTCCTGATTTTAAACCGTTGGTATATTGACCTTGTAAAATCATATTACCTAAACCATCATAAAATGAAGCTAAACCATGAAGCTCGTTGTTTTTATAGTTTAAATCTTCTAAAATTTTTTCGTTAACACCAAACTTTTTGTAATTACCTTCTCGCTTTCCATCAATATAATTTAAAATTTCAGCAACTGAACCATCATCATAAAAAACTTTTTTTACTCCATTTAGTTTTCCTTTTTTATAATTTTCAGAAGTCATTACAATTTTAGACTCTTTATGATAAATTTTCCATTCTCCTTCGTGTAATTTATTAATTAATAAACCTTCACTGACAACATTATCTTTTCTATCAAACATTTTAACATAACAAGAATCATTTCCTTTTGAAAAATCTCTAATAGCAATTACTTTACCAGCTTTTGTGTCATCAAAATATTTAAAAACACCTGTTTCTTTACCATGATTGAAAACTCCTTCGTATCTAGGTCTTTTAGATTCTTCATAAGATCCTTTCCACAAACCATGTCGTTCTCCTTTTTCATCAAATTGATTAATTTTCTCCTGCGAATAGTTAAAAAAACTAATTAACAAGGCTGATAATACTAATAACTTTTTCATATTTTAACATCTGTTTTATTATTTTATTCTTTTTTGTTGATTATGATTAATTTCACTAAACAATTATTTATAAAAAGTTAAAAATCAACTCATTGTTGCAAATTTTATGGATTTCATTTTTTATTTTGTTTAATGTTTTATAATTTTGGTTAAACAAATTAAAAATAATAACTATGAAAAACATTGCAAAATTAATCAAATTAACTTTATTCATCGCAACAAGTGTGATGATAATTTCGTGTTCAGATGATGACAATCCTACAACAGTTCCAATTGACAATTCAATAGCAGGAATTGCATCTAGAACTCCAGAATTTTCTTCATTAGTAGCTGCTTTAACCAAAGCAGATTTAGTACAAACATTAAGCCAAGATGGTTCGTTAACTGTATTTGCTCCAACTGACGCTGCTTTCGCATCATTTTTATCAGCAAACGGGTTTGCTAATCTTGATGCTGTACCTACTCCTATATTGAAGGAAATATTATTAAACCATGTGGTAAATGGAACAAATCTTTCAACTAATTTATCTACTGGTTACGTAAAAACTTTAGGAAAAGGATCAGCTTCAACTACAAACACATTGAGTATGTACATAAATACTTCAAATGGAGTTAGTCTTAATGGAGTATCTAACGTAACACAAGCAGATATTATTGCTACAAATGGTGTAATTCATAAAGTTGATGCTGTAATTGGATTACCAACTGTAGTTACTCATGCTGCTGCCAATTCAAATTTTACTACATTAGTTGGACTTTTAGACGGACAAGGTTTAGTTCCAACTTTAGCAGGAACAACTAATTCACCATTTACGGTGTTTGCTCCTACAAATGGTGCTTTTGCTACTTTTGAATCTCAAAACCCAGGTACTCTAGCAAGCTTAACTTCAGCTCAAGTAACATCTGTACTGACATATCATGTTGTAGCAGGAGCAAATGTTTTATCAACACAAATTCCAACCACACCTATAACTACTTTGGAAACAGGAATGTTTACCATTGCAGGAACTGTTATAACTGATGAACAAATGAGAAATACCAACATAGTTGCAGTCGATGTTCAATGTTCAAATGGAGTTATTCATGTATTAGATAATGTTTTATTGCCAACACTTTAATTTACAAATTGCTATGAAGAGAAAAAGCCATTCATTGATTTGAATGGCTTTTTTTTTTATAAAAGAAATGAAGTATTATTTTTTCTTTTGAGCTTTAGCTTCTTCAGCTTGTTCCATCATTTCTCTCATCTTTTTCTGGAATTTGCTTTCTTTCTTTTCTTTGGTTTTATTCTCTTGAATTTTTGCATGAATTTTTTCATCGTTTACTATGTATTTCTTAATTACTAACATAATTCCGATTGTAATTAAATTAGAGATAAAATAGTATAATGATAATCCTGAAGCATAATTATTAAAGAAAATCAACATCATAACTGGAGAAATATAAATCATTATTTTCATGATTTTTCCCATGTCTGGCATACCTTCTTGCGTTGGAGCACTCATTTGTTGGTCACCAGTTGTCATTCTCATGTAAAAGAAAATGGCTACCGAAGCTAAAATTGGAAATAAACTTACGTGATTTCCATAAAAAGGAATTGTAAATGGTAGTTCATAAATACTATCATAAGAAGAAAGATCGTCTGCCCAAAGGAAACTTTTTTGTCTTAGATCAAACATAGATGGAAAAAACTGAAATAAGGCATAGAAAACCGGAATTTGCATTAAAGCTGGTAAACAACCTGCCATAGGATTCACCCCTGCTTTTGAGTACAATTTCATTGTTTCTTGTTGCTTTTTCATTGCATTGTCCTTGTATTTAACGTTTAATTCGTTAATTTCTGGACGCAACACTTTCATTTTTGCTTGAGACAAATATGATTTATAGGTAATTGGAGACATTGCCAATCTTACTAAAATAGTAAAGAAAATAATAGCAAATCCATAAGGCATAAATCCGCTAATAAATCCGAATACTGGGATAAATACCCAACGGTTAATCCATCCAAAAATACCCCAACCTAATGGCATAATTTCGTCTAAATTTCTATCATAATCGTTAAGAATCTTATATTTAGCTGGACCATAATACCAATTCATGGCATAATTAAGTTCACCATTTTTAAAATCTAATGGAACTTTTGCTATAAAGTTTTTAGTATAAACTGTATCAATTTCCTCATCATGAACTAGATTCTCAGATTTTAATTCTGCTGATTTGAAAGGAGTATCAGTTAATAGAATTGAAGTGAAAAAATGTTGTTTGAATGCAATGTAAGTTACATCATTAACAATATCATCATCATCTTTTGCAGCACTTAAATAATCATCTTTTCCTTCTTCATATTCATAAACCATTTCAGTATATCGATTTTCATACGAAATACTTTTCTCGTTTCTAAATGCCTTTAATTTCCATTCTAAATTTAAAGGTTCTGAAGTATTTATCACATCTGTTAAACTTTGAGTTTTAATTCCAAAATCTAACATATATTCGTTAGGCTTTAACACATAACGATATTCTAAAAATTGATTTTCACCAGCTTTTAATCGCATTAAAAGAACTTGATTTTCTCCTTCTTTTGATAAAGTAGGTTCGAAAAACATTTCTTTTGTATTTAAAACTCGATTGTCTTTTGTATTTAAAGTTATGTTTAAAGCCGCATTGTTATCCTTGATAATTTGAACTTCTTTTTTAGAATTTCTTTCAAATTGCTCAACACCTTTTACCGTTGCGTCAACGATATAACCACCTTTGTTCGCAATTTTTAAAACAAGAACTTCATTTTCAATAGTTGTAAAGTCTTCTTTTGCAGATGAAAGTGATGAAGAATAAGCAAATGAACCTAATTTAGCTTTAGCTTGTTCATTTTGAATTGAATCATTAGTTATAGCTGGAGCAACTTGTTTAGTTGTCTCTGTTTTAACTGATTCTTTTTGTTTATCTATTTGTTCTTTTTTTGCTTTAGCTTCTAGTTCTTCAGGTGTTGGAGAATTTGAATAAAGCATCCACATTAAAATTCCTGAAATTAATACAAATCCAATAATTGAATTTAAGTCTAATTTTTTTTCTTCCATCTTTAGTTTTTGTTCCCTCAAGTTTCAACTTAAAAGAAATTAATTTAGTTAAACTGTTTGACTTTTATGTCTGTTCGTTTTATTCTTTACAATTGCGTTTACAAAACTCACAAATAATGGATGAGGATTTGCAACTGTACTTTTGTATTCAGGATGATATTGAACTCCTACGAAAAATGGATGATCTTTAATTTCAACAATCTCAACCAAATTTGTATCTGGATTAATTCCTGAAGCTATTAAACCTGCATTTTGTAATTCGTTTAAATATTTTCCATTGAATTCATATCTATGACGATGACGTTCTGAAATTTCAGATGTACCATAAATCTTGTGTGCTAATGTTCCTTCTTTGATTGAACATTTCCAAGCACCTAAACGCATAGTACCTCCTTTATTTTCAATGTTTTTTTGCTCTTCCATTAAATTAATCACAGGATGAGTTGAGTTTTCATTCATTTCAGAAGAATTAGCATCTGCATAACCTAATATATTTCTTGCAAATTCAATAACAGCCATTTGCATTCCTAAACAAATTCCCAAAAATGGAATTTTATTTTCTCTTGCATAACGAACTGTATCAATTTTACCTTCTATACCTCGGTTACCAAATCCTGGAGCAACTAATATGCCATCTAAATTTTTTAATTGTTTTTCTGCCGTTTTGGCATCTAAATATTCAGAGTGCACCGAAATTACGTTTACTTTTGTTTCATTTGTTGCACCAGCATGAATGAAAGCTTCTAAAATAGATTTATAAGAATCTTGAAGTTCAACATATTTTCCAACTAAACCAATATTGATTTCATGTTTAGGGTTTTTATGTTTTTGTAAAAATTCGTTCCAATGTTTTAAATCTGGAGTGTTTTTTTCTGGTAAACCTAATTTTTTAAGCGTAACTGTATCTAAACCTTCTTCCAACATTAAATTTGGCACATCATAAATTGTAGAAGCATCGATTGATTGAATTACTGCTTCCTTCTTTACATTGCAGAATAAAGCTAATTTTTGACGTAATTCATCTGACAATTCGTGTTCAGTTCTACAAACTAATATATCAGCTTTAATTCCACTTTCCATTAATGTTTTAACAGAGTGTTGCGTTGGTTTTGTTTTCAATTCACCAGCAGCAGCTAAGTAAGGTACTAAAGTTAAGTGTATACAAATTGCATTTTCTTCCCCTAATTCCCACAACAATTGTCTAACTGATTCGATGTAAGGTAATGATTCAATATCACCTACTGTTCCACCAATTTCTGTAATTACTATATCAAAATCACCTGTTTTACCAAGCAATTGCATTCTTTCTTTAATTTCATTGGTAATATGAGGAACAACTTGAACTGTTTTCCCAAGAAATTCACCTCTACGTTCTTTTTCAATAACGGAAAGATAAACTCTTCCAGTTGTAACGTTATTGGCTTGAGATGTTGGTACATTTAAGAAACGCTCGTAATGTCCTAAATCTAAATCTGTTTCTGCTCCATCATCTGTAACATAACATTCTCCATGCTCATAAGGGTTCAAAGTTCCTGGATCAACATTGATATATGGATCGAACTTTTGAATGGTTGCCCTATAACCTCTTGCTTGTAATAATTTTGCCAAAGATGCAGCGATAATCCCTTTTCCCAAAGAAGAAGTCACACCACCAGTAACAAAGATATATTTTGTTTGATTCATTGTGTAGTTGTTGTTTGTTGTGTTGTTGTTTAAAAAGTGCAAAAATACGATTTATAATTGATAATTTACAATTGAAAATTAGCAATTATTATAAATTCTTTAAATAGGTTTGCGGAAGTTTCTACGAATATTTCTAATTAGTTCTTCCAAACCATTTAGTTTAAGTTCGTAAACGAGTTGAAGCTGTTCTCCTAGCTGCCCTTTTGGAAAACCTTTATTGTAATACCAAACTACATAATACTCTGGTAAATCGATTAAATATTTACCTTCATATTTGCCAAAAGGCATTTTTGCATGAGCGAGCTTGACTAATTGTTCTTGATTTGTCAAATTACTTCCAGTTAAAAGTAATTTCTTTTTTGATATCTGGATGCAAACTATAATGAACTGGACAAGTATTAGCCGTTCTTTCTAAAATTGTTTTAGTTTTTTCATTTACAGCAACATTTAAGTTGAAAACTATATGAATTTCAGAGATTCGTCTTGGATCAGCGGCCATTATTTTAGTTACTTCTGCAGTAGAATTAGACAAATCGACTTCCATGTCACGTGCTTTTATTCCCATAACGGTAAACATACACGTTGCTAAACCGTTTGCCACAGTATCTGTTGGTGAAAATGCTTCTCCTTTTCCATTATTGTCTAAAGGAGCATCTGAAATAATTTCAGATCCTGAGTTTATATGAACTGAAGAAGTTCTTAAATCTCCTAAATATGTCACTTTTGATGTAGGCATTATTTTGCTTCTTCTATGGTTAAATCATCTGTATATTGCATCAGGTAAATTCCTGTGTTGTAATTTCCTTCTTCAATTTTTCTGTAATTGAATTTACTTTCTAGTTGTTCAGACATTAAACCTTCTGTTGAACTAGTAAATCCGTTTTCTTGATACATTCTTAAAATTGTATCTAATGTTACATCAAAACCACGAGTGGCAAATTGATTAGGATTTACGTTATTTACTTTTTTAAATTTTTCTTGAAAAGATTCGTAATAACCACTATTATTAATTCTAGTTACTGAAGGATACATCATTTTTAAATCTGTGTATCTCTTCATTGGTATTTCTTCAAAATCTAATGTTTCATACAATTCAAAAACGACTAATTGAATATCGTATTTTGATTTTAGACTACCTAATATTCCGGTTGCATTTAAAATCATTCCCGTTTTTTCTGAATCTAGAATAACATAATTTTTTCGATTTGGATCTAACAATGAAACAACGCTTTGAGAAGTAACTCCTCCTTTTTCAGTATTCTGAACTATCTTTAAATCAGGAAATTGAGCTAGTAATGTTTCTTTGTTTTCTTCTTTTTTGTTACTAAAAATAGCTAAAACATTTCCATTATTTTTTTTGAAGTGATTAAACAGCATTTCTCGTTTTAACTCTTCAGGTGGCATTGCATAATAGATATTAGGAAGTGGTTTTCCATTAGTAACTGACAATGGAGAAATTATAGGAATATTATACTTTGCTAATGCCTTTGCAGTTTGTTCTACTTGAGAATTTATAAACGGACCTACAACTGCATTTACTTTTGAAAAATCATTTTTTTGAATAATTGCATTTAAATTGTTTGAAGTTCTTGTTGATTCAAAATCAATAATTTTGACTTTTAAATTGGGATAACCCATTTTTTTTACTGAATCGATTGCCATTAAAGCTCCTGCATAATAATCTAGAGCAATATTTGTTAATCTTCCATGTTTTGAATTTAAAAACTCTGATTTACTTCTAATAGAGTCACTTTCTATCATCGAAAGGTTAAAAGGAAGTAGTAAAACCAAGGTTTTTTCATCATCGCTTTTTTTAGCTACTAATTTTGTCTTGTTTGAAGTTAATTCTAATTCTTTTAAATTATCGTTAGGAATATTTATAACTAAACCTTCTTTAAAACCTTCACTTAAAATTGGATTTAATTTCAAAATTTCCATTTGAGAAACATTGAATTTTTTAGAAACTCCGTAAAGTGTTTCTTTTGGTTTTATAGTATATTGTTCGTAATCTGATTTTTCTTTTGAAATAATTCGTTTCCCTTTTTTTGTAACAGCAATA
This sequence comes from uncultured Flavobacterium sp., assembly GCF_963922255.1. Lineage (GTDB taxonomy): Bacteria > Bacteroidota > Bacteroidia > Flavobacteriales > Flavobacteriaceae > Flavobacterium. The sequence goes on along the minus strand of NZ_CAWUIC010000001.1, from coordinate 403,884 downwards.
GCCATTCCGACAGGAAAACCATCAACAATTTCTGGATTAAGTTCTTCTAGTTCTTCAATTGTTAATTCAAACTTCTTAGCGATTCCATATTTAGTATCTTCTGGTTGAATAATATATTTCCCAGTATCTAAAATTGAGTCTTTAACTGTTGTTGGAAGAACAAGTTTAGGATCTAAAGGTTTTTTTACAATGATAACTTGACCTTCTTGTAAACCATCTCTAACAATAACTTTATTCCAATTATCTAAATCGTCAATTGTTATTTTAAATTTTTTAGCTAAACTATATTTGGTATCTTTTGCTTGAACAATATAAGTTTCTAAGTTAGTTTGCTCAGTATTTTCATTTTTTAAATCTTTTTTTTCAACATCATATTTGCGTTGACTTATCAATAATATTTGATTTTCATTAATTCCATTTTTTGCTTCAGGATTTAATTTATAAATATCATAAGGAGTTATTTTATATTTTTTAGCAATCTGCGTAACTGTTTCACCAGCTAAGACAGTATGTTTGACATAATCCTTATTTGGCTGAGCAAAAGAATTTAAAGAAACTAATAGCAATAACAATACTATCTTTTTGATTGGATTCATACAATTTAAATTACTCTAAAGAATTATTTTTTTATTTTAATTACAATATCTTGACCCGATTGAAGTCCTTTAGCTAAAACAGATTCATTTTGTTGTTTAATATCATCGACACTAACATTGTATTTTTTTGAAATACTATAAAGAGTTTCCTTTGGTTCTACATGATGTTTTATTACAGAATATTCACTTGGATTTGCATTATTGGCAACAACTTCATCAGTTTTATGTGACGTTTCATAGTCATTTATTGTTACTGCATTATTTGTCTGAATTTTTAATATTTGTCCTGATTGCAACCCATTCTTTAATAAACTTGAATTTTCTTTATTAAGATCTTCTACACTTACATTATATTTCTTTGAAATACTGTAAAGAGTTTCACCAGCAATTACCTTATGTGTAACTTCAGTTTTAACAGAATTATCGTTTTCAGATGAAATTGTAGAAATAACTTGATTTGGTTCGTTGTTAATGAACAAATTTTTAGCAACAGGCATTTTTAAAGTTGTTCCAGCTTGAAGACCTCTTTTTAAAGCTTTTACATTTTCCTTTTCAATTTCTTCTACAGAAACACCATATCGTTTCGACAAGCTATTAAGTGTTTCTCCGGAAGCAACTTCATGGTCAATAAAATGCTTTTTATCGGAAATATTTAATTTGGAAATAGCTTCTCTTCTACCATATTCTGGATCTTTGTTTTCAGCAACTAAAACTTCAGATTCCTTAGCTTCTGCAATTTTTGCTTGTGCTAATTCTCTTTCTTCTCTTTCTTTTTTTCGTTCAAGAACCGCTAGTTTTTCTTTCTCTCTTTTCTCTTTTCTTTCTGTAAGTATCTTTTGACTTTTTACAGGTTGAGGTATGTATAATACCATTCCCTCACTAATACCGTCAATTGCCTTTTTATTTAACCTATAAATTTCTGTAGGAGAAACCAAATACTTCTTTGAAATCATCAACATAGTTTCGCCTAAGGCAACTCTATGCGAAATAATTTCAACTTCTTCATCTTGACAAAATGCATTTTGAAACGATAGTAATAGAACTAAAATTAAAACTAATTTTTTATTGATCAGTTTTAAGTTCCTTTTCTTGTTTTTGTAAACATTTAAATTCATAATTTAAGATTTGGGTTAAACTTAATTATTTAAAGATGAGAGAGAAAAAACTAAACTATTCCCACTCAATTGTTGCAGGTGGCTTAGAGCTTATATCATAAACAACTCTATTAACACCTTTTACTTTATTAATAATCTCATTAGAGGTTTTCATTAAAAATTCATATGGTAAGTGAACCCAATCAGCTGTCATTCCATCAGTAGATTCTACTGCTCTTAATGCTACAACTTTTTCATAGGTACGTTCATCACCCATTACTCCTACGCTATTTACTGGTAGTAAAATTGCACCAGCTTGCCAGACTTTATCATACAAGCCATGTTCTTTTAAACCATTAATAAAAATAGCATCCACCTCTTGTAAAATATCAACTTTTTCTTGTGTTATATCACCTAGAATTCTAATTGCTAAACCAGGTCCAGGAAAAGGATGTCTTCCTAATAACTCTGGGTCAATTCCAAGTGTTTTTCCAACACGTCTTACTTCATCTTTAAACAACATTCTCAAAGGTTCTACAATCTTCAATTTCATAAAATCAGGTAAACCTCCAACATTATGATGCGATTTAATTGTTGCAGAAGGACCATTTACAGAAATTGATTCAATAACATCTGGATAAATTGTTCCTTGTGCTAACCACTTCACATCTGTCAATTGATTTGCTTCATCATCAAAAACCTCAATAAATGCTTTACCAATAGCTTTTCTTTTAGCTTCTGGTTCATCGATATTAGCCAATGCTTTCAAAAAGCGTGCCGAAGCATCAACTCCTTTTACGTTTAATCCCATATCTTTATATTGGTCCAAAACGCTAACATACTCATTTTTACGCAATAAGCCGTTGTTTACAAATATACAATATAAATTTTTACCTATTGCTTTGTGTAATAAAACTGCTGCTACTGTAGAATCCACACCACCTGAAAGTCCTAAAACTACTTTATCATCTTTAATTTTTTCTTGTAGTTCACTGACTATTTCTTCAACGAAAGCGTTTGGTGTAAAATTTTGAGGAACTTCTGCAATGGTTACTAAAAAGTTCTCCAACATTTGTTTTCCTTCCGTTGAGTGATATACCTCTGGATGGTATTGAATAGCATAAGTTGTTTCACCTTCAATTTTGTAAGCTGCGTTTTCTACATCTTTTGTACTCGCAATTCTCACAGCATTTGTTGGTAAAGATTTGATAGTATCGGAATGACTCATCCAAACTTGACTATCTTTACTTACATTCTTAAAAAATGGTTCATCTTCTTTGATGTAAGATAAATTAGCTCTTCCATATTCCCTAATGTTAGATGGAGCTACTTCTCCACCGGAAAAATGAGCTAAATATTGAGCACCATAGCAAACTGCTAAAAGAGGTTTTTTGCCTCTAATTTCGGATAAATCTGGATGCGGTGCATCTTCTGCTCTTACAGAATAAGGACTTCCCGAAAGAATTACGGCTTTAAAAATTGACAAATCCTTTGGAGGATTGTTGTATGGATATATTTCGCAAAATATATTAAGTTCACGAACACGCCTAGCTATAAGCTGTGTATATTGTGAACCGAAATCTAAAATTAGTACGTTGTGTTGCATTTGGCAAAATTAATTCTTTATTTGGGTTTTAAAAATTACTTTACAATAAATGTTCAGCTAAAACCATTTTTTCTTTTTAAAATAATAAATCATCGATAAAACGATCAACAACATCAAGCCTAAAACAAAAAAATAACTGTATTTCCAATGTAATTCTGGTAAATAGTCAAAATTCATCCCATAAATTCCGACAATAAATGTCAATGGCATAAAAATAGACGAAATCACGGTTAATATTTTCATTACTTCGTTCATTCTGTGACCTTGTGCTGTGTAAAAAAAATTACTGGCACTATCTAACGAATTCATGTCATATTCAATTTGCTCTAAAAGCTCTAATGTTTTTTGATGTAATCTACCGAAAAACGCAAAATTTGATGGTTCAATAAAATCTAATTCATCATCATCTTTGATTGTTTTTATGTTAAACAAAGCATCTTTCAATGGAATTAAAGCTCGTTTAAGCATTTGAAACACTTCTCTAGCTTTTTCAATATCTTGCATAATCGATGGATCAGCGGAAGTTTTTGACGAAGCTAATAATTCTTCAATTTTATCTTCTTTAGAATCAATAGTGATATAAAAATTTTCAATAATGGCATCTAATAATAGATATAATAAATAATCTACTTTTTTCTTTCTTACAATTCCCGTATTTGTTCTTATCCGTTCTCTAATATGCTTAAAAAAATCACCTCTTTTTTCTTGAAAAGAAACAATCAAACCATCTTGTAATAGAAAACTAATTTGCTCAATGGTTATAGTTTCATTGTTTTCACTAGGCAAAATAGATTTAATGCTAAAAAACAAAGTATCGTCTAATTCATCTAGACTTGTTCCTCTAGAAATATTGACAATATCTGAAACTATTAAAGGATCTATGTTAAGTATTTCCGTTAAATTCTTAATTAAATTCACATTGGTTAACCCATGAATGTTTAACCAATTATTTTGAATGTTATTTTTAGATTTGAAAAATTCTTCAACAGAAATTTGTTGAAACTCAACTACATTCTCTTCGTCATAAACAAATAATTGCAATTCAGTTTCTTTATCTGTATAAATTCCAGTATATTCAACTTGATTTGGTTGAACTTTTCTACCTTTCTTGTATTTAATTTTTCTCAAAATAGTAAAATTTACTCTCTCAAAGATAGGACTTTTTAAAAATCAAGTTTACTTTTACAAAAATTATTACAAACAATGAAAACACTACTTATTAACATTAAAGAATTGCTTCAAGTTAGAGAAAACCCAGTAGAAATGGTATCTGGTAAAGAAATGAAAGTTTTACCGATAATTTATGATGCTTTTTTATTGATTGAAAATAATATCATTGTTGATTTTGGAAATATGGATGAATGTCCAACACTTAATGATGTAAAAATTATAGATGCTACTGGAAAAATTGTTTTACCAACTTGGGTAGATAGTCACACACATATTGTTTATGCAGGAAATCGTGTTCAAGAATTTGTAGATAGAATAAATGGACTTTCGTATGAAGAAATTGCAAATCGTGGTGGTGGAATTTTAAATTCGTCTAAAAAACTTAATGAAACTTCTGAAGTTGAAATTTACAATCAATCAAAACTTCGTTTAGAGGAAGTTATGCGACAAGGAACTGGTGCTGTTGAAATTAAATCGGGTTATGGGTTGACTGTTGAAGGAGAATTGAAAATGCTTCGAGTGATTAAAAAGTTAAAAGAAAATTATCCTATAGAAATTAAAGCAACTTTTTTAGGTGCTCATGCATTTCCAACGGAATATAAAGAAAATCATTCGGCTTATATCGATTTAATAATCAATGAAATGCTTCCCAAAATTACTGAAGAAAAATTAGCCGATTATATTGATGCATTTTTAGAAACTGGTTATTTTTCAGTAGATGAAACAATCAAAATCATGAAAGCTGGAAAAAAATATGGTTTACCCGCTAAAATTCATGTCAATCAATTTACAGCTATTGATGGAATCAAAGCTTGTGTGGAACATGATGCTTTATCGGTTGATCATTTAGAAGTTGTAACAGATAAAGATATTGACGTTTTAAAAAACAGTAAAACAATGCCTGTTGCTTTACCTAGTTGTTCTTATTTTATAACGATTCCCTATACACCAGCACGAAAAATGATTGATTCAGGGTTGCCTTTAGCTATTGCAACCGATTTTAATCCAGGAACAACTCCATCAGGAAATATGAATTTTGTCGTCGCAGCAGCTTGTATTAAAATGAAAATGACTCCTGAAGAAGCAGTAAATGCTGCCACAATAAATGGTGCTTATGCCATGGGAATTTCCAAAACTCATGGAAGTATCACCAAAGGCAAAAAAGCGAATATAATTATAACAAAACCGCTAACTTCATTTTATCAATTGCCTTATGAGTTTACAAGTAATTTGATTGAGAAAGTAATGATTGAAGGTGAATTTATCTTATAAAAAAAAGCATCATTTTAAAAATGATGCTTTTTAGATTTTAATTTAATTGGTGAATTTATCTCAATTCAAATGTTGAATTTGCAACTAAATCTCCTTTATTAAAAATATTGATGTAATACGTTCCTTTTGCAAAGTCTTTACCTGATAATTCTTCATATACATCAACAGTATTATTGTTGTATTTTACTTTTGAAATAAAACTATAGGTTAATAATTTATCATTGAATGTTACTGATTTTTTATCACCTAAAACATTATTTACAGCATCTATAACTTGTACATAATATTCTCTTTCTCCAGATTTAGCTAACGAATTTTCCGCAATTGTAAAACTGATTTTTAATTTATCTGCTCTGCTTGCTTTTTCTGTTTCAATTTGTTTTCCTGAACTTCTTTCTTTAACTGCTATTGTTTTTAAATTTACAATAACTAATTTTTGACCTTTTTCAACAGTTTTAGATAATTTTTCATTTTGATTCAACAAAGTGTCATTAAACATTTTTGATTCTTCTAAAACAACATTTGTGCTATCTAAATTTTTATTTAAAAGCAGGTTTTCTTCTTTTAATTTGCTGTTTTCAGCAATTAAACTATCCATTTCTCTCTTTAAACGAATATAATCATTTTTGTAATTTGCTACAGATTCTCCTTTTTTAACTCGAACCATTAAAGCTTCAACTTTAGCTTTTTCTGCTTCTAATTCTTCTTTTAATGAAGTATTACTTGCAATTTCACTATCGTACATTGCTTTCATTTGTTCTAAATCATTTAAAACTAACTCTTTCTCGGATAGTATCTTATCGTACTTTCCTTCGCTTAATTCAATTTCTTTTTTAGAATCTGAACTCATTTTAAACATATAAGCCATGCTACCTAATAAAAGTAGCGATAGAATAAGGATTATGGCCTTTAATTTTGAATTGTTTTGATTACTTTCCATTTTTTAATAATATTTTTTTTATTGTACAAATGTACATTCTTTAGATTTAATAACGAAAATATATAAGATTATAGTATTTTTGATTTCATTTTTTTTATCATTTATGGATAACTTTGTACAGTTTAGCATTTCAGATTTAGCCGCAATTACCAATCATAGAAGCGGTGAAGTCAAGTTTGGGGAACGAATTATTACTATACCCAAAGATAGTGATATTTTAGAATTTATTTCAAAATCTGACGCTCCGTTTGTTTTAGTTGGAATTCCTGAAGATATTGGAGTGAAAGCTAATTTTGGGCGAATTGGAACTTCTTCTGCTTATTTTAGTGCATTAAAAAGCCTTGTAAACATTCAGCACAATAAATTTTGCAAAGGAAGCAAACTAATTCTTTTAGGTCATTTGGATGTTGAAAAAGAGATGGAAAAAGCAGAAATTTTAAATCCAAACGACAAAGAAGACAGAAAGAAACTGTTTAAATTAGTGGAACAGATTGACAAAGAAGTTTCTCATATTGTCAGTGCTATAGTAAAACTTGGAAAAACTCCTATTATTATTGGTGGTGGACACAACAATGCTTACGGAAATATAAAAGGATTAGCTTTAGGAAAAGGAAAAATGGTTAATGCAATTAATTTTGATGCACATACTGATTTTAGAATTATGGAAGGAAGACATTCTGGAAATGGATTTACCTATGCATTTGAAGAACATTTTCTAAAAAAATATTTTGTTTTTGGACTACATGAGGGCTTTGTCTCTAAAAGTGTATTCAATACTATAAAGTCAATTCCTGAGACGATTAATTATAATACTTATGAAGAAATTGATGTACGAAAAGAAAAGAGTTTTGATACTGAATTAGATGTAGCGCTAGATTATATCAAAAACGAACCATTTGGAATTGAAATGGATTTGGATGCTATTCCTGGAATTTATTCAAGTGCCATGACAAATTCGGGTTTTGGAGTTGATAAAGCACGTCAATTTATTCATCACTTTGGAAAACATAAAAACGCTTCTTATTTACATATTTGTGAAGGTGCTCCCGATTTAGATCTTACTAATAATAATCATTTAACGGGAAAATTAATTGCTTATTTGATCACCGACTTTATGAAAAGTAAAATGTTGTAATGATTTTGGTTTTTCGTACAATTGATTTTTGTTAGTTTTATTATGATTACCTTTGTCGAAAATAATACAAATGACTTTTAAAGAATTAAATTTAATTCCCAATATACAACAAGCAGTTCAAGAGATTGGTTATGAAAACCCTACTCCTATTCAAGAGCAAGCAATTCCAGCAGTTTTAGAAGGTTTAGACTTAGTAGCTTGTGCTCAAACAGGAACTGGTAAAACAGGTGCTTTTGCCATTCCAATCATCAATTTAATTCACAGAATTGTTGGTTCAAATAAGAAAGTAAAACATATTAGAACACTTGTGGTTACTCCAACTCGCGAATTAGCCATCCAAATTCAAGAAAATTTTGATGCTTATGGAAAATATACCAACATTAGATCTTTAGTAATTTTTGGAGGTGTAAGTCAGGTTTCACAAGTAGATCAATTGCGAAAAGGGGTTGATGTTTTGATTGCAACACCAGGAAGACTTTTAGACTTAAACAAACAAGGTTTTATTGATTTAAATCATTTGCATCATTTGGTTTTAGATGAAGCCGATCAAATGTTAGATATGGGTTTTATTAACGATGTAAAGAAAATTGTTAAACTAACTCCAGATAATCGTCAAACCTTATTATTCTCAGCAACTATGCCTGTTGCTATTAGAGAATTAGCTGATAAATTCTTGACTTCTCCTAAATATATTTCTGTAGATCCAATTTCTAGTACTGCAGAAAAAGTTTCACAAAAAGTATATTTTGTGGATAAAGGTGATAAACGAAAATTATTGTATCATTTAATTAGAAATGATGATTTAAAAAATATTTTAGTTTTCACTAGAACAAAACATGGAGCAGATAATGTTGTGAAGGCTTTAGACAAAAATGGTGTTAAAGCTGCTGCAATTCACGGAAATAAATCGCAAAACGCTCGACAAAGAGCTTTGAATGATTTTAAAGATCAAAATATTACAGTTTTAGTGGCAACTGATATTGCTGCAAGAGGAATTGATATTGATGATCTACCTTTTGTAATTAACTTTGATATTCCAAATATTTCGGAAACCTATGTACACCGAATTGGTAGAACTGGTAGAGCCGGAAAAAGCGGCTTAGCAATTTCATTTTGTGATAAAGATGAAAAGGTTTATTTGAAAGATATTGAAAAGTTGATTCGATTAAAAATCAAAGTTGTTGAAGATCATCCTTATGTTTTGGATGTAAATGCTGTAGTTGAAAATTCAGATAAAAAACCTGATTTGAGAAATAAAAAGAAAAATACAAATTCCAGAAAATCTGAGGCTTCAAAGAAGAATAAGAAACGTTGGTATTAATTAAAAAAAGAAGCTAAAATTTAGCTTCTTTTTTATTTAATTTTTTTTTGCTACTGTTTTACTTCTAATTTCTTTAAAAGAATAAATCATTTTATCCATTTTTTCTTTCAATTTCTCTTTGTTATCTAATAAAGTCCAAGTCATAATTTGATAATACGATTTTTTGGTTTTTACAAAGGCTAATTTGTAGTAAATATCATAATCATTAACTCTACCATTAAATTCAAACAATTTAGCATCTAAACCGTTTATTGTAATATCTTTTGGTTCAGAATGGTTTTGTATTTCTGAATCAGTATCAAAACCATTTACAATTAATTTGGTATAACCATCCAAATCTGCACTATAATCATCTTGGAGTTGATTTTCAACTATAATATTTTCAAATTGATCTGCACTCTCATCAATAACTACAACATATAATTGTTTAAAAATATTTTGATATTGAAGAGAAGCTTCGTCATTTAATTCAGTTGATTTAGACATATTTGTAAACACATCTAGAGAATATTTATTATCAACAGTTATAGTTTCTAATTTAGAATCATCTTGACAAGAAATTAAAAATATAAAGAGTCCAAGAAATAAGAAGTTTTTTTTCATATATGATTTATTAAGTCCGTCAAAATTATTCTTTTTTTTGTTTTTTAAATTTTTTGATTTGTTTATAAATCATCGAAATCAGTTCTTTTTCATCAAATGGTTTTACAATAACTTCATCTATTTCTGATTGACTAATTTTGCTCTTAATTTCGTTAGCGTCTGTTGCCGTTAAAGCTATTATCGGTATTTTGGGATTTATATTTCTAATTCGAATGGCTGTTTCAAAACCGTCAATTTCTGGCATATTAATATCCATTAAAATTATATCGAATTTAATTTTTTCAACTTTACTTATAGCATCAAATCCGTTTTCAACAACTGTGGTAATAAAATCATTTTTATCTAAAATTCTTTTAGTAACCATTTGATTTATCTTATTATCTTCAACAATAAGAACTTTAACAGAACTTTTTATTTTTCTCAATGTTGTTTTTGAAATCTTTGGCAAACCTTCATCAACTAGACTAAAGCTTAAATTTAAATGAATAGTAGTTCCGACGTTTTCTTTGCTTTCGAGTACAATTTTACCATTTAGAATATCTACTAAACTTTTTACAATATATAATCCTAAACCAGTTCCTTGATAATCAGTTTGTTTTCGGTTTAATTGAATAAACTTATTAAATATTAGTTTTTGTTCTTTTTCATCAATTCCAATTCCGTTATCACAAACATTTATTTGAATGTCAACCTTTTTATCAGTAATATGTAAAATTTTTACTTCTGCTTTCACTATACCTTTATTAGTAAATTTTAAAGCATTAGTAATTAAATTCATTATAATTTGAACAAATTTTGTTTTATCTCCGTAAACATATTTAGGAAAATCATTGTCAATAGTAAATTCAATTTTATTATTATTTTGTTTGGCTAAATATTGTAGAGAATTAATTACTTTTTTAAAAACTTGCGTAACCGAAAATTTATTAGAATCTAAAATTACATTTTTACTTTCTAATTTATTGGTTTGTAAAACATCATTAATTAGCATTAGTAAATAATTAGCTGAAAAGTTTAATGATTTAATTTTTTGATTGTTTTTGAATTCTTTATTTTCTTCAACCAATAAATCAATTAATCCTATAATTCCGTATAAAGGTGTTCTAATTTCGTGTGTAACAGTTGATACAAATTGACTTTTTAAATTAGCATTTTCTTCTGCTTTAATTTTTGCTATTTCTAATTTTGAATTTTGAACTTCAAGTGTAGTATTTAAATCTTTTCTTATTTTGTGGTTCTTAAATAATAAAATAAATAATATTCCGATGATTATGTAAAGAGAAAACAACAAAATATTAATAGTTTTATTAATACTTAAACTTTTTACGTAAAGTTTATTTTCTTCTTCAATTTTATCTATTTGTCTTTTATATTCATCAAGTTCTATTGAAGATTGAGTATCTTTTATAGCTGAAATTTTATCGTCGTTATAAACTTTATCTTTTATAACTTCACTTTGATTTAAGTAATAATAAGCTTTTTCATAATCTTTTTCTTTTGCATAAAAAGTAGAAACTTTATAATAAAGATCAGCAATATTACTTTCAATCAATTCTTGTTTGTTTTCTTTAGAAATTTCAACAGCTTTAAGGTAATATTTTTCGGTGAGTATGTCGTTTTTCAAGTTATTATAATATTCTCCAAGTAGAGAATAGTACGTCATTCGAGCTTCAACTTGACCTTTTCTTAAAACATAGCTTGAAATTTCATCTAAATATATCTTTCCTATATTATATTTTTTTTCAGCAAAATATGCACTTGCAATATTCTGTTTGATATAATTTATTTCAACTTCATCTTTAATTTTAACAGCATAACTTAAAGCTTCTTTGTAATACAAGATACTTTTTGTAATGTCAACTTTACTGTAAGCATACACATTACCCAAATTGTTATAAAGCCACTGCTTTACGGAATCATTTTCTGTTAAATTAGCGTGTTTTAAACCCTTTTCGTAATATTCAACAGCTTTTTCAGGATACAAATATTCATCAAAATTCAATCCGATAAGATTATAGGATTTGGCAATTAGTAAATCATCGTTTAATTCAATAGAATGATGCAAAGCTGTTTTTGCAACATTTAAAGATTTTTCGTTCTCTAAATCATTAAAATAATTACCAGATTGATTTAACATAGTAATGACTTCCTTTTTAGTCAAACTCGATTGTGAGTAGACTGAAAAGGAAGTGATTACAAATAAAAGGGATACTATGTGTTTATTTTTTAATAAAATAAGCTAAGATTATCTAATTAATTTTTTGTATTTGATACGAGTTGGCGTAACTTCTTTACCTAATCGTTTGCGTTTGTTTTCTTCATATTCAGAAAAACTCCCTTCAAAATAATATACTTCTGAATCTCCTTCAAAAGCTAAAATATGGGTACAAACTCTATCTAAAAACCATCTATCATGCGAAATAATTACAGCACAACCTGCAAAGTTTTCTAAACCTTCTTCTAATGCTCTAAGTGTATTGATGTCCAAATCATTGGTTGGCTCATCCAAAAGTAAAACGTTTCCTTCTTCTTTAAGAGTCATTGCCAAATGCAATCTGTTACGTTCTCCACCAGAAAGTGTTGATACTTTCTTATTTTGTTCACTTCCACCAAAGTTAAAACGAGAAAGATATGCTCTTGAATTTACTTGTCTTCCACCCATCATAATCAATTCTTGACCATCGCAGAAGTTTTCCCAAATTGATTTTTCGGGGTCAATATTTGAATGTGATTGATCAACATATGCAATTTTTACAGTATCACCTATTTCAAAAGCACCAGCATCAGGTTCTTGTTCTTTCATTATCATTCTGAAAATAGTTGATTTACCAGCTCCATTTGGACCAATAATTCCAACAATTCCAGCTTGAGGAAGTGTAAAATTTAAGTTATCGTATAATAGTTTATCTCCAAAAGCTTTAGCAACGTTTTTAGCTTCAATAACATTTGTTCCTAGTCTAGGACCATTTGGAATATAAATTTCTAATTTTTCGTCTAGTGCTTTTTGGTCTTCGTTTAAAAGTTTATCGTAGTTTTGTAAACGTGCTTTTTGTTTAGTTTGTCTTCCTTTGGCTCCTTGACGAACCCAATCCAACTCACGTTCTAATGTTTTTCTACGTTTTGAAGCAGACTTTTCTTCTTGCTCCATACGTTTTGTTTTTTGATCTAACCAAGAAGAATAATTTCCTTTCCATGGAATGCCTTCTCCTCTATCCAATTCTAAAATCCATCCTGCTACGTTATCTAAGAAATATCTATCGTGAGTTACAGCAATTACTGTACCTGCATATTGTTGTAAATGTTGTTCTAGCCAAAGAACAGATTCTGCATCTAGGTGGTTGGTTGGCTCATCTAGCAACAAAACATCTGGTTGTTGTAATAATAAACGGCATAAAGCTACACGTCTTCTTTCCCCACCAGAAAGCACACTAATTGGTGTATCTCCTTCTGGAGTTCTAAGTGCATCCATGGCAACTTCTAATTTGTTATCAATTTCCCAAGCTCCAGCTGCATCAATTTTATCTTGTAGGTCAGCTTGTCTGTCCATTAGTTTTTGCATTTTATCTGCATCTTCATAAACTTCTGGTAATCCAAACTGGTCATTAATAGTATTGAATTCGTCTAATAAAGCATAAATTTCTGCTGCTCCTTCTCTAACGATTTCAATAACTGTTTTTGTTTCGTCAAGTTGCGGTTCTTGTTCTAAATAACCAACTCTATAACCTGGTGCGAAAACAAGATCTCCTTGGAAATTTTTATCTAAACCAGCAATAATCTTTAGTAATGAAGATTTACCTGAACCATTTAATCCTAAAATTCCGATTTTAGCCCCATAAAAGAAACTTAAATAAATATCTTTTAAAACTTGTTTATTTGTGCTAGAGTAAATCTTATTTACTTTAGACATTGAAAATATTACTTTCTTATCGTCTGACATTTTTATTTTGTTGAATTGTTAAAAATTTATTTATTGAATTGTATGTTTTCCGTTGGTTAAAGCCAAAAAACAATGAGTTATTAAACTCTTCCTTTAAGTGCATTGAAAACCCATGCGATTGCAAAAAAACCTATTCCTACGGCTGCAAATCCCCAACCTGCTACATCATCATATCTATAAATTCCTAAGCCAATAATTATAATTCCCATTAAAATCATTATAAAGGTAGCCCAAGCTAATACCGTGTTTTTATTCATTCCCATTTTATATTTTATATTTTATATTTTAATCTAAAATAACAAAGATACCATTTTCAAGTTCAATTGCAAGTTGAAAAATTAATTGAAATTTCGTGATTGATATTGGTTGTAAACGTTAATTTCTTAAACCTACTATTTAAAAATATGAATCAACATTTCTTTTAACAAATCAGCTTGTGGTAAAGCATTGGCACCAACACCTTTGCTTTTTACATCTATATCTCTCAAAGTTGCCACTATTGCACTAACTTTTTTCATTGGATAATTTCGATATGCTACATCATAATCCTTCAAAAAATAAGGATTCACTTTTAAAACACTTGCTAAATTTTTTGGATTTTTATCCTTAGTCCCATGATATTGTAATAGTTGAGAAAAAAAGCTAAACACTAAACTCGTTGTAACCACAATTGGATTGTCTTTTGGATTTTGTGCAAAATAATCAATAATTTTATACGCTTTTAATTGATTTTTTTCTCCAATAGCTTTTCGTAATTCAAAATTATTATAATCTTTACTAATTCCTATATTGTCTTCAATATCTTTTGCAGAAATAGTATGGCCTTTTGGTAATACAATTTTTAATTTATCTAATTCATTACTGATTTTAGATAAATCTGTTCCTAAAAACTCTACTAACATTAAAGTTGCTTTTGGTTCAATAGCATAACCTTGTCCTTTTAAAACTTTAGTAATCCAAGTTCCTACTTGATTTTCATACAGCTTTTTACTTTCATAAACAATTCCAGCTTTAGCTAATAACTTGGTTACTTTTTTACGCTTATCTAAGGTTTTGTATTTGTAGGCAAAAACTAATACTGTTGTTAATTGTGGATTTTCTAAATAGCTCTCCAATTTATCAATATGTCGAGATAATTCTTGTGCTTCTTTTATAATCAGCACTTGTCTGTCAGCCATCATGGGAAAACGTTTTGCATTTGAAACTATATCTTCAATAGTTGCATCTCTTCCATATATAATTGTTTGATTGAAGTCACGTTCGTGTTCTTGCAATACATTTTCTTCAATAAATTCAGTGAGTTTATCAATATAATAAGGTTCTTCTCCCATAAAAAAGTAAATGGGTTTGATGTTTCCTGATTTTATATCTTTTGTAATTTGAATGACTTCGTCCAAAATCTGTTTAATTGTTTATTTGTTTATTTGTTGAATTGATTATAGATTTGTCAAATGCAACCTCTAAATTTTCCAACATATTCTTTCCGATTCAAAAATAGTGAAAATAAAGTGTCTATTTTTGATGAAATCAGAAAAAAATTTATTCTTTTGACTCCTGAAGAGTGGGTACGTCAACATGTTGTTCGTTTTTTGATTGAAGAAAGAAAATATCCAAAATCTTATATAAATGTTGAAAAAATCGTAAAAGTTAACGGCATGAATAAACGTTATGATGTTGTCGTTTTCAATAAAGATGGTTCTATTTTTCTTTTAATCGAATGTAAAGCTCCTGAAATTTCAATAAGCCAAACTACATTTGACCAAATTGCTAGATATAATTTGATTTTAAAGGCCAACTATTTAATGGTAACTAATGGTCGAAATCATTACTTTTGCGAAATGGATTTTGAAAAAGAACAATATAGTTTTTTAAGAGAATTACCTTATTTTACTTTGCATGAATAAAATAGCAGTTGTCATATTAAATTGGAATGGTTCAACCTTGTTACAACAATTTTTGCCTTCAGTTATGCAATATTCTGAAAATGCAACTATTTATGTAGCTGATAATGCTTCAACGGACGATTCTATTGAAGTCTTAAAAAATGAATTTCCTTCGGTAAAAATTATTCAGAATAAGGAGAATTTTGGTTTTGCTCAAGGATATAATGAGGCACTTCAATTTGTGAATGAACCTTTTTATGCTTTGGTAAATTCTGATATTGAAGTCACAGAAAATTGGTTAAATCCTATCATTGAATTATTTGATAGTGAACCTAAAACAGCTATAATTCAGCCAAAAATATTAGATTACAAAAAGAAAACTCATTTTGAATATGCTGGTGCAGCTGGTGGATTTATTGATAAATATGCTTATCCATTTTGTCGAGGTCGAATATTTGAAACTGTTGAAGAAGATAAAGGCCAATATAATGATGAGACGACAATTTTTTGGGCAACAGGTGCTTGCTTATTTATTAAAAAAGAAGTTTTTCATGAATTAAATGGTTTTGATTCTGATTTTTTTGCACATCAAGAAGAGATTGATTTGTGTTGGAGAGCTTTTAATTTAGGATATCAAGCAAAATTTACTTCAAAATCTGTAGTTTATCATGTTGGTGGTGCTACTTTGGATGTTGCCAACCCTCATAAAACCTACTTGAATTTTAGAAATTCACTTTTTATGTTAATTAAAAATTTACCTTCTTCTAAATTATTCCAAATTCTATTTATTCGAATGCTCTTGGATGGAATTGCTGCTTGTAAGTTTTTACTGCAAGGAAAATTCAAACATTTTTTAGCAGTTGGAAGAGCTCACTTGCATTTTTACTTAAAGTTTGGTGTATGTTTTAACAAAAGAAAATCTACTTTTAAACCTAACTATTTCAAAATAAAATCAATAGTTTTTTCTTATTTTATAGGAAAACGCAAGATTTTTTTGGAATTATTTTAACAATATTTTATCTTATAATCTTATAAAGATTATCAAATTCTATATACTTTTGTTAAAAAATTAAACATTATGAAGAAAGTAATTTTATCCCTATTAGTAATTGGTTTCACAATGACTTCTTGTGGAACAAAGAAAAAAATAGCCGCATTAGAAGCTAAAAACAAAGAAACTCAAGATTTATTAAATTCAGCAACAATTAAGCTTAACAATTGTTTGACTGAGAAAAAAGCTTTTGCTGATCAGATTGATTATTTAAAGAAAAATAATTCGGATTTGATTAATAGTTCAAAAGAATTAACTGTTTTGACTTCAAAAGGAGCTACAAATCTTGAAAAATCTTTGGAAAGTTTAAAAGAAAAAGACTTGAAAATTAATCGTTTACAAGATGCTTTAACTAAAAAAGATAGTGTTACATTAGCTTTAGTAACTAGTTTAAAAAGAGAGGTTGGTATTAACGATCCTGATATTAAAATTAATGTAGAAAAAGGAGTTGTATTCATTTCAATTGCTGATAATCTATTGTTTAAATCAGGAAGTTATGAAGTAAGCTCAGGTGCTAAAGATGTTTTAGCAAAAGTAGCAAAAGTAATCAACAGCAAACCAGACTTTGAATGTATGGTTGAAGGTCATACAGACAACGTTCCTTTTAAATCAAGTGTATTATTAGACAACTGGGATTTATCTGTAAAACGTTCTACATCTATTGTTAGAGTGTTACAAAACGATTTGGGTGTTGATCCAAAACAATTAATTCCAGCTGGAAGAAGTTACTATGTTCCATTAACGGATAATGATACACCGGCAAATAGACAAAAAAATAGAAGAACAAAAATTATCATTTTACCAAAAATCGATCAGTTTTATGATATGATTGAAAAAGAAATGAAAAATTTGAGTAAAGAATAATTCTAAAATACGATTTACAAAGTTATAAGTACGAAATGTATAAAAAATCCAAAAGTTTAATGCTTTTGGATTTTTTTTGTTTTAAATATATTAGAAACATATAAATTGTTGTAAATAAGAATTTAAAGTAATTTTAAAATTATTCTTTCTAATTAATACCATAATTAGAAGGCAACAAATCTCCAATTCTTTTATCGGTTAATACTCCTGAAAAAAGCATTATTTCATAATCTGAAAATAAACCAAAATGATCTATATAAAAAGTTGAAGCTGAAAAAGTTATTTTTGATTGTTCATTATATTTATAGACAATATTTAATGTTTTTTTAAAATTCAGATCAGTTCTATTTTTTGGAGTTGAAAGCATCGTAAGTTTTGTCATTCCTAAAGTATCTTGTATAGTAAAATGTTCTTCTGGAATTGATATATAACCGTCTTCAAATATTTGAAAACCTTTTTCACTAAAATTATTGTTTTTTAATTCTCTCATAAAATGAGTTATTGAACCTTCAAAAGCTCTATCACGCCTTTTTACTACTGTTGCAGTAGTATCTGTTTCAACAAACCTTGAATCTCCTGAGTAAACAGATGAATAAATTAAATTGGAATCTAATGTAAGTGCTTCAGTATAATTTACTTCAAACCTACTCAAATCATAATATACCTTATATCCTAAATAAGGATTATCAATCACTAAAGGTACATCAGAATAAGCTTCTAATTTTTTTGATTTCGCATCATAATAAAAATAAATTTCATTTTCATTTTCTATGATGCATTTTTTTCCAGAAATTGTTTCGCCTAGAAATTGTTCTTTGAAAACTCGCATCATTCTTTTTCTCGAAAAAATGGACTCATTAAGAACAACTTCATTTAATTCTTCTGTTTTAGGTTTTAAGTAGATTTTATATTTTAAACCTAATTTAGGTTTTTGAATTATTATTTTTTCATAACCAATATAAGAAATAATCAACGATGCATTTATTTCAGATGATACTATAATTTCAAAAAAACCTCTTTGATTGGTCATAGAGCCTAATGAAGTTCCTTCAATGTAAGCAGTTGCTCCTAATAAAGGTTCATTATTTTCATCATAAATTTCTCCAAAAATATTCTGTGCTAAAACATTATTACTTAATACACAAATAAAAGAAATAATAACTAAATTCTTAATATACTTCATCTATAATATATCTAAACTTCCTTTTCCTTCACGAATCACTTCTGGCTCATAACCTGATAAATCTATAATTGTTGAAGCTATATTATCACCATAACCACCATCAATGACTAATTCTACTTTGTTTTGCCATTTTTCAAAAATCAATTCAGGATCAGTAGAATATTCAATTACCTCATCATCGTCATGAATGGAAGTTGAAACAATAGGATTTCCTAATAATTTAACAATTTCCAAAGCGATATTGTTGGCAGGAACACGAATACCAACTGTTTTTTTCTTTCTAAATTCTTTTGGCAAATCATTATTTCCTGGCAAAATAAATGTGTATGGTCCTGGTAAAGCTCTTTTGAGTATTTTAAAAGTAGCTGTGTCAATTTGTTTGACATAATCCGAAATATGGCTCAAATCATTACAAATGAATGAAAAATTTGCCTTTTCTAACTTGACATCTTTTATTTTTGCAATTCGTTCTAAAGCACGAGAATTTGTGATATCACAACCTAATCCATAAACAGTATCTGTTGGATAGATTATTAAACCTCCATTTCTCAAAACCGCGACAACTTTTTTGATAGAAGCTTCACTAGGTTTATCTTCGTAAATTCGTATGAATTCTGCCATTATAATGTTTTTTTGGTACTGATTTTGATACTATTAAAGAAAAATTATCGTTTTTATTTTAGTAACTTTAGTTCAAAGATAGAAATTCACTATGAAATCGCTATAAATAAGAAGTTTTTTTTCTTAAAAAAACACCAATAAAAATAAGCGATAACATGTGACCTAAAAATTAAAATAAATAACTGCACATGAAAACAAACAATTTATTTATTGGTTTACTGTTATTTTTACTTATTCCCATTTATTCTTGTTCAAATGAAGAAAATGATGATCCCGTTGAATTAACAATTGCTAAAACCATGTTGGATGTCAGTTATGGAACAGATGCTCAACAAGTCTTTGATTTACATCTTCCAGCAAACAGAAGTTCGAACTATACAAAAACGCTAATTCTAGTTCATGGTGGTGCTTGGATTGAAGGTGACAAAGCTGATATGAATTATGCTGTTGATATCATCAAACAATTTTTACCTGATTATGCTATTGCCAATGTAAATTATAGATTAGCTTCTGCAGGAAATTATGCTTTCCCAATGCAAATTGATGATATTGATGCCATTGTTCAAAAATTAAAGAATGAAAACTATGGGATTTCAGATGATTTTGGGTTTGTTGGAACAAGTGCTGGTGGACATTTATCGATGTTGTATAGTTATGGTTACAATGCCAATAATGATATAAAAATGGTTTGTAGTATTGTTGGACCTACGAACTTTACAGATCCAAATTACACCAATAATCAAGCTTGGTTGGATTTATATTATAATTTAACTGGTGTAAATTATGCTGATAATCCGACTTATTATGAACAGTTAAGTCCATTGTTTAGAGCAACAACTTCTTCTGTACCTACTATTTTGTTTTATGGAAATGCTGATCCATTAATTCCAACTTCACAAGGAGTTGATTTGCATGCAAAGTTAGGCCAATTAGGAGTTTATAATGAATTTAACCTTTACAATGGTGGTCATGGTGATTGGTCGCAAACAGATACTTTGGATGCTTACACCAAACTAATAGCTTTTATTCAAAATAAATTTTAGCTTAAAATCTGCAATTTAGCAAAACGAAGTAATAGTTTTTTGATTCCACCCACATCAAAACGGATTTCAGCTTTTTTGTCGCCTCCTACTCCTTCAATGTTAAGGATTTCACCTTTTCCAAAACGTTCGTGCATTACAATATTTCCAACTGATAACTTACTATCAAATAAATTAACGTTTGAAGGAGAATTACTTGAAACAGGTTTTAGCTTGCGAATGTTTACGCTAGGCTTTTCGTCATAGCTCAAATGCTTTGGTGGAGTTCCAGCAGTTGGTTTTGACAAACGCAATTTAGATTTATCAATATCTCCAAAAATATCAATATCCATCATAGGTTTGTACCTATAATTTGAAGTGTCAGAAGGATTTAAATATTCTAAAAAAACATCATCAATTTCTTCAATAAAACGAGAAGGTTCACTATCTACTAATTTTCCCCAACGATACCTTGATTGAGCATAAGTCAAATAAGCCTGATGTTCAGCACGAGTCAAAGCCACGTAAAACAAACGTCTTTCTTCTTCTAAATCACTTCGAGTACTTAAACTCATAGCACTTGGAAATAAATCTTCTTCTAATCCAACAATAAAAACATAAGGAAATTCTAATCCTTTTGCTAAGTGAATAGTCATTAAGGCTACTCTATCATCATCACCTGTATCTTTATCTAAATCGGTTGCTAAGGCAACATCTTCTAAAAATTCAGACAATGCTCCTCTTGCTCCATCAATTTCTTTTTGACCTTCAATAAAATCTTTAATACCGTTTAGAAGTTCTTCTATGTTTTCGATACGAGCAATTCCTTCTGGTGTAGCATCTTTTTTAAGTTCTTGAACTAAACCTGTTTTTTTAGTAACATGATCAGCTAAATAAAAAGCATCTTGATTTTCATTAATGACTTGAAAACTCTTAATCATCGTTACAAAATCTTGCAACTTATTTTTTGTTCCAGCGTTTAGTTTTAAATCAATCTTGTCAATATTTTCCATGACTTCAAAAATGGAACGTTTAAAATGGTTAGCTGCAACTGTTAGTTTTTCTATGGTTGTATTTCCAATTCCTCTTGCTGGATAGTTTATAACACGAATTAAAGCTTCTTCATCTTTTGGATTAATGACTAATCGCAAATAACATAAAACATCTTTAATCTCTTTTCTTTGATAAAAAGATAAACCTCCATAAATTCGATAAGGAATATCGCGCTTACGCAAAGCATCTTCCATAGCACGTGATTGTGCATTGGTTCTGTATAAAATAGCAAATTGACCATTATCTAATTGCTTATTCATTTTCTGTTCAAAAATGGTTGCAGCCACAAAACGACCTTCTTCACCATCAGTGATACTTCTGTGGACTTTTATTTTTTCTCCATCATCGTTAGCTGTCCAAACAATCTTATCTAATTTTGTTTTATTCTTGTCAATGATATTATTTGCCGCTTCCACTATATTTTTTGATGAACGATAATTTTGTTCCAAACGGTACATTTGTACGTTATCGTAATCTTTCTGGAAATTCAGAATATTGTTGATGTTGGCTCCACGAAATGCATAAATACTCTGCGCATCATCACCCACAACACAAATGTTTTGAAATCTATCAGATAAAGCTCTAACAATTAAATATTGTGAGTGATTGGTATCTTGGTACTCATCTACTAGAATATATCTAAATCTATCTTGATATTTGGCTAAAACTTCTGGAAAACGATTTAATAATTCATTAGTCTTTAATAATAAATCATCAAAATCCATAGCACCACTTTTAAAACATCTATCTACATAATTTTGATAAATATCACCTAAACGTGGTTTTTTGCTCATCGCATCAGCTTCTTGTAATTCTGGATTATTAAAATAAGCTTTTACTGTGATTAATGAGTTTTTATAAGATGAAATTCTACTTAAAACTTGTTTGGGTTTATAAACATCTCTGTCCAATTGCATTTCTTTGATAATGGCTGAAATTAATCGAACACTATCTTGTGTATCGTAAATCGTAAAATTAGAAGGATAACCTAATTTATCGGCTTCTGAACGTAAAATTCGAGCAAAAACAGAGTGAAATGTTCCCATCCAAAGGTTTTTTGCTTCATTAGTTCCAACAATATCTGCAATACGTTTTTTCATTTCACGTGCTGCTTTATTGGTAAACGTTAAAGCTAAAATGTCAAACGAATCAACACCTTGACTCATTAAATTAGCTATACGAACCGTAAGAACACGTGTCTTTCCCGAACCTGCACCAGCAATAACAATCATTGGTCCATCTTTCTGAATTACAGGAGCTCTTTGTGCTTCGTTTAATTTATTAATGTGGTCTTGAATCATAAGAATTTAAGTAATGTACAAAAATAGGTTTTTACAAATTCAAGTGCAATAGCAATTTTAAAAAGATGCATTTGGAATTTGGGATTTTAAAATTGGAATTTTATCTTTTTAATGTTTTCTTTGTACTCCAAAATTTAAAACTAATGGATACTTCAAAAATAATAGAAATTATTTCATATACTTTACCTTCTTTAATAACTGGTGGCGTTGCTTATTTCTTTTTTACCTCTTATTTTAAAGACCAACAAAACACTAGACGTTGGTTATTATTAAAAGAAAATCAAAAAGAATCTTTACCATTACGCTTACAAGCTTATGAGCGAATGGTTTTATTTTTAGAAAGAATTCATCCAGCACAACTGTTATTAAGAATTGCTCCTCCAACGGAAGACAAAAATGATTATGCTACCTTATTAATTCATGCTATTCAAACAGAATTTGAACATAACTTATCGCAACAAATTTACATTACTAATGAATGTTGGGATGTGATTAACAAATCAAAAACTACAACGGTTCAATTGATTCGCAAAACTTCAATCAATCCTGAAATTGCTACTGCTAGTCAATTAAGAGAAGCTGTTTTAAGAGAATTAACTGAAATGGAAGCTCCAACGAGTGTTGCAATTAGTTTTATTAAAGAAGAATTGAAAAGTATTCTTTAATTATTCTTCCACAGGAATTTCTTGTGTATCAACATCTTTAGATTTGGCATAATCATATCCAATTTGCCACCATTCTTTCATTTTTTCTTTATTAAAAATCAGAGAGTTTGTTGTTAAAACTGAAGGTGTATAATAAAAATTAATTGTTGCTCCTTTGAATTTGGCTTCGTATTTCCCTATTTTGATGTTTTGATATTCTATTCTATCCATCATAAATGCAAATAGATTTGTCAAAGCTGTAAAAGCACTTCTTGCTGGTAAACGATTATACAATGGAGTTTCAGTTTGAAGAATGATAGCATCAACGTGAGTTGCTCCATTTTTTATAGCTTCTTCAATTGGAATCATACTTGCAAATCCACCATCTGCATATTCGCAACCGTCTTTTTTCACTAAAGACATAAAAGGAATATAATTGCATGAAATCCAAATCCAATCGCAAAAATCTTCGTAAGTGCATTCGTTAATGGATTTATATTCAACCGTATTTAAGGATAGATTGGAAACAGTGACCACAATATTTTTATTGCTGTTTTTTAGAAAAATAAATTCTTCTTCTGTAAAAACTTTCTTTAATAACTTCTTTAAGTTTTTACTTTCACCAAACGTTTTTGAACCTTTCCAGAAATTTTTCAAAACGTTAAAGTGACTGATTTCAATTACATCTTCACCAAACTTCTTTTTAATAATAAAGGGACAATTACTAAAAATACTTTTCTGATTTACCGAAGTATAAACTTCTTTAATTTTTTCAACTTTTCGCAACGCTAAATGAGAAACCAACAAACTTCCGGTTGAAGTTCCATAATACATATCATATTCTTTATTTAAATCTTCTATTAAATATTGTGCTACACCACCAGCAAAAGCTCCTTTACTTCCACCACCTGAAATTACCAATGCATTCATTCCTGTTTATTTTCTTAAAGGTATAAAATTGTATTATTATTCGTTTAAAAAGTAATCTATTCTATTACTAATTTCAACTGAAGATACGCTTTTTAGATTTTCTAATTTTGATTTTATGGTTTGAGATTTTAATAATTCTCTCAAAGTATCTTTTGCAAATTTTACGGCTTGCCATTTTTGATGAAGAGATAAATCAATCAGAGATTTTAAAACCGTATCTGTTACTTGATTTAATTGCATTAAATTTTCAATGGCTTTTTGTCTTACATTTATGTTATACCCTTCTTTGGTCATTTGTTCTAATTCAGTAATAGCAGTTTCATAAATTACAGGGTCATTTTTGTAAGTAACGGCTTTTAAAATGAGATGTGCAAATCTTAAATTATAATCTTGTCCAATCCAAGACCTACTAATATCTACATATTTTGTTCTAAGATCTTTAAAAGTAGTCCAAAGTTTGTATAAAGCTATTTCTCTATTGATATAAGAATGATCTGCAAACATTTTTTCATATTGTGGTTTTAGTTCTTTAGGAATTAAGTCGAAAGATTCAGCCATTGTTCTTTTAGCTCTAATATCTTTTAAGTCAAAGATTTGAAACACAAATTCTCTTTTATCTAAATAAGCTACATCTTTTAATTGATATACTATTTCTTGATAAATTGGGTGAAAATGTTTATCTTCCAAAATAGCTTTGAAATTAGATTTTTTATTATTGAAATAAACAGTTTCTAATTGTCTAACTGCAAGATATTCTTTCATGAATTTACTATCTTTTATACAATTTACAGCTTCATTCCAATCAAAAAAAGCATTTTCTAACCATTTCTTTTTAAAAGCTGAAACATCATAATCTGAAACATTTTTAATTTCGGCTAAAAAATCATCGGTTTCAACTGTTCCATACTGGTATTTTTTTAGATAATTTTTAATGGCTTTATCAAATTTGTCTTCTCCGATATTTGCTTGAATCACAAATAAAGCCCAAGCTCCTTTTTTATACAAAGTCAATGAACTGGCTTTGTCACTTAAAATAGGATTGTCATCTTGTAAGGAAGCTTCTCTTAATTCTTCTGCCATCATTAATAATTCATTATTGAAATAATCATCTCCAAAAACTTCTCTTTCGGCTAACAAGGCATAATATGTTGCAAATCCTTCTTGCAACCAATGGTGTTTACTTTCTTTCGCAGTTATCAAATTACCAAACCATTGATGAGCTAATTCATGAGCATTTACATTTACATAATTTTTATCATTGAAACCAACATTGTCAACTACAAAATCTTCTGAAAAAATAGTAAAGGTTGTGTTTTCCATTCCAGCATATAAAAAATCTCTAATTGGAGCTTGTCGATATACTTTCCAAGGATAATCAACTCCAATTTTTTTCTCAAAAAAATCAAAAATATCTTTGGTATACTTGTAAGTTGATTCAAATTTATCTTCATCTTTTTTAGCTAAATATAACTCAATTGGAACTTTTGAATTTGAAGTCACAATTTGCTTTTCAAATTTACTGACTACTAAAGCTACCAAATACGAACTCATTGGATTTTTCATCTCATAAGTCCATTTAGTTTCATTGGTTTGAAAATCTTTTTCAATCAATTCTCCATTAGTAAGCACATAAAAGGATTTATCAAAAGTACACGAAAGGTTAAAAATCAATTTTTCATTCACATCATCAAAACTTGGTAACCAATTACTCGTGTATTTACCTTGTCCTTGTGTCCATATTTGTAAATCGTCACCACTTCCTGTAAAATATAATGCTTGTTTTGGATTTGCTTCGTATTCAAATGATAAAATATTTTTCCCTTTTTTATAGCCTTCTGTTAAAACCAATTGTTTTTCTGTGGCAATAAACTCGACTTCTTTTTTATTGATAGTTAGCTTATCAAATTTCATATTTACAGCATCAATTTTGATGTTATCAATCTCTGAAAGCACTTCAAATTCATAGGTTACTTTTCCTGAAATTGATTTTGAATTTACATTTAGAGTCAAATCAGCTGTTAGCTCTTTAAAATCAACTTTTAATGTTTGCTGTCCAAAACAAATACTACTTATTAAAAAGAGTACTATATATTTCATAATTTTAAATATTTTAGTAAAGAAATCCTCTTATTGAATCAAAATTGTATGGATTGATTATCAAATTTACTAATTTAAACTTATCTTCGCTTTATAGTTTTTTAGTAAAAAAATCAAACTTATAAACAGGCAAAAAGTATATGAATAATCTATTAGAAACTCCCATAGAATACCTAAAAGGTGTCGGTCCACAGCGTGGAGAGTTGTTTCGAAAAGAACTAAATGTTCATAAATATGCTGACTTGATCAATTTATTTCCCAATAGATATATCGATAGAACGAATTATTTTAAAATCAACCAACTTCAAAATACAAATTCCGAATTCCAAATAATTGGAAAGATTATCAACATAAAAACCGTTGAGGCTGGCAAAGGAAAATCACGTTTAGTAGCAACTTTTATTGACGATACTGGACAAATGGAATTGGTTTGGTTTAGAGGTCAAAAATGGATTAGAGAAAGTTTAAAAATTAATGAAATTTATGTCATTTTTGGAAAAGTATCTCAATTTGGAGGTATATTTAATATGGCTCATCCAGAAATGGAATTGTTAGCGGAACACAAAGCTAATCTTCGTTCAGCCATGCAACCTGTTTATCCAAGTACAGAAAAACTCAATAATAAAGGAATTACCAATAAAGTAGTCAATAAATTAATGCAGCAATTGTTTCTAGAAACGCATGCATTATTCTCGGAAACCTTGCCTGATTATTTACTTGAAAACTTAAAGTTGATTCCTAAAAAAGAGGCTTTATTAAATATTCATTTTCCAAAAAGCCAAGATGTATTAGCCAAAGCCCAATTTCGATTAAAGTTTGAAGAATTATTCTTCATTCAACTCCAACTCATTACAAAAAACTTAATCCGAAAACACAAAATTAAAGGTCATCCTTTTGAAACGGTTGGTGAAAATTTTAATAATTTCTACCAAAATCATTTACCTTTTGAGTTAACCAATGCACAAAAAAGAGTATTGAAAGAAATTCGAAATGACATGGGAAGTAATGCTCAAATGAACCGTTTATTGCAAGGTGATGTTGGTTCAGGGAAAACAATTGTAGCTTTAATGTGTATGTTAATGGCAAAAGATAATGGTTTTCAAAGTTGCTTGATGGCTCCAACAGAAATTTTAGCCAATCAACATTTTATTGGTTTAACCGAATTAGCTAAAGATTTAGACATCAATATACAAATACTCACTGGTTCAAGTAAAACTAAAGAACGAAGATTGATTCACGAAGCTTTAGAAAATGGAACTTTAGACATATTAATTGGAACACATGCTTTACTTGAAGATAAAGTAAAATTCCAAAATTTAGGATTAGCTATTATTGACGAACAACATCGTTTTGGTGTAGAACAACGTAGTAAATTGTGGAAGAAAAATGATATTCCACCACATGTTTTGGTAATGACTGCAACCCCAATTCCAAGAACATTAGCAATGAGTTTGTATGGTGATTTAGATATTTCAGTAATTGATGAATTGCCTCCAGGAAGAAAACCCATTCAAACAGTACATCGTTTTGACAGCAATCGTTTAAAAGTCTGGAAGTTCATTAAAGACGAAATCGCAAAAGGAAGACAAATCTATATAGTCTATCCGTTAATTCAAGAATCTGAAAAAATGGATTACAAAGATTTGATGGATGGTTATGAAAGTATTTCACGCGATTTTCCTTTACCAGATTACAGTATTTCAATTCTTCACGGGCAAATGAAACCAGCAGACAAAGATGAAGAAATGAGAAGATTTGCAGCTGGAAAAACCAATATAATGGTAGCAACCACTGTAATTGAAGTTGGTGTAAATGTTCCCAATGCTTCGGTTATGATAATTGAAAGTGCAGAACGTTTTGGTTTATCGCAATTGCATCAATTACGTGGAAGAGTTGGTCGTGGAGCCGAACAAAGTTATTGTATTTTGATGACCAGTCACAAATTAAGTGAAGATAGTAAAGTTCGAATGGAAACCATGGTTCGTACCAATGATGGTTTTGAAATTGCTGAAGTAGATTTAAAACTTCGTGGTCCAGGTGATTTAATGGGAAAACAACAAAGCGGTGTTTTAAATCTTCAAATTGCTGATTTAGTTAAAGATAAAGACATTCTACAACTTGCTCGACATGAAGCTGTAAAATTACTTAAAGTAGATGCACCAATGGAAAAACCTGAACATAAAAAACTACGTGAAGTTTTTATAGAAATGAGCAAAAAGAAAAACATTTGGAATTACATTAGTTAAAGGATCGTTCGAAAATAAATCTTCACAATTGTTAAATAAATTATAAGGAATTGGCTTTCTAAACTATGAAAAAGTAGATTTGTTGTTATTATACTTTAAAGTCATACAATGAAGCTCAAAACATTAATTTTAACCCTTATAATTATCCTTTTTATTGGCTTTATTGGCTATCGCATAAAAAGTAATTTAGATAAATCTTCTGCTCAAACCAATAAGCCTGTTGGTGATAAAAAACCTTCTACTAAAGTTAATGGAATTGTCGTTACTGAAGAAAACTTTTCTAATATCATTTCTGTTTCTGGTTCAATTGAAGCTAACGAACAGGTTGAAATAAGAAGTGAAGTTTCTGGTATCGTAGAAAACATTTATTTCAAAGAAGGAACAAATGTAACCAAAGGGCAAACGCTTTTTAAAGTCAATGATATTGAATTAAGAGCACAATTAGCACAAGCTAATACAAGAAAGAATTTAGCTGGTGAAAATGAAAGAAGAGCCAAACTTCTACTAGAAAAAGAAGCTATAAGTCAAGAAGAGTACGAAATTGCTAGTGCTGAATATAGAAGTCTTCAATCACAAGCGCAATTAATACAAGCTCAAATTGCAAAAACAGCCATTAAAGCTCCTTTTTCAGGAAAAATTGGTTTGCGAAACATTTCTCCAGGAACTTACCTTACTCCTACTACAGTTGTTACCAATTTAGTTAGTTCAAACGAATTAAAAATCACATTTTCTATTCCAGAAAAATATGCTTCTGAAATAAAAATGAATAGTGAAATAGAATTTACTGTTTCAGGTTCAGATGAAATCTTTAAAGCTTCAATTTATGCCATTGATCCAAGTGTTGATGTAGCTACCAGAACATTATTAGTTCGTGCAAAAACAAACAATAAACAAGGTAAATTATTTCCTGGAACTTATGCTAACGTAAAATTACCATTAAGTAACATTAAAGATGCTATTTTAATTCCTTCTGAAGCTATTATTCCAATTCAAAATGGAAAAAAAGTATTTATTTCTGAAAAAGGTAAAGCAAAAGAAGTAAAAATTGAAACTGGAACAAGAACAGAAGAGTCTATTTTAGTTATGGATGGTTTAAAAGCAGGTGATACTTTAATTACAACTGGAATCATGAGTCTAAAACCAGAAACAGCTGTTGAAGTAACCCTTAAAAAATAAGTATGAGTTTATCTACATTAAGTATAAAAAGACCTGTTCTTACTATTGTATTAAATCTTGCCATTATCTTATTTGGATTTATTGGTTATAAATTTTTGGGAGTTAGAGAATATCCTTCAATAGATCCCGCTCAAATTTCAATACGAACAAATTATACTGGTGCAAATGCTGATATTATTGAATCTCAAATTACTGAACCTTTAGAAAAAGCTATAAACTCTATTGATGGAATTCGAAATATTACTTCTTCAAGCAATCAAGGAAGTAGTAGAATTACTATCGAATTTAACTTAGAAAAAGATTTAGAAGAAGCTGCCAATGATGTTCGTGATAAAGTTTCGCAAGCCATACGAAGTTTACCTGAAGATATAGATTCACAACCCATAGTTTCCAAAGCTGATGCTGATAGTGAAGCTATCATTTCAATGACGGTTCAAAGTGAAACCAGAAATGCTCTAGAACTAAGTGATTATGCAGAAAACGTAATTGGTCAACGTTTAGAAACAATTCCCGGTGTAAGTGGTGTTCAAATTTGGGGTGAAAAAAGATATGCCATGCGATTGTGGATTGATCCTTACAAATTAGCATCCTATGGATTAACTGTTTCAGATGTCAGACAAGCTTTAAACGATCAAAATGTTGAATTACCTTCTGGAAAAATAACAGGAAATAATACTGAATTAACGGTGAAAACAGTTGGAAATCTAACAACTTCAGAAGAATTCAACAACATTATTATAAAAGCAGATGGTGATAAAATTATTCGATTAAGTGATGTTGGTTCAGCTAATTTAGGCCCTGAAAATTTAGAATCTAAATTAACACAATCAGGAAAACCTATGGTTGCTGTTGCAATTGTTCCATTACCAGGTGCAAATTACATTGATATTTCTAATGAGTTTTACAAAGAATATGAAAAACTAAAAAAAGATTTACCCGAAGATATTAAATTAAACATTGCTATAGATTCAACGGTTTTTGTAAAACGATCTGTAACCGAAGTTGTTGAAACGTTGATGATTTCAATAATATTAGTAATTCTTATCATTTATCTATTTTTTAGAAATTGGGCTATTGCATTTAGACCATTAATTGATATTCCTGTTTCTCTTATTGCAACATTTTTTATTATGTGGATGTTAGGGTTTTCCATAAATGTTTTGACTTTACTAGCAATTGTTCTTGCTACTGGATTAGTTGTAGATGACGGAATTGTCGTCACCGAAAATATTTTCAAAAAAGTGGAAGAAGGAATGACACCCATTGAAGCTGCTATAAAAGGTTCAAACGAAATCTTTTTTGCTGTAATTTCCATTTCAATTACGTTAGCAGCCGTATTTTTACCTGTAATTTTCTTAGAAGGCTTTGTGGGACGACTCTTTCGGGAATTTGGTGTCGTAATTGGTTCAGCCGTTTTGGTTTCAGCTTTTGTATCATTAACCTTAACACCAATGTTAAATGCTTATTTAATGAAAGGTGGTGAACAAAAAAGAACCAAATTTTATGATTTAACTGAACCCTATTTTATAAAAATGAATAAAGGTTATGCCTTTTATTTAGAACGATTTATAAAACACAAATGGTATAGTTTTGGAATTATTTTTGTGTGTTTTGGGTTAATTTACTTGTTTTTTAATGTCTTACAAAAAGAAACAGCACCATTAGATGATAGAAGCGGATTTGTAATGCGAATGTCAACACCTGAAGGAGCAACTTATGAGTACACCGATAGATTCATGCAAGAAATGTCACAATTAGTTGATGATTCTATTCCTGATAAAAAAGTTAGTTTAGTAATTACTTCTCCAGGTTTTGGTGGAAGTGGTTCTGTAAATAGTGGTTTCATTAGAATGGCTTTAAAAGATCCAAGCGAAAGAGAAAAATCGCAAATGGAAATTGCAGATGAATTATCAAAATGGACTAAAGGTTTTCCAGATGTTAAAACTTCTGTAATTCAACAACCAACTATTTCAGTTAGTCGAAGAGGTGGTTTGCCTATTCAATACATAATTCAAGCTCAGAATTTTGAAAAACTTCAGGAGAAAGTGCCTTTATTTATGGAGGAAGCTTCAAAAGATGAAACTTTTTCAATGGTTGATGTCAATTTAAAATTCAACAAACCTGAACTTAATGTTTCTATTGATAGAGAAAAAGCAAAAAGTTTAGGTGTTTCTGTTATTGATATTGCACAAAACTTACAATTGTCATTAAGTGGACAGCGTTTTGGTTACTTCACAAGAAATGGAAAACAATATCAAGTAATTGGACAGTTTTTAGAAGAAGATAGAGCAACACCTTTAGACTTGACATCAATTTTTGTGAAGAATGATAAAGGAGAATTAATTCAAATGGATAACGTAGTTACTATAGAAGAACAAAGTAATCCACCACAATTATACCATAATAACAGATATATGTCAGCTACAGTAAGTGCTGGTTTAGCTCCTGGAAAAAGTATAAATGATGGAATTAATGCTATGGATGCTATAAAAGCTAAAGTTTTAGATGAAACTTTCACAACGGATTTAGGTGGAGAATCAAGAGATTTTGTAGAAAGTAGTTCCAATACTTCTTTTGCCTTTGGATTAGCTTTATTATTGATTTTCTTAATATTAGCAGCTCAATTTGAAAGCTTTATTGATCCATTTATTATCATTTTAACGGTTCCAATGGCAATTGCTGGTGCCTTATTTTCGCTGTGGTTATTTGATCAAACATGGAATATTTTTAGCCAAATTGGCACAATAATGCTAATTGGTTTGGTAACCAAAAACGGGATATTAATTGTAGAATTTGCCAATCAATTGCGAGAACAAGGTAAATCAAAATATGATGCCATAATGGAAGCATCAGAATCAAGATTACGTCCTATTTTAATGACTAGTTTAACTATTGCATTAGGAGCTTTACCAATTGCATTATCAATTGGAGCTGCTTCTGAAAGTAGAATGGGAATGGGTGTTGTTATTGTGGGAGGAACAATGTTCTCCTTAATATTATCACTTTTTGTAATTCCAGCTATTTATTTAGTTTGGTCAAGAGATAGAAAACACCGTCCAGAATTTGATAACATTGAAGCTTTAGAAAAATAAATCATGTCTAATATTATAAAATATACTTTACTCCTATTAGCAAGTTTTCAAATACAGGCTCAAGAAGTTTTGTCTATTGAAGATGCTATAAAAATTGCTTTGGAAAACAATTATGAAATAAAAATTGCCAAAAACAATTTAAAAATAGATGAAACAAATAATAATTTAGCAAATGCTGGAATCTTACCGGCTTTGAATGCTAATGTAGTTAATAACAATAGTCAAATTGACACAAAGCAAACTCAAGCAGATGGTTCTACAAGAGAACTAAATAATGCTAAAAACTATAGCTTGAGTTATGGTGTTGGTTTAGATTGGACAATTTTTGATGGCTTAAATATGTTTGCCAGAAAAGAGCAATTAGCAACTTTAGAAGCACAAGGAGAATCTGAATTACAAGCTACTATTTTGAATCGAATTAGTGATGTATATTTAACTTACTATGATTTAGTACAACAACAGCAAGTTATGGCTTCTATTGACAGTGCAATTGTAATTTCAAATCAAAGAGTAAAAACAGCAGATAATCGTTTTTCAATTGGTAAAGCATCAAAACTTGAACTTTTAAATGCACAAGTAGACTTGAATACAGATAAAAGTCTATTATTGAGTCAGAAAGAACTATACAAAAATACCAAAATTAGATTAAACGAATTATTAGCAAGAGATTTACAAACCGATTTTAAAGTCAAACAAGAAATCACTTTTGAAGAAAATTTAGTTTATGATGAATTAAAAGATTTGGCAGCTAAGCAAAACCCACAATTACAAGCCCAAATTCTCAATAAAAAGTTAGCAGATTTAAATTTAAAACAAATTAAAGGAAATCGATATCCAACAGTTCGATTAACTTCTGGTTACAATTTTACACGTTCAGAAGCTTCATTAGGGTTCATCACGCAATCATCTGGACAAGGATTTGTATATGGAGTTTCAGCAAGTGTTCCTATTTTTAACGGCTTTTTACAAAATAAAAGAGAAAAATCAGCTGAATATGAAGTCGAAAACGCATCAATTACCTTAAACCAACAAAAATTAGCATTGGAATCTCAACTAGCATCATTTTATCAAAGCTATCAAACCAACTTAGAACTCACAAAAATTGAAAAAGAAAATGTTGAAATTGCCAGTCAAAATCTTGATATAACGCTTTCTAAATTTAAAATTGGCACAATTACTACAATCGAAGTTAGAACAGCACAACAAAACTTTATTGAAGCTTCAGTTCGTTATGCAACAGCTCAATATCAAACTAAATTAGCAGAAATTAATTTAAAAGAATTAAGTGGAACGTTGAGTTGGGATTAATTTTTCTAATTTTACATTCATTTAAATTTTAAATCTTTCAATTCAAAATGGTACAATACAACCCAAAAGACTGGATTACTTTTATATTTCGATTTCATAAAGCCGATACATTTCGTCAATTAATTCCCATGATGATTTTTATAGGATTATATTCTTATGGCATTGCTTATTTAGAATTAGAATATTGGAAATTATCTAAAGATAGTCACGTAAAAAACATTACCATAATGCACGGAATGTTGGGTTTTGTAATTTCATTATTATTAGTTTTCAGAACAAACACTGCTTATGATCGTTGGTGGGAAGGACGAAAACATTGGGGTTCATTAGTTAATAATAGTCGAAATTTAGCCATTAAGCTTTCTGTAATATTAACTGAGGAAAACGATAAAAACTTCTTTAGAAAAGTAATTCCAGGTTATGCTTCCATCTTACAAAAACATTTAAATAATGAAGAAACAGCCAAAATGCTATTTGAAGACTTGGAATTGGATATAAACCATCAAAATCATAGACCTAATCAAGTAGCCAAAATGATGTTTCAAAAAGTGCATGATTTACATGTAAGTGGAAAAATTTCGGGTGATCAATTAATAATTATAAATAGTGAAATTCAATCTTTTACAGACATTTGTGGAGCTTGTGAGCGAATTAAAAATACACCTATTCCCTACTCTTACAGTTCTTTCATCAAGAAATTTATATTCTTTTATATAATGACATTACCTTTTGGATATGTTTTTAGTTTAGGATATTATGTAATTCCTGTTGTAGTTTTTACTTTTTATGTTTTAGCCAGTTTAGAACTTATTGCAGAAGAGATTGAAGATCCTTTTGGTGATGATGCAAACGATTTACCAACCAAGAAATTAGCCAGTAATATCAAAAAACACATTGAAGAAATAATATAAATGAGGTTGTAGGTTATGGGTTGTAGGTTTTTAACAATTTTCATAAACCTTGAATTTTCTAAATTCTAATTCTAAATTCTAAATTTTAAAACTATCTTTGCACCTTTAAAAATTCGAATAAAATGCGTATTTCATACAACTGGTTAAAACAATTTATTAAAATAGACTGGGAATCAGAAGAAACAGCTGCTTTACTTACCGATTTAGGTTTAGAAGTAGAAGGTGTAGATAAATTTGAAAGCCTAAAAGGTGGTTTAGAAGGAATTGTTGTAGGTCACGTTTTAACATGTGAAAAACATCCTGATGCTGATAAATTAAAAATCACAACCGTAGATTTGGGTGACGGAAATGCTCCTGTTCAAATTGTTTGTGGTGCTCCAAACGTAGCTGCTGGTCAAAAAGTACCTATTGCCACAATTGGAACAAAATTATACGACAAAGAAGGAAATGCATTTGAAATCAAAAAAGGTAAAATTCGTGGACAAGAAAGTCATGGAATGATTTGTGCCGAAGACGAATTAGGTCTTGGGGAAGGTCATGACGGAATTTTAATCTTAAACGAAGATTTAAAACCTGGAACTTTAGGAAAAGATGTTTTCAATATAGAAAGTGATGAGGTTTTTGAAATTGGCTTAACTCCAAATCGTGCAGATGCCATGAGTCATTGGGGTGTTGCTCGTGATTTAAAAGCAGGATTAATACAAAGTAATGTTACTAGTGAATTAATCACACCTTCCGTAAGTAGCTTTAATGTTGACAGAAGAACTTTAAAAATAGCTATTGAAGTCGAAAACAAAGAATTAGTTCCTCGTTATTGTGGAGTCACAATTTCTGGAGTTACTGTTAAGACTTCTCCTTCTTGGTTACAAAATAGATTAAAAGCCATTGGATTAAGTCCAAAAAACAATATTGTTGACGTTACAAATTATGTAATGCACGAATTGGGGCAACCTACACACGCTTTTGATGCTAATAAAATCAAAGGCAATAAAGTTATTGTTAAAACTGTAAAAGCTGGAACAAAATTCACAACGTTAGATGGTGTAGAACGTGAATTAGATGCAGAAGATGTAATGATTTGCAACGCTGAAAGTCCAATGTGTATTGCTGGAGTTTTTGGAGGAATAGAATCAGGTGTCACAGAACATACTACTAATATATTTTTAGAAAGTGCTTATTTTAATCCTGTTTCGGTTCGTAAAACAGCTAAAAGACATGGTTTAAATACAGATGCTTCTTTCCGTTTTGAAAGAGGAATTGATCCAAGCATTACTGAATATGCTTTAAAACGTGCCGCTTTATTGATTCAAGAAGTAGCTGGTGGAGAAATTACTTCTGATATTACTGATGTTTATCCAAAGAAAATTGAAGATTTTAGTGTTTTCGTGACTTTTGACAGAATCAACAAAGTAATTGGTGAAGAACTGAAAAAAGAAACCATCAAAACCATTTTAACTTCTCTAGAAATTAAAATCAATAACATTACTGAATCTGGTTTAGGACTTACTATTCCTTCGTACAGAGTTGATGTGCAAAGAGAAATTGACGTTATCGAAGAAATTCTAAGAGTTTATGGTTACAACAGTATTGGTTTCAATACCAAAGTGAGTGCTACTATTGCCAATTCACCGAGAACAGAAGAATACAAAGTACAAAATATCATTTCAGACCAATTGTGTTCTCAAGGATTCAATGAAATGATGGCGAATTCGTTAACTTCTCCAGATTATATCAAATTATCAGAACAGTTGACTGAAAATGAAACGGTTCATATCATAAACCCATTGAGTACTGAACTTTCTGCCATGAGACAATCGTTATTGTTTTCTGGTTTGGAAGCTATATCTTTCAACATCAACAGAAAAAAATCAAATTTACGTTTGTTTGAGTTTGGAAAAACCTATCACAAAGTTGAAAATGGTTATGACGAAAGAAAGCATTTGTGTTTATATCTTACTGGAAATAAAACTGCTGAAAACTGGAACACAACTGCAACAAAATCGGACTTCTTTATGATAAAAGGTTATGTGATGGCGTTATTAACTAGAATTGGCTTAGACCAAAAAGTTAGTACATTACCTGTAGAAAATGATGTGTTTTCAGAAGGATTAGCTTTAGCCATTGGAAGAGAAACGATTGCTGAGTTTGGTATCGTAAAAAAATCCATTGGTAAATCGTTTGACATTAAGCAAGAAGTAGTGTATGCTGACATCAACTGGGCTGCTATTCAAAAATATGTTTCAAATAAATTAAAGTTAACTGAGATTTCTAAATTCCCAGAAGTAAGAAGAGATTTGGCCTTATTAATCGACAAAGAAGTAACTTTTGAAGCTTTATACAAAATAGCCAAACAAACCGATAAAACATTAATCAAAGAAATCAGTCTTTTTGATGTGTATGAAGGTAAAAACCTACCCGAAAACAAAAAATCATACGCTATGAGCTTTATCATGAGCGATGACAAAAAAACATTAGAAGACAAACAAATTGAAAAAGTAATGCAAAAACTGCAAGCTAACTTTGAAAAAGAAGTTGGTGCAACTTTGAGATAACAAATTCCCATGAAAATGGAAATCTTCTCAACAAACTGTTTATCTTATAATAATTATATAAAATCCAAAAGTTTAGGCTTTTGGATTTTTTTGTGGGTTTTTGTTTATATTTACACGTAATAATAATAAAATTATGGAAGCAAACTATGTTTGGAAAATAATACCTCTCCTTTTTTCAGGTTTAGCACTATGGATTTCTATAAGAGTTTTTTTTCTTTTTTACAGAAGAGAAATACAAAAGAAACAATTAGATTTAGTATTAAAATTAATTAAAAATTTCCAAAAATGTGATATCAATATTTCATGTTCAAAATTTTCTGAAAAATCAATAATTTATGTACATATAAATAAAGGAAATTTATTCCATGTTGCAAAAACAAGAATTAATAGAAAATATTTTTTATCTAAATTAGAAGAAGAATCTTTTAATTATCCAGTTTTTATGACCGAAGAAACAATTAATAGGATTGAAATTATGGATTTTATTAGAAATCCAATGCTTCCAAATAAAATTGCAAATTGCTTAAGACAAGCTTTTCCCAAAAATATAACCTATTCTGAGAAAAATAGTAATAACTGCGATTTAATTCAAATTGATGAATATAGAATTCTAGATTCAAAAAAAATTAAAGAATTAAAAAATGATGAATATATAATTTATGTATCAAATTTAGGAACTAATTATGGTGATTTTTTAACAAATATTAATAAAACTAGTTCTGAAATAAATAAGTTTCTTAAAAAAGTTGGTGTAAAGAATCTTAATATAGAATGGAATGAATAAATTAAAAAAAATGAACCATTACAAAATCTGTAAGACTGAAATCAAAATAAATATTTTTTTAATTTTAAAAAAGCACTAGTTTTAAATAGAATAGTCATATGTCCTTTTTTAGCAACAGAAAAACAATAATCCGAATATTATCAATGCTCAGTTTGCTAATATTCTTTTTACCTTTTTTTCAAGCATGTTCAGATGATTCTATCAAAAGAAGTTCTGGTTTTTTTAAGGTTTATAAAAATGTAAGAACTGATAGTGAAAAAGAAAGCTCATTTAAAAAAGCTAAGAGTGATTTTACGTTAAGTGGTTATGATTTAGCAATACAATTTGAACCAATACTTTCAGGGTTTACAATAATAATGATTATAAATATTACAATGTTTATTTGTTTCATTAGAAAGCACTATGAACAATTGCTTCTATGTTTTGTAAATCTAATAATAATCACTTTATCAATCGTTTATATGTCTTTTTTGCTACCAGGTATTGGACAAATCAAATATGGAATGTATATATTTCTATTAAATTCAATACTATTATTTTATTTTGTCTATAAAGAACAAGAATATCCTAAATAATATTATTTTGTATTCCTCATTTTCTATTTAAAGAATATTCATCTTAAGATTTTATCTATATTTGTTTTAATAAGTCTTAATCAAATTCATTGAATGAAACTTCCTTTAATTATACAGTTTATTATATTTTTGTTTTTCATTAGAGGCTTAATAATAATTCTACATGAACTTGGTCATGCTCTTCCGGCAATATTATTAACCAAAGAAAAAGTTTCAATATATATTGGTTCATATGGAGACCAAAAGAAAAGTATAAACTTCAAATTGGACTTTTAGATGTTTGGTTAAACCATAAATTCTTTTCTTGGAAAAATGGATTATGCATTCCTTCTGCTAAAAAAATTACGATTAATACACAAATAGTTTACATATTATTTGGACCGTTATTTCCTTTTATTATTGCTACTCTTTTTATTTATTATGCTTATTCAAAAGAATTAAATGATTCTTACTTACTTTTTTCAGTTGTATTTTTTATAAGCTCTATTTTTGATTTATTCAGAAACCTTATTCCAAAAAAAACACCAATTATTTTAAATAATGGTAAAACTGTATACAACGATGGATATACTTTAACTAAACTTTTTAAATACAAAAAATACCCAAATCAATACGCTGAGGCTATCGATTTCTATAACCAGAAAGAATACAATAAATCTATTGCACTTTTTGACTATTTATTAAGTTTAGATATTAAAGACGAAAATGTATATCGTTATAATGTTTCTGCGAATACGTTTGAAAAAAATTATGATTTAGCAAAAAAGTTATTTGATGAATTTGAAAAAGAATTTGAATTAACTTCTGATGACTATAACAATGGAGGTTTTATTTATAGTAAGTTAGAATTAAACGACGAATCTTTAGTCATCTATGATAAATCACTTAAAGTTAATCCGCAAAATTCTTATGCTTTAAATAATAAAGGGTTTACTTTAAACTTACTCGAAAAATATTCAGAAGCTATTCCTAACTTTGATAAAGCTATTTCTATTAATCCTGAAATTGCTTATTCTTACAACAATAGAGGCTTGTCAAAAATTAAAATTGGTTTAATAGATGAAGGTCTTGCTGATATAGAAAAATCTACTGAATTAGATGAAAACAATTCATATATCTATAGAAATTTAGGAATTTATTATTTTGATCTTGGTGAAATTGATAAAGCAAGAGAATTATTCTTAAAATCAAAGACATTAGATAAAGAAACATATAAAATTGATGATTTAATTGATTCTACTAATTTGTTATAAATAAAATCCTATACATTAACTAAAAAGTTATAACGATGGCAAAATCATCAAATACTTCATTGAAAATGATAGTAATAGATTGATAAAACCCTTAATTTTCATTTTCAAAAATTCTTTTTTTTTAACTATTCTAACTGCATTTAGAAAACTACCTCCTGCATTTTAAAAAGTACTTCCTGCTTATAACTAAGAAACAATCCAATAAGTGCATTAATTGCAAATGTTCTTGGTTTAAAATGCTTACAAATAGTGCATTTTTAATGCAAAATGGAAATTCTATAACATAAAATAAAAGTATTATAATTTAACTAACTGTTTATGGTTATATCTTGCAACCATAATCATAAAACTAAAAAAGATGAAAAAAGTAACCCTAATGATAGCTAGTTTAGCAATTTTTGCAACAGTTAGCTGTAAAGACAAAGAAGAAGCAACAGTCGTTGAAAAAGAAACTGTAGTCGTTGAAAAAGAAGCAGAACCAGTAGAAGAAGAAAGCAACGGAACATCAATTAGTATTGGTAAAGATGGTGTAGAATACTCTTCAAAAGATGGTGACAAAAAAACCGAAGTAGAAATAAAAGATGACGGTGGAACTGTCAAAGTTGAAAAATAGAATACGCATAAAATTGAAAAAGAAAAAGATTAAACCGACAAATTTTGTCGGTTTTTTTTACTTAAAATTCTCAAAATCTACTTCCCAATTCTTTCCTTTTTTATACCAAAGTTGCCCATTTGAAACTTCTAAAGGACAGTCAAAATTATTGGTATATAAACCTCCTGTTCCTAATCCTTGAGGTAATTTATTTTGTAGTGAAAAGGTAAATTGTGCAATGGCATTTAGTCCAATATTACTCTCCAAAGCAGAAGTAATCCACCATTGAATATTGAGTTTTTCAGCTATGGAAATCCACTCTAAAGTTCCTCTAAAACCACCGACCAAACTAGGCTTCAAAATGATATATTGAGGCTTAATTTTTTGTAGCAATGCTTCTTTTTCGTAAGGCAAAAACACACCAATTAACTCTTCATCTAAAGCAATAGGTAAAGGTGTGGTTTTACATAGCTCTGACATCCTGTCAGTATTGTTTTTCGGAATAGGTTGTTCTATACTATGTAATTTATAACCAGCCAATTGTTTTAATTTATATAAAGCATCAGTAGAATTAAAAGCACCATTAGCATCTACTCTAATTTCGATGGTTTTTTCATCATAATGTTGTCTAATAAATCGCAATAATCCCAATTCTTTTTCGAAATCTATGGCTCCAATTTTTAGTTTTATACAAGTAAATCCTTGTGCTAATTTTTCTTCAATTTGTTGCTTCATAAAAGACTCTTCACCCATCCAAACTAAGCCGTTAATCAAGATGCTTTTTTCTCCTTTTGTAAAGTCAGATGCAAACAACTCAAAAGGTGTTTTTGAAGCCAAAGAATGGAATGCCATTTCCACTCCAAATTGAATAGAAGGAAATTCTAAAAGCGATTCCCAAAGTTTGTCTTTCCCTAAATTAATGTTCTTACAAACCCATTGCAATTTTGCTTCATAATCGGGTCGATCATCAACAGATAAGGTTCTCAAAATTCCGCACTCACCTATTCCAATTTTTCCGTTTTCTTCTAAGATGATAAACCAAGTTTCTTTCTCGGTTAAAATGCCTCGAGAAGTTCCGCTTGGTC
The DNA here is from genome assembly GCF_963922255.1 of uncultured Flavobacterium sp. Classification (GTDB taxonomy): domain Bacteria; phylum Bacteroidota; class Bacteroidia; order Flavobacteriales; family Flavobacteriaceae; genus Flavobacterium. The sequence continues at coordinate 361,990 of NZ_CAWUIC010000001.1, read as the reverse complement.
GTTTGAAGTCTAGGATGTATTTTTTGTAATTAGCTTTCATGTTTTTTTTGTGGCACAAAGTTTCTCAAAGTTATCTCAAGGTTTCACAAGGTGTTTTTAAACCACATAGATTTCTCAGACTTTGTTTGAGTTGAAGTCGCTTTGCTTTACATAGTTTTCATAGATTCTTTGCGTACTTTGCGAAAAACCTTGCGAACTTTGTGTTTAAATATCTATTCTCTATTTTCTTCTCTACAATTCAATAAACTCTCCAATTTCCAACAGCATCAAATCTTTTCCTTTTTCAAAGAATTTACGTTTGGCTTCTTCATGGTCGATTTCGATATAGCCGAAAGTATCGTAATGATAACCCAAAACTTTATCGCATTCTACAAAATCGGAGGCAAAAATGGCATCTTCTACATCCATGGTGAAGTTGCTTCCTATTGGTAAAATGGCTAAATCTAGTTTAGTTCGCATTGGAATTAACTTCATGTCCATTGTCAAAGCTGTATCTCCAGCAATGTAGATATTTTTTCGTTCTCCTTCGATTACGAATCCACCAGGTTGTCCACCATAAGTTCCATCAGGAAATAATGAAGTATGGATTGCGTTAACATATTTAACTACTCCAAATTCAAAATCCCAAGTTCCACCATGATTCATTGGATGAAATTGAAAACCTTTATTTCCGTAGTAATTAGCTATTTCAAAATTAGAAACGATGACAGCATCAGTTCGTTTGGCAATTGCTTCCACATCCAAAACATGATCTTGATGAGCATGAGTCAATAAAATATAATCCGCTTTTAGTGTATTAATATCTATATGCGAAGCTTTTGGGTTTCCTGTAATAAATGGATCCACGATTATGTTAATGTCTTCAATTTGGATTCCTAAACAAGCGTGACCGTAAAATGTGATTTTCATGATTTAGTAATTAGTGATTAGTAGAAATTAAAAATTAAACCTACAGTAAAAAGAATACTTAATGCAAAGGTTATTAATGCAACTTTTTTTAATTCTGGATCAAAATCTTCATATGAATCAGCTCTTAAAACCGTTTTCATGTGAGGAAATATTAGGACAATAATTGTTGTAATTGCAATTAATGAAGAATTAATTAGAATTGAAAAAACTAAAAACAATAATAAAGCTGTAGTTAGTAAAAATATATGATATTTTTTAGCATTTTCCAATCCCATTTTAACCACCAAAGTTCTTTTTCCTGCTGCTCTATCGTTTTCAATATCTCTCATATTATTCAGATTTAAAACGGCTACACTCAACATTCCAATAGCAGAAGCTGGTAAAACTAATTTCCAATCTAAAAAATGAGTGTATAAAAAATTGGAACCAATAACAGATACTAATCCGAAAAAAACAAATACAAATAAATCTCCTAAGCCATTGTAACCATAAGCATTACTTCCTACAGTGTATTTTATAGCAGCACCGATTGAACCAATTCCCAAAAGAATAAAAATCAGACTCAAGGCAAAGTTTTCTTTTCCAAAAGCCACATAAATTAAGGTTAAAGCTAAAGCCAAAGTAATAATTGCTGTGATGACAACCGCTTTTTTCATTTGAGAAGCAGTAATAACTCCAGCAGCAACCATTCGTTTCTCTCCTATTCTATTGACATCAGTGCCTTTTACTCCATCACCATAATCATTGGCATAGTTGGATAAAATTTGAAGTCCTAACGTAGTTAAAAGTGCTAAACCTAAAATTCTATAATCATAAAATCCTTGATGATAGGCATAAGCACTTCCCACAATTATTCCAGAAAGTGATAAAGGTAATGTTCGTAATCTTGCGGCTTGTATCCAGTTTTTCATTTTAATTTTTAGTTTGTTTTGTTTCAGGTTGTTTTTACATCCAATTTTCTTTTGAAACCTCAACCTGATATAACCATTTATTCACTTGCTTTTTAATTTCAGTAAAATTACCTGTTGAAAACGAAACTCGTCCACCAGCTGTGTATAAAACTACTGAGCCTATATCTGTATATTTTTGCCAAAAAAATTGTTGGGTTTCAATGGCTTGAATTTTATAAGGCATCATTATTTCATGGTCAATATCCCAAGCTCCACTCTGCTTCACGATAAATTCATCGGATATAAATAGTCGATAATTTCTGTAAGAAAAATATAAAATCGTTCCCATAAATAACACATAAATAGCAATTACAACTACTACTTCATTCCATGAGAATTTCTCAAAATTATAATTTATGGTCAACCCAATAGCTATCGGAATTAGAATAAAAAAGAAACTATTCAAAAGCAGTTTCCTGATATTTGGTACTAATGTCGTTTGATGATTTGGTAACTTTCCAATAAGCAGTTTTAAAATTTGTTCTTTTTCAGATTTATTACAACCTGGAATTTTAGTTTTATCTTTTGCACTAGCTCGTTTCATATCGCTAGAAGCTTGAAAAATTTCTATCGTGTTTACATCGAGCTTTTTCTGAAAAAAATTCTGTGTCAGCTTGATGATTTGAACTTTTTCTGGATTAATAATCGTGCTTTTGATGTTTAGTAAGCCATAAGTCAATACAAGTGATTTCTTATCTTTTTTAAGTGTAAAATTGAAATATTTAACAACCGTTAAAACTAAATTCACAATAATAATCGCAGTGAAAATGAAAACTAAAAACCACAAAATCAAACTCATAATCGGAATTTGTTCCAATTGATTGATGTTATCGTCAATTAAATCTTCTCGTCCAATTTGTCTTAAATTATCAGAAACTGTAGTAAAAATCAAAAAGATATAGGCAAAACTTTTGATGTAATTAGCTGTAATTCCGATTTTTAAAAGACTTAGTATTCCTATTGTTATAAACGATTTAGGTTTTTCTTCGCTTTCTATAATTTCATCAATTAAATGGCTGTTTTTTTGCGTATTTTCAAGTAATTGTTTTTTAAGTTCGGTTGCCATTTCATGAGAAATTGCGTTAATCGAAGCTTCTTTTTTATCACTGCCTGCTGTGTCTAATTCTAATTTATGTACATTAAAAATACGCTGAATTAAACTTTGATCAATGTTAACTTTTTGGATTTTATGAAAAGGAATTGTCGTTTTGGTTTTGTTGAAAATTCCGTTTTCAATGACAAATTCTTCCAACTTATAATCGATGTAAAATTTGAAAAACCAATATCTTAAAAAAGCGATAATAGCAACAAATAAAATAACTCCAACAATTCCAACATAAACCTGAATAGCACTATAAGACTCTTTTTTAAAGAAAATAATTAAAATAAATGGCCAAAAAGCTCTAACCGATTTTTGCAAGGTATTAGCAAACAAAACAATCACTCCAATTAAGGATTGCCGTTGAGGAATAGAAAAATCAAAATTAGATTTCATCTGATTCTTCTTTTGAATTGTTCTCGTGTATACTTTGAATTTGATTTTCTTCAATTGGATTTTCTTCAATTGGATTTTCTTCAATGATTTCTGACGCAATTTCATTAATTTTTAATGAAACACTTTCTTTGATTTTTTTAGCATCATTAAGCAATAAACCATTGATTTTCAAATCACTTGAACTTCCACCAGCAGTGAATAATTCAATGGAAGCTAATCCAAAAATTCTTGAAAGCATTCCTTGATGCAAAGCCACATGTTGCACTCTATTGTTTGTGACAATGGTAGTAGTTTCACTAATCACTCCAGACTTGAAAATAACATCATGTTCGCGTAAAGCAAATCCTTTTTTGGCAAAACTTATTCTTAAAAACAGAAAATTCAATACCACCAAAACCAACCAACCTATAGCAAAATAGATGATTTTATCTTGTATTAACTCTTTAATAGAAATGAAATAAAGGGCTATTATTCCAATCAAAAGAATGCCATATACTATTCCAAACTGAATCAACATAACTTTAAAATAACTTTTTTGTAAAGAATTTAGTGCTGTTTCTTCAAACTTGGGTAAGGTTGAAATGTCTATTGTTTGATTTTTAAATTCGCTCATTTATAGTTTTTATTTTTCTAAATTCTAAATTTCTAAGGTAAATACTTCTTCTCAAAATTAGGCTTACGTTTTTCTAAGAACGCATCTCTTCCTTCTTTTGCTTCGTCTGTCATGTAGGCTAATCGAGTAGCTTCACCAGCAAAAACTTGTTGGCCAACCATGCCATCATCGGTTAAATTCATAGCGAATTTTAGCATTTTTATAGATGTTGGAGATTTAGCTAATATTTCTTGAGCCCATTCATAAGCTGTATCTTCTAATTCAGCATGAGGAATAACTGCATTAACCATTCCCATTTCAAAAGCTTCTTGAGCTGAATAATTTCTACCTAAAAAGAAAATTTCACGTGCTTTCTTTTGACCAACCATTTTGGCTAAATATGCCGAACCATAACCACCATCAAAACTAGTTACATCTGCATCTGTTTGTTTAAAAATAGCATGTTCTTTACTAGCTAAAGTCAAATCACAAACTACATGTAGCGAATGTCCGCCACCAACAGCCCAACCTGGAACTACACAAATTACTGCTTTTGGCATAAAACGAATCATTCTTTGTACTTCTAAAATGTTTAGTCTATGGTAACCATCATCACCTACATAGCCTTGATGACCTCTTGCTTTTTGATCTCCACCAGAACAAAACGAATATACTCCATCTTTAGAGCTTGGACCTTCGGCAGAAAGTAGCACTACTCCAATTGATGTATCTTCTTGTGCATCGTAAAAGGCATCAATTAATTCACGGGTTGTTTTTGGTCGGAATGCGTTTCTAACATCAGGACGATTGAAGGCAATTCGGGCAACACCATCGCATTTTTTATAGGTTATATCATCAAATTCTTTTGCGGTTTTCCAATTGATTTTACTCATGTTGTATTAAAAATTTTAGTTTTGACTTTTAGCACAAATTAAAAGATTATAGCAATTACTCTAATTTCTTAAATCTGTATTCCAAAAAAATCAAGTTAAAGTTAAAATGAAATTTCACGTAAAAATAAAGCATTTTTTGCATTATATTGCATCTTCAAATGAATTACTACAATGAAAAGAATACGCATTGCACTCTTATTGGTTTTTGGATTTTTAACATCAAACGCTCAAAACTATGAATTTCAATCGGTTATAGACATTGAAACAACACCAGTTATTTCACAAGATATTACAGGAACTTGTTGGAGTTTCTCTACTTCTTCGTTTTTAGAATCAGAAATTATTCGTCTAACCGGAAAACAAATTGATTTATCTGAAATGTATCAAGTTAGAAATACATATCCCAAAAAAGCTGAAAATTTTGTGATGCGACAAGGAAAAGCTCAGTTTAGTCAAGGTGGTTTAGCTCATGATGTGATTAATAGTGTCGCTGATTTTGGATTAGTTCCCGCGAATGTTTATACTGGTTTAACAGAAGACGAAAAGAAACACAATCACAGTGAATTAGAAGATATTTTGAATGCTATGCTAAAAGTATATATTGATAATCCAGGAAAGAAATTATCTCCAAAATGGAAAGAAGCCGTTTCAACTGTTTTAGATGTTTATTTAGGTAAAAATCCAACAGAATTTACTTTCGAAGGCAAGAAATACACTCCAAAAAGTTTTGCTGAATTCACTAAAATCAAACCAGAAAACTATATTACGTTAACTTCATTTTCACACCAACCATTTTACAAATCTTTCATTTTAAACATTCCTGATAATTTTTCTAATGGAAGTATGTATAATTTACCTTTGGATGAATTTATCCAAAATATTGATAATGCTTTAGCCAAAGGATATTCTTTGTCCTTAGATTGTGATGTTTCAGAAGTTACTTTTTCAGCCAAATATGGGGTTGCTTTTATTCCAAAAAACGAAGACGACACTAAAACTGGTTTAGCTGAAATTGTGGAAGAAATGCCAGTTTCTCAAGAATATCGTCAAGCTGAATTTGAAAATTTTACAACTACAGATGATCACTTAATGCATATAGTTGGAACCGTAAAAGATCAAAAAGGAAATGTTTATTACAAAGTAAAAAATTCTTGGGGAACCGATGAAAAAAGAGTTACTAATGGTGGATTTGTTTATATAAGTGTTCCTTATATGCGTTTAAAAGCAATTTCTGTTTTGGTACATAAAGATGCTTTGACGAAAGATTCTAAAAAGAAATTAAATTTTTAATCAATAGGCTATGAAAGTCTATAAATCCAAAAGAAGTAAACGTTTAAATGCTATTTTCATTATAACATTTAGTGTAATAATTGCTGCAACAATTCCTGCATTCATAAATGATATTGGAAGTGAGTTTTACATTGTTATTGGAATTAATTTATTGTCACTTTTACTACTAGCTTCAATTGCAATAAAAACTCAATATAAAATTAAAGATAAACATCTTTATTGGCAATCTGGTCCATTCAACGGGAAAATTGATATCAAAACCATTCGAAAAATCGAACATCATGACGGTATTTTTGTACCAACTATTTGGAAACCAGCTTTAAGTCAAATTGGATTAATTATCACTTATAACAAATATGACGATATTTATATTTCACCAGAAAAAGAAGCTGATTTTATTGAAGAATTATTCAAAATAAATCCAAATATTGAAATTTTATAAAATTGGGTTAAAATATTCACAAAAAGTTAAATTCAATTAAATTTTTATCTGATTTTTTTATATTTGTGGAAACAAACAATCCCTTGAAACACTTATTAAGCCTACTAATCCTACTAATTTTATTTTCTTGTAAAAAACGAGAAGAAAAAAAAATAGCTCAACGTATTGACAATGAAATTCTTATTCCTACTGATTCTTTAGTACCCATAGGTTTTAACAAATTACCCAAAAAATATATTGAGCAAAAGAAATTCTTAATTGAAACATTTTTCAATGAACATATTAATCAAAATGATGAGTTTAATGGAAGTTTTTTAGTCGCAAAAAATGGACAAATCATTTTTGAAAAATACCAAGGAAAAGCGAATTTTAAAACCAATGAATCTTTATCTGAAGAAACTCCTTTGCATTTAGCTTCCATTAGTAAAGTTTTAACAGCTTCTTCAATTTTTAGGTTAATTGATGCCCAAAAGCTAAGTTTAGATGAAAAAGTGCAAACTATTTTACCATCATTTCCTTATAAAGCAATTTCTATTAGAATGTTATTAAATCACAGAAGTGGTTTAGCAAAATATAGCAATTTCACAGAACCTGTTAAAGTTTGGGGCAAATCAAAAACATTACATAATAGTGACATTTTAAATATAATGGGAAAACATAATATTCCTTTGGACTTCAAGCCCAATACAAAATTCGCATATTGCAACACCAATTATGCTATTTTAGCTTTAGTCATAGAGAAATTGACCAATTTATCTTTTCCACAAGCGATGCAAAACCTTGTCTTTAAACCCTTAAACATGAACAATACTTTTGTTTTTGAACTTGAAAAGCAAAAAGATTCGGTTAGTCAAACTTATAAAAGTACTAAAGAAAAAATTCCTTATGATCAATTAGATGCAATTTATGGTGATAAAAACATCTACTCAACTCCACAAGATTTACTAAAATTTGATTTAGCTACTTATTCCAATGACTTTATTTCCGAAGATTTAAAAAAAGAAATCTACAAAGGATATAGTTATGAAAAAAAAGGCATCAAAAATTATGGTTTAGGCATTCGTCTACGTGAATGGGAAACAGGCCAAGAAATTTTTTATCATAACGGTTGGTGGCATGGAAACACTACATCCTATATTACTTTGAAAAAAGATACCGTTACAATGATTGCTTTATCCAACAAATACACTAGAAAAGTGTATCAAACCATGCGAATGTCTGCTTTATTTGGAGATTATCCATTTGATCTGAATAATGAAGGAAGTGAATAGTGTATTCAAATTCTGAAATTTTTAGTGCAAATCTTATAAGAGTAACTAGGCTATAAATAATTAACTTTATCAAAACTTAAAAATTTATAGCTATGAACACAAACAACCAAAATTCGCAAAAACAAAACCATAAAGGTTCGGATAACAGAAGTGACATGAGAAAGCATCAATATAAAGATCACGATGAAGTTTTAACAAACGATGAAAATTATGATGTGGATACCCAAAAATTTAAAGGTGAAAAACCGGATTGGGATGATAAATTAAATAATGAAGAAAAGAAATAATCTTAAAAACGTCTTATTTTGATAATAAGACGTTTTTTTTATGAGCCATTTATTTAATTAAATAATTCTGCAAAAACATTAATGTCTATGTTGAAATATCTTGAAATAAAAATAAAGGTTATTATATTTAAAACTAATCCTATCCAATAAAATTTATTCCAATCATCTCTATTGATAATGATTTCGGCTAAATTGAAGATTGGCAATAGTAAAGCAAATACAAAAAGAATAATCCAATGTATTGCTATTGACTCATTTAAATTACCATTAGGAATATCACTTAATAAAATACTAAACATCGTAGTTATAAAAACCAGAACACTTAAACCTAAATAAATAGTTTTTTTAGCAATCATTTTATAAAGATTTAAAAAATTCTAAAGCTCTAATTTCAGCATACGAATATATTGAATTCTTCACAGGATACGCACAATGTCCTCCATATTTTGGAGTTTCTAGATGAATAAATGAATGATTTGTAGCCAATTGAATCGGAAAACAACCTTCTCCTAAAAATGGATCATCCAAAGCGTTTAGAACCAAAACGGGTTTCTTAATTTTCTCCATACTTCTAGCTGGAGAAACCTTAAAATAATAATCGTTTCTATCTTCAAATCCGTGAATAGGAGCTGTGAAATTATCGTCTAAATAATCGAAATTATTAATGTTTTTAATTTTATTCCAATCCATCAATTCTGGAAACTGCTGTGATTTTTCTTTGAGTTTTCGAGTCAAATCGTTCACGAAATTCTTCATATAAACTTGATTAAAACCTTTTTTTAAAGAATCTGCACTAGCTTTAACTTCAACCGGAACAGAAACAGCAACACCAGCTTTAATTCGAGAATCGATTTCAGGAATTCGTCCCAAATAATTCATGACTTGTGCTCCACCCATAGAGAATCCTATCAAATAAATTTCTTGAATATCTTTCGTTAAAGCAAATTGGATCACTTCATCTAAATCTTCAATAGTTCCATGGTGATATAATCTGGGTAAACGATTCATTTCTCCACCACAACTTCTGTTATTCCAAGCAAATACAGAAAAATCTTGTTTCAAAAAATAATCCGAACAACTATTGATATAAGTTCTTTGGGAATTTCCTTCTAAACCATGACACAAAATCACAGCTTTGTCATTATTTTGAATTTTATAATCAATATTCAAAAAATCACCATCTTGTAATTCAAGTTTTTCACGAATGTAGTTTGGTGATGAAAATCGCTTTACTTTTGCAGCATAAATAGTTGAAAAATGAGCATTTTTATGCCAAAAAGGGATCGATATATCATATTTTGAATCTTGTATGTATGGCATTTAAATTCAATAAGTAGATTAAACCAAATAAATTCCGTTTTCTTTAATTTCAATTAATTTTTGACGGTATAAATTTCCCACAGCTTTTTTAAATGATTTTTTACTCATTTTCAAAACTGTCTTAATATCTTCTGGATGTGAATTATCGTTTAAACCTAAGAAACCTCTGTTGGCCTTTAATTCATCTAAGATTAGTTGCGATGTTGGTTCAATGGCTTCTACTCCAACCTTTCTCAAATACACATCAATTTTTCCGTCTTCACGAACTTGCTTGATGTACCCTTTCATGCGTTTTCCAGGTTTAATGTCTTCGTAAGTTTCATTCGCGTAAGCCAAACCCTTGTGTTTTTCATTAATGATAACATTGATTCCTGCTTCTGTAATGTGAGAAACAATTAAATCTACTTCTTCATTATTTTGTAATTCAATATTTTCATTGGACAAAAACTGATTGGTTTTACTGGTTGCGACTAACCTATTCGTTTTTTCATCCATGTAACAATACACCAAATAGCGTTTATCAACTTCCATCGGACGAGCTTGTTCTTTAAAAGGCACAAATAAATCTTTTTCTAAACCCCAATTCATGAAAGCTCCAAATTTATTGATGTAATTCACCTTTAAATGAGCAAATTCATTCAATTTAATGTAAGGTTTTATTGTAGTTGCAACTGGTCGCTCTTCATGGTCTAAATATACAAAAACCGTAATTTCATCACCAATAGAAAATTCTTTTGGAACGTATTTATTAGGAAGTAAAACGTCATTTTCTTCGTTTTCTCCATCTCCAAGAAATAATCCTACTTGTGTATCTCTAAGTATTTTTAAGGTATTGTATTGTCCTAATTGTAGCATATTGTAATATTAAGTGGCAAAGATATGAATTTAGTAAGTTTAAAATTGTTAAGGAATTAATATAGTTTTAAGGAGTTATGATTAAAAACAAAAAACTCCCAAATTAATGAGAGTTTTTATATCTGTAAATCAAATTCCTAAATTAATTATTCATTGAAATTAAGAATTCTTCATTATTTTTTGTTTTCTTGAATCTATCATTGATAAAGTCCATTGCCTCTACAGGATTCATGTCTGCTAAATACTTACGCATAATCCACATACGTTGGATGGTTTGTTCGTCTAACAATAAATCATCTCTACGAGTACTTGAAGAAACTAAATCAATAGCTGGGAAAATACGTTTGTTAGCAATTCTTCTGTCTAATTGAAGTTCCATGTTACCTGTTCCTTTGAATTCCTCAAAAATAACTTCGTCCATTTTAGAACCTGTATCCGTTAAAGCTGTTGCGATAATACTTAATGAACCACCATTTTCAACATTACGAGCTGCTCCAAAGAAACGTTTTGGTTTTTGAAGTGCATTAGCATCAACTCCACCACTCAATACTTTTCCTGAAGCTGGTTGAACAGTGTTATAAGCTCTAGCCAAACGAGTAATTGAATCCAATAGAATTACAACATCATGTCCGCATTCTGTTAAACGTTTTGCTTTTTCTAAAACGATGTTTGCAATTTTTACGTGTTCTTGTGGTTCACGGTCAAAAGTGGAAGCAATAACTTCTCCTTTAACACTTCGTTGCATATCAGTAACCTCTTCAGGTCTTTCGTCAATAAGTAAAACTATTAAATAAACTTCTGGATGATTGGTTGCAATGGCATTTGCAATGTCTTTTAATAACATTGTTTTACCAGTTTTAGGTTGTGCAACGATCATTCCACGTTGTCCTTTTCCAATTGGAGCAAATAAATCTAAAATTCTAGTTGAAATTGTACTTCCTCTTTCTGCTAAATTAAATTTCTCTTTTGGAAAAATTGGCGTTAAATGTTCAAATGAAATTCTATCTCTAACTACTTGTGGATCGTGACCATTTATTTTTGAAACTTTCACTAATGGAAAGAATTTTTCTCCTTCTTTCGGAGGACGCACAACACCTTTAACTGTATCTCCTGTTTTTAATCCGAATAAACGAATTTGAGAAGTTGATAAATAAATATCATCAGGTGAAGCTAAATAGTTGTAATCTGAAGAACGTAAGAAACCATAACCATCTGGCATCATTTCTAAAACTCCTTCACTTTCTATAATTCCATCAAACTCATAGTCTGGTTCTCTGTAATTATTTTTTTTATGGGGTGTATTTTTAATTTCTTTTTTAGGTTGTGCATCACCATTGTTGACTTTTGGTCCAATATAACTTGGGTGATTTGGATTATTTTGATTGGCTTTCTCAATGATTGCCTTTCTTTGCTCTTCTGTTAACTGAGGAGCTTTTTTTTCTTGTTTTGGGGTTTCCTCACTAGTAGCAGCTTCTTGTTTTGGAGCTGTTGTTTTATTTTCTTTAGTAAACTTAGGTTTTGGAGTAGGTTTTGCTACTGGAGCTTTAGCAACTGCTTTTGCTTCTGTCGTCGATTTTTCTCCAACAGGTTTTGTAGTTTTTGCGACTACTGTCTTTTTTGCTTTTGGAGTTGTAGTTCTGGCTCTTTTTTCTTTTGGAGCTTCGGTTTTTACAACATCTACAGGAATTGGGTTTAAAGCTTGATGATCTAATATTTGGTAAATTAATTCATCTTTTTTTAAGGCACTTACTTTTTTTAGTTTAGCCGCTTTTGCAATTTCATGCAAATCTGAGAGTTTCATCTCATTCAATTTTTCAATGTCAAACATGAATGTTTCGTAAAGTTAGGTTGATACAGAATGTATATTATGATTTCTTTTTAAGTAAAGATTTGTAACGATTCGTAAATGAAGTGATTACGAATTTGTTATGCAATAATACGATATTTTTACAATAAAACAATAGTTTTTTAAAAAAAGAAAACTTAGTTTTGTCGAAATAATGATTTAGAAATGATTCAGAGAATACAATCTTTATATTTATTTATTTGCGCATTGTTATCGGCTTTAGTGCCAATGTTCTTCCCTTTATGGAAAGATGCTAAGCAAATGCCTGTATATTTTACAAGTGATATTACTTATATTATATTGTTTGGATTATCAGCAGTAATGGCTTTAATAAGCATATTACTTTTTAAAAAGAGACAAAATCAATTTGTTTTAAACAGATTGAATATCATATTGAACTTTATTTTAATAGGATTATTTGTGTATCGAACGCTAAATTTATCTGGAGAAGCTTCGGTTTCTGAGAAAGGTATTGCGATGTTTGTTCCTTTGGTTTCTATCGTTTTATTAGTCTTGGCAAACAAGGCAATAAAAAAGGACGAAGATCTCGTAAAATCTGTGGATCGATTAAGATAAACCTATCATCTTAGTTTATTAGTGCGAAGAAAACCCGATTCGAAAGTTTCGGGTTTTTTTGTGCACTAAATTTTCTTTGTTTTATAAACGATCTGACAAAGGGGTTAAGTACAAATAATTTCCTTCTCCATCAAAAACCAAAATAAAGTAATTTGTTGCATCTGAAACTCCTACATTATAATATGTTTTTTGATCTTGTTTAACAATTAAAGAAGCTTCATTAACTTGATAAGTAGGATATTTATCTACTAAATATTTTTTTATTTTATCTTTTAAAGAACTAATGGCCATACTTTTTTGAATAGCTTTTATAGCACCATCATCACTATAACTTATTAAAAACCTTGAATTACCTTTTAGAAATTCGGCTTCAAACCTAAGGTCATTGTTGTTTTTTCCTCTGTAAAAAATTGACCAATTTACATTTTCAATATCCTTGAATTCTTTTTTGAAGTTACTTTCAACAATGGCTGGTAATGTAATTTTTTCTTGAGCATTTGCTAAAAATGTGAAACATAAAATTAAAATTGTTAGTGTCTTTTTCATCATATAATTTTTTTAAGATTATGATTTTAATATAAGGATAATGAATAAAAAAATCAATGATTTTAATAAAACTTTAAAGATTTTAATTACTTTTTACCAATTTCAATAACTTCTAATTTCTGGATTTTATCACCCTCAATTTCAAAACGCAACATGGTTCTAACCTGATGAAATCCTGAAATTCCAGCTGCTCCTGGATTCATGTGTAATAAATTAAGTTTCTTATCAAACATAACTTTTAAGATATGAGAATGCCCGCAAATAAATAGTTTTGGTGGATTTAAATGCAATTCTTCACGAATTGCTTGATTGTATTTTCCAGGATAACCACCAATATGTGTAATCAAAACATCAACTCCTTCACACATAAATCTGTTGTTTAAAGGATATTCCATTCGAGCTTTATCATCATCAATATTACCATAAACAGCTCGTAATGGTTTTAATTTTTTAATTGTATCAGTGACAACCAAATTCCCAATATCACCAGCATGCCAAACTTCATCAGCTTGTTTTACATATTTCAAAATGGCATCATCAATGTGACTGTGTGTGTCAGAAAGAAGTAATATCTTAATCATATCACAAAAATAGCTTAATTATTGAAATTGAAATTGTCATTGCTATTGAATTTTGTAATTTTGTCGATTATGTGCAAAAACATTTTAACCTTTTAAACACATAACCTTTCAACCTCAAAAATGAGATACTTCATAGAATTCGCATACAACGGTAAAAATTATCACGGTTTTCAAACACAACCTAATGTGGCTTCCGTTCAAGAAACTTTGACGAAAGCATTACAGTTGTTGATTGACAAATCCATTGAAATTGTTGGTGCTGGAAGAACAGATGCTGGAGTTCATGCCAAACAAATGTTTGCTCATTTCGATGTTGAAAACGCTATTAACACTTCATTATTGATTCCAAAACTTAACTCATATTTGCCAAAAGATATCGTTATTTATGATATTTTTGAAGTCAAAGAAGAGGCTCATGCGCGTTTTGAAGCTTCTGCAAGAACTTACGAATATTATGTACATACGTTTAAAGATGCTTTTTTAGAAGACTCAAGTTATTATTGTATTCAAAAATTAGATGTTGAGCAAATGAACAAAGCTTGTCAGTTATTATTTGAGTATACTGATTTTGAATGTTTTTCTAAGGTTCATACTGAAGTATTTACATTCAATTGCACTATTACTGAAGCCAATTGGAAACAAAAAAACAACCAATTAATCTTTACGATAAAAGCTGATCGATTTTTGCGAAATATGGTTAGAGCTATTGTAGGAACTATGATTAATATTGGTTCAGGAAAAACAAGTTTAGAAGAATTCAAGGAAATAATTGAAAGTAAAAACCGTTCTAAAGCTGGATTTTCAGTTCCTGCACACGGATTATTTTTAGTTAATGTAGATTATTCTTTTTTAGAAAAATAATAAATTGCCGTTCGGCGTTAGCCAATGGATGAAATAATATGAAAAATAAAGTACAAATTAAATCTTTAAAAAAAGTATTAGATTACGCAAAACCCTATAAATCTAGATTTATTTGGGTAATTGTTTGGGCTGTGATTTTAGCTCTTTTTGCTGCTATGAGACCTTTAATTTTGAAAGAAATTGTTGATGATTATCTGCTTATCAATAACACAATGCTTGATTTTCAAATTATTATTGGAATAATGGGTATAATCTTAATTGTTGAAGTTGTTTCTCAATTTTTCTTTACCTATTGGGCAAATTGGTTAGGACAAGATATTATCAAAGACATTAGAAATAGGTTATTTAATCATATTGCTTCTTTTAAAATGAAGTACTTTGATAACGAACCAGTAGGGAAGTTAGTTACACGTTCCGTTTCAGATATTGAGTCAATAGCAAGTATTTTTAGTCAAGGTCTTTTTATGATTGTAAGTGACTTATTAAAAATGTTAGTTATACTTGGCATTATGTTTTATATGAATTGGAAATTATCATTAATTGTATTATTTTCAATGCCAGTACTTTTATATGCTACTAATATTTTTCAAAAGAAAATGCGTGTGGCTTTCAACGAAGTTCGTACGCAAGTTTCTAACTTAAATACATTTGTGCAAGAACGTTTAACTGGAATGAAAATAGTGCAACTCTTTAACCGTGAAGACATAGAGTTTGAAAAATTTAAAGCGATTAATCAGAAACACAATAATGCTTGGCAAAAGAACATTTTATATAACTCTATCTTCTTCCCTATTGCAGATATTATTTCAAATTTAACGTTAGGAGCAATTATTTGGTACGGTGGAATGAACATTTTAGATGGCTTAGAAACTACAACATTTGGTGATTTTTTTGCCTACACTATGTTTATCAGCATGTTGTTCAATCCTTTACGTCAAATTGCTGATAAATTCAATGTAATGCAAATGGGAATTATAGCAGCCGAAAGAGTTTTTGAAATCTTAGAAACAGAAAGCCAAATACAAAATATTGGAACTAAAGTCGCTACTCATTTTAAAGGAAAAATCGATTTACAGGAAGTACGTTTCAGTTATATTGATAAGGAAGAAGTTCTGAAAGGAGTAAATCTTGAAATCAATCCAGGGGAAACCATTGCCATCGTAGGAAGTACAGGTGCAGGAAAAACAACAATTATCAATTTATTAAATCGTTTTTACGAAATAGATTCTGGAACCATAAAAATTGATGATACCAATATCAAAGATTTCACTTTAGAAAGTTTAAGGCTTCAAATTGCAGTCGTTCTCCAAGATGTATTTTTATTTGCTGATACAGTTTATCACAACATTACACTTTACAATCCAGAAATTACTCGCGAATATGTGATTGCTTCTGCCAAACAAATTGGTGTACACGATTTTATCATGAGTTTACCAAACGGTTATGATTATGATGTAAAAGAACGTGGTGTCATGCTTTCTTCTGGACAAAGACAATTAATTGCATTTCTGAGAGCTTATGTAAGCAATCCAAGTATATTAATTTTAGACGAAGCAACATCCTCTGTGGATACTTACTCTGAAGAATTAATTCAAAGAGCAACCGAAACCATTACAAAAGGAAGAACATCAATCGTAATTGCACACAGATTAGCAACCATTATAAACGCAGATAAAATCATAGTAATGGACAAAGGAATGATTGTAGAACAAGGAACGCATAGCGAATTAATAGCTCAGGAATCAGGTTTCTACAAAAAATTATACGAAGCACAGTTTGATACTAAAGTTGCGTAGTATTTGGTTAAAAGGTTAAGAGGTTAAAAGGCATTGAACATATAAAAACAATTTAACTAATATCTTAACTCAAACCCTTTTAATATCTTAACCTTTTAAACTTTTAACCCAAAAAACAAACACTTGTTCATTACAAATAATTTCCATAATTTCGCAAGCGTTATCACAAATAAGAAAATCATAAGAAATGACACGAGCTTTTGCGACTGCATTTTTCACAAAAATAAATAAAATCTCGAAAAATGAAATACGATATTATAGTTTTAGGTAGTGGTCCTGGTGGATATGTTACTGCCATTAGAGCTTCTCAATTAGGCTTTAAAGTTGCTGTTGTTGAAAAAGAAAACTTAGGTGGAATTTGCCTTAACTGGGGTTGTATTCCAACAAAAGCCCTACTTAAATCAGCTCAAGTATTTGATTATTTAAAACATGCTTCTGATTATGGTTTAAAAGTGGAATCTTTTGACAAAGATTTTTCTGCTGTAGTAAAACGTTCAAGAGATGTAGCTGATGGAATGAGCAAAGGGGTTCAATTCTTAATGAAGAAAAACAAAATTGATGTTATCAATGGTTTTGGAAAAGTGAAAGCTGGAAAAAAAGTCGATGTAACTGATAAAGACGGAAAAACGACTGAATTTACTGCAGATCATATCATCATCGCAACGGGTGCTCGTTCTCGTGAATTACCGAACTTACCTCAAGATGGTAAAAAAGTAATTGGTTACAGACAAGCAATGACGTTACCAGAACAACCAAAATCTATGATTGTTGTAGGTTCAGGTGCAATTGGTGTTGAGTTTGCTCATTTCTATAATGCAATGGGAACTGATGTAACTATTGTAGAATTTATGCCAAATATTGTTCCAGTTGAAGATGAAGATATCTCAAAACAAATGGAGCGTTCAATGAAGAAAGCTGGAATTAAAATCATGCTAAACTCTTCTGTAGAAAAAGTAGATACTTCAGGAAACGGAGTTAAAGCTACTGTAAAAACTGCAAAAGGAGAAGAAGTTTTAGAAGCTGATATCGTTCTTTCTGCAGTTGGTATCAAAACAAACATAGAAAATATTGGATTAGAAGATGTTGGAATCGCAACTGACAGAGATAAAATCTTAGTTAACGATTTCTACCAAACAAATATTCCTGGTTATTATGCAATTGGTGATGTAACTCCAGGACAAGCTTTAGCACATGTGGCTTCTGCTGAAGGAATTTTATTAGTAGAAAAATTAGCAGGAATGCATGTTGAACCGCTAGATTACGGAAATATTCCAGGTTGTACTTATGCAACTCCAGAAATTGCTTCTGTAGGTTTAACAGAAAAACAAGCTAAAGAAAAAGGATACGAATTAAAAATTGGTAAATTCCCATTCTCAGCTTCAGGTAAAGCAAGTGCGGCTGGAACAAAAGATGGGTTTGTAAAAGTAATTTTTGATGCAAAATATGGTGAATGGTTAGGTTGTCATATGATTGGTGCTGGTGTAACAGACATGATTGCAGAAGCAGTTGTAGCTCGTAAACTAGAAACAACAGGACACGAAATCTTAAAAGCAGTTCATCCTCATCCAACCATGAGTGAAGCAGTTATGGAAGCTGTAGCTGATGCTTACGGAGAAGTGATTCACTTGTAAGAAGTTTAGAATTTATAAATATAGAAATCCTCAACAGTTTTGTTGGGGATTTTTTTTTATATTTAGCATTAAAATTTAATAATGAAACCATTATATCAACTTTTCCAACTTCTATTTCTACTTACTTTATTCACAAACTGCAAATCCAAACAAACACTTCCTGATCCATTAGACGCTGGTTGGAACAACCAACCCGTTTGTGAAGTATTAGAAGACAATGCCAAACAAAGAATTCTAAAATGTACTTTTCCTCCAGGAGTTGGACACGAAAAACATTACCACAATCCACATTTTGGTTATACTTTACAAGGAAGCAAATTTAAAATCACAGATCAAAACGGCACCAAAGAATTCGATGTACCAACAGGAACAACCTTCTCCAAAGACGTAGCAACTTGGCATGAAGTATTAAATATTGGTGATAGTACAGCCGTATTTTTAATTATTGAAGCAAAGTAATTAATTCCTTCAATCCCCATGAATGAATAGCTATAGTTTATCAAAACTCTAACAAAATCTTAAGACAATCTAGCTCTATTTTCATTCTAAAAAAACGTAACTTTACAGTATAAATTTCAACAGAATGAAAAAGACAGTAGTAATCGTTGGTGGTGGTTTTGCAGGTTTAGAATTTGTTAGAAAAATAGGAAATCCAGAAAAATACAACACCATATTAGTAGATGCTAACAACTACAACTTCTTCCCTCCTTTAATATATCAAGTTTCAACAGGTCTTATGGAACCTTCAGCCATAAGTTATCCTTTTAGAAAAATACTTAGACATAGCAAAAATGCCAGATTCAGATTAGGTAGTCTTGAAAGAGTAATTCCTAATGAAAATAAGATCATATTAAGCAATGGTGAATTGGAATATGACATTTTAATCATGGCAACAGGTACAGAAAGCAATTATTTCGGCAACAAAAATATTGAAGCTTACAGTTTACCCATGAAAACCATCAGTGATGCTTTAACCTTACGAAATACAATTCTAACACGATTAGACCGTGCCACAAGATTGACAGACGAAGTCGAAAGACAAAAAATGCTAACCTTTGTAATTGCTGGTGCCGGACCAACAGGTGTAGAACTTTCGGGAGTTTTAGCAGAAATGAACGCTTCTATTATCAAAAAAGACTATCCTGAACTAACAGACAAAGACATCCTAAAAATATTTTTAGTAGACGGAATGCCAACAGTCTTAAATGTAATGTCAAAAAAATCTCAAGAGTACACCTATAAAAAATTAAACGAACTTGGTGTCGTTATCAAACTAAACTGCTTGGTCAAGGACTTTAACAAAGATATAGTAGAACTTTCCGACGGAAGCAAAATCGAATCCAGAAATTTAATTTGGGCAGCAGGAGTTTCTGCTAAAACATTTGAAGGATTTGAACTTTCAAGTTACGGAAGAGGAAAAAGATTAAAAACAAATGCTTTTAATTTGGTTGATGGCTATGAAAATATTTATGCCTTAGGAGATTGCGCTATTCTTTCAGGTGACACTAACTATCCAGAAGGACATCCACAATTAGCACAACCAGCTATTCAACAAGCAAACAATCTTGCAAACAATCTCGTGATAGAAAACAAAAACTGGAAACCTTTCAAATACAACAACAAAGGTTCGCTAGCCATCATTGGTAGAAACAAAGCCGTTTTTGATTTACCCAAAGAAAAATACTTCATCAAAGGATTTTTAGCTTGGTTAATTTGGCTATTTGTCCATATTATGGGATTGGTAAACTTCAAAAACAGACTTCGCACCTTTGTTAATTGGATTGGATATTACATATACAAAGACCAATACTTCAGAATGATTATCAAACCCAACGAAAAATCAAAATTAGAGATAGACGAAACTAACGAAGCTACTCATTAAAATTATATAAACAGTAAATTTTTTACAACATTCCAAGATAAATAATGCCAATAACATGGGTATTTTATAACATGAACTCTTTTCAAAAACAGTAAATTAGCATCAAATAGTAAATCAATAATAAATATAAAAAAACAAACTATGAAAAATTATTTGATTATAGCACTACTAGGTGTTACACTTGTAGGATGCAAAGAAACAGTTAAAGAAGAACCAGTTACGGAAGAAAAAGTAGAAGTTGTAGAAAAATTAGTTACAGCTACAGCTCAAATTTCAGCTAAAAGTAATAGTGCTGTGTCAGGTACAGTTACTTTTACCGAAAAAGAAGGAAAAGTATTCATGTCAGCTAATTTTACCGGATTAACACCTGGAGAACATGCTATTCACATTCATGAAAACGGAGATTGTAATGCAGACGACGCTTCATCTGCAGGTGGACATTGGAATCCAACTAAAGAAGACCATGGAGAATGGGAACACAAAACATTTCACAAAGGAGACATCGGAAATTTAGTTGCTGATGAAAATGGAATAGCAACAATTACCAAAGAAACCGATTTATGGTGTATTAATTGTGAAGACGAAACCAAAAATATTGTTGGAAAATCAATTGTTGTACACAAAGATGCTGACGACATGAAATCACAACCTAGTGGAAATGCTGGAGACCGAATTGGATGTGGAGAAATTGTAGTGGAAGAAAAATAAAACCACAATACAAGACTTTTAAAAAAAAGACTTACTAATAAAGCAAAAATCCCCAACAATATTTGTTGGGGATTTTTTATGTTTTTTAGTAAGATTACGGAAAACCGTAAAAAAACTTACAATTCTTTTTATATATTTACAACGAACAAACGACTATAAATATTTGTAAGTACTTATAAGTGGAACTTGCGATTATAAAGTAGTTGGTGGCAATTTTAGAAAAAAAATAACGAGAAATGAAAAATAAAATTAAGAATATTATTTTTATTGTAATTTTATTTACATTGATTGCTTGTTCACGTTCATTATTTATAAATAAGAATGTATATTCAATTTACAAAATGCCTGTAATTGAGAAAGCAAACGAAAAAAGTAATCTAAAAACTGATGGTTATTATCTTGAAATAGAAAAT
The DNA here is from genome assembly GCF_963922255.1 of uncultured Flavobacterium sp. Lineage (GTDB taxonomy): Bacteria > Bacteroidota > Bacteroidia > Flavobacteriales > Flavobacteriaceae > Flavobacterium. The sequence continues at coordinate 340,846 of NZ_CAWUIC010000001.1, read as the reverse complement.
CCAAAAAAAAGAATAAGTGGTCCAGAAGCAATAATTATATTAAAAAATGGATACGTTGCTCAATTCTATGATTTCAAGAGTGAGATTGAAAATAAACTAAAGAGCAATCAAAATCTCAATGTAGAAATGGCATGGTATAGTTTAAAAAAAGACTCAATTATTATCGAATATTTTGGAGAAAACCCAAACGAAATTGCAACATATTCATTTAAATATTATGGCAATATCAATGGTGACAGTCTAAGTTTAAGTTATGAAAATTCAAACGAAATTAAATATTATAAATTTATAAAAGACTCAAATCTGCCAAAATTGATAAATGTTAGCAGATATGTTGACAAAAAATGGTATAGAGCAAATCTGCATTATTCCAGAAAATAAAAACTGCCACCAACAGCAGTTACAAGAAATTGCTAGTCATGGTTTTATCAGAATTGGTAATTGTTGAATCAAAGTTTTGTCTATATTTGTAATTGACAGTGAATGAAGTACGCAACTTCTTGTAGCTGCGAAACGTTGTGCATAATTTTACCAAAAAAAAGAAAATCATAATTATGAAAACAAAGAAAAATATTCTAAAAAAATTTAGAAGTATTAAATTATTGCTTGTATTATCTTTATTCATAATCTCAAGTTGTGGTTCTAAATCAAATTTGATTAATACAAATCCATATGAAAACAAAAATATAATTACAGGAAATGTAATAGAAGTAACAATTACTGACTTACGAAAAGACATTTCCAATAAAGAAATTAAAATTTCTCTTTTAACGTTTCCAGGAATGAAAGAAGAAGTTTCACCAATACTTCAAGAAAACACAATAAAAGTAATTAAAGATGAAATCGTAAAACAGTTTTCAGGAAATTCCGACACTTCATATAATGTTGAAATTAAAATTGTAGATGGCAAAGTTGGATTTAAAGCTAGTGCATTTAATGAAAAAGAATATACAAATGTTGAAATTGAAATAATTACAACTGATCAATTCAAAAACACAAAAAATTATAAATCAAATGAGTATTTAGAAATTAAATCTATTGATGCATCAAAAGCATATTTGCAAAAGTTGTTTGAAAGAGGTTTTATAAATGCAATTCATAAAGGTTTTAAAGAAAACATTAAATAATTAACAAAAAACTACGCACTACAACGGTTAGCAAAAACGACAAACGCTTGGTTTTTCCTTCGGAAAAACCTCTACGAATCTAAATTTTGTCTATATTTGTTTTGGTCAGTCTTGAATCACAAGCCACTGATGCAAAGCAGCCAAACGTTGAGAAAAAACCAAAATAACTTATGAAAAACTTAATATTCTCAACATTATTGTTGATTTCTATCACATCTTGTGAAAATGACGATGATAATATCATAGAGCAAGTATTTACTCCACAAGTTATAACTCCTGTTTTAATTGCTCAAAATACATCTGGAGGACCTTATTATAATTTCCCAAATCAAGAATTTACCTACTTTACTAATGAAAACGATTGGGAGCAATTTAAAACAAATTACTGGATACAATCAACAATTTATCCAGAAACAATTGTGGATTTCACTCAACATATTCCAATAATTTGTATAGATCAAACAAGACCAGATTCAGGATATGTAATAAATATCAATTCAATTATTGAGTATCAAGATAGTATAGTGGTTGAAACTGAAAGTTTATATGGTCCAGGTTTTCAAACACCTTCTCGTCCTTTTATAGCAGTAAAAATACCAAAAACAAATAAGCCAATTGTATTTCAATAACATACATAGTGCAACAATGCATATATTCAACCAACTCCTATTCTTCACTCCTTACAAAAAAAAATCATAGTGAAAGATAAATACACAAACATTACTTTTAAAATTTTACTACTAATTCCAAGTTTATTTATCCTATTCTTAGTAGATCAATTTATACTACCCCAAGAGAAAATCAACGACTACATAACAGCATACAGCAAACTAGAAGTAAGCAGAAATAACAGTTATGGAAAAACAAGTAAAGAATTTATAGGATACAAATACTACACACAGAAAGGTATAGAATTTTCAGTAACTAAATCATATATTCCAGAAAATCAAATTCAAATAACCAAAAGCTTTATATTTCAAAACATCAACAAAATATCAACCATTAACAATGACTATTCAGATGAATTAACCTCTGGTTTCAATGGCATCTTCTTTTATATCGCATCAGCAATGCAATTCACATCAATTATTAGCCTTTTACTACTAAAATTCAACACCAACCTAACCGAAAATGGATTTCAAAACATAATCTAACTACACTCATTTTTGACATTGATATTCTTATATTTATTACTAGTTTATAATTAAACCCTTCTCCTAAAATTATAATCCACATACAATCAACCCCAAATCCCTTACCCTTTTCAAATAGTAGTTAAACAAGTACAGAAAAATATCTAAAATATTTAAAAAACTCAAAGCCTTGTTTTAGAAATTTATAACCTTGTTTTAGATAATTACAACCTTATTTGAGAATATTATAACATTATTTTAATATTTTATAACTTACATTTAATATTTTACAACTTACCTTTAATATCTCACAACTTATCTTTAATATCTTACAACATACTTTTAAAATATTTTAACTTACTTTTAGGAATTCGCACCTGCATTTTAAATTATTAAACAAAATATTCCACTTTTTACAAAATATTTTATACTTTTAACATACGTAACCCAAAAAACACATCGCTAATATGCTAACACTCAACTTATAACCCATATTCCAAGCCCGCGGCATAGAAAGACCTTATTCATTTCTAGTAAAATCTGGCTTCAGTTATCACACTGCAAACTTACTATTAAACAGTACAACCAAAAGTTTTCGTTTAGACCACATAGAAAAGCTATGCACCATCCTAATCTGTGAACCCAACGACCTACTAGCCTACAGACCTTATGAAGGGCAATAACTTCCCAAAGACCATCCACTAAACAACCTAAAACAATCCGAAAACCAACAAGGTATTAAGCAAACTCTTGCCACAATGCCATACAAACAACTACAACAAATTACAAATCAAATCAACAATCAAATAAAACCCGAACAAGAATAAACAACTAACCAAATACAACAATCACTTCAAATGCTTTTGTTAGAATAAAATAAAAACATAATTGTATCCATCAGCATTATTCAAAATAGTAACAAAATAAATCATCTAAAAACTACTTTCTACTTATAACTAAAAACCAAAAAACCAAATCCCGTGAAAAAAATTCTTGCCCTTTTAAGCCTCTGTCTTGTAGTTGTCTTATTATCCTTCACATCACTAAACAACAAAAAGCTAGTTGTAATTGATGCTGCACACGGTGGTCACGATAACGGAGCCGCTAAAAACGAACTATACGAAAAAGACATTGTAGAACAAATAGCTAAAAAAATATTTCAAAAAAACGATCCTTCAAAAGTGGAAATCGTATTACTAAGAGATACAGACAACTTCATTTCTTTAGAAGACAGAATCAATACCATTAATGAACTAAACCCAGATTTAGTAATTTCTCTTCATACTAATTATCATTCAGAAAACAATAAGTCTGGTGTAGAAGCGTATGTATCAGCAAAAAACTCACAACACGAAGCATCAACAGAACAAGCCCGAAAACTTATTGAAGCTATTGCAAATGAAAAACTACAATCAAGAGGTGTTAAACAAGCCAACTTCATGATTTTGAGAAAATCAAATTGTCCAGCCATAACATTAGAATTAGGCTTCCTTTCTAATGAAAACGACAGAAACTATTTAACAAGTGAAGAAGGTCAAAACGAAATTGCAACCAACATCATAAAAAGCATTCAATAGGTATAAAGTTTTTTTAATCTTTTCACTATCAATTTATTGATAAAATTATTTTTTTCATAGTATATTTGAGTTCCAAAATTGGTAAACCAATTATACTATGAAAAATTTTTAGTTTTAAGCATCCTTTTTACTACTCAATTAACACTATCTCAAGTGGTGCTCAACGCAGATGGCCCAGGAAATACGTATAGTTTAATCAATTCTGTATTAGCTCCAGGTAACAATGCCATAGAAACTCCAGACTGCAGTCACAATGCCTTTGGAAATCACATCGATGAAGTTTTTGATACCGATTTAAACACAAACGTCTTTCGTTTTCACATTTATACAACCCCAGACAATGACCGTTGCATAAACTTTGATAGACAACGCAACGAAATTAAAACCTACAACCCTTCACCAGCCAATTTACTAGGTACAGAAAATGAAATTGTAATTTATAAATGGAAATATAAATTACCTATTGGATTTCAGTCTTCCACAAATTTCACACATATACATCAACTAAAATCAGTTGGAGGTACACTAGAAGATATGCCAATGTACACCCTAACAACAAGAAAGTCAAATCCTGATTTACTGCAACTACGTTATGCGGAAACAAATTCGCAAGTTACAGTTGCCCAAGTAAATTTAACTCCTTTCATTGGTCAGTGGGTTGAAGTAACCCAAACCATAAAATACAGTACAGTTGGTTCATATGCCATTGAAATAAAAAAAGTTAGCGACAACACTACCCTATTATCTTATTCTAACAATGCAATTGTAAACTGGAGAGCAGGTGCTTCATTTGTAAGACCAAAATGGGGAATTTACAGAAGTTTATTAACTCCTCAAGACCTCAGAGATGAAGAAGTCTTATTTGCAAATTTTAGCATTCAAGAAGTAACGACATTATCCAATGATGAAGTAGAAAAGCCAGCATCTTTTAAAATTTCTATTGAATCAACAACTAAAACATTAAATATAATAGATTTACCTAATCAAACTAATTCAATTCAATTATTCAACATGAATGGAAGTAAAGTATTGGAAAAAACCAACATAACTACCGAAAATGAAATAAGTATAGATATTTCTGCTTTATCAAATGGAATTTACATTGTTAATGTCAATGGAAATAACAGTAATCAATCAAAATTAACTGTCATTTCATTTGAATAATTAAACTCCTTTCAACGCATCAATTAAAGTATCAATATCTTCTTTGGTATTATCATGAGAAAACGAAATTCGAAGAGAAGGCTTTCTAATCTCTTCATCATTCAAAATTTCTGCCAACACATGAGAGGGTTTCACACTTCCACTCTGACAAGCACTTCCTCTTGAAACTGCAATACCTTTAATATCTAAATTAAATAAAATCATAGCTGTTTTTTCTTCTGAAAAAGGTAACAATACATTAATAATGTTGTAAAAAGTTTCTTCACCATTAACTTTTATATTTGAAAAATTGGTTTTCAATTGTTCCAAACAATATGATTTTAATTCACTAATAAACTTTTTATCAGTTTCCAAATTAGCATTACAAAGTTCTAGAGCTTTTGTCATACCCACAATTTGATGTACAGCTTCAGTTCCAGAACGCAAACCTTTTTCTTGAGAACCACCATGTGTAAAAGTAGTAATAGAAGCACTCTTTTTAATAAACACAAACCCTACTCCTTTTGGACCATGAAATTTATGAGCACTTGCAACTATAAAGTCAATCGGTAACTCAGTTAAATCTAAAGTTGCTTTACCAATCGACTGAACTGTATCACAATGAAACAATGCATTATTTTCTTGGCATAAAGCACAGACTTTTTTCAAATCTAAAATAGTTCCAATTTCATTATTTACATGCATAAGAGTAACTACTGTTACAATATCTTGTTGCAATAGTTCTTCCAAATGCTTCATATCAATTGCACCAGAAGGCAAAACTGATACAAAGTCAATTTGTATTCCAAACTCTTTTTGAAGCGCTAAAACAGTATATAAAGTAGCGTGATGCTCAATTTTTGAAGTTACAATACGATTGACCTGATTGGTTTTAACCAAAGATGTCAAAATCCAATTAGTTGCTTCTGTTCCATTACTAGTAAAAATAATCTCTTGTGCAGAACAATTTAGGTACTTAGCAATACTCTTTCTTGAAGTTTCTACTAAAGTTTTGGCACTTCTTCCATAACTATGTGTTGATGATGGATTTCCATACTCGTTTTGCAATACTTCAACCATTGCTTTTATAACCTCTGGATGTACTGAAGAAGTAGCAGCACTATCTAAATAAATACGTTTTGACATTCGAATGTAATAATTTCAGCAAAGATACAAATAAGAAATTCCAAAAATGAAATTCCAAATTCCAACTTTAGCTTAATCAAGTAATTTAGAATTAAAGTTAGTTGAATTTTAAGTAATTAATGACTTCCCTCTGCTTCTATAGCATCAACATTAATGTTTTGTTTTTTCAAAATTCCTTTTACTAAAATTGCAAACAATGTTAAGTAAGCAAAACAAATTACTGCAACAATATAAGATTGATGAATTCCGATAATATCAGCCAGCTTCCCTTGAATTGGAGGAATAATTCCACCACCAAGAATCATCATTACCAAGAAAGCTGAACCTTGAGAGGTATATTTTCCTAATCCTATGATAGATAAACTAAAAATAGATGGCCACATAATAGAACAAGCTAATCCACCAGCTAAGAAAGCATAAATAGCCACTGTTCCTGTTGAAAATAATCCAATCAACATGGCTAAGATTCCAAAAGTTCCAAAAATAGTTAAAGTTCTTGCGGGTTTATCTTTACTTAAGAAGAAAGCTCCAATTTGAATAAATACGCAGAAAACATAATAATACAAAGGTTTCATATCTTTTCCAGACAAAATATTTACTCCAAGAATAACCCCAAATGCCACTAAAGGAACAATGATTAGGGCAATAGTTTTCTTCATTCCTTTTAATTCAAAAACACTAACTGCACCAGCCCAACGACCAATCATCAAACTTCCCCAATACATAGAAACATAAGGAGCAATATCAGAAGATTCTAGACCTCCAAATTCTTTTAATTTTAATAATTCACCTAAGTTACTACCTATTGCAACTTCAACTCCAACATAAGTAAAGATAGCCAACATTCCTAAAACTAATTGAGGGTACTGCATTGCTCCCCAACCATCAGATTTTTTCTTAGCCGATGTGTACGAGAATAAAATTCCTCCTATAACTACTAACAATGCACCTGATAACCAAAGCATTCTTTCGTTTTCTAGAGGTTCTTTTAAGGTTTTAATTTCTTGTTCCATCAAATAAATAGAACCATTTTCCTTATTCAAATAATCATTCGCTTGTACTAATTCCGTTTCTGGTAATTGTTTTTTAATAGAATCCACCTCTTTTTGAAGTTGCTCAATTTTTAAAGCGGATTCGCTTTTATAACTTTGAAAAACTGGTGTAAACATTATTCCTAACAAAACGGTCATAACCACTAAAGTTCGTAAAGCTTTATTGGCTTTTTCAATAGGTTCTTCAGAAATTCCAGATGGAACTTTTTTTGAAAAGTAAAACAAAGCCGCTGCAGCCACAAAAAGTAGTCCAACACAGATATAGAGAATAACAACTTTATTTAATTCTAACAACTTAATTTGTTCATCCGTTACTGATGATGCTGTTCCAAATAAGGCTAATGCAATTACAATAGGACCAATAGTTGTTCCAAAAGAATTGATTCCACCACCAAGATTCACTCTTCCTGAACCTGTTTTAGGATCACCCAATAAAATAGCAAACGGATTAGCTGCAGTTTGTTGCAAGGAGAAACCAAGAGCTACAATAAAAAGTCCAACTAACATTCCTGCATATAAATTAGCTTCAACGGCAATAATCATGGCACCTGCTCCAAGTGCTGAAAATAATAAACCGTAAACAATACTCTTTTTATAACCCCATTTTCCTACAATATCTTTACCTGAATTATTCCCTAAAGCAAATAATAGTAATGCCCCAATATAATAGGCAGTATAAAAAGCAAAATCAACTAATTGTGACTGAAATTGATCTAAAGAGAAATAACTTTTGCAAAAAGGAATAAAAATACTATTTCCAGCGGCAATAAATCCCCAAAAGAAAAATACGGTTATTAAAGTGTATAATGCAGGATAATTGGTCTTTATAGGTGAACTCATATTGGTAATTAAATTGGTTAGTTAATTTTCAAATATAGTAGAATTTTTCTTTTGAAAATGAATTGGCTTATTTTAATATCATAATTTTATCAAAAAAAATTCATAATATAAAGATTAAACTTATTTTTGCTAAAAATATCTAATAATGAGAAAGCTTTTATACCTTTTATCTTTTATTTTTATCTTCAATTCATGTGATGATGGTGATATAACACTTGAATCTTTTAATTTTTCTAGTCAGTCAATTCAAAAATGTGATGATCCTAAAACTTTTCTATATAAAATAAACGATCAGGAATTGTTATTACTAGATATTACAGCAACTCCTTACACTTATGACTCAACTTACACTACATTTCCATATACAAAATCATATGCAATAGATAATAGTACTGCAGCTGTAATCTACAGATTATACAATGGTACAGTAACCTCTGCAACTCTTTGTGAAAATATTGCCCCGGCAACTCCTGTTGTAAACAATGAATGGAATGCCACTGGTGGATCAATAGAAGTTACTACAACACAGCGCTTTGATACTGATGGTATTACTTTATTAGGATATACGCATTCCATTAAATTAACCAATGTAAATTTTTCAAATGGTTCTAATAACTTTAGTTTTGAAGAATATTTTGTAGGTAATTATCAAACAACTATATAGTTTAATTTATTTTTTTTTGTAAAAAATAAACTTCCATAGCTCCTTGACCATATTTTTGGTAATTAGCTTCTTGGACGCTTATGTTTTCATATCTTCTTAATAAGAATTCTAATTCACTTTTTAAAACTCCTTCACCAACTCCATGTATCAAAACTAATTTTGGTATTCGGTTTCTAATAGCAAAATCCATTTGTCGTTTTGCGGTGTCCATTTGGATATTTAGAATATCGTAATTACTCAATCCATTTTTATTTGGTACTAATTTTTCGATATGTAAATCTACTTCTAAAGTAAAAACATCTCTTGAAGATTTCTTTTCTTTTACAAAATTTTTCTTTTTTTCTTCTTGTTTTTCATTCTTTACTTGACTTATAGCTGCATTTGAAATAAAACCTTTTAAATCACTGGAAATGTTATTTTTAACCAATTCGTTGACAAAATATGTCATCGGAAATCCATCCTCAGTTTCTATCGTAATTTGATTCAAATTGATTGCAGTAACAACTCCATCAATTGCATCATCTAAAACAGAAACCTTGTCTCCTATTTGAAATTCTGACATCATTATTCTTTTAAATATTAATCTTTTTCAAATGTAAAAAAGATTAAATGATTTAACCACAATTACATTTTTTATTTGTAAAATTGTAAGTAAATAAATTTGCTATTATGGAAGAATATATGGTTCCTTGTATGAATAAATCAATATTTGGCATCGATTGTATGGGTTGTGGAACGCAACGATCATTAAACTTATTGCTTCAAGGTGAATTTGTTGAAGCTTTCAAAATGTTTCCTGCAATTTATACTTTACTCCTTTTTGGGATTACAATTACATTACACCTTATTGATAAAAAAAGAAATTATCTAAAACCTATAGCAATACTTGCCATTACTAATGGGATTATAATGACAGTAAATTATTTTTATAAAATCTTAATCAACTAAAACCAATAAACAAAACTAAAATTATGGAAAAACAAAAATTACCAAACGAACAAGTAATAATGATTCTTGGAATAGTATCTTATATTGGATGCTGTTGCACAAGTGGATTTGGAGGTCTTATTCTATCAGGAATTGGGTTATTTTTAGCTAAGAAGGCTACAGAAACTTATCATCAAAATCCAGAATTATACAATATTCAAAGTGTAAATACTTGGAAAATTGTAAACTTAGTTGCATTTATCTTAAGTGTACTTGTGGTGATTTATTATATCTACATGAAAGTCACAGGAAAAGACATTGAACAACAAAGACAACTTGAAGAATTATTAGAACAGTTTAGCAATAGATAACAAAAAAGGCTTTCAAAAATGAAAGCCTTTTTTGTATAAAATATTTTTATTTTATTCCTCAAATTCTTTTAGAGTCTTCGTAATAATCGATACACAATCTAACAATTGTTCTTTTGTCATTACTAATGGTGGTGCAAAACGAATGATATTACCATGCGTTGGCTTTGCTAACAAACCGTTTTCAGCAAGTTTCATACAAATATTCCAAGCTGTATCACTTTCTTCTGTGTCGTTGATTACAATTGCATTAAGCAAACCTTTACCTCTAACTAAAGTAACAATATTAGATGTTTCAATATATTTACTTAATTCACCTCTGAATAATTTTCCTAAAGCTTCAGAATTCTCAACAAGATTTTCATTTTTTACAACTTCTAAAGCTGCAATTGCAACTGCTGCTGCTACTGGATTTCCACCAAAAGTAGAACCATGCTGTCCTGGTTTAATCACATTCATAATGTCATTATTTGCCAAAACAGCCGAAACTGGATAAACCCCACCTGACAATGCTTTTCCTAAGATCAACATGTCTGGTTTAACATTCTCATGATCAACAGCTAATAATTTTCCAGTACGAGCAACTCCTGTTTGCACTTCATCGGCAATGAATAACACATTGTTTTCTTTACAAAGTTGTTTTGCTTTTGTTAAGTAACCATCATTTGGAACATAAACTCCAGCTTCTCCTTGGATAGGTTCAACTAAGAAACCAGCTATATTTTTAGATGATTTAAGCGCTTTTTCTAAAGCTTCAATGTCATCGTAAGGAATTTTAACAAAACCTGCTGTGTAAGGCCCGAAATTCTTTCTAGCATTTTCGTCATTTGAAAACGATATGATAGTTGTTGTTCTTCCGTGGAAATTGTTTTCACAAACTATGATTTGAGCATCATTTTCTGAAATTCCTTTTTTCTCATAAGCCCATTTTCTACAAATTTTGATAGCCGTTTCAACAGCTTCAGCACCTGTGTTCATTGGTAAAACCTTATCAAAACCAAAGTATTTAGTAATATATTCTTCGTAAACTCCTAACTTATCGTTGTAAAAAGCACGAGAAGTTAAGGTTAACGTTTTGGCTTGCTCAATCATTGCTCCAATAATATCTGGATGACAATGCCCTTGATTTACTGCAGAATAAGCCGAAAGAAAATCATAATATTTTTTTCCATCAACATCCCAAACGTAAACTCCATCTCCTTTTGCTAATACAACAGGAAGTGGATGATAATTGTGGGCACCATATTGATCCTCTAAGGCAATCGCTTGATTAGCAAGGTTTTTTTCTAAAACTGACATAGTTATTTTTTTTAATTTAAGTGTAGTCAATTCCTTCTTTGGGAGAGAAATCATCCCTGTTTCTACAAAGGTAATAAAAAGAAATTCCAAAAAGAAAATCCAAATTCTATATTTAAACTAAAGTAGCACTAGAGGTAATTTTTGTGTTTAATAATTTTGAAATTGGACAGTTTTTTTCTGCTTTGGTTACCAATTCTTGGAATTTATCTTCTGAAATATCTTTAATTTTTGCTTCTACAGTTAAATGTGAACCAATTACTGCTCCATCTTCAAAATTTACATCACATTTTGTTTGAATACTTTCAATCTCATTGCTTTCTTCTCCAATGTAAGCTGTTAATTGCATGGTAAAACAACCAGCATGAGCCGCTGCAATTAATTCTTCTGGATTTGTTCCAACTCCATCTTCAAAACGTGTTTTAAATGAATATTGCGTGTTATCTAAAACTGTACTTTGTGTAGATATTTTACCTGAACCTGTTTTTAGTTCACCGTTCCATACGGCTGTTGCATTTCTTTTCATATTTCTATTTTTTTTTAGTTATTTCTTAAAATTAATAAAAATAAATCCGAAAATTTGAAGATTTATGCAAAAAGAACGCTTTTTTAAATAAAGTTTAACGTTTAAATAAAGGTTAGAACATTTCCAACAATTTATTCACAGTGTTCCAGTTTCTTGAAGTTGCTGTTACATTTAGTTTTTTCTCAATATATTTCTGAGTTAATCTGGTTTTTGCTGCTCCGGTTTCTAATTTCATGTAGATTCTGTTTCCATCAATATAAACTTCATCTGGTTTGAATTGACTTATTTTTAAATCATTCAGAGCATTATTGTTTAACTCTCTTGAAATAAAGGCAACGTAAAGTTTTTTGGTATCCACATTTTTCTCTTTTAAAAAAGGATTATTAGTCAAGCATTTTTCTAAATCTGTTTTACTAATAACAATAGTAGGGACATCAAAACCTAACTGTTTGAAGATTTCTTGTTTAATAGTAAACCCAACACTATTTTGATTTTCTTCTTCAGTTTCTAGGAATACATTTCCAGATTGAATATAGGTTTCAACATTTTGAAATTGAATATCTTCGAGCAACTTTTTTAAAGCATCCATTTTAATCATGTTGTGACCTGATACGTTTATGCCACGAAGTAATGCTAGGTGTTTCATATGATAAAGATACAAAAAATCCCAACTTAAAAAATTGGGATTTGGAATTTTAAATATTGTAATTTAATTTAAGAATACATTTTAGCTCTCTGTTCCTTAATTTTTGGATCGTCTAAATATTCATCAAAAGTCATGTATCTGTCGATAACTCCTTTTGGTGTGATTTCGAAAATTCTGTTTCCTACCGTTTGTGCAAATTCGTGGTCATGTGTTGTAAACAACATTGAACCTTTGAAATTTTTAAGTGAATTATTGAATGCTGTAATTGACTCTAAGTCTAAGTGATTTGTTGGTTCGTCTAACATTAAAACATTTGCTCTCATCATCATCATTCGTGATAACATACAACGTACTTTTTCTCCTCCAGATAAAACATTACACTTTTTTAGAGCTTCTTCACCAGAGAAAATCATTTTCCCTAGGAAACCTCTAATATATACTTCGTCTCTTTCTTCTTCTGTTTTGGCATATTGACGTAACCAATCTACTAAGTTTAAATCTTTACGTTCAAAAAAAGCATGATTGTCGGCTGGTAAATAGGATTGATTTGTTGTAATTCCCCAATCAAACTCTCCTGAATCTGGTTTTTGGTTTCCGTTTAAAATTTCATAAAAAGCTGTTGTTGCTCTAGAATCTTTTGAAAAAACTACAATTTTATCACCTTTAGCCATGTTTAAATGCACATCTTTAAATAAGACTTCACCATCAACTGAAGCGCTCAAGTTTTGTACATTTAATATTTGATCACCAGCTTCTCTTTCTGTATCAAATATAATCGCTGGATATCTTCTACTAGAAGGTTTGATTTCGTCTAAGTTTAACTTATCAATCATCTTTTTACGAGAAGTTGCTTGTTTTGATTTGGCAACATTGGCAGAAAAACGACGAATAAATTCTTCTAATTCAGCTTTCTTTTCTTCCGCTTTTTTGTTTTGTTGTGCTTTTTGTTTGGCTGCTAATTGACTACTTTCATACCAAAATGTGTAATTTCCTGAGTAGTTATTAATTTTTCCGAAATCTATATCCGAAATATGTGTACAAACTGCATCTAAAAAGTGTCTATCATGTGAAACTACTAAAACGGTGTTTTCGTAATTAGCCAAAAAGTTTTCCAACCAACCAATTGTCTCAAAATCTAAATCATTGGTAGGCTCATCCATAATCAAAACATCAGGGTTTCCGAAAAGTGCTTGTGCTAATAAGACACGAACTTTAAGTTTTCCTTCTAAATCAGCCATCAACGTATAGTGATAATCTGCTGAAATTCCTAAATTAGAAAGCATTGCACCAGCATCTGATTCAGCATTCCAACCGTCCATTTCATCAAATTGCATTTGCAGCTCACCTATTCTATTGGCATTTTCTTCGTTGTAATCTAAATATAAAGCGTCCATTTCGGCTTTAATCTTGTGCAAAACTTTGTTTCCCATCAAAACCGTTTCTAAAACCGTATGCTCATCAAACATATTGTGATTTTGGTTTAAAACTGACATACGTTTTCCTGGCTCAAGAATTACTCTACCTGAAGTTGGGTCCATTTCTCCAGCAATAATCTTCATAAATGTAGATTTTCCTGCACCATTGGCACCAATAATTCCGTAGCAATTGCCTTGCGTAAATGTGGTGTTTACTTCATCAAATAATACTCGTTTACCAAATTGAACTGATAAATTAGAAACTGTTAACATGCTAAATATATTTTTTGCAAAAGTAGTAAATTACGATTAGTTTTTAATGTTAATATCATAGTTTTTTGAGCACTTATTTAGAATAATAATAGGTTTAATTTAACTATGCTTTAACAACGCTATTAAAATCTAAGCTATAAATTTGTTTTCGAAATTAAATAGCATGATAAAGTATTTCCATTTATTACCTTCTACTCTATTAATAATAACTTTAGGGTTTTTTACATCTTGTGATAAAAAACATAGTGATGAAGATTATACTGCTTATTTTGGAGGTGAAGTTATTGATCCTCAAACCAATTATGTATTATTATTGAAAGATAATGAAGTTATTGATACTCTTTTTTTAGACAAAAAAAATCGTTTTCTTCGAAAATTTGACTCTTTAGCTCCTGGTTTATATACCTTTAAACATCAACCAGAATATCAATATGTATATTTTGATAAGAATGACAGTTTGATGGTTTTAATAAATTCTAGAGATTTTGATAATTCAATTGTATTCTGTGGAAGAGGTTTTGAGAAAAACAATTATTTAATGGAAATGTACCTGCTAAATGAAAAGGATCGTTCTAACATGTATGATGTTTTTTTTAGAAACTCTAAAGATTTCATGAAAAATATTGATTCCACTTTTGCTTTAAGAAAAAAAGTATACGAAAAACATAAAGCAAAAAATGAATGGAGTGCTAATTTTGATTCTTTAGCTCTAGCTAGCTTGGAGTTGCCACAATATTTTAAAAAAGAGGTTTACCCTTATGCCCATAAATTCATTGCAGGTGAAAATGTTATTAATGATTTGCCAAAAGATTATTATGATCACAGAAAATCAATAGATTTTAACAACCCAACATTTGCTAATTATTATCCTTATGTAAACTATGTGACTTCTTTATTAAACAATATAACATTTACTGAAAAAAAAGGTAATGTCGATGAATTTACACTTGAAAATTCTATTAAAAAATTAAACATAGCTGATACTTTAATAAAGAATCATAAAATAAAAAATACAGTTTTAAATGGTCTTGCTATGCGATATCTTCTTGAAGACCAAAACATGTATAACAACACAACTTTTATCAATAGATATCTTGAAATTTCTACTGATAAAAAAATGCAAGATGAAGTAAATAATATCGCAAAATCTATTCATAAATTGGCAGTTGGCAAAAGATTACCAATTGAAAAATTTGTTGACATTAACAACAAACCCATTGTTCTTGAAAAATTAATTAACAAGCAAACCGTTATTTTCTTTTGCACCACAAATGCTGAATCTCACTTAAATGCAGTTCATAAAAAAGTATTTAAATTAAAAGAAAAATACCCTGATATTGATTTCATTTCTGTGAATATTGATGACAGTTATGAAGATTGGAAAAACAAGTTAGAAGGTTTTGATTACAAAAATATTGTAGAAATTCACGCAAGTGATTTTGAAAAAATTAGAGAAGATTGGGTTATCAATAAAATTCACAGAACAATTGTTTTAAATGCTGATGGAACAATCAAAAATGCATTTGTGAATTTATTTGATATAAATTTCGAGAAAAATCTAGAATAAAAATTTTTCATAAACACAAAAAAGCGATTTTCTGACGAAAATCGCTTTTTTGTTGATAGTATATTTGAAAATTATTTATTTCCTTTTTCGTAATCTGCAATAAACTGAGCTAAACCAATATCCGTTAAAGGATGTTTTAACAACCCTAAAATAGATGATAATGGTCCAGTCATTACATCTGCTCCTATTTTTGCACAATTTACAACATGCATCGTATGACGAACTGAAGCAGCTAAAATTTCTGTTTCAAAACCATAGTTATCATAAATTTGACGGATTTCATCAATTAGATTTAAACCATCTGTAGAAACATCATCTAATCTTCCTAAAAATGGAGAACAATACGTTGCACCAGCTTTTGCAGCTAACAAAGCTTGTCCAGCTGAGAAAATTAAAGTCACATTTGTTTTTACTCCTCTATCTGAAAAATATTTACAAGCTTTAATTCCTTCTTTTGTCATTGGAAGTTTCACAACGATTTGTTCGTGTAATTCAGCCAACTCCTCACCTTCTCTAATCATTCCGTCATAATCAACGGCATTTACTTCTGCACTTACATCCCCATCAACTAGGTTACAAATATCTACATAATGTTTTAAGATATTGTTTTTCCCTGTGATTCCTTCTTTTGCCATTAAAGATGGATTTGTTGTTACACCATCTAAAACACCTAATTCTTGTGCTTCCTTAATTTGTGCTAAATTAGCTGTGTCTATAAAAAATTTCATATCTCTTTTATTTATCGTTTATTATTGATTCTTTATAACTTATAATGGTTCATCAACATTCTCTCATATACTTTATCAGGTAAAATACGTTTTAAAACAATTGAAAATTTTTGTAAAAAAGCCCCCACTTTATAATGTATTTTTGGATTTGAAGTATTGATGATTTTATAAATAACTTCTGCCATTTGGTTAGGATTACTTCCACTGTCTACATGAAAATCCATTTCTTTTAATGTATTTCCATATGTTGTTTCATAGGCTGAACCTCTTAAAACTGGTGCATGATAACGACCAGCAGCGATATTAGTAGCAAAATCTCCAGGTGCAACGTTTGTAATGTGAATTCCGAATGACTTCACTTCCATTCGTAGTGCTTCTGTTATTAACTCTAGAGCTCCTTTTGAAGATGAATAAACACTTCTATAAGGCAATCCCATATAACCTGCAATTGAGGTTATATTAATGATTAAACCGCTTTTTTGAGAACGCATTTGCGGCAAAATAGCTTTCATCACTTCAATAGGTCCAAAAAGATTGGTCTCAAAATTATTTTTAATTTCTTCTAATGGAATTTCTTCCAAAGGACCCGTAATTCCAACTCCAGCATTATTAATTACAACATCAATTCTTTTTGTTATTGATAAAACTTCTGAAAATGCATTTTTAATTGAATTTACATCTCTAACATCTAAAGCAACTAAAGGAAAAATAGAATTTTCAATTTTTGAAGGATTTCTACTTGTTCCATAAACGATAAAGTTTTTGTGATGAAGAAATTCACCTATTGCTTTACCTATTCCAGAAGAAGCTCCAGTAATAAAAACAACTTTTTGCATTATTTTCTTTTCAAAATTAGAATTGCAAAGTTAATTAAAAAGTTGGGTTAATTTTAATGTAACTTTAACTTCAAATTAAATAAAGCATTATATTTTTACTTTAGGGTTTATTTAAAATAAAAAATCTTCCGAGTTGGAAGATAATTGAGTATAAATTCTAAAAAAGATTCCAATCAATTTGGAAATAAAATGGCAAGCGACCTACATCGCACCGCTACAACCGCGTACCCTTGCTGCGTTCCCACCCTGGGGGATTCTGCAGGAGCTGGTCGTGTAGGACTTGCCGGTGCAAATATACAATCTTTTTATATTTTTGCAAGGCAATTGTAGGTTAAAAAAAACGTTGTATATTAGATTTTTTAAAATAATAATTATGTTTAAATATAAGGTATTCTCTTTCATTGGTTTAACTCTTTTATCAATATCATGTGGAGGTGATAAAAATGACGAAAAAAATATTTTTTCAATAGATACATCAGCAATGATGCAAGCTTATAATCCATCACAAAGTGTAGATTTAGGTATTAAAAATGAGCAAAACAGAACTATTGATTCTGTAATCTACTACGTTAATGATATTAATATCGGTAAAGCGTTGAAGAATGAAAAAATTCATTTTTCATTAGAAAATCAAAAATTAGGGTATACAAGAATTAAAGCTCTTATTTATTCTGAAGGAAAAAACTCTGAAACTGAAACCAATTTTATTGTTTACGCTAAAGATGCACCAGAATTACTAGAGTATCAAATTGTTAACACTTTTAATCATGATAGTACATCTTACACACAAGGATATGAGTTTTATGAAGATCTTTTAATAGAAGGAAGTGGTCAATACGGCAATTCTTCATTAAGAAAAACAGATTATAAAACTGGTGATGTTCTTGAAAAAGTTGATTTAAATAAACAATATTTTGGAGAAGGTGTTACGATTCTTAAAGATAAAATCTACCAATTAACTTGGAATGAAAATACAGCTTTTGTATATGATGCCAAAACCTTAAAACAAGAAAAAGCTATATCGTATTTCAGAAAAGATTTAGCAGGGTGGGGTTTAACTAATGACGGAACAAATTTATATATGAGTGATGGTTCTGAAAAAATTTACATTTTAAATCCAGAAACTTTTGAAATGATAGATTATATCAATGTATATACTAATGCCAACAAAATAGACAACATTAATGAAATGGAATGGATAGATGGTAAAATTTGGGCAAACATTTATGAAAAAGATATGGTTATTAAAATCGATCCAAAAACAGGTGCTGTAGAAAGAATATTAAATTTAAGTGATTTAAAAACAAAAGTAAAAAAGACTTTACAACAAGGTGAAGTTTTAAATGGAATAGCTTATAACCCAAAAACAAAAACAATTCTCGTTACTGGTAAAAATTGGGATAAATCATTTGAGTTATCTGTAGAATAATTTGAATTTGAAAATTTTCATATCATTCATTTTAATAAATATCTTTTCTTTTTCAGACTACCAAGAAAGAAAAGTGTCTGGTATTATATATGATAGTGAAAGTAAACCTATCCCAAATTTAAAAATTAAGTGTAAAGTAAGCAAAGACATACATTATACAGATTTAGAAGGTAAATTTAAATTTGATTCAAGATTAGGAGAACAATTAATAATTAAATATAAGAAACATAAAAAATTGCAAGTTACAGTTTCAACAAAAGAAAATTATATAATAAGATTACAATCTAGAATTAACAAAGATGAAATCATTATTATTAATTAGGAATCAATTTATTAAACCCTTAACAATTTCTTTTATAGGCAAAATAGCTTTTGTATTTTCGATACTTGGTCCTGCAACCCAAACGGTTTTATATGTTGCTTGTGTAGCTGCTTTTTCTGTAGCTTTCATACCAATATAAAAACGAATCATTTTTACCCATTTTTTAAGACTTTTATTTTTATTTAGAATTCGTTCTAACCAAGTTTCCTTCGTTCCTATTTTTTGAACGTATGGGGTGTTTATAACAGTACAAGGTGTGCCTGAAATTCGTTGTGTCATTACTATGTCTTTTGCACCATAATCTACACAAGCTTGTTTGTATTCATCAGAAACACCAGCTTCATTGGAAGCAATAAACGGACTTCCAACAGAAACTCCAATTGCACCGTAACTCATCATTTTATCAATATCAGCTTTACTACTTACACCACCAGCCGAAATTACTGGTAACGAAGTATTTTCATTTAATTGCTTAATTAAAGTTTCAGGATTTATATTTCCTCTATGTCCACCAGCTAAATTATTTACTGCAATTAAAGCATCACCTCCAACACTTTCTACTTTTTTAGCAAAAGATAAATCCGTTACATCACAAAAAACTTTAATGCCAACTTTATGAGCTTCTCTAATTGTTTCTTCTGGACTTCCTAATGAAGTGATTATAAAGTCAACTCCTTCTTCGCAAATAACTTGCAATTGCTCTTTGTATTTTGGATTAGATTTATTTACAATTAAGTTATAACCAAAACTTCCACCTTCAAATTTAGCAGCTTTTAATTCTTGAATGGAAGCTCTTAATTCTTCTAACGTTCTGTAATTTAAAGCAGGAATACACCCTGCTACTCCACTTTTCATGCCTTCAATAACCATTTTAGTATTGGAAACTAAAAACATTGGAGCAATTATTATAGGATGTTTTATGTTTAATAAAGAAGTCAGCGTTTGCTTTTGCATTTTGAAATTATTTAAGGAATTCAAATATACTAAAACTAATTGAATTTACTATGCGTGCATACTATAATTTTTAAGCATAAAAAAAACCGAGTAATTTCTCACTCGGTTAGTTTTGATACTTAATACTATAAACTTAATATTATTTCTCTTCTTTTACTTCTTCAAATTCTACATCTTGAGTTTCATCTCCTGATGCGTCACCTTGTGGTTGTGCTTGTTGTGCTCCTTGATCTCCTTGAGCATACATAGCTTCAGTTGCTGTTTTCCAAGCTGCATTAACTTTCTCTAAAGCTGAATCAATTGCTCCTAAATCTTGAGATTCATGAGCCGCTTTTAATTCTGTTAAAGCACCTTCAATAGTTGTTTTGTGTTCATCAGATAATTTTTCACCTAATTCTTTCAATTGACTTTCAGTTTGGAAAATCATACTATCTGCTTGATTCAGTTTTTCAACTCTTTCTTTTGCTTGTTTGTCAGCATCTGCATTTGCTTCAGCATCTTTTTTCATTCTTTCGATTTCTTCAGCTGTTAAACCAGAAGAAGCTTCGATACGAATATCATGAGATTTTCCTGTTCCTTTATCTGTTGCAGAAACTTTAATGATACCATTTGCATCAATATCAAAAGTTACTTCAATTTGTGGAACACCTCTTGGTGCTGGTGGAATTCCGTCTAAATGGAAACGTCCAATTGTTTTATTATCAGCAGCCATTGCTCTAGCTCCTTGTAATACGTGGATTTCAACTGATGGTTGAGAATCTGCAGCTGTAGAAAATACTTGTGATTTTTTTGTTGGAATAGTAGTATTAGACTCAATTAATGTAGTCATCACTCCACCCATTGTCTCAATACCTAATGATAAAGGTGTAACGTCTAATAACAATACATCTTTTACATCACCTGATAAAACTCCACCTTGAATAGCAGCTCCAATGGCAACTACTTCATCAGGATTAACTCCTTTTGATGCTTTTTTACCGAAGAATTTTTCAACTTCATCAGCGATTCTTGGCATACGAGTAGAACCTCCAACTAAAATTACTTGGTCAATATCAGATGTAGATAAACCTGCATCTTTTAATGCTTTAGCAACTGGCTCCATAGAACGTTTTACTAATGCATCTGATAATTGCTCAAATTTAGCTCTAGTTAATTTTTTAACTAAGTGTTTTGGTCCTGTAGCAGTAGCTGTTACGTATGGTAAGTTGATTTCAGTTTCAGCACCAGATGATAATTCAATCTTAGCTTTTTCAGCAGCTTCTTTAATTCTTTGTAATGACATTGGATCTTGACGTAAATCAATTCCTTCTTCTTTGTTGAATTCTTCAGCTAACCAGTCAATAATAACTTGGTCAAAATCATCTCCACCTAAGTGAGTATCTCCATTTGTAGATAACACTTCAAATACACCATCTCCCAATTCAAGGATAGAAATATCAAATGTACCTCCACCTAAATCATAAACAGCAATTTTTTGATCAGTACCTTTTTTATCTAAACCATAAGCTAACGCAGCAGCTGTTGGTTCGTTGATAATACGCATTACTTTTAAACCTGCAATTTCACCAGCTTCTTTAGTCGCTTGACGTTGTGCATCATTAAAGTATGCAGGAACTGTAATAACTGCTTCAGTTACTGTTTGTCCTAAATAATCTTCAGCAGTTTTCTTCATTTTTTGAAGTGTCATTGCTGATAATTCTTGTGGTGTATAAAGTCTTCCGTCAATATCAACTCTTGGTGTGTCGTTATCTCCTTTTACTACTTTATAAGCCACATTTTTTGCTTCACTTGCACTTTCTGAGAATTTATTTCCCATAAAACGTTTGATAGAAGCAATAGTCTTTGTTGGGTTAGTCACTGCTTGTCTTTTTGCAGGATCACCAACTTTAATTTCTCCACCTTCAACAAATGCAATGATTGATGGTGTTGTTCTTTTTCCTTCTGCATTAGGAATTACTACTGGTTCGTTACCTTCCATTACAGAGACGCAAGAGTTAGTAGTTCCTAAGTCGATTCCAATAATTTTACTCATCTTATTTAATTTCTAATTTATTTAATTTTTAAACTCGGTTTCTATAAGACAAGGATTGTGCCAACACTTTATTTATCAATTAATTGTCAGTTTTTGCTAAATTTATATGACAAGATGACATTAATCATGTTGTAGGTTATAAGTTAGAATGTTATTGGTTAACCCTTTTAAACTTTTAAACTCATAAACTATTAACCTATAAAACTTTCTCCTATCTTTGCAACTATAACGATATAGCTATGGAATGTATTTCAGTTTTTGATATGTTAAAAATTGGTGTTGGACCTTCAAGTTCGCACACTCTTGGTCCTTGGCGTGCAGCCGAGCGTTTTTTGGGTGAATTAAGAGATAAAAAAATGCTTGATGATGTTAATCGCGTTAAAGTAGATTTATATGGTTCTCTTTCTTTGACAGGAAAAGGTCATGCGACAGATTTAGCGGTAATGCTTGGATTGAGTGGAGCTGATCCTGAATATATTCCGGTGGAAAGTCTTGATGTAATTATTTCTGCAATAAAAAATAAGCATGAAATCTTTTTAGGAAATGAAATAATAATTCCGTTTGATTTTGAGAAAGATATTGTTTTTAATCGTGAATTTTTGCCTTTCCACTCTAATGGAATGAAATTTACGGCTTATACATCTAATGAAGAATACCAAAACACCTACTATTCTATAGGTGGTGGATTTGTTGTGGTCGAAGAACTAATCAATTCAACAAAAAATGAAGCCATAAAATGTTCTTTTCCTTTTAGAACTGACAATGCAACTGACTTGTTAAAATTCTGTAATCAGGAAAACAAAAAAGTTTGGGAAATCGTTTATGAAAATGAAAAATCGATGCGTTCTGAAGAGGAAATTCATAACGAACTCATGCGAATTTGGGATACCATGTTAGAATGTATGTACATTGGTTGCCATTCTGAGGGAACTTTACCTGGTGGATTAAATGTTAGAAGACGTGCCTATGACATGCATAAAAATTTAATTGGTGTTTTACCTTATGACAATCCTTATTCGTGGATGCAAGTTATTCGTCAAACCGAAGTTAAATTCAGACAAATTTTAAAATGGGTAAGCTGTTTTGCTTTATCTGTCAATGAAGTCAATGCTTCATTAGGAAGAGTTGTAACTGCTCCAACTAATGGAAGTGCTGGTGTAATTCCAGCTGTTTTGATGTATTATTTAGTAATTGAAAACCACAAAGCTGGTGAAGAAGAAATCAAACAATTTTTATTAACTGCTGGAGAAATTGGCAGTGTATTTAAAAAAGGAGCAACAATTAGTGCTGCCATGGGTGGTTGCCAAGCTGAAATTGGAGTTTCAAGTGCAATGGCTGCTGCTGCATTATGTGAAGCAATGGGTGGAACACCAGAACAAGTAACGGTTGCTGCTGAAATTGCTATGGAACATCATTTGGGGTTAACTTGTGATCCAATTGGTGGTTTGGTGCAAGTTCCTTGTATTGAACGTAACACTATGGGAGCGATAAAAGCCATAAATGCTGCTGAATTAGCTTTAGAAACGGACGCCAAAAACGTTAAAGTTCCTTTAGATAAAGTTGTTAATACTATGTGGGAAACAGCTAAAGATATGAATACTAAATATAAAGAAACATCTGAGGGTGGTTTAGCGATTGCAGTAAATTTGGCGGATTGTTAAACTAAGTACATTGAAAAAAAGGTTCACTTACTTTGTTCTTTCAATTATAACTATGATAATTGGTATACTTTCAAGGAAAATTGAATTTATTCCTTTATTTGTTGGTGATATTCTTTATGCAGTTTTAATTTATTTTGAATTTTGTTTTCTATTTCCAATAAAAAGACGAGATCAGCTTTTGATTATAAGTCTGTCTTTTTGTTTTTTTATTGAAATTTCACAATTAATTCAATGGAATTGGTTGGATAAAATTCGCTCTACAAATATTGGACGTTATATTTTTGGTGAAGGTTTTCTTTGGAGTGATTTATTTTGCTATATATTTGGTACATTTATTACTTATTATTTTGATAACAAACTTTTCAAAAAATGAAATCAATAAAATCATCAACAATATTATTTTTTCTTTTAATTATAAGTAATTCATTTTCCCAAGATCGATTTTGGATACTCAATGATACTCGTTTATTTGAAAAACCATCTGAGACTTCAACATTTTACGGGTATTTTAAAAGAGGTGCAGAAATTAAAATTATTTCAGAAATTAATTCTAATTGGTCAAAAATTCAATCTGATAATATGACCATTGGTTATGTACTTAAAAAGTATATTTCAAATAGTTTAAATTATTATGATGTTTACACTAATGATATTGAAAATCCTATTCTAAATGGTGGCGACAAATATTATGGTGGAAATCATCTTTTTGTTAATGTTGCAGGATTAAAAGGAAGAGCCTTAACCGATAAAAATTCAACTGTAAAAAGAATTTTAACAAATGGTGAAGCTGTTCAAATAAGTTATTATCCTATAAATGAAGAACAATGGGTAAATATTGGGTATGGTTTTGATTCTAACGCTGTCTATGTTCAAAGAAAATATATTGGTCAACGTCCAAATTTTGAGGATTTAATAAATCAATTTGATACAATAGAAGTATTAAAGGTTGAAGAAAGAAAAAAAATAGCTGAACGTTTAGTTGAATTAGCCACAAATAGCGATAATGAAACTTTAAAACCGGCTTTTGAAAGATATTTATTAGTAGCTAATCAACTTAATGATATTAAAAAAATAGAAGAAACTGAATTTAACTTGTTTATTGTTTCAAAAATTAATTTTGAATATAATTTTGAAGAAGTAAATAATTTTGCAAAAAATAGTGAATTTATTATTAATGGTAAAAAAAGTCAAAACTGCATATTACCATTAAATTTTATAATAAAAACTCTTGGAAAACCTTTAAAAAAAGAAACTGTTACTGATGAATGTGGGGTTTATTTAAGTGAACTATTTTACAAATATGAAAATATTACTTTATCTGTAGATGAAAAAGAAAATAAAACTGAATTAATTGACGTAATTATAAATAACATAAATAAATTTTCTTTTAACTTAAATGATATTTTAGACAACAATACAACTGAAAAAGAATTTATAATAAAATATTCAAAATACATAACTACAAACTTCAAAAATCCAAATATATATCTTATTCATTTAGAAAGTAGTAGCATAATTTTTGAATTTAAAATCGGAGTACTATCAAAAGTTAGTGTAAATAATTATTGCTAAACTAATTTCTTCTTCGAGTATCAATTATATGAATAATCTGCCAATCATTACTTTCTTTGAACAAGGTAAAAGAATTCACTCCTTTGTGGCTAATATTTCCATTGACATAAAATTCATAAGATGTCCAAACATGGGCTAAATTGCCATCAACTTCAATTTTATAATCAAGTAATTTTTCTTCAATAATAACTTCTTTCGGAATTGTACTAATCGAAATTAAAAAGTTTTTAATATTATCTGTTTTAAGCTGATTTCCTAATTTGGTTTTATGTATAGTTTGCACTACTACATCTTTGTAACATTGTTTTCTAATTGCTGTTGTGTCTTTTGAATTTAATCCCACAAAAAAATCATCAATAGTTTTTTGAACTTCTTTTTCTTGAGAGAACATTAAACTCGAAATTGTTAAAACGAAAAAAACAATAACTCTTTTCATATCTTTACTTTTAATGTATTAGTAAATTAATTACCAAATACGTTACAATTCCTGCAATATAACCTGCAATTGCTAATGGAGTTATCTTTTTAAAATACCACATAAAAGTCATTTTTTCTTTTTCCATTATTGCAATTCCTGATGCTGAACCAATTATCATCATACTTCCTCCAGTTCCTGCACAAAGAGCAATAAATTCCCATAAACTATTATCCATTGGAAATTGAGTTATTGGAAACATCCCTTGTGTTGCAGCAACTAAACTTCCATTATCAACAATTGATGACAAAACACCAATTGCAATAATCATCATATTAGTATTAGGTAAATTCGTTTCTAAAAAAGTAGCTAATTGAGATAAAACATGAACTTCTTGTAAAGCAAAAACCATTAATAAAATTCCCATAAAATACAAAATAGAACTCACATCAACTTTTGAAAGTGCTGTAGCAACAGAGTATCTATCTTTTTCTTCTTGTGTTTTATTTCTATGATAAACTATTGAAACTAATGAAACCATACTCAATGAAACCAAAACTCCAATAAATGGTGGCAAGCCTGTAATTGATTTTATAACTGGAACCAAAACTAAACCTATAACTCCAGCTACAAAAACACTAAAACTTCCTTTCATTTTTTCTTCTTGCTTTGCATCTGCCATTGAGATTTGAGCTCGCAAAACTGCAAACCCTTTCATTCTATAACTTGCAATTATCAAAGGAACTAGCAAGACCATCACAGAAGGTAAGAAAAGTACTTTCACAATTCCAAAAGCACTAACTTGACCACCAATCCATAACAAAGTTGTAGTAACATCGCCAATTGGACTAAAAGCTCCTCCAGCATTTGCGGCAATTACAACAATTCCTGCTAAGGTCATTCTAATTTCGCTTTTTGGCATTAATTTTCGCAATAAAGTCACCATAATTATTGCTGTTGCTAAATTATCTAATAATGCTGATAAAATAAAAGTGATAAATCCAACAATCCAAAGTAATTCTAAAACAGATTTGGTTCTAATTCTATGAGTTATAACAGTAAATCCTTTGTGTAAATCTATCAATTCCACAATTGTCATTGCTCCTAATAAGAAAATAAGTAAACCAGAAATCTCACCAAAATAAGTGACTAATTTTTCTGAAATCATGGGAGCATTTCCTGGATTAAATATGGCTATTACTATCCAACACATAGCTCCAGTTAAAATTGCAGTGATTGTTTTGTTGATTCGAATAGGAGTTTCAAAAATCACAAAAAGATAGCCCAAAATAGCTACGACTAATAAAATTGGTATCATTTTTCTATTTGCTAAAAAATCGAATAAATGTACTATCTATTTTATTAATGAGACCTTAAAATTGAATTAATTTTTTAATATTATTTAAAAATAAATGGTTTTACTACATTTGCTAAAATTTTATACTATTTACTATGTCTGTTGCAAAGAAAGATTACAAAAGAATTACTACAAAATCATTAATAGAAATGAAAGCCAATGGAGAAAAAATCTCTATGTTAACAGCTTATGATTTTACAATGGCTAAAATAGTTGACTCTGCTGGAGTTGATGTTATTTTAGTTGGAGATTCTGCCAGCAATGTAATGGCTGGTCACGAAACTACTTTACCAATTACTTTAGATCAAATGATTTATCATGCATCTGGTGTTGTTAGAGCAATTGAACGTTCTTTAGTAGTGGTAGATTTACCTTTTGGAAGTTATCAATCTGACCCAAAAGAGGCATTGCGTTCAGCAATTAGAATCATGAAAGAAAGTGGTGGTCATGCTGTAAAATTAGAAGGAGGTTCTGAAATAAAAGATTCTATAAAACGTATTTTAAATGCTGGAATTCCTGTAATGGGACATTTAGGCTTAACACCACAATCAATATATAAATTCGGAACTTACACGGTTAGAGCAAAAGAAGATGAAGAAGCAGATAAATTAATTGAAGATGCAAAAATGTTAGAAAGAATAGGATGTTTTGCTTTAGTTTTAGAAAAAATTCCTGCTAAATTAGCTCAAAAAGTTGCCGAAAGTATTTCTATTCCTGTTATCGGAATTGGTGCTGGAAATGGTGTTGATGGTCAAGTTTTAGTAATTCATGATATGTTAGGGATGAATAATGAATTCAATCCAAGATTTTTAAGAAGATATTTAGACTTATACGATCAAATGACAAAAGCAATCGGACAATATGTTTCTGATGTAAAAGCAGTTGATTTTCCAAATGAAAATGAACAATATTAAAAAGTAATTAGTAAATAGTGATTAGCAATTAGTTTGTTTTGGCAGAAAAAATAATTTCCACAAAAAATAATCTTCAAATCATTCACGAAGACAATCATATAATTGTCATTAACAAACGTGTAGGTGATATTGTACAAGGTGATAAAACTGGTGATAAACCTTTATCTGAAGTAGTAAAAGAATATATTAAAGATAAATACAACAAACCTGGAGATGTTTATTTAGGTGTTGTACATAGATTAGATAGACCAACAACCGGAATCATTGTTTTTGCCAAAACTTCAAAAGCACTAACTCGTTTAAATGAATCGTTTAAAAATCGAGAAACTCAAAAAACTTATTGGACTGTTGTAAAAAATTTACCTCCAAGAGAAAACGATACTCTAATTCATTTTCTAAAACGAAATCCTAAGAACAATACTTCAAAAGCACACACTAAAGAAGTTCCCGAAAGTAAAAGAGCAAGTTTAGAATACACAATCATTAAAAAACTTGATAATTATTTCGCATTAGAAATAAATCTTCATACTGGAAGACATCATCAAATAAGAGCACAATTATCAGCTATTGGTTGTCCAATAAAAGGTGATTTAAAATATGGCTTTGATAGAAGCAATCCTGATGGTGGAATACATCTTCATGCTAGAAAATTAGTTTTAAAACATCCTGTAACAAAAGAAATCTTAACTTTAGAAGCAACTGTTCCTAATGATGTTATCTGGAAAGCTATTTAGTTGTATTTAATCGAAAAAATGATAATTTAATCCTATATCTTTAATTATCTCACCTAAATATTAACAAAATTTTATACATTTGTTACTAAGACAAAAATCAAAATCTTACGCAAATGAAAAAACATATTTTATTGCTAGCCTTGTTCATGCTAAATCTAAGTTTAGCCCAAGAACATTACTCTGGAATTAATATTTCTAGAAGAGTAGGTCTGTTAAATGCATCATTTAATCCAGCAGAATTGACAAATATGTCAAATAATTTTGAAATAAGTGCCTTAAATATAAGTACTAATATATCTAATAATAAGATTAGTTTTAGTGATATTGTAAATTCTGATAAAGATATTGAAGATTTAATTTTTGAAGGTGACGAACCTGCAAATATGCGTTTGGATGTGCTTGCTAATATAGCCTCTTTTGGTATGAAATATAACAAATGGGGGTTTGGTGTTTCATTAAATGCTGTTGCGAAAGCTAATATTATTGATGTTGATGTAAATTTAGGAGATGCATTAGCAAATTCTGCAGTTAATTCAATTCTAGGTACAACTACAGTAAATAGTAACTTTAATCAAAAAATAAATGCTGCAGCTTGGGGTGAAATAGGATTTTCTTTAGCAAGAAATTTATTTGAATCTGATAAATATAAATTAAGTGCTGGAACCAATGTTCGTTTACTTTTTCCAAGTTCATATACAAATTTAGCTGTTGACAAATTTAACGGAACGATAATTAATACTACAGGAAATCACAATTTAACGGATACTCAAGCAAATTTAAATATAGCTTACTCTGGACCAATTGCCGATGGTTTTACAGATGCAGATAATTTTAATGATTTCTTCAGTTCTGGAATTAATGGTTATGCAGTTGATTTAGGATTAAATTTTAAAATTAAAGTAGCTGATAATCCTAAAGATTATAAATTCAATTCTGGTTTAGCTATTAAAAATATTGGATCAATGACTTTTAAAGCTGATAATAATGAATCTA
Source organism: uncultured Flavobacterium sp. (assembly GCF_963922255.1). GTDB lineage: Bacteria > Bacteroidota > Bacteroidia > Flavobacteriales > Flavobacteriaceae > Flavobacterium. The sequence continues at coordinate 311,199 of NZ_CAWUIC010000001.1, read as the reverse complement.
GTAATTATAATTTAAACATTTCAAACACAGAATTTTTAAATCTAAATCAGTTTCAAGATGTTGACAATGTAAGAGATATTGAACAAATATTGTTAGCTAGTGGATACTTAACAAAAACTAGCGATGAAAAGGATTTCACCATAAAGCTACCAACCTTATTTACAGCTTATGCAGATTTAAAATTAGCAAGTAGATTTTATGTTAGTGCTTATACACAACAAAAATTAGTAGATGATAGCGATAATGATTTTTCTACAACACAAAATAGTATAACTTTAACACCTCGCTTTTCAGGTGAAAGTTATGAAATATATGTACCGCTTTCAGAAAATGAAATATCTGGATTCACAGGTGGTTTTGGATTTAGATTAGGTGGATTCTTCATGGGTTCTGGATCTATATTAACTGCAATGATTGATGACACTAAACAAGCAGATATATATCTTGGATTTAGAATAGGTTTTTAATTATAAATAAAATAATGAACAGCAAAATTAACTCAAAAATTGACTTAAAAATCCAAAACGGATATACTCTTGAAACTGGAAGTTTAATTGATGAAAGTGTTAACACTTTTAAAAAGACTTTTTTAATGTCTGGAGTTGCCATGATATTATTAATAATAGTGACTTTAATAATTTATGGAACTGTATTTGCATTAATCTACGGTTTTTCAGATTTAACATCTACTATGACTGAATTTCAAGCAAGTCAAAGCACAGCCATCGGTTTAATTAGCACTTTATTAATTGCAACTGTTACAAGTGCTTTTTCTGCACCAATTACAGCAGGGTTTATTCACGTTAATCATTTAGCAAAAAACAATCAAGAAGTTGGAATAAACGTGTTTTTTGATTTTTATAAAAGTAAATTTTTTAAAGATATATTTCTAAGTTACTTAATCATTGGATTAACAAGCGGCTTATTAAGCTCTGGACTAACTTTAATAAATTTAGAATTTCTTACATATTTTACACAATTTTTTGTTGCAATAATTACAGTATTTACTTTACCATTAATTATTTATGGTGAACAGAATTATGAAAATGCTATAACTAAAAGTGTCAAATTATTTTTTAAGCAACCTGTATTAATTTTTGTGGCTCTATTACTGGCAGTTATTGGGGTTCTTATAGGAATAATTGGTTTTTGTATTGGAATAATTTTTACAATTCCATTTTACTACTCTATGATTTATGCAATTTATAATCAAGCAATTGGTTTTGAAGAAAAATCTCTAATTGACGAAATAGGACAAGAAGAATTTTAAAAAAAAATATTATGAAATGGGAAAGAAAAAAAAGTGACACTTTTGAAGACAGAAGAGGAATGTCCGGTGGTGGAAAAGCTGTGATTGGTGGAGGACTAATTGGGATTGTAATTTTATTACTGAATGTTTTTGGTGGTGAAACTGGGCAAACTATTGGAAACGTACTGCAACAAACACAAGGATCTCAAAATCAAACTGAACAAACTCAAACAAGAGAACTAACTGCTGCCGAAAAGGAATTAGGTGCTTTTAGCGAAGCTGTTTTCGTTTATAATAACGAAACTTGGTCTAAAATATTCGCTGAAAACAATATAGGTGCTTACGAAAAACCAGGTATGGTTTTATTCTCTGATTCAGTTGAAACAGCATGTGGTGGAGCAACTGCGGCTTCAGGACCTTTTTATTGTCCAGCTGATCGAAAAGTCTATATGGATTTGACGTTCTTTGAGGAATTACGCACTCGTTTTGGAGCAAAAGGTGGAGATTTTGCAATTGCTTACGTAATTGCACATGAAGTCGGACACCACGTTCAAACTCTACTAGGTACTTCTCAAAAAGTTAGACAAGCTCAACAAGGAAAAAGTCAAGCGCAAGCCAATAAATATTCAGTGGCTTTGGAATTACAAGCTGATTTTTATGCCGGACTTTGGGCTCATTACAATAAAAACTTATTAGAAGCTGGTGATATAGAAGAGGCTTTAAGTGCTGCTCATGCTGTTGGTGATGATGCCATTCAATCTAAAATGCAAGGTCATGTTAACCAAGAAACATTTACTCATGGTTCTTCTGAACAACGAATGAAATGGTTTATGAAAGGATATGAGTCAGGTGACATAAAATTGCACGATACATTTAAAGAGATTTTGTAAACTAACCAAATATCATAAATTAAAGAGTTGCTTTTAGTAACTCTTTTTTTTTATATTTCAAGCAAAGTGAAATTTTAAAAAAAATATAAAATTCAGAATAAAACCTATCTTAATTTTTGACATTCGCAAAAGTTTATGTGCAAATTAAATTTTATAAATTGTTTTATTTAAAATCTCAAATCAATCACTAATTTTGATTTCATTTTTTAATAAATCTATCATGAAAGTCGGTATTGATGCTATACAATTTGATGTTCCAAAAATATATTTACCAATTGATGTTTTAGCTCAAAACAGAAATATTGAACCCGAAAAACTTACTAAGGGTCTTGGTCTACAAAAAATGAGTTTTCTAGATGTAAATCAAGATTGTATTACTTTAGGAGCAAATGCTTTTTATAAATTAATTCAACAAGAGAATTTAAATCCTTCTGAAATTTCACGAATATATGTTGGCACAGAAAGTAGTGTAGATAATTCAAAACCTATTGCTTCCTACATTTTACAACTAATTGAACAAAAAACAGGAACTAATTCTTTCAGAAATTGTGATATGGTTGATTTCACATTTGCTTGTATTGGAGCCGTTGACGCTCTTCAAAACTGTGTGGATTATATTCGTTTAAATCCTACTAAAAAAGCAGTAGTTATCTCTACAGACAATGCAAAATATGATTTAAACTCTACGGGTGAGTACACGCAAGGTGCTGGTGCAATTGCCATGTTGATAACTTCAAATCCAAGTATCATTTCATTTTCTAAGAAAATAGGGGTTTCAACAAGTGGCGTTTTTGATTTTTTTAAACCAAAAATAATTATCGAAAAATCTAAAATAACAAAAAATCCCAACAATGAAGAATGGTTTGGTGTTTTAGAATCTGAAATTACTATCACAAAAGAACAACCTGTTTTTGATGGACAATATTCAAATACTTGTTACATTAATAGAATCACAGAGGCTTACGATCATTATAAAAAAGAAAGCAATCAAAACACAGTAATTTTTAATAATTGGGATTTAATTTTGATGCATCTACCCTACTGTTTTCAAGGAAGAAGAACGTTTATTGAAATTTTTGCAAAAGAAAACCAAGCTCTTTTAAAGCAACAAGAAGGAGAAACGGTAAAAGATAAGTTAAGAGCTTTATCAAAATCAAATGAATACTTGACTTTAGTCAATCAAAAAATAAAACCATCAGAAATTGCTTCTGGTGACGTTGGAAATATTTATACTGGTTCAATATTTCTAGGATTTTTATCTGCTTTGTATTTTTACAAAAAAGAAAATTTAGAGTTAAAAACAAAAAAAGCAGGTTTTATTGCATATGGTAGTGGCTCTAAATCAAAGGTATTTGAAGGTACAATTGAAAAAAATTGGAAAGATAAAATTGTCAAAACAGAATTATTCGAAACTTTAGAACTAAGAACAGCAATTGATTTTAAAACTTATGAAAAACTTCATAAAAAAGAATTAAAATCTAATGTTTTAAATTCATCAAACGAATTTGTTTTAGATTACATCGAAAAAGAAAATCCAGTTTTAAAAGGAGCACGTTTTTATAAATTTGTTTAGTAAGATTCATCTGGATTGGTTTACTTATATTTGTTACTAATCCAAAAATTAAAATCCTGAACAATTTAACTTTAAAAATAGAAGCACCTGAATCTGACTATTTATACATAGAAAATTCTCAAATACAGAACGCAGGAAAAGGCTTATTTACTGCAATTAAAATCTATAAACACGAAGTCATTTCCATTTTTAAAGGAGAAATCTTAACCGAAATTGAAGCTAAAAATCGTGTTGACAATGGAAAAGACAGATATTTCATAAACATGATTGATGGAACAATTATGGATTCTATGCATGTGGATTGTTTTGCCAAATATGCCAATGATGCTGAAGCTTTTGAAAACCCTGAATTTAAAAACAACTCAAAAATCACTTTAGATGATGATAACAATGTTTGTATAATTGCTACAAAAAATATCAAATCTAATAATGAAATTTTCTGCAGCTACGGAAAAAGATACTGGAAAAAACATAATTAATTTTTAAATTTTATCCTTCAGTATAAAATATTTTGTAATTTTGTTTAACTTTTTAATTTAATAGTTAAACAAAATATGATTTCTGACAAAAACTTTACAGATATAGAACTTGATCGAATTATTGAAATGGCTTGGGAAGACAGAACACCTTTTGATGCCATCAAATTCCAATTTGGTTTAAATGAAGCTGATGTTAAAGCTTTAATGAAAAAAGAACTCAAATTTAGCAGTTACAAATTGTGGCGAAAGAGAGTTGAAAACTGTAAAACCAAACATTTAGCCAAACGAGTTGAAGGTATTAATCGTTTTAAATGTAAACTTCAACGTGCCATTTCTAATAACAAAATTTCAAAAAGATAATCATGAAAAGTAAAATCCCAGATAATGTAGTTTACTCTGATGAAAATGGATATAATGCTAATAAAATTTCTTACGCTACAAATGTTGGAGCTCCAGCCATCAAAATAGATAATATTGTTGATTGGAAAAATAAAGGGGTTAGTAACGTAAATAAAGAATTTGAAAGTAAATTCAACGAACTTAAAGTAGAATATGAAAAACTAATGCAAGAATACGAATGGAACGAAATTCTATACAATGCCAAATTTTATTTCGAACCAGTTGTTGGTGAAATATACCATTTATATTTAGGAAAAGACGGATCTAATTTTCTATCCCTAATTCATCCTAATGATTGGAATAAAGAACACATTGGAACTTTCAAATTAAACAGCAATAAAAAATGGATTCATATTGATTCGAAGAAAGATAACTTTTTAGAATAATTAATTTAACTAATAAAGTCATGCAAAAACACATTTCCAATTCAGATATTTCTTCCATGGAAAAATTATTCCGAGTAAACTTAATGAATAGTTTATCTGGCTTTAAAAGTGTGTGTTTAATTGGAACTAATAACAAGGAAAATCAAACGAATCTTTCTATAATTAGTTCCCTAGTTCATATTGGATCAAATCCCGCTTTGTTTGGAATCATTATTCGTCCAGGAGTTGTTGAAAGACATACTTTAGAAAACATTTTAGAGACAAAATATTACACCGTTAATCATATTAATGAAGAAATTTACAAACAAGCACATCAAACTTCGGCTCGTTATCCAAGAGAAATTTCAGAATTTGATGCAACGGGATTAAATACAGAATATAAAAACGATTTTCAAGCACCATTTGTTAAAGAAAGTCACATTCAATTTAGTTTGGAATTCAAGCAAAAAGTTGAAATAGAAATAAACAATACCATTTTAATTATTGGTCAAGTCAAAGATATTTACATTCCAAATGACAGTTTATTTGATGATGGTTTTATTGACATAGAAAAAGCCAAAACAATAACTTGCACTGGTTTAGACAGTTATCATACAACTAAAAGAATTGACCGTTTGAGTTATGCAAAACCTAATAATGTCCTTTTTTCACTAATAAAATAAACTTGAAAGGAGTAAAAAAACAAAACTTACCCACTAAAATTTGTTTGGTTTGCCAAAAACCTTTCACATGGCGTAAAAAATGGGAAAAAGTTTGGGATGAAGTCAAATATTGTAGTGATAAATGTAGAATGAATAAATAATGAACATGAAAACTTTAAGGTTAATTCTAGGAGATCAATTAAACAGTAATCATTCGTGGTTTAAAACTAAAGATAATTCTGTGACATATCTTTTAATGGAAATTCGAACAGAAACCGATTATGCAACCCATCATATTCAAAAAATTGTAGGCTTTTTTTCGGCTATGAAGTCATTTGCCAATGAATTAATTAAAAATAAACATCAAATAATTTATATTAATCTGAATGATGAAAACAACTTACAATCATTTGACAAAAACATTCAGTATTTAATTGAAAAACATCAGTTTACCAATTTTGAATACCAATTTCCTGATGAATTTAGATTAGATGAGTTATTGAAAAACTATTGCAATACATTATCTATTTCAAATTCGGTTGTTGATTCTGAACATTTTTATACTTCTAGAACAGAACTTGGAACTTTCTTTGAAGGAAAAAAAACATTTTTATTAGAAAGTTTTTATCGTGCCCTGCGAAAAAAACACAATGTTTTAATGGAAGGAGACAAACCTACAACAGGAAAATGGAATTATGATGGCGAAAACCGAAAGAAAATTCCAAAAGAGCACAAACCTACTCCACCTTTAATTTTCAATAATGATGTTTCAGATATAGTAAATGAAATTAAAAAAACGGATATAAAAACCATCGGAAATATTGATGAAAAGAATTTTGTCTGGCCAATAAATCGAGAACAATCCTTAGAATTACTTGATTTTTTTGTCAAAAATTGTTTGCATTTATTTGGAAGTTTTCAAGATGCAATGACACCCAATGAATGGTCATTATATCATTCTAGAATATCCTTTTCAATGAACATTAAAGTGATTTCTCCACAAGAAGTTATTGAAGCTTCTGTTGCTGAATGGCAAAATCGTCCCAACGAAATTGAATTCAATCAATTAGAAGGTTTTGTTCGTCAAATCATTGGTTGGCGTGAATATATGCGAGGAATATATTGGCTAAAAATGCCTGAATATGCTCAAATGAATTATTTCAACAATCAAGAAAAGTTACCCGATTGGTTTTGGACTGGAAAAACAAAAATGAATTGCATGAAAGATGCGATTAACCAATCGTTAGATTATGCCTATGCGCATCACATTCAACGGTTGATGATTACCGGTAATTTTGCACTTTTAGCAGGAATTCATCCTGATGAAGTTGACGCTTGGTATTTAGGTATATATATTGATGCCATACAATGGGTCGAAATAACAAATACTCGTGGCATGAGTCAGTTTGCTGATGGCGGAATTGTGGGTACAAAACCTTATGTTAGTTCAGCCAGTTATATTGACAAAATGAGTCATTATTGTGGCACTTGTTTTTATAAAAAAGCATTAAAAACAGGAGAAAAATCATGTCCTTTCAATAGTTTATATTGGAATTTTTATGACAAAAATGAAGATAATTTAGGTAAAAATCCAAGAATTGGAATGATGTACAATGTATGGAGAAAAATGAAACCCGAAGACAAAGTAGAATTATTACAACAAGCTGATTATTATTTAAAAAACATAAACGAATTATAATGAAAACTGCATTAGTTTGGTTTAAAACAGATTTACGATTAACAGATAACGAAACATTTTTAAAAGCAATTGCACAAAGCAATCAACTAGTTTGTGTATATTGTTTTGATGAAGCTCATTTTAAAACTACTTCATTTGGATTTAAAAAAACAGGTAATTATAGAACTCAATTTTTATTAGAATCTTTAGCGGATTTAGATAAGAATTTAAGAGCAATAGGTTCTGGATTATTAATTATAAAAGGTAAACCAGAAATAGAAATTCCAAAAATTGTTTCAGCCTATAAAATTCAAAAAGTATTTGCAAAGCGTGAAGTAGCTTTTGAAGAGAAACAAACGGAAACATTAGTAGCCAATGAGCTTTTTAAATTGCGTTGCGAATTTGAATCCATAAGCACAAGCACTTTATATCATGCGGAAGATTTACCTTTTTCAATAAAAGATATTCCTGATACATTTACAACTTTTCGAAAAAAAACAGAGAAAGATGCAACAATAAGAGAAGCTTTTGATAAACCCGAAAAAATAAATTCTCCTAAAATTCCTGAAATAAAACTTCCAAGTTTGAATGAATTAGGATTAGAATCTGAAGAAATAGATTCAAGAGCTGCAATTCAGTTTAAAGGAGGTGAAACAGAAGCGCTCAAAAGATTAAATCATTATTTTTATGAAAGTCAATGTTTATCTAATTATAAAGAAACTCGAAACGGAATGATTGGTGCTGATTATTCTTCAAAGTTTTCAGCTTGGTTAGCAAATGGTTGTATTTCTCCAAGATTTATTTATAGTGAAATAAAAAAATATGAATCGCAATTTGGAGCAAATGATTCTACGTATTGGTTAATTTTTGAATTACTTTGGAGAGATTTTTTTAGATTTATGTTCAAAAAACACCAAACAAAATTTTTCTTATTTGAAGGCATAAAATCCGAAAAACAAAACTCAAAATCTTTAAACGAAAAATTACTTTCGCAATGGATAAATGGTTCTACAAATTCTGATTTTATAAATGCAAATATGCTTGAGTTAAAGTTAACAGGTTTTATGAGTAATCGTGGACGACAAAATGTTGCGAGTTATTTTTGCAATGAATTAAACATCGATTGGAGAATTGGAGCTGCTTATTTCGAACAACAGTTAATTGATTATGATGTTTGTAGTAATTGGGGAAATTGGGCTTATTTAGCTGGTGTAGGAAACGATCCAAGACAAAACAGAGTTTTCAATATAGAAAAACAAGCCAAAGATTATGATAAAGATGAATCGTATCGAAACCTTTGGTTGAAGAATACTTAATCTTATAAGGATTTTTATTGAATTCCCTCCAGCTTCAGCTGGAGGAACCACAATCAACATTATAGGCTTTAGCCAAATCTCTAAACTCCTCAACAATCAAATCACATTCTTCTTGAAATGATTTTTTGCGATGATGTTCTTCTTGATTTTTGATATAATTACGAACTCTATTTAATACAGAATTAGATACAGACAAAGCATAATATTCTTCTTGCCATCCAAATTTTTCTCCTTTCAAATTGGGAAATAAATGACTATTTTTATTAATCCAGAAAGATGATTCTCCTTTTAATAATTGCACTACTTTTTCAATATTTTGATCACTACCTAATGAAATTAAACAATGACAATGATCTTCATAACCATTTATGAAATCAATATAAATATTCTTTTCTTTAGCATTTTCTTTAATATTCCAAACTAATTTTCTTGATTCTATTGTATTTAAAAATGGTTTTCTGTTTTTTGTACTCCATACTAAATGGATGTATATTTTTATGAATGGCATAGATTTTTGATTTTTGAAATTGATTTATTAGTTTCTCCATCTAAAGCTGGAGGCAATTCAGGGATGCATTACATGCTATCCCAACCAACCCTCTCTATCCAAACTCCTATATTGTATAGCTTCTGCAATATGACTAGAATTTACATTTTCTGAACCTTCCAAATCAGCAATTGTTCGGGCTACTTTTAAAATTCTATCATAAGCTCTTGCAGATAAATTCAGGCGTTCCATAGCAGTTTTTAGCATTTGTAAGGAAGCATCATCTAAAGCACAAAATTCCCTAATTTGTTTACTACTCATTTGCGCATTATAATGTAAATTTTCAAAATTTTCAAACCGAATTGACTGTATTTCTCTAGCTTTTGTTACTCTTTTTCGAATTTCAACACTTGATTCTGCCTTTCTAGTTTCTGTCAATTTTTCAAATGGAACTGGTGTGACTTCAATATGAATATCAATTCTATCTAATAATGGTCCAGAAATTTTACTCAAATAACGTTGCATTTCCATTGGAGATGAAGTTACTGGTGCATCAGGATCATTAAAATAACCCCCTGGACTTGGATTCATACTTGCTACCAACATAAATGAAGATGGATATGTTATCGTAAATTTAGCTCTAGCAATCGTAACTTCCCTATCTTCCAAAGGTTGTCGCATTACTTCTAAAACTTCTCGCTTGAATTCTGGTAATTCATCTAAAAATAAAACTCCGTTGTGTGCTAAAGAAATTTCTCCAGGTTGCGGATAACTTCCACCTCCTACTAACGAAACAGAACTTGCTGTATGATGTGGACTTCTAAAAGGTCTTTGAGCCATCAAACCACCTTCTTTAGTCTTTCCTGCAACAGAATGAATTTTTGTGGTTTCCAAAGCTTCTTTCATAGTCATTGGTGGTAAAATGCTAGGCAAACGTTTGGCTAACATAGTTTTTCCTGAACCTGGTGGCCCAATTAAAATAATGTTATGTCCACCAGCAGCGGCAATTTCCATACAACGCTTGATACTCTCCTGCCCCTTTACATCTGAAAAATCAAATTCTGGGAATTCTAATGTTTTTGAAAATTCTTCTTTGGTATCAATAACGGTTGGTTTGATTGTTCCTCTTCCTTCAAAAAAATCTATGATTTGTAATACATTTTCAATTCCGTAAACATCTAATCCTTCCACAATTGCGGCTTCTTTAACGTTCTGAATCGGTAAAAACAATCCTTTAAAACCTTCTTCTTTTGCTTTTATGGCAATGGATAAAGCCCCTTTTATGGGTTGTAATCCTCCATCAAGAGATAATTCTCCCATAATGACATATTCCGCTAAGGTTTCTGCTTTTATTTGATAAGAAGCAACTAGAATTCCGACTGCTAATGTTAAGTCATAAGCAGAACCTTCTTTACGCAAATCGGCTGGAGCCATGTTTATCGTAATCTTTTTTCCGGGAAGTTCGTAGTTATTGTTTTTGAGTGCAGCAGCAATTCGATAGCTGCTTTCTTTTATTGCGGAATCTGGTAATCCTACTAAATGATATCCAATTCCTTTATCAATGTTTACTTCTACTGTAATAGTAGTAGCTTCAACGCCAAAGACAGCGCTTCCAAATACTTTTACTAACATGGCTTATAATTTTATTTAAATGGCTTATACTGATACAAATATCCAAAAAATAATTTGAATTTTCCAAATTTTTAATTCAGTTTTTTACATTCAAAATGTGTATTCTTTATAATTATCTTACCTTTGCATCATATTTTGAAAATAAGACGGTTCTTTAAGTTCCATCCATGATTTTAATCTTAAATCAATCTTATTTTCATCTTTTGCAAAGTTTTGCATCTTGTCTTTTGGAAAAATTCCATTTCAGACAGTTTAATCTAAAATACAAAAAATGCACACAATAGATTATATAATCTTTGTGGTCTACATGATAGCAATGCTAGGTGTAGGCTTTTATTTTTACAGAAAAAACACATCATCAGAAGATTTTTACGTTAGTGGACGAAACATGAGTAGTTGGCACATTGGTTTATCCGTTGTGGCAACAGATGTTGGTGGTGGATTTTCAATTGGTTTAGGTGGATTAGGTTTCACTATGGGAATTTCGGGCTCATGGATGTTGTTTACAGGACTTATCGGTGCTTGGTTGAGTGCCGTTTTCTTAATTCCAAAAGTGAGCAAATTAGGTCATCAGCATAAGTTTTTTACATTCCCACAAATCTTCAATCATTTTTATAGTGCAAGAGTAGCTTTATTAGCTGGAATCATTTCTGCGATTGGTTACATTGGATTTACTAGTTCGCAAGTTTTAGCAGGAGCCAAATTAGCTTCTGCCACTATTGATGGTTTAAATTTACAATGGGCATTAATTGTTATGGGAGCAATTGCTGTAGTTTATACTGCTGTTGGTGGTTTAAAAGCTGTGATTTACACCGATACTATTCAATGGATTATTCTAATTGCTGGTTTGGTTTTTATTGGAATACCGATTGCTTATAACGCAGTTGGTGGTTATGATGTCATCAAAGCAACGTTAGCTCCTGAATATTTATCCTTAACTAATGTTTCTTGGCACCAACTTTTAAATTGGTCCGTTACTATAATTCCGATTTGGTTTATTGGAATGACATTATATCAACGAATTTATGCTTGTAAAGACGAAAGAGAAGCCAAAAAAGCTTGGTTCATTGCAGGTTTATTTGAATGGCCAATAATGGCTTTTATGGGAGTAATTCTTGGAATGTTAGCTAAAGTAGCTGCAACACAAGGAATGTTTGATGGCATAACAGATGCTTCAACAATGGATAGCGAAATGGGGTTACCTATTTTATTAAGCACCATTTTACCCATTGGTTTAATGGGATTAATGCTTTCATCTTATTTCTCAGCAATTCTTTCAACGGCAGATAGTTGTTTAATGGCTGCTTCTGGAAATATTGTTACAGATATCATTTCAAAATTTTACAAAAAAGAATTAACGCAGAAAAAATTATTACAATTATCACAAATTGTAACGCTTTTGGTAGGTGTTTTTGCCATTCTTTTAGCTTCACAAATGCAAAATGTATTAGAATTGATGCTTTACTCCTACGCTTTCATGGTGTCTGGTTTATTTGTCCCAGTTCTTGGAGCGTTATTTTGGCATAAAAGCAATCCTATTGCTGCTTTTTGGAGCATGCTTTTAGGTGGCTCAACAACGATTGGACTTATTCTTTCAAATAATAAATTACCGTTAAATTATACATTACCTGAACATTTAGATGCCAATATCTTCGGAATTAGCGTATCTTTAATAACATTTATAGTACTATCAAATTATCATTATAAAAAAAATAACAATGGAATTTAAAATCATTAATCCAGAAACTGGAGAAAACTCAACTTATACACATCAAATTATTGCTGAATTCTTATACACTCACTTAGAACAATATGGTGACAAAATAGAAGACATTTTAAAATGCATCGATTACGCAATGAATCCTGCTAGAGGTGGAAATATAATCGTTGGTTTAGACCATGAAAAAATTGTTGGTGTTGTCATCTTAAATCACACCGGAATGAGCGGATTTATTCCTGAAAATATTTTGGTTTACATAGCAGTAGATAATAGTCAACGTGGAAAAGGATTTGGTAAAAAACTAATGCAAAAAGCGATTGATACAACTGAAGGAAACATTGCCTTGCATGTTGAGCCAGACAATCCAGCAAAGGCTTTATATGAAAAATTAGGCTTTACCAATAAATATTTGGAAATGCGTTTAACAAAATAATACATTTTGAAAGAACTTATTCAATTAAGACAAGAATTACATCAACATCCTGAAGTTTCGGGAAATGAATCTAAAACTGCTCAACGAATTTTAGATTTCCTTTCGAAATATAAACCAAACCAAGTAATTACTAATCTTGGTGGTAAAGGTATTTTAGCAATATATAAAGGAAAAGAAGACGGGAAATCAGTTCTATTTCGATGTGAATTAGACGCTTTACCTATTCAAGAAATTAATTCATTTGATTATAAATCGCTTTATGAAAGAGTTTCTCATAAATGTGGACACGATGGTCATATGGCTATTCTGTGTGGAATGGCAAAAACTTTGCATGAAAATCCTCTAAAAAAAGGAACGGTAATGCTTTTGTTTCAACCTGCAGAAGAAGACGGAAATGGTGCCAAAAGAGTTTTAAATGACTCAAATTTTGATGCTATAAAACCTGATTTTGCCTTTGCTTTACACAATCTTCCTGGATTTAAGAAACATCAAATAATTGTGAAAGAAAATACGTTTACTTGTGCAGTTAACAGTATGATTATTCAATTAAACGGAAAAACTTCTCATGCTGGTGAACCTGAAAACGGCATCAATCCAGCTTTAGCTATAGCCGAAATTATTCAGGTTTTTAATTCCAAAATCAATACTGACGTTTCTTCTAAAAAGTATTGTCTCATCACTCCTATTCATATTAATATGGGCGAAAAAGCTTATGGTGTTTCTGCTGGTTATGGTGAAGTTCATTTTACCGTGAGAAGCAATAGTAATGCTCAAATGAGAAATATTGAATCTAATTTAGAAGAAAATGTAAACGAAATTGCCTCTAAATTTAATTTGAAAACAAAAATCGATTGGACAGAAAGTTTTCAAGCAAATGAAAATAATAGTGAAGCTGTGAATTTCATTAGAAAATCGGCTTCAAGTCTTAATTTGGATATTTTAGAAAAGGAGCAACCTTTTACTTTTGGTGAAGATTTCGGAATCTTTACGCAAAATTTTAAAGGAGCTATGTTAGGTTTAGGTTCTGGAGAAAATACACCTTCACTACACAATCCTGATTATGATTTTCCAGACGAAATTATTGAAACCGGAATAAATTTATTCCATCAAATTACAAAAGAAATTTTAAATGCATAGAAATTCTATCATAGAAATAAATAAAAAAGCGTATCAAAATAATCTCGCATTTTTAAAAAAAATGTTGGGCAAAAAAGTCATCTTTTCTTCAGTCGTTAAAGGAAATGCTTATGGTCATGGTATCAAAGAATTTGTTACAATGGCACATCAAAGCGGAGTCAATCATTATTCGGTTTTTGATGTGGAAGAAGCTAAAATTGTTTTTGAAACTTTAGGAAATAAAGTCACGATAATGATTATGGGTTTTGTAGCTGATGATGATTTGCCTTGGGTAATCGAAAATGAAATTCAGTTTTTTGTTTTTGAACGTTATCGTTTGGCTTCAGCAACAAAAACAGCTAAAAAATTAAAAACAAAAGCAAAAATTCATATTGAAATTGAAACTGGAATGAACCGAACTGGTTTTTCTAAAAAAGAACTTTCAAGATTGGCAAAATATTTAATTAAAGAGGCAAAATATCTTGATTTTGTTGGAATTTGTACTCATTATGCTGGTGCTGAAAGTATATCGAATTATTACAGAATCGAAAATCAAATTGAACGATTTAATGAAGCTATAGAAATTTTCAAATCACACGGAATTGAAGCTAAAATAAAACACACAGCTTGTTCAGCAGCTTCCATGATGTTTCCGGAAACACAAATGGATTTAGTGAGAATCGGAATTTTACAATATGGTTTATGGCCAAGTCCTGAAGTTTTGGTAACTTACCTAAATTCTAAAAAGAAAAAAACAGATCCATTACAACGCGTAATTTCATGGAAAAGTGAAATTATGAATGTAAAACGAGTAAAATCGGGAGAATTTATTGGTTATGGAACCAGTTATATGGCCAAAGAACACATGAAAGTTGCCACTATTCCTTTAGGATATTCTCATGGATACAGTCGTTCTTTGAGCAATCAAGGTCGCGTTTTAATCGAAGGAAAACGTTGTGGTGTAATTGGAACTATAAATATGAATATGTTGACTATTGATGTTTCTGAAATCGATAATGTAAAAAAAGGGGATGAAGTTGTAATTATAGGTAATCAAGGTGATTTAGCAATAACAGTAGCTTCTTTTGGAGAACTAAACAACCAGTTGAATTATGAATTTTTATCAAGAATTTCAAAATCTATTCCTAGAAAAATAATTGAATAATGGCATTTTTAAAATTATACAGACAAAAATTAAAAGAAAATTATACTTTTCTTGATACTCTTTTTAAAGAGAGACATATTGAATGGGGTGTTGTAACCAAATTACTTTGCGGAAATACTATTTACCTAAAAGAAGTAATTGATTTAGGTGTAATGGAAATGCACGATTCTCGAATTAGTAATTTGAAAAAAATCAAAAAACTAAAACCAGAGATTCAAACGGTTTACATCAAACCACCTTCAAAACTGAATATTGCAAAAATCGTAAAATATGCTGATGTAAGTTTCAATACAGAAATTTACACCATCAAACTTTTATCTGAAGAAGCCAAACGTCAAAATAAAACCCATAAAATTATCATTATGATCGAAATGGGAGATTTGCGTGAAGGAGTTTTAGGAGAAGAATTAATGTCTTTTTACGAACAAATTTTTAGTCTTCCAAATATCGAAATTAGAGGAATTGGTACAAATCTAAACTGTTTAAGCGGTGTAATGCCCACACAAGACAAACTAATTCAATTGAGTTTATATAAGCAATTAATTGAAGCTAAATTCAATGTAAAAATTCCATGGGTTTCTGGTGGAACTTCTGTAGCTGTTCCTTTGATGCTTAAAAATGCACGGCCTATGGCTGTGAACCATTTTAGAGTTGGTGAAGCCTTGTTTTTTGGTAAAGATTTATTCACAGGAGAAACCATGGAAGGTATGCATAATGATGTGTTAAGATTGTACGCAGAAATCATTGAAATTACAGAAAAACCAAATAATCCAACAGGTGAACTAGGAGAAAATGTTGCTGGACATACTTATGAAGTGAATGAAAATTTAGACTTAAGCGAAACTTCTTTGCGTGCAATATTAGATTTTGGATTATTAGACATGCAACCGCAATATTTAGCACCTACAGACAATTCAGTAAGCATAATAGATTCTAGTTCAGACATGACTGTTGTTGATATTAGTAGTTCTAAAAAGAATTATAAAGTTGGTGACTTGGTTTCATTTAATTTACAATACATGGGTGCTTTGTATCTTTTAAACTCAGATTATATTGAAAAAAGAATAGAATAATATTTTTTTTTTTTAGAAGCACAACAGTAGTTTTCACATCAAAAATCCTCCTGCTTTCCACTATATCTTTTTTGTTTTAAAAGAAAACAAAAAAGGATGCCGTTGCAATCAGGGCTATAGTTCACAAGTAGTTTTCATAATAACTAATGAGCCACAAAGCTTTTTAAAATTATAGTAAACCAAAATAAGAGTTAATCTTACTTTACTTTTTGTTAATTTTATTTGTCAATATGTAAAATATACTTTACATTTGAAAAATAATATTAATCACATATCTAATGAAAACACGTTTCCTTTTTCCGAACAGCTATAAAACTCTTGGTTGGGTTTTATTTGTTCCAAGTTTAATTTTAATAATTTCAAGTTCTGTTTTTAATTTATCATTAGATGATTATTTAACAATAAAAGTTTTTTCGATTTATCAGGAAACTATTGGTGAAGTTCCAGGTTTCTTTACTGTAATAACCAATAGCGTTTCAGATGAATTGTTAACTTTTGGGATGATTCTCGGTGGAATTTTTGTTGGATTTTCTAAACTTAAAGTAGAAGATGAAATGATATCGAAAATTAGATATGAAAGCTTAGTTTGGGCTACATACCTTAATTATGGTTTAATTCTGTTTTTTGCTTTATTTATTTACGGAATGCCTTACCTAAATGTATTATTTTACAATATGTTTACTTTACTTCTATTCTTCATCATTCGATTTCATTACATGATCTACAAGCTAAATAAAACCAATCAAGATGACTAATAATTTAAAAGTATTAAGAGCCATCAAAAACATTTCGCAAGAAGAATTGGCCAAACAAATAGAAGTCAGCCGACAAACCATAAACGCTATGGAAAAAGGGAAATATGTGCCTTCTACTCTATTAGCTTTAAAATTAGCCAGATATTTTGAAAAACCAGTTGAAGAAATATTTTCTTTAGAAGAAACAGATTAAAAAAAATCCCAATCAAAATTAATGATTGGGATTTTTAATTATAGATATTTATTATTTTTTAAAAGCTGCTAAACCTTCATTTAACCAAGCTTTATATTCTTCAACATCTGGTGTATAGCCAATTGGTGTTGATAAATCTTTACCTTCATCATTTAATATAATGTAATATGGTTGAGCGTTATTTTTATAACGTGTAATTTGATAATCGCTCCATTTATTTCCAACTGAAACTATTTCTTTTCCTGTTTCTTTTGAAACATATTGTTCTTCTTTTGGTAATTCTTCTTTAGCATCAACATATAAAGAAATCAGTACAAACTCTTCTTTCAACATGGGTAAAATTTCTGATGTAGACCAAACGAAATCTTCCATTTTTCTACAGTTAACACAAGCATATCCTGTAAAATCTAATAATATTGGTTTCCCAACTTCTTTCGCGTAAGCTAATCCTTGTTCATAATCATGAAAAGCTACAATTCCGTGTGGTCCTTTGTGTGCGTGTTCTGGTAAAGCTGAAACTGTTCCGCTTAATCCATCATTTTTATATCCTACTCCATTTGGACTTTCACTATACGTCATTGGTGGAGGAAATCCTGAAATTAATTTTAAAGGTGCTCCCCATAATCCTGGAATCAAATACAAGGTGAACATTGAGACTAAAATTGCCATATATAATCTACCAACAGACAAATAAGTAATTGGACTATCATGAGGTAACATTAATTTTCCAAATAAATAAACTGCCCAAGCTCCAAAAATTACAATCCAAATCACTAAAAATAATTCTCTTTCTAACCAATGTGCTTGTAACACTAAATCGGCATTAGATAAAAATTTGAAAGCCAGAGCTAATTCTAAAAATCCTAAAGAAACTTTAACAGTATTTAACCAACCACCTGATTTAGGTAATGAATTCATCCATCCTGGAAACATTGCAAATAACATAAATGGTAGCGCTAAAGCTAATGAAAATCCAACCATTCCAACAATTGGTGCTAAACCTCCTTTTGAAGCTGCTTCTACTAATAAAGTTCCAACAATTGGTCCAGTACAAGAAAAAGATACTATTGCTAAAGCTAAAGCCATAAATAATATTCCGACAAACCCACCTCTATCAGCTTGTTTGTCCACTTTATTTGCCCATGAATTTGGTAATACAATTTCAAATGCTCCTAAAAATGATGTTGCAAAGAAAACTAATAGTAAAAAGAAAATTATATTAAACCAAACGTTAGTTGATAAGGCATTTAAAGCATCTGCTCCAAAAATAGCTGTAACTAAAGAACCTAACAAAACATAAATTAAGATGATTGAAATTCCATATAAAATGGCATTTCGCTTTCCTTCTGCTTTTGTTTTGCTTTGTTTGGTAAAGAAACTTACTGTCATTGGAATCATTGGAAATACACATGGTGTTAACAATGCTGCAAAACCTCCAAAGAAAGCTAAAAAGAATATCGTCCACAAACCTTTTTTCTCTTCTTTAACAGGTTCTATTGGAGTTGTATTTTCAATTTCAGTTGTTTCTTTTGTATCGGTAACATTTGCGTTAGCTAGATTAGTTGTATCAATATCATTAGAAACTATTTCAGTAGAAACTTCTTCATTTGGTTCATCTTTTATGATTTCTTCTACTTTTTCAACTTCAACTATCTTTATTTCTGGTAATTTAAAGGTTAAATTATCGTCTTCTTGAATACATTTTCCGTCAATACAAGATTGTCCTTCTAACGAAACTTTAATCTCTTTTAATTTTAAATTTGTAACCTTGATTAGTTGTGTGAATGTTGCTTTTTTTGAGAAATAATATTCATCTACCTCAAAAATATCATTGTAGGTTTTCTTATATTGACTTTCTTTAGTTTTACCAACTAATTTATAGTCTTTTCCACTACCTTTAAAAGTAAAAACTAACGGTTGAGCTCCTCCATCTGGTGTAAATTGTGAATAAAGATGCCAATCATCATCAATGGCAGCTTCCATTACTAATTCAAATTCTGTATCTGATTTTTGAACGACTTTAGTTTTCCATTTAACTGGATCTAATATTTGTGAATTTCCTAAAAAGGAAACTAAAAGTAGCACACTTAAAAGAATTTTCTTCATTATTTTGTTTCTAGTTTTAATATGTTTTTTGTTTTATTGTTTGCAATGAAACGTTGATCTGCTCTATGATTAATTATCCAAACTATTTCATCATTTGAACACATTAACCATTGATTTTGTTTATCAATAAGTGAGAATTTTTCGTCTTTGAAATACTTACTCACTTTCTTTTTACCCTTCATTCCTGCAGGAAAAAAAACATCTCCTTCTTGCCATTTTCGAATAACTAAGGGAAAAGAAATTTTTTCTTCGTCGACAAATATAGTAGTATTTGTTAAATTAGAGATGTCATCTACCTTACTTATTAAAACATTTAAGGGATTTTTAACTTCTAAAGTGTTTTTCTCAATTATATAACTTACATTACAATCTCTTTGATTTCTTTCAGAAACAATCAAGTAGATTCTATCTTTCAAAAGCACATATTTTTCAGAAAAAACTTGTTTACCCGATTGAGCTTCAACTAAATCATAAATATCTCTCCAAGCAGAAAATCCTAAAGGTTTAAGCCATTGAAAAAGATAAGCTTCATAATTTTCTAGTTGTTTTAAATCTGAAATATTAATTTTCTTTTGATGTTCTTCTTCCTGAACTACTTTTCTATAAACAATTCGAGAAGCATCATCCACTAAAGACTGACTTTGTTTTAAATTATTCAAAGTATTTTGAAACGAATTCATAAAACTTGGATTCAATTCTTTTAAAATTGGAACTACATCATGTCTTAATTTATTTCGCAAATATTTGTTAGAAGCATTGCTAGAATCTTCTCTCCATTTTATGTTGTTTTCTTTGGCAAAATTCTCAATTTGCTCTCTTGAAAATATTAATAAAGGACGAATTGTTTTCTCATTTTTTGCTGGAATTCCGGTTAAACCTTCTAAACCAGTTCCTCGAGTTAGATTAATTAAAAACGTTTCAATTTCGTCATCCAAATGATGAGCTGTTAAAACATAATCTATTTTTTTATCGGTTAAAAGTTCAGAAAACCAATCATAACGTAATTTTCGAGCAGCTAATTGAATGGAAAGTTTATAATCAGAAGCGAATTGTTTAGTATCAAATTTCTGAATATAATACGGAATATTTAAACTTTCACAAGTTGATTTTACGAAATCTTCATCAGCATCACTTTCTGCATCACGCAAACTAAAGTTGCAATGAGCAACAATAATATCAAATTTTAATTTATGAAGTAAATGCAATAAAACCATGCTGTCAATTCCACCACTAATTGCCAAAAGAAGTTTTTTTTCTTTTAGATAGGGAAATTGATTTTGAAGTTGGTCTTGAAATTGATTTTGCATGCTCAAAAATAAGAATTAATTGTTTAACAAAACCTCAAACATAGCTTTTGCTTTCAATAAACATTCTTCATATTCTTTTTCAGGAATTGATAGAGAAGTTATTGCGCTTCCAACAGAAAAAGATAAATATTGATTGGATGAATTGTATAAAATACTTCGAATTACAACGTTAAAATCGAAATCTCCATTTGGAGTAAAATATCCTACTGCTCCACTATACAAACCTCTTTTGGTTTCTTCTAGTTCTTCAATGATTTTCATAGCTGATATTTTTGGAGCACCAGTCATGCTTCCCATAGGAAATGTAGATTTTATAATTTGGATGGGAGAAGTTGTATTTTCTACTTCTGAAACTACTGTAGAAATCATTTGATGTACTTGTTTAAATGTGTAAACTTGACATAATTCTTCTACTTGGACACTTCCTTTTGTGGCTGTGTGCGATAAGTCGTTTCGAACTAAATCAACAATCATTATGTTTTCTGAACGTTCTTTAGCATCTTTAGATAAGTTAACTTTAAGTTCTTCATCTAATTCCATATCAAAACTACGTTTAGCTGTTCCTTTTATAGGTTGTGTGATAATTTTCGAATCAACTTTCTTTAAGTAACGTTCAGGTGAAGCTGAAATTAAAAAATTATCTTTATTCTTAAAATAAACAGCAAAAGGTGGTTCTGAAATTTCGTTTAAATCGTTATAAACTTGTGATGGATTTAATTGTGCATCTTTGGCAAAAAATTCCATACAAAAATTAGCTTCATAAATATCACCACGATGAATATAATCTAACATTTTAGAAACCTTTTCAATATAATTTTCTTTAGAAACTCTTTGTTGAATATTTATTTCTGAACACTGAAAACTGAAAACTGAAAACTGATTTATTTCATCAAAATCAACCTCAACCTCATCATCACACATATTGAGATATTGAATTTCTAAAGTTTCACCTTTAAGTAAAAATAATTTCTTGGGTTGGAAAAAATATAAATCTGGAAAATACAATCCATCAAAATTTTTAGACTTTAAATCCTCAATATCATTTTTTAAATCATAAGATAAATAGCCAAACAGCCAATCATTTGTTATAGATTGATATTGGTATAAATCTTCAAAAGCGTTTGTATAATCTGTTTTAATTGCTGTAAAGGCATCTACCGCAACAACCAAATCATAAGTAGAATACTTTGAATCTCTATTATAATTTGAATTAGAATCTAAAAACACAATTTCTCTAAACTGTTGACTCCAATTTAAAAGTTGTTTTTTGAATTCTGTTGGGTTTTGTATAGACTTTATTATAGAAGTTCTCAATGCTTTTTATTTGAATTTCAAAAATACAATTTTAAAAACAATTATTTAATATCTTTGACATAGTAACCAAAACTAATTTATATAAAAATTGCAATCTTAATTGTTCGAATTCTTTTAGGTGCCTTAATGGTCTTTGCTTCCTTAAATTATTTTTTTAAATTTATGGATGAACCAATGCCAGAAGGTGAAATGTTGACTGTTATGTCTGGATTTATGGCTACAAAGTATTTATTTCCATTAGTTAAAATAGTTGAACTTGTTGCAGGATTAACATTATTAACAGGAAAGTTTATGAAATTAGGATTACTAATTTTATTACCCATCACAGTCAATATATTTTTCCTTCATTCTTCAATTGCTCCAACTGATCTTCCTGTTGCAATATTTGTTCTTGGAGCAAATTTATTTTTGATTTATGTTCACTGGGAAACCTACAAAGATTTGATTAAAGCATAGATAAACTCTAAATAAAATAACAAAAGTCCCGTTTTCACGGGACTTTCTATATTGCAGGAACTTTTCTATACGCTATTTTAAACCAATTAAATACATATTATGAAAACTGCAATAATTTATGTTTTATGTACAATAATTGTACCAATAAACTTTACGTTTTTCTTAGTAAAAGAAAAAGCTATTTATATTATTGCAATTCTAAACGTGCAATGCTCTATTATCTGTTGCAGCTAAGGCAGCTTCTTTAATTGCTTCAGCAAACGTTGGATGAGCGTGACTCATACGAGAAATATCTTCTGCACTTGCTCTGAATTCCATAGCAACAACTGCTTCTGCAATTAAGTCAGCACAACGAGCACCTAACATATGAACACCAAGAATTTCATCTGTATTTTTATCAGCAAGAATTTTCACAAATCCATCTAAATCTCCACCAGCTCTTGCTCTACCTAAAGCTTTGAAAGGAAAACTTCCTGCTTTGTAAGCAACACCTTCTTCTTTTAACTGTTCTTCTGTTTTTCCAACTGCAGCAACTTCTGGCCAAGTATAAACTACACCAGGAATTAAGTTATAATCAATATGTGGTTTTTGTCCCGCTAAGATTTCAGCAACCATTGTTCCTTCTTCTTCAGCTTTGTGTGCTAACATTGCTCCACGAACAACATCACCAATTGCATAAATATTTGAAACATTTGTTTGTAAATGATCGTTAACTTCAACCATTCCTCTATCTGTGATTTTAACACCAGCTTTATCTGCATTTAATCCAGCAGTATAAGGTCTTCTTCCTACAGAAACTAAAGCGTAATCTCCTTCTATAGAAATAACTTCTCCTTTAGCATTTTCGGCTTTTACTGTTACTTCATTTCCTTTTCTTTCAACTGATTGTACTTTGTGCGAAACGTAGAATTTCATTCCTTGTTTCTTAAGAACTTTTGTCAATTCTTTAGATAACGAACTATCCATTCCTGGTATAATTCTATCCATATATTCTACTACAGAAACTTGAGCTCCTAATCTTAAATAAACTTGTCCTAATTCAATTCCGATAACTCCACCACCAATGATTACTAAATGTTTAGGAACTTCAGGTAATTTTAAAGCTTCTGTTGAAGTGATTATTCTTTCTTTGTCTAATGTGATAAATGGCAAGTTTGAAGGCTTTGAACCTGTTGCAATAATGATATTTTTCCCTTCAATTACTTCAGAAGAACCATCATTTTTAGTCACTTTAACGTGAGTTGCATCTTCAAAAGAACCTAATCCTTCAAAAACAGTGATTTTATTTTTGTCCATCAAATATTTAACACCACCAGAAGTTTGATCAACAACAGCTTGTTTTCTATCCACCATTTTTTGAAGATTCACTTTTACTTCTCCAGAAACTTCAATTCCATGATCTGCAAAGTGTTTTATTTCATCATAATGGTGAGATGAAGCTAACATTGCTTTTGAAGGAATACATCCTACATTTAAACAAGTTCCACCTAAAGTTGAATATTTTTCAATGATTGCGGTTTTTAATCCTAATTGTGCACAACGAATTGCTGAAACATATCCACCAGGACCAGAACCTATTATTACTACATCAAACTGACTCATATTTGTATTTTTTGTGTGTTATTTTATTTTGTCGTGCAAAATTACAAATAAATTTAGTTTTGGATTTAAATTTTTTAAATTAATACCAATCTTCAGCAACAAAAATTAATTCTTTGTCTGTATTAGTTCTTAAATGCAGTTTATGACCTTTTACTTTATATGATGAAATAGTTTTGACAATACTTAAAAATTGAGATTCAATTGCATGATCTTCACAATACATATGAGTCGTTCTTCCCTGATTAAAAAGAATTTCATTATCATTTTTAAGCTCATAAACAAAACCTAAACTATTACATCCCATATTTGCCATAGCATTTTTTTGATCTGTTAAGTCTAAATAACATTGTTTTTCAATAAGTGTCTCTTTTTGAAAATTTTCAAATTGGATCAACATCCATTTTCTATGGATATTCTGTGTAGTTTCTTCCATTTTTGCCTTGCATGAAATTAAAATCGCACTAACTAAAATACCTAATAATAATCTAGTTTTCATCTATCTATAATTTAAAATTTGTTTCGTTTTTAACTTCTCCAATCATAAAAACACTATGTGTACTTCCAATATGTTGAAGCGTTGTTAGTTTAGTCAACATAAATTCTCTATATGCATCCATATCAGTAACATATATTTTTATAATATAATCGTAATCTCCACTTACATGATAACATTCTAAAACTTCATCTAATTTAACGATTTCTTTTTCAAAAGTGGTTACACTATTTACATTATGTTGAACTAACTTAATGTTACAGATGACCATAAACCCTTTATCAATTTTTTTTCTATCAAGTAAAGCTACATATTTTGAAATTATTCCTTCTCTTTCCAACTTTTTTATTCTTTCATAAATTGCCGTAACAGAAAGATTTAACTTTAAAGATAACTCTTTAGTTGTTTTTTTTGCGTCTTGTTGTAAGTATACTAATAATTTTTTATCTATTGCATCCATATATTTAGGTTTCAGGTTTCAAAAATACTATAATTATTGGATTACATAAAGTTAATAGGAATAAAAATCTAATAAAAACAAACATTTTAGAATAAAATTCTAAATAATTAAGTTTATATTGATTTTTTACTTACAATTTATCAACTTTGAACAACTTTTAATTTAAAAACACAAAATAATGAGCAAATTTAATCCAGCTGACAATATACAAGATTTACAGTATTTTGGAGAATTTGGAGGTGTAAATCCTTCGATATCTGATTCTTCAACGTATACTTTCCTTTCTGCAAAAACTATGTTTGATACTTTTGAAGGAAATGCTGAAGGTTGTTATTTATATTCGCGTCATTCCTCTCCAAGTAATCTATATCTTGACAAAGCTTTAGCTGCAATGGAAGGGACTGAAACGGCAAACGTAGCTGCTTCAGGAATGGGAGCTATTACTCCAACTCTATTACAATTATGTGGAAATGGAGACCATATAGTTTCTAGTCGCACTATATATGGAGGAACTTATGCTTTCTTAAAGAATTTTGCTCCAAGAATGGGTGTAAACACTTCTTTTGTAGATATTACCAGGTTAGATGTTGTAGAAGCTGCAATTACACCTAATACAAAAGTTCTATATTGTGAAACGGTAAGTAATCCTCTTCTAGAAGTTGCTGATATCTCTAACCTTTCTAAAATTGCAAAAAAACACAATTTAAAATTAGTTGTGGATAACACATTTTCTCCTTTATCTGTTTCTCCAGTTAAATTAGGTGCCGATATTGTGATTCATTCCCTAACAAAATATATCAACGGAAGTAGTGATACAGTTGGTGGTGTAGTTTGTGCTTCTCAAGAATTTATTAATGATTTAAAAAATGTAAACTCAGGTGCAAGTATGTTATTAGGACCAACAATGGATAGTATGCGTTCAGCTTCTGTGATGAAAAATTTGAGAACATTGCATTTAAGAATCAAACAACATAGTCATAATGCAGCATATTTAGCTGAAAGATTTGAAAAAGACGGTTTAAAAACGGTTTATCCTGGATTAAAAAGCCACCCTAGTCACGAACTGTATAAAAACATGATTAATCCAGAATATGGTTTTGGAGGAATGTTAACGATTGATGTAGGTTCTCTAGATAAAGCAAATACTTTAATGGAATTAATGCAAGAACGAAATTTAGGCTATTTAGCTGTAAGTTTAGGTTTCTACAAGACATTGTTTAGTGCACCTGGAACATCAACTTCATCTGAAATTCCGTTAGAAGAACAAGAAGAAATGGGTTTAACAGATGGTTTAATTCGTTTTTCAATTGGATTAGATAATAATATCGAAAGAACTTACGAAAGGATGAAAGCTTGTATGAAAGAACTTTCAATTTTATAATTCTTTTTTAAGTAAACTTTACAATCCGTTTAATTCTCATCACGAATAAATTAAACGGATTTTTTTTATATTTGATAAAATTATAAATATGAAAAAGCTTTTATTTCTCATTTTCCTAATTTATCAAAATATCTATTGTCAAACTGACGCAAGAGTTTATGATATAATAAATAGTGTCTCCTCAGAGAGGATTAAGGCCGACATAACTACATTAGCTAATTTTGGCACTAGAAATACATTTAGCGATACTATTTCAAACACAAGAGGAATCGGAGCTGCTAGAAGATGGATAAAATCTGAATTTGATAAAATTTCAAAAGATTGTAAAAATTGTTTAGAAGTATTTTATCAAAAAGATTATGTAACAACTAATGATGGTGAACGTATTCCAAAAGATACTTGGATTGTAAATGTTGTTGCTATTCAAAAAGGAACTAAATATCCAAATCGATTTATTATAATGACTGGTGATATTGATAGTAGAAATTCAGATACTATGGATTTTACTTCTGATGCACCTGGAGCTAATGATAATGCTTCTGGTATGGCTGGAACAATTGAAGCTGCAAGAGTTTTATCAAAATACAAATTTGAAAATAGTATTGTTTTTATCGGACTTTCAGGTGAGGAACAAGGTCTTTTTGGTGGAAAAGGTTTAGCCAATTATGCCAAAAATAAGGGTTGGGAAATCATTGGTGTATTGAATAATGATATGATAGGCAATATTGAAGGTGTCGATGGGGTTATTGATAATAGAACTTTTAGAATATTTTCTGAACCTACTCCAGCCAATGAATCAGAAAGAACCAGAAATTTAAGACGCTTTTATGGTGGTGAAGTAGACGGAAATTCCCGACAACTAGCTCGTTTTATTGAAAAAACAACAAAGACTTATATGCCGGAAATGAATCCAATGATGGTTTATAGATTGGATAGATTTGGTCGAGGTGGTCACCATAGACCATTTAATGATTTAGGATTTGCAGGTGTTAGAATAATGGAAGCTCATGAAAATTACAACAGACAACACCAAAATATTAGAGAAGAAAATGGTATTAAATACGGAGATGTATTGGAAGGTGTAAATTTTGAATATACAAAGAAACTAACTAGTGTAAATGTAATTAATTTAGCAAGTCTAGGTTGGTCTCCTCCTGCTCCAACAAATGTGGAAATTGGTGGAATTGTAGAACCAAGTGTTAAATTAAAATGGGATAAAATAGTTGACGACAAAATAGCTGGTTATAAAATTTATTGGAGACTAACCACTTCTCCTCAATGGGAAAATAGTAGATTTGTTGGAAAAGTTAACGATTATATTCTAGAAGGTATCGTTATTGATAATTATTATTTCGGTGTAGCGTCAGTAGACAAAGAAGGTCATGAAAGTCCAGTAGTATTCCCTTCGGACATTATAAAAACAACTTTTAAAAGAAAATAAAATCTTCCTTACTAAAGAGGGTTTAAGAAATCTTTATGCCGTTTTTTTTTTATATATTGCGTCTTCAAAAAATAATTCATGGATAATAAAATCAATAAAAATAAAGAGCTAAACATATGGGAAGCTCTCGTGCCTGTCTTTTTTTTAATGGTGCTTTTGGCTTACAACATTTTTTTCGCAGATGGTGCTTTATTGGGTGATTATTCAAATCAATTAATTTTACTACTTTCAGGAAGTGTTGCTTTAGTTATGGGCCTTTTTAATAAAGTAACAATACATAAAATGATTCAAGAAATT
This sequence comes from uncultured Flavobacterium sp., assembly GCF_963922255.1. Lineage (GTDB taxonomy): Bacteria > Bacteroidota > Bacteroidia > Flavobacteriales > Flavobacteriaceae > Flavobacterium. Next base: position 283,157 of record NZ_CAWUIC010000001.1, on the reverse strand, counting down.
TGGATTAATATAAAAAGTGTATTTGTCCCTATAATAATTCTTTTACTTGTAGGTGCTTTAGCTGGAACTTGGTTAGTTAGTGGTATAATTCCCGCAATGGTTTATTATGGATTACAAGTTTTAAGTCCAGAAATTTTCTTACCTGCTTCTGTAGTAATTTCTTCAATCATTTCTATAGCTACTGGTAGTTCTTGGACAACGTCTGCTACAGTTGGTATAGCTTTAATTGGTATTGGAACAGCTTTAGGAATTCCCTCTGGAATGATTGCCGGAGCAGTTATTTCTGGAGCTTATTTTGGAGATAAAATGTCACCTTTAAGTGACACGACAAATTTAGCACCTGCTATGGCTGGGACAGATTTATTTACTCATATTAAATATATGTCTATTACAACTGTTCCAACTTATATAGTTACGCTAATTGTATTTGCAATTTTAAGTTTCACGACTGAAACTACTGGAACAACCAATTTAAATTCAATCTTAGAAACTATTAAAACAACTTTTAACATTACACCTTATTTATTTGCAGTTCCTTTAATGGTAGTTGCTTTAATTTTATTAAAAACAAAACCACTCTTAGCTCTATCTGCTGGTGTAATTGTTGCAGCAATTTTTGCTATATACTTTCAACCTCAAATATTAATATCCATAGGGGATTCTACTTTATCTTCAATATCTAGTGCAGTTTTCAATGAGACAGCAATTATAACTGAAAATGTTCAACTAAATGATTTATTTAGTTCTAAAGGAATGATTGGAATGCTTTGGACTATTTTATTAATTCTATCAGCTATGGTATTTGGTGGAATAATGGATGCTATAGGAGCTTTAGCTAGAATAACTGCAGTTTTATTATCCTTTGCAAGTTCTGTTTTTGGATTATTTGCTAGTACAGTAATCAGTTGTTTAGGTTTAAATATCGTTGCTTCAGATCAATATTTGGCATTAGTTATTCCAGGTAAAATGTTTAAAAAAGCATATGAAGAAAAAGGATTAGCTCCAGAAAACTTAAGTAGAACGCTTGAAGATTCGGGTACAGTTACTTCAGTTTTAATTCCATGGAATACTTGTGGAGCTTATCAGAGCGGTGTTTTAGGCGTTGGTGTTGCAGAATACTTTATTTATGCAGTGTTTAATTGGTTAAGTCCAATAACTACTTTATTTTTTGCTGCATTTAATATTAAAATTAAGCAATTAGCTTCAACTATTAAAGGATAGTTTTTCTATAAGAATAATCTATTTAAAAATAAAAAATAACCATTACTTAACTACAGTAGTGATTTTTTTATTTGTAATTTTGATAATCAATAAGTACATCTTTAAGAGTATTATCAATTAAATAGCATTAATTCTAAAATATTAGCAAACTTTATGGAAAATTCAAACAACATCAGCAAATGCCCCTTTCATCAAAAAGAAGATATCGTTAAAAGTACAACCAGTAATCTAGACTGGTGGGAAGATGCTCTTAATTTTGATATTTTACATCAGCACGATTCAAAAACAAATCCATTAGGTAAAGATTTTAATTATGCAGAAGAATTCAAAAAATTGGATTTAGAAGCTTTAAAAACAGACCTTAAAAACTTCATGACTGATAGTCAATCTTGGTGGCCAGCAGATTGGGGTCATTATGGTGGTTTAATGATTCGTATGGCTTGGCATTCTGCCGGAACATACAGAGTTTCTGATGGTCGTGGAGGAAGCGGTTCTGGAAGTCAACGTTTTGCCCCTTTAAACAGTTGGCCAGACAATGTTAGTTTAGACAAAGCAAGACGTTTGTTGTGGCCTATTAAGAAAAAATATGGAAATAAAATTTCTTGGGCAGATTTAATGATATTAGCTGGAAATATGGCTTATGAGTCCATGGGTTTAAAAACATTTGGTTTTGCTGGTGGTCGAGAAGATATTTGGCATCCAGAAAAAGATGTGAATTGGGGTGCTGAAAAAGAATGGTTAGCCGAAACCAAAAATAGATATAACGATGTTGAAAATCGTGAATCGTTAGATGGTCCTTTGGCAGCTGTTCAAATGGGTTTAATTTATGTAAATCCTGAAGGTGTTGATGGTCAACCAAATCCGTTAAAAACAGCAATTGATGTGCGAACAACTTTCAAACGAATGGCTATGAATGATGAAGAAACCGTTGCATTAACTGCTGGTGGACATACTGTTGGTAAAGCTCATGGAAATGGAGATGCTTCTAAACTTGGTAGAGAACCAGAAGCTGGAGATTTGCATGAACAAGGTTTAGGCTGGCATAATCCTTCTAATAGCGGAATTGGTGCTGATGCAGTAACCAGTGGAATTGAAGGAGCATGGACAACAAACCCTACGAAATGGGATAATGGTTATTTCTATTTACTTTTAAATTATGATTGGGAATTAAAGAAAAGTCCAGCTGGAGCTTGGCAATGGGAACCTATCAATATAAAAGAAGAAGACAAACCTGTTGACGCTTTTGATCCTACAAAAAGAAATAATCCAATCATGACTGATGCTGATATGGCCATGAAAATGGATCCTATTTACAGAAAAATTTCAGAAAAATTTTATGCAAATCCTGATTACTTTACAGAAACTTTTGCCAGAGCTTGGTTTAAATTGACGCATCGTGACTTAGGTCCAAAAGATCGCTATTTAGGAGCAGATGTCCCACAAGAGGATTTAATCTGGCAAGATCCAATTCCAAAAGTAGATTACACTTTATCAGATGCTGAAATAGAAGAATTAAAAACAAAATTACTAAATAGTGGTCTATCAAGAAGTGAATTAATTACTACAGCTTGGGATAGTGCAAGAACATTTAGAGGTTCTGATTTTAGAGGTGGTGCCAATGGTGCAAGAATTCGTTTAGCTCCACAAAAAGATTGGGCAGGAAACGAACCCAAAAGACTTCAAAAAGTACTAAATAAACTTACCGAAATTCAATCAGGTTTAGCTAAAAAAGTTAGTTTGGCTGATTTAATAGTTCTTGGAGGTTCAGCAGCTGTTGAACAAGCAGCTAATGATGCTGGTTTTAATGTTAATGTGCCTTTCACTGCAGGAAGAGGTGATGCCACAGACGAAATGACGGATGCTGAATCATTTGCTGATTTAGAACCAACACATGATGCTTTTAGAAATTATTTGAAAAAAGATTATGCTGTAAAACCAGAAAAATTAATGTTAGACAGAGCGCAATTAATGGGATTAACCGCTCCAGAAATGGCAGTTCTTTTGGGAGGAATGCGAGTTTTAGGAACTAATTACGATGGAACTAAACATGGTGTTTTTACAGATAATGTAGGAGTTTTAACTAATGATTTCTTTGTGAACTTAACAGACATGAAATACACGTGGAAAGAAAATGATCAAAATACATATGATATAATTGATAGAAAAACTGGTGAATCAAAATGGACTGCTACTAGAGTTGATTTAGTTTTTGGCTCAAATTCTATTTTAAGATCTTATGCCGAAGTTTATGCACAAGACGATGCTAAAGAAAAATTTGTAAAAGATTTTATTAAAGCTTGGAATAAAGTTATGAATGCTGACCGTTTTGATATATAATTAATTGAGTTTTTAATAATTATTTTAAAATATAAAACCATCTTAAAAGATGGTTTTATTATTATTATAACAATTTAAACAATAAATAAGTAAGAAATTCATAAAATTAAAGTTAAAAAAATAGTAAGAAATATATTGATAATTATTCTCTATATCTTAATAAAAAGAAAACATCATATTAATTCTTAAATGTATACTGCTTTTGTAAATTTGCATTAGAAAATCAATTATTAATAATAAATAAAAAACAATGGCATTAGTAGGAAAAAAATTCCCAAACATTACAGTTGACGCAATTTCTCATATGGGAGATAACTTAAGAATTAACGTTTTAGAAGAAGCAGTTAACAACAAAAAGAAAGTAGTTTTATTCTGGTATCCAAAAGACTTTACTTTTGTTTGCCCAACAGAATTACATGCTTTTCAAAATGCTTTAGGCGAATTTGAAAAAAGAAATACAATGGTAATTGGTGCTTCGTGTGACACTAATGAAGTTCACTTTGCTTGGTTAAACACTGCAAAAGACAACGGTGGAATTGAAGGTGTTACTTATCCTCTTTTAGCTGATACAACTCGTAATTTAGCTGCTAATTTAGATATTTTAGATGCTGAATGGGTTTTTGATGAAGCATTAAATGACGAAATTTTAGAAGGTTCAAACGTAACTTTCAGAGCTACTTACTTAATTGACGAAGAAGGAAAAATTTTCCACGAAAGTGTAAACGATATGCCATTAGGTAGAAATGTAAACGAATATTTACGTTTAATCGATGCATACACTCACGTTCAAACTAAAGGTGAAGTTTGTCCAGCTAACTGGGAAGAAGGTAAAGAAGCTATGAGTGCTGATAGATTAAGTACAGCAGCTTATTTAGCTCAAAACTAAAAACAAAAATTCCAAATTTAAAATTCCAAATTCCAAGAATATAACTTTGGAATTTGGTTTTTTTTAACTTCAAATTTAAAATTATGTTTACAGAAATAGAACAAGATAATTTAGCAGAAGTTGTAGCTTCAAATGATACAGTTGTAGTACAATATTCAGCCACTTGGTGTGGAAATTGTCGCATTATGAAACCAAAATTTAAAATGTTGGCTTCTCAAAACGAAAATATTCCATTTTTAATGGTTGATGCTGAAAAATTTCCAGAATCAAGAAAATTAGCAACCGTTGATAATTTACCAACATTTGCTACTTTTAAAAACGGAAAATTAGTAAATCAAACTCAAACTAATAAGTTAGAAGTTTTAACGGAATTGGTTAGTGAAGTAATATAAAATAAAAGGGTTAAAAGTTTAATAGGTTATAAGTAACTCAAGCCTTTTAATCTTTTAAACACATAAACTTCAGTATTGATGAGATACTGAAATAAATTCAGCATAAAATGAAACTACCTGTAATAAAACAACTAACACAATTCATCGAAGATAACGATCAAGATTACTTGATTGAAGCGATTGAAGTTCTTGAAAATCTAACAGAAGTTTCTTCTCTAAAAGATGAAGAATTAGACGTTATTGGTGAATTAATCTCAAACATGTATGGAGCTCTTGAAGTTCACAAAATGGTCAAAGAAGGAAAAGACAAAAAAACAGCTTTAAATGATTTTATGAAGCGAGTTTTAGGCTCTATCGACAAATAAGGACAGTTACCTTAATATTTAAACCATTAAGATATTAAGACAATTTAGAAATACAACTCTAAATGAAACTTAATATCTTAATGGTTTTTTTAGATTATTTATAAAACTTTTTCTTCAACCAAAAAGCCACATTAACTAATATAATCAAAGCAGGAACTTCTACTAAAGGTCCTACAACTCCTGCGAAAGCTTGACCACTGTTGATGCCGAAAACTCCAATGGATACAGCAATTGCCAATTCAAAATTATTTCCAGAAGCTGTAAAAGATAAAGCTACAGCATCACGATAATTTGCTCCAATTTTTTTGGCTACAAAAAACATCAAAAAAAACATAATAGTAAAGAAAATTACTAATGGAATTGCTATTCTAACAACGTCAAAAGGCAAATCAACAATCATTTCTCCTTTTAAACTAAACATTACAACAATTGTAAACAATAAAGCAATCAATGTAATTGGTGAAACAAACGGAATAAATTTCTGATTAAACCATTTATCACCAATATATTTCTTTATAAAATAACGACTAGCAACAGCTAACGCAAACGGAATTCCTAAATAAATTCCAACCGTTTTTGCTATTTCAGCTACTGTAATGTCTAATTCTAAACCTTTTATTCCGAATAAAGGCAACATTACTTCCAAATAAAAATAAGCGTAAAAACTAAAAAATAATACTTGAAACAAACTGTTTAATCCAATTAATCCAGCTGTTAATTCACGGTTTCCTTCAGCCAATTCGTTCCAAACAATAACCATGGCAATACAAGGAGCAATTCCAATGATAATTAGACCTGTCATGTATTCTGGATAATCTTTCAAGAAAAATGTCGCTAATAAAAACATTAAAAATGGTCCAACAATCCATGTAATTATAAATGAAATTCCAAGTAATTTGGGTTTTTCAAACATCAATGGAACTTTTGAAAAATCAATTTTTGTTAAAGGCGGATACATCATTAAAATTAATCCAATTGCTAAAGGAATATTTGTTGTTCCAGAAGAAAAGGAGTTAATAAAATCAGCTGAATTCGGAATAAAATAACCAATTCCAACACCCAATAACATCGCTAAAAAAATCCAAAGCGTTAAATATTTGTCTAAAAATCCTAATCTTTTTTTCATTCTTTTTAAATTAATTTAAGATATATAAAAATATAATAGAAACCTGTTAAAACAAACAAAATTCCTGCTATTAAGCGCATTACCTTTTCAATTTTAGTAATGATTTTAAAATATTTACCTACCTTTTGCATACTAAATGCAATTAGAAACGTAAAAAATAATACTAAAGAACCTGCTCCTATTGCGTAAAAAAAAGGCAAAGCAAAACCAATACTGCTTTTAATACTCATTGGAATTAATATTCCAAAATACATTGCTCCACTATAAGGACAAAATGCCATAGCAAACAAGGAACCTAATAGAAAAGAGCCCAATAATCCTTTGTCTTTAAATTTATTCTCTAACTTTTCTGTAAAATTTGATTTTCCAAAAAAATTCAATTTAATTATATTTAACATTACTAAACCAATAAGTACCATAACAGGACCAACAAATTTTTCACCATTACCTTGAAAAAATTTGGCAACTTGAAATTTACTAGCTCCAAAAATAATGATTAAAGCAATTAAAGTATAAGTCAATGCCAATCCCAAAGTATATAAAAACCCACTCAGGAGCACTTTCTTTTTACTTGACAATGTTTTTGAAATATAAGCTGTTGCTGTAATATTTGTAGCCAAAGGACAAGGACTTATTGCAGTCATTAGCCCTAAAAGTAATGCTCCAAAAATGGGCATATTAGCATCGTTAAAAAATTGATTTACAGTTTCCATAAATTATTCTAAAACTTCTTCTATTTTAATTTTTAATTCCGGTATAAATTCATTGGCTTCATTTGCTTTATCAAATGCAAAATCACTCCAATCAGAAATATTGTCTTTTCCATCAACCACTTTGTTAATCATTAAAGCTGTTCCAGTTGCTTGAAATTTTTCAGCTAAAGCTTCATTTTTATCATCATCCACATCAATAACTTGATACACAATTGCATTTGATTTTAATTTATCAGAAAAATATTTATCTAATGTAGCTTTTGTATTTAATTTCATGTTTTTACATGTTTCACATTGACGTGTTCCATGAAAAGCATAGATTTCTAATCGATTATTAGGTAAAGAAACTGAAGTAACATCACTATCTGTTTTCAACACTGTTTCCTCTTTTTTACAAGATATTATTGTAAAAATAAAGAGTACTAATAAAATACTTTTTTTCATAATTATTTGTTTTTAAATTGTACCATATTTATTGATAATTGCCATTTGACCAGCATGATAAGCCGTATGAGAAACAATTCTTCCAAAGGCTTCTGATTTAGTTTTTGTTCCAAATTCGTTAGTAGTAATAGACGTTTCCCAATCTTCATCACTTTGTTTTTCAACAATTGATTTTAATGATTCAAAAGAAAGAGCAACATAGTCTTTCAATTCTTGAAGATTAGTCCATTCACCTGTATCTCTTTTATCTATAACTGTTTTTGCAATAACTTTTATGTCTTTATTATTAAAAACATTTTTTGCAAAAAGCAATTCCACATCTCCAATATGACGAATAAGAAATCCTATACTATTAACAGATGGTGCTAACTTTTTAGCTAAATCATTTTGTGTTAGAGTTGCTAATTGATTCGTAAGTCTTGTTCTGGATTCCATCCAAAGTTCCAAAAAAAGTTGCGTTTTTGTTTTCATTTTTAAAGTAAAATATTAAATAAATATCCAGAAATAATAATAAAAAATGTAATCACTGAAAAGAAAATGGCTATTAACTTCCAAGTCATTACTTTTTTGAGTAAAGTCGCTTCTGGTATTGATAAACCTACAACTGCCATCATAAAAGCAATTGCAGTTCCAATAGGAATTCCTTTTTGTACAAAAACTTGAATAATTGGCAAAACACCTGCTGCATTGCTATACATTGGAACTCCAATAATTACAGCTAACGGAACAGCAAATGGATTGTCTTTACTAATATAATCTTCAAAAAAACCTGTTGGTATAAATCCATGCATTAAAGCACCAATTCCAATTCCGATTACAACATAGAGTAAAACGCTTTTATGATCCCCATAGCTTCTCTAAAAATCAATGGCAATCTTTGAACAAAAGATTGTTTTTCAATTTCTAAATCACTTTCTTTTTCTGCATTAAGCAAGACTTGTTGTACCCAAGGTGACAAGTGTTTTTCAAGATTTAATTTTCCTAAAACAAAACCACCAATCATTCCCAAAATGATACCACTTGAAACATATAAAATTGTAGCTTTTAAACCAAACATTCCGATAAACAAAGCAATTGCAACTTCATTAACTAAGGGAGAAGTGATTAAAAAAGCAAACGTAACTCCCAATGGAATTCCACCTTTTACAAATCCAATAAATAAAGGAACTGAGCTACAAGAACAAAAAGGAGTAATAGCTCCAAATGTTGATGCAAAAAGATATTCTAAACCAAAAAGTTTATTGCGAGAAAGATAATTTCTGATTTTATCAACTGGAAAATAAGAATTTACAATTCCCATTATAAATGTGATAAGAAACAATAAGATTAAAATCTTAATCGTGTCATACACAAAAAAGTTGAGTGAATCGCCCAATTTACTTCCTTTTACAATGTCAAAAATGGAATAAATTAACCAATCGGAAAAGTTTTGCAACCAGTCAAACATAATTACTTAAGTGCTTCTAAAATTTCGGCTTCACTTGGAACTCTCCCTTTAGTTACAATAACTTCATCGACTACAAAAGCAGGAGTTGACATGATGTTATATTCCATTATTTTTTGAATATCTTCTATCTTTTCAACTGTTGCCTCAATATTGTTTTTCTTAATTACATCGTTAACCACTTGTACTGTTGTATTACATTTTGCACAACCTGTACCTAAAATTTTAATTACTTTCATTATTTATATTATTTTAGTTAAATTATTTATTTTGCTATTTTTGAAAATACGTAATGCATTTCAGAAGCAATTTCTAGACTTCTTTCAGCATATTTTTCATTCATTAAATCGGTTCCGTCAAAGGCTTTTGGATCTTCATATCGAATAGGTAAACGCTTTTCTGCTCCAAAAATAAACGGACAACCTTCATCTGCAGACGAACAAGTCATAATCGCAGCAAATTTTGATTTTGGATTAAATGCAGCATCATATTTTTTTGAAAAACAAATGATAGGATGAGCATTTTCGTTAAATTTTACAGCATAGACTGGATTTTCAGTTTCACTTAATTTCTGAATATGAAACCCTTGATTTTCTAGTGTTTCAGCTATTTTTGGAAACATTGCAGTAGCTTCTGTTCCACCAGAATAACAAAAAACATTTTGAATATTAAAATGCAAAGCCATTGTTTGTGCCCAAATTTGGGATAAATGACTTCTTCTGGAATTATGAGTGCAAATAAAATTCAAACGAATTTCTTCGTTAGAATAAACTTTATATTGAATAAAATCAATTAAAGGTTGAAGTACTTCTTTTCTTTCGTTTGAAATAGAAATTTTACTAAATATTTCTATAGTTGTATTTAATTCTTTAAACATATATATACTTTTAACAACAACCTGAATCTGGTGAACAACAAGAAGTTTCTTTTTGTTTCCACTCACCTATTTTAACTTTTGGCTTTTCTGCTGGAATTCCACATTTATCTTTAGCCAAACAATCCGTTACTTTTGAAATTAAAAGAAAGTTCGTTCCGTCAAAATCCAAATCAAATTTACCAATAGTATCTTTCATTTGGTATTCCACTTCAATCTCTAAATCTGGAATTTGTAATTTTTCTTCAGACAATTCAATAATATGAACCAATTTTTCTGGATGCAATCTGTGATCATAATCATTTGCTTCCCACAATTGAAAATTGGCAACTTCTTCCTTTCTAACGGCTCCACCACAATCGATAAAGTGTTTTATTGTCTTACCTACTTCTGTAACGTGAAAATGAGTAGGCACTAAATCTCCATTTGGTAATTGAAAAGCAATAGTTGCTAGCTTTTTTAATTCCTTTTTTATTTCTGATAATTTCATTTTTAGATTTTTAGATTTTTAGACTTCTATAATCTAAGAAGTCTAACTTGTTTAATATTTAACAACATTTATTTTTTAATTCTCTGGAAATTTCAGCAAAATAGTTTTCAATCATTTCAATAGTTTCTGGATTTAAGCAATAACAAATTGCAGTTCCTTCAATCGTTCCCTGAATTATTTTTGAGTTTTTCAACTCTTTTAAATGTTGTGAGATTGTTGGTTGTGCTAAGGGAAGTTCGTTCACAATATCTCCACAAATACAAGAATTGACTTTCAGTAAATATTGAATTATTGCAATTCGTGCAGGATGAGAAAAAGCCTTAAATAAATTGGCTAATTCATTTTGTTCCTCTGAAAAAAAATCTGATTTAGATGCTCCCATATATCTTATTATTATATTGCAATATTACGATATAATAATTTAGTGTGCAATTATTTTTATAATTTTATTAAATAAATTTGCCTTTCCCTATTCCAAATTTATTTCTTACTTTTGTTCTTTAAAATTTATAAGAAAATGGCATCAATAACTTTAGGAGGAAATCCGATATTAACATCAGGTGAATTACCAGTAAAAGGAATAAAAGCACCTAATTTTAAATTAGTAAAAGACGATTTATCAACAGTAACTTTAGAAGATTTTAGAGGATCTAAAGTTGTTTTAAATATTTTTCCAAGTATAGATACAGGAACATGTGCAGCATCAGTTAAAACTTTTAACGAAGAGGCAAGCAAATTAAAAAACGCTAAAGTATTATGTATTTCTAGAGATTTACCATTTGCTCAAAAACGTTTTTGTGGAGCAGAAGGTTTAGAAAATGTAATTAATCTGTCAGATTTCAAAGACGGAAGTTTTGGAAAAGATTATGGATTAGAAATTGTTGACGGACCATTAGCAGGTTTACATTCAAGAGTTGTGATTGTTTTAGACGAAAACGGTACAGTTATTCACTCTCAGCAAGTTGCAGAAATTGCTGATGAACCTAATTATGAATCTGCTTTATCTTCACTTTAATTATTTATGAAATTCGTAAAAGATGAAACGCTTTTTACTGGAAGAATTAAAAGCATGGGATTTGCTTTTAAGGGTGCTGTAAAGCTCATAACAACTGAACATAGTATAATGGTTCAAAGCTGCTTAGCTGTTATAATGATTATTGCTGGTTTCTCTTTTGGTATTTCTCACGAAGAATGGTTAATTCAAACTTTAGCTATTGGTTTAGTTTTAGGAATTGAAGGTTTAAATACTGCTGTTGAAAAAATTGCAGATTTTATTCATCCAGATTATCATGAAAGAATAGGTTTCATTAAAGATATTGCAGCAGGTGCCGTCTTTTTTGCAGCCTTAACAGCTATTGCAATTGGATGTATTATTTATATTCCACTAATATTTTAAGTAACTTTGAATAAAACCTTAAATTAAGGTGAATTTATATGGCTAAAAAGCAAACATCAGCTCCAAAAAAAGAAAAAAATGCTCCTAAAAACTATAGGCAGCATAGATTTGTTTTAGGGTGTATATTAGTTTTAACAGCTATAGCTTTATTAATTTCTTTTATATCACATTATGTAACGGGTAATTATGATCAAAGCCAATTAGGTTCTATAATTGATCGAACTGATAAAACTCAAAATTGGTTAGGTAAATTTGGTGCTTATTTAGCTGATTTCTTCATTTATAGAGGTTTTGGTATAGCATCGATTATATTTGTGAAGTCAATATTGATGATAGGAATATATTTTATTTTAGATATTAGTATATTCAAATTAAGAAAATCGCTGTTTTGGGATTTTTACCTAATCATTACCTTTTGTTTATTATTCGGTTTTTTTTGGGATCAATTCCCTAATTTATCAGGAATTATTGGATACGAAATCACTCAATTTATTCAAGATTACGTTGGAAAAATTGGAACTTTACTCCTACTTATTATCGTAGTGATTGCTTTTTTAATTTTCAAAATGAAAATGTCTCCCGATAAAATTAAAGACAAAGTTGAAAAAATTAAAAACAATATTCCAACTCCAGTTTTTGAAAAAGAAAATAAAGTTGAAACAGATGAATTAGAAAATAATTCTCTTGAAAATATTGATGAAAACACACCTAAAGAATTTATAATTAAGGAAGATGAAGAAGCTATTTCTAAAATTGAATTAAAACCAAATTCATCTTTTGAAATTGACAAAGAAAGTCTAAAACCAACTATTGGGCATCCATCAGAATTGTCGTTAGAGCCAAAAATAAAAGAAACTCCTAAAGTTGAAGAAAACTTCTATATTGAAGACAAAGCTAAGAAAGTCATTGAAACTAAAGATGATGGATTTGTCATTGAAACTACTGAAGAAGAAGAAACTATTGAAGGTAATTTAGCCGCAAAAATAGTTGAGAATTTTGGTGAATTTGACCCAACATTGGAATTATCAAATTATAAAATGCCAAGTGTTGAATTACTAAAAGAATATTCATCTGGTGGAATTACTATCAATCAGGAAGAGTTAGAACAAAACAAAAACAAAATTCTAGAAACTCTAAAAAATTATGGAATTGGAATTTCTCAGATTAAGGCAACCGTTGGTCCAACTGTAACATTATATGAAATTGTTCCTGAAGCTGGTGTTCGAATTTCTAAAATTAAAAACCTAGAAGACGATATTGCTCTTTCATTAGCCGCTTTAGGTATTCGTATTATCGCACCTATACCTGGAAAAGGTACAATTGGTATTGAAGTTCCAAATGCAAATCCAACATTGGTTTCCATGAAAAGTGTAATTTCATCAACCAAATTTCAACAGTCTGAAATGGAATTGCCTATTGCTTTAGGTAAAAATATATCAAATGAAACTTTTGTTTTTGATTTGGCAAAAATGCCACACTTATTGATGGCTGGTGCTACAGGTCAAGGTAAATCTGTTGGTTTAAATGCTGTGTTAACATCTCTTCTTTATAAAAAACATCCAGCAGAAGTTAAGTTTGTTTTGGTTGACCCTAAAAAAGTGGAATTAACGCTTTTTAATAAAATAGAAAGACATTATTTGGCAAAGCTTCCTGACACAGAAGATGCAATTATTACTGATAATGCAAAAGTAATCAATACCTTAAATTCACTTTGTATTGAAATGGATAACCGTTATTCTTTATTGAAAGATGCAATGGTTAGAAACATCAAAGAATATAACGAAAAATTCAAATTAAGAAAACTTAATCCAGAAAATGGTCATCGCTTTTTACCATATATAGTTTTAGTAGTTGATGAATTTGCCGATTTAATAATGACAGCTGGTAAAGAAGTAGAAACTCCTATTGCACGTTTAGCTCAATTAGCTCGTGCTATCGGAATTCACTTAATCATTGCTACACAAAGACCTTCTGTAAACGTAATTACAGGTATGATTAAAGCCAATTTCCCAGCCAGAATAGCTTTTAGAGTTACTTCAAAAATTGACTCTAGAACTATTTTAGATTCAGGAGGAGCTGATCAGTTAATAGGTCGTGGAGATTTATTATTTACACAAGGAAATGAAATAGTACGTGTGCAATGTGCCTTTGTAGATACACCTGAAGTAGAAAAAATAACAGATTACATCGGATCACAAAAAGCTTATCCTGAAGCATATCAATTACCAGAGTATGTTGGTGAGGAAAGTGGCACAAAACTTGATATGGATATAGCCGAAAGAGATACACTCTTTAGAGATGCTGCAGAAGTTATAGTAACAGCTCAACAAGGAAGTGCTTCTTTAATACAAAGAAAACTTAAATTAGGTTACAACAGAGCTGGAAGAATAATAGATCAATTAGAAGCTGCTGGAATAGTTGGTCCATTTGAAGGAAGTAAAGCTCGTTCAGTATTAATTCCAGATTTAGTAGCCTTAGAACAATTTTTAAATAATGAACAAAACAACTCATAAAATGAAAACTTTAATTAAAGTCGTAGTATTATTTTTATTTACTTTAAACATTCAGGCTCAAGATGCCAAAAAAGCAAAACAACTTTTAGATGATGTGGCTACAAAAGCTAAAGGTTATACTAATATTGTTATTGATTTCAAATATTCGTTGCAAAACGCTAAAGAAAACATAAACCAAGACAGTAAAGGAAATGTTGCGATAAGTGGTAATAAGTATGTATTAAACTTCATGGGTGTAACAAAAATTTATGATGGAAAAAAAACCTACACTATTGTTCCTGAAGACGAAGAAATAACTATTTCAAGCGGAAAAGATGATGATAATGAGATTACTCCTGATAAAATGCTGACTTTTTTCCAATCTGGATATTCTTATGCGTGGGATATTTCTCAAAATATTAAAGGAAGAAAAATTCAATATATCAAATTGAAACCTACTAGTTCTAAAGATAATGTAAAAGAGATATTATTGGGAATAGATACTTCAACTAATCATATTTATAACATGATTCAAACAGATAAAAAAGGAACAAAAACAACTTTAACTGTTAATTCTTTTAAAACAAATCAGCCTTTATCAAAAAATCATTTTACCTTTACCGAATCAAAATATTCTGGCTATTATATCAATAGATTAGACTAAATAAAGTTTCGTTGAAAATATTAGATAAATATATTTTAAAATCATTCATAATTACGTTTACTAGTGTATTCGTAATTTTGTTTTTTATATTCATTCTACAAGGAATTTGGCTTTTTATTGCCGAACTAGCTGGTAAAGATTTGGATTTCATGACTATCTTAAAATTTTTAAGTTTTTATGCTCCAAATGTTGTTCCATTAGTACTACCTCTTTCTGTTTTATTGGCTTCAATTATGACTTTTGGAAGTTTTTCAGAAAATTATGAGTTTGCAGCAATGAAATCTTCTGGAATTTCTTTACAAAGAGCCATGAAATATTTAACAGCATTTATTCTTGTGTTAAGTTTAGTTGCCTTTATATTTTCAAACAACGTTATTCCTCAAGCACAATACAAGTTTATTAATTTACGTCAGAATATTGTTCAACAAAAACCAGCTATGGCTATTGCTCAAGGACAATTTAATCAAATTGGAAATACGAATATTAAAGTTCAAGAAAAATCTGGTGATAAAGGTCAGTTTTTAAAAGGAATTACAATTCACAAAAAAGCAAGCAATGGAAACGGTGCAAGTACAATAATTAATGCAAAAAGTGGTATTTTATCAAGTGATGATAGCGGAAACTTACTAAATCTTGAATTATTTGATGGAAATTATTATGAAGACATTTTACCAAAAAAATATGAAGAACAAAAGAAACTTCCTTTTGCAAAAAGTACTTTCAAAAAATACATTTTAACAATTGATGTTGGAAAATTAAACACTTCTGATATAGATCAAGAAAATATTTCCAATACCGATAAAATGTTAAATATAAGCGAATTAAATATCACTATTGATTCTTTACAGAAGAATTATATTGAAGATGTTGTTTCATTCTCAGATAACATTACTCAAAGAACTTCTAATGTTTTAAACTCTAGAAAGTTACAGCAAAATACTAATGAAACTAATATAAAAACAGATAATTTATTAGAATTATATGATTTATCTGATCAAAAGAAAATTATTGATATTGCGGCAAATAATACTACTAGTATCGATTTTTCTATTGAAAGTAGTAAAAATGATTTAGAATTTAAGAAAAAAAATATCAACCAACATTGGACAGCCATTCATGAAAAATTCATGCTAGCTTTTTCTTGTTTGTTAATGTTTTTTATTGGTGCACCGCTCGGAGCAATTATTAGAAAAGGAGGATTAGGTTTACCAATGGTTTTTGCTGTTCTAATTTTTATTACGTTTCACTTTATCAATACTTTTGGCAGAAAATTAGCCCAAGAAGACTCAATAAGTCCTTTTTTAGGAACTTGGATGTCTTCTATAATATTAACTCCTTTTGCTATATTGTTAACCTACAGAGCAACTAATGATATAGGAATTATGATCAATTTTGATTGGATTACTGATCCCATCAAAAAATTAATAAACAAGTTTAGAAAACAAAAAACAAGTACAGAAAATGTCACATAAAATAAAACTCAACACTATCGAAGAAGCGATTGAAGATATTCGTCAAGGTAAGGTAATTATAGTTGTTGATGATGAAGATAGAGAAAATGAGGGAGACTTTTTGGCTGCAGCTGAAAAAGTAACTCCAGAAATGATTAATTTTATGGCTACACATGGTCGTGGACTTATTTGCACACCTTTATCCGAAAGACGTTGTAAAGAACTAGAATTGCACACAATGGTTACAAACAATACAGATCATATGGAAACTGCTTTTACAGTTTCAGTTGATTTAAAAGGTAATGGTGTAACAACTGGAATTTCAGCTGGTGATAGAGCAAAAACGGTTATGGCATTAGTTAATGAAGACACAAAACCATTTGATTTAGCTCGTCCTGGACATATTTTTCCTTTAATTGCTAAACAAGGTGGAGTTTTAAGAAGAACAGGTCATACCGAAGCAGCAATTGATTTTGCACGATTAGCTGGCTTTACTCCTGCTGGTGTTATTTGTGAAATTATGAATGAGGATGGAACAATGTCACGTTTACCAGAATTAGCCGAAGTTGCAAAACGTTTTGATTTAAAATTGGTTTCTATTGAAGATTTAGTGGCTTATAGAATGCAACATGATAGTTTAATTCAAAAGAAAAAAGATTTTGAAATAGTTACTCGTTTTGGAAAATACAGATTAAGAGCTTATCTTCAAACAACAAATAAACAAGTTCATATTGCTTTAAGTAAAGGTAGTTGGAACAACGGTGAAGAGGTTTTAACCCGAATTAATTCTTCACAAGTAAATAATGATATTTTAGGAACACTTACTTCTAATCCTGATAATAAATTAGAAGATATGTTTGCCAAAATTGAATCAGAAGGAAAAGGAGCAGTACTTTTCATAAACCAAGAAAGACAGTCCATTGAAATGCTTAATAGGATTGTTGAATTAGAAGAATTACAAGAACAAGGTATTTATAAAGCTCCACAAGTAAAAATGGATGCAAAAGACTTTGGAATTGGAGCACAAATTCTTCATGATTTAGATATTTCTAAAATCAAATTATTATCAAATTCTGAGCAAACAAAACGTGTTGGTATGATTGGCTATGGTTTAGAAATTACAGAATACGTGAAATATTAATCAAAAAACCACAATTTTATTGCTAAGGCAGTCACCGTTACAACTAAAAACATTTTAATTACTTTTTCATCTTTTTTAACAGACCATCGGCTTCCAAACCAAGCACCAGAAACATTTCCAACAGATAAAACTGCGGCTAATCCGTAGTCAATTTTGTCATTAATAGCAAAAACGACAACTGCTCCAATAGTATAAACAAATGCAACAAATACTTTGGTAGCGTTTGCTCTTAAAAGATTCATTCCATTAATATAGGGTAAAGCAACTAACATTAAAAAACCAATTCCTGCATTAATTAAACCTCCATAAATACCTAAAAAGAAAAAAACAACCAAAGAAATATATAATGCTTTTCCAGTTAATTTTTCGGTTAAGCTTTCTGTATTTTTATTAGGATTATAAAGTGTTAAAACCAAAACCATAATCATTACAACTGCCAACATTCTGTTGAAAGCTTTTCCGTCAAAATCTAAGGCTAAGTAAGCTCCTATTATGGAACCAATTAATGATGCTATTCCAACATATAAACTAAATGGATAGGTAGAAACTCCTTTACTCTTAAATCCTTTAACAGCTGTAAACGTTTGTAATAGTATGGCAACTCTATTAGTTCCTTGAGCTAAAGGAGCCGGTAATCCCATAAAAATTAAAATGGGAAGGGTTAATAAAGTTCCTCCACCTGCAACAGTATTTAAAAAACCAGCTATAAATCCTAAAGCGATTAATAATAGATAAGGTAAGTATTCTTGCATATATAATTAAATAAAAAAACTTCAAGATTATTTGAAGTTTTTAATTTTGGGCAAAACTAATCATATTTCTTATATAAATAAGATTAAAATTTTAATTTGACATATTTAATTTCTTTAAATTTTTGTCTGATACAAAACATGATCAAAATTATAAGTAAATGGAAGACAAGTACTCAATAGCTTTCATTCCTGATTCTAAAACATCCGAAGAAGTTAAAAAATTAAAACTTCAGTTAGCGGATGAGATTGGTTGGTACAACAGTAAAAACTCATTAGCTCATATAACTATTTGTGAATTTACTTCAACAGACAAAGAAATTGAAATTATTAAAAAAAAGATAGCTCAAATTACCAAAACCTTCACTCCTTTTCAAGTCTTATTGAATGGATTTGATAGTTATCCAAATGGTGCTTTTTATATCAGTCCTTCAGAAAATTCTAAGAAAGGTTTAAAAAAATAATGAAAAGTTTGACTTCATCATTAATTGAAAAGAAAATGTATAAAAGTAATGAACCTCATTTATCCATTGCCAGAAAACTAAGCCTTGAAAAATTAGCCATTGCGCATAAATTATTTCAGGAGACCGAATTATCTTTTCAATGTGATAAAATCTTTTTAAGAAAATTTAATCCTAATATAAAACAATTTGAGATAATTAATTCTTTTGATTTTAATAGTGAACCATGTTCAGAAGGGATCCAAGGAACTCTGTTTTAAAAACATTCTAAAATTTGACTCTTGTTATATTGTAAATAATATATTCTTTTGGTATCTTGTCAGTGATAAAACTTTACATAAATATGGACATCAATAAAATATCTAATTTAATTACTGAAAAACTAACGGATTGGGTTGAAGCTTTAATTAAATTATTACCAAATATTGTTATGGCAGCAGTTGTAATGGTAATTGGTTTTTACTTAGCAAAATTCGTTAGAAAAATTTCCAGAAAACTTATTTCAAAAATATCTAACAATATAACGCTTAACAATTTATTTAGTTCGGTAATTTATTTTATATTTCTTGGTATAGTAATCTTTACAGTTTTAAGTATTCTAAATCTTGATAAAGCGGTTACTTCAATATTAGCAGGAGCAGGAATTTTAGGATTAGCTTTAGCGTTTGCTTTCCAAGATATTGCTGCAAATTTTATGTCTGGCATATTTATTTCATTTAGAAAACCTTTAAAAGTTGGAGATATAGTTGAAATTAAAGATTATATGGGAAAGGTTAAGGAAATTAATTTAAGAGATACTGTAATGGAAACTTTTCAAGGACAAACTGTAATTATTCCTAACAAAGAAGTGTTTCAAAATCCTATTGAAAATTATACCATTTTACAAAAAAGACGTTTTGATTTAAGCGTTGGAGTTTCGTATGGTGATGATTTAGAGAAAGTTAAACAAATTACTTTAGATGCTGTAAGCGATATTGAAGAACTTTCAAAAGAGGATGCAGTTAATGTTTATTTTGTTGAATTTGGAGATAGTTCTGTTAATTTATCTGTTAGAATGTGGATAAATACTCCAGAACAAGGAGTTTATAATAAAGTAGGAAGTGAAGCAATAATGCGAATTAAAAAAGCTTATGATGCTAATGATATTATGATTCCTTTCCCAATTCGTACTTTAGATTTTGGAATAAAAGGTGGAACCACTTTAAATGAAATGCCGATTAAAATATCAAACCGAAACGAAAAATAGTATGTGGAAAGAAGAAGACAATAAATTACAACAAACCTTTAAATTCAATGATTTTGTAGAAGCTTTTGGTTTTATGAGTAAAGTAGCATTACTTGCTGAAAAAATGAACCATCATCCAGGATGGAAAAATATCTACAATAAAGTTGAAATAACTTTAACAACTCACGATAAAGGTAATACTATTACTGAAAAAGATAGAGAATTAGCAAAAGCTATTTCTAATTTAATTACTACTTAATTATATCCAAAACTCTGTTAATTCTCACAAAACGCTTTGCATAATAAGCTTCTTTATTTGAAGAAACAATTACACCTCTACTCACTGAAGAATGTATAAAGAAAATTTCATCATCTACAACTTCAGTGATCATTCCCACATGATTGACAGTTCCTCTACCATTGGTTGAAAAGAAAATTAAATCTCCTTTTTGAGCTTGATTTTTCTTTATTTTTTTTCCAGTTCTAGATTGTTCATTTGAAGTTCTTGGCAATTTAAAATCAAGTTGCGAAAAAGTATAACACATTAAACCAGAACAATCAAATCCACCGCTTTTTGTTCCACCGCTTCTGTATCTTGTTCCTAAATGTTCAGAAGCAATAGCTATTAACTGATCTGCACTTTCTAATCCTTCAAGTGATAATGGTGTTGCTTCTTCCACTAACTCTTCAACATCAGCATATAAATTAACTTGTTGTGGTTTAACTGGTGTAATTCCTTTTTTAATAATTAATTTTCTTCCAGCAAAAATCTTATTTCCAACTTTAGGATTTAATTCTTGTAATTTAGCTAAAGTAGTTTTATATAAACGAGCAATACTTGCCAATGTTTCTCCACGAGCAATTACATGCGTTACTTCACCCGAATCATCTGGTTCTTCAACATCATCATCAGCCGCTGCCATAGATTCTAATTGAACAGCGGTAGGACTAATAATTTTAACAGGTTCGACCTTTGGTTCAATTATTTCTTTTTTAGGTTTTTCTTTTCCTTTTCTAATGATAATTTTTTCGTTAATTTGAAGTTTTACATCTAAACCTGGATTTAACTTCTTTAATTCTTTAAAACTAACATCATAGATTTCTGTAATATGACTAATTGTTTCTCCTTTTTTCACAGAGTGAATTAAATCATTAGAAGAAGAAACTTCTTCTTTGCTTTTTTCAACTTTTTCTTTTGAATTTTTATTTTTTGTCAAAGCTAATTTAGTTCCAACTTGTAATTTATTTGGTAAAATTGTTGGATTAAATTGTTTTAAATCGTCAACCGATAGATCATATTTTTTTGCAATTGTATAAAAAGACTCACCAGATGCAACAACATGAAACTCTTGATTTGCTTTATTGTTGGATTTAGATGTTAATTTACTTGAAGGAATGATTAAAACCGTATTTAATTGTAAGGTTTGTCCTTTTGATTTTGGATTTGCTTCATAAATGTCATTTTCCGTTACACCGTATTTTTTGGCAATAGAATAAAATGAATCTCCACTAACTACTTTATGTTTCGTTGTTTTTTGGGCAAACGAATTGAATATAGATAGAGCAAAAAATAAAATTATTAATAAAAAACGATTCATTATCAAATAGTTACAATACTTAAAATATGATTTAAAAGTTTGACAAGATAAAAAAACTATGCTTATAAATTTAATTTTAACTTTTATTTAATTGCATAAAAAAACCACCTTTTCAGATGGTTTATATTTTATAGAGGAATATTTCCGTGTTTTCGTTTTGGAGTATTCACTACTTTATTTTCGAGCATACTAAAAGCTTTTATTAATTTTCTTCTAGTGAATCTTGGTTCAATTACCTCATCCACAAACCCTCTTTGAGCTGCTGTGTAAGGATTGGCAAATAACTCTGCATATTCAGCTTCTTTCTCTTTCAGTTTTTCTTCAGGATTTGAAGCAGCTGCAATTTCGTTTTTGAAGATAATTTCCGATGCTCCTTTCGCTCCCATAACTGCAATTTCGGCACTTGGCCAAGCAAAATTCATATCAGCACCAATGTGTTTTGAATTCATTACATCATAAGCACCACCATAAGCTTTACGAGTAATTACTGTAATTCTCGGAACAGTGGCTTCACTAAAAGCATATAACAATTTGGCTCCATGAACGATAATTCCGTTCCATTCTTGATCAGTTCCAGGTAAAAATCCTGGTACATCTTCTAAAACTAATAATGGAATATTGAATGCATCACAAAAACGAACAAAACGAGCTGCTTTTGTTGAACTATTTACATCCAAACAACCAGCCAAAACCATTGGTTGATTCGCTACAATTCCGATACTTCTTCCAGCTAATCGAGCGAAACCAACTATGATGTTTTCAGCAAAATCTTTATGAATTTCGTAGAAACTATCTTCATCAATAATATTTCCAATAACTTCATGCATATCATAAGGTTTGTTGGCATTATCTGGGATAATTGTATCTAATTTTTCTCTAATTTCATCATTTAAAACGTAATCCAGTTTTGGAGTAGTTTCTCTATTGTTTTGAGGTAAATAACTTAGTAAAGTTTTTATATCTTCTAAACATTCAACTCCGTTTGGAGAAGTTATGTGAGCCACACCAGATTTTGTAGAATGTGTACTTGCACCACCTAATTCTTCTGAAGTTACTGTTTCATTTGTTACCGTCTTCACCACATTTGGACCAGTTACAAACATATAACTCGTTCCTTCAACCATCATTGTGAAGTCAGTCATAGCTGGAGAATATACTGCACCACCAGCACATGGTCCCATAATCGCAGAGATTTGAGGAATTACACCACTAGATTGTACATTTCTGTAAAAAATATCAGCATAACCACCTAATGAACGAACACCTTCTTGAATACGAGCACCACCAGAATCGTTAAGTCCAATCATTGGAGCACCGTTTTTAAGTGCCATATCCATTACTTTACAGATTTTTTCGGCATGTGTTTCTGATAACGAACCACCAAAAACTGTAAAATCTTGAGCAAAAACGTAAACTAATCTTCCGTTTATTGTTCCGTAACCCGTTACAACTCCATCTCCATAATAGATTTCATTTTCCATTCCGAAATCTTTGGTTCTGTGTGTAACTAACATACCAATTTCTTCAAAAGAACCTTCATCTAATAAATAATTAACTCGTTCTCTTGCTGTTAATTTCTTTTTTTCGTGATGTTTTGCAATTCTCTTTTCACCACCACCTAGTTTGGCTAAAGCTATTTTATCGTTTAATGTTTTTATTTTGTCTTGCATTTTTTTATAGAAAATAGAGAAAAGAAAATAGAAAATAGACTTTCCTTAAATCTTACTTATATGTTAATAATATTTTTAAACTGAACACTTTTTACTGAATAATGAACACTTTAATTTGGAAGTTTTACCAATTTCAAATCATTCAAATATTGTTTCAAAGCTATCATAGCAGCAATTTCGGCTTCTGTTGCATGTTGGGCTTTTAGTTTTTCGGCATCATAATATTTTTTTACAAAACCTGTGTCAAATTCTCCAGAACGAAAGGCTTCGTGTTGCATTACAAATTTTCCAAAAGCTAAAGTTGTAGCAACTCCTTCTACGTGATAATTATCAATGGCTTTAATCATCAAAGCAATAGCTTCTTCACGATTTTTGCCATAAGTAATTAATTTCGAAAGCATTGGGTCATAATAAATAGGCACATCTGTACCTTGCTCGATTCCGTTATCTACACGAATTCCTTCTCCTTCTGGTAAAATATAAGTGCTTAAAAATCCAACATTTGGTAAGAAATCATTCAAAGGATCTTCTGCATAGACACGAAGTTCCATTGCATGACCGTTGATTTTTAAATCTTCTTGCTTCATTGGTAAAGCCTCACCTTGCGCGACTTTTATTTGCAGTTCTACTAAATCCAAACCTGCAATAATTTCAGAAACTGGATGTTCTACTTGCAAGCGCGTATTCATTTCAAGGAAATAGAAATTATGTTGGTCATCTAGTAAAAACTCAACTGTTCCTGCTCCTAAATAATCACAAGCTTTGGCTACTTTTACAGCAGCTTCACCCATTTTTTTACGTAATTCCGGAGTCAAAACAGCCGAAGGAGCTTCTTCAATCACTTTTTGATGTCTTCTTTGAATACTACATTCACGTTCAAAAATGTAAACAATATTTCCGTGACTATCAGCCATCACTTGGATTTCGATATGTCTTGGTTTCGTTACATATTTTTCTATGAAAACTGAACCATCACCAAAAGCATTAACGGCTTCTGAAATAGCTCTATCCATTTGTGAAGTAAAATCAGCTTCTTTTTCTACAATACGCATTCCTTTTCCACCACCACCAGCAGCAGCTTTAATCAGAATTGGAAATCCGATTGATGTTGCTATTTTCTTTGCTTCTTCAATATCTGTAATAGCGTCTTCAGTTCCTGGAACCATTGGAATATCGTAATCTTTCACAGCTTCTTTGGCTGCTAATTTATTCCCCATCATTTCAATGGCTTTGGATTTTGGTCCAATGAAAATGATATTGTTTTTTTCGCAAAGTTCAGCAAATTGAGCATTTTCACTCAAAAATCCATAACCTGGATGAATAGCGTCAACTCCCAATTCTTTGGCTACTTCTATAATTTTATCACCTCTTAAATACGATTGACTTGAAGCTGCTTCACCAATACAAACGGCTTCATCAGCAAATTTGACGTGTAAAGCATTTCTATCTACTGTAGAATAAACAGCGACCGTTTTGATGCCCATTTTTTGGGCTGTTTTCATTACTCTAATCGCAATTTCACCACGATTGGCTACTAATATTTTTGTTATTTTTTTTATCATTATATTTTTAATTTTCATCCGTCCAGCTGAAGCTGGAAGCTATTCAAATTCGATTAATAATTGTCCTTTTTCTACTGCGTTTCCTTTTTCTACTGCAATAGATTTTATGATTCCGTCTCTTGGTGACAGGAAACTGTTTTCCATTTTCATGGCTTCTAAAATTAATAATGGATCATTTTCTCTTACTTCTTGTCCAACCGAAACGTTGATTTCCAAAATTAAACCTGGCATTGGTGCTTTGATAGCATTTACGACTTTGGTTCTTCCTTTTTCGATACCCATTGCTGTTATTAATTGGTCTAATTCGTTAGCAATGGCTACTTCATAAACCGAATTATTAACTTTAACTGTATATTTATTGGAAGCTAAATCGGTTGAAACTACTTCAACTGAATAAGGTTTGCTTTCTTTTAAGACATGAAATTTGTTATTTGACAACTGAATTTCATCTAAATTTTTTAAATCGCTTTCGTTGAAATCAAAGTTATTTTCTTGATTTACAGAAAGTTTATAGTTTGTACTCATAGTGTAATTTTTATGAAGGGTAAATTTACAAAAAAGAAAACGTTTTCGTAAATGAAATATTGGTAAAATGATATAGTTGATAAAAAAGTGAATTTTTCTATTTAATCGAATGCGTTAGTGATGGGAACGGCATCCTTTTTGTGTTTCTTAAAACACAAAAAGATATAGTGGACAGCACGACCTGAAAGGGAACGCCCTAATCAAATTCAAAATTCAATAGCAATTGCAATTTCAAAAAAAAAATTATAATACCAACAATCCAATTTCTCTCAAAGAATTAATAGACTTTGAATACCAAAACAACTCAAAATCATTCAAATTAATTTCATAATCCGTTTTTAATTGAGAAAAAGTAAATTTATTATTTGTAGTAATAGAGATTTTATGTAATGTATGAATTAACCATGCTCCTTGTTCTTTTTCAACAGTGATTTCGGTTACATTTTTTTTATCGTGAAAAGTTAGCTGCATCATTTCCCAACTATTTCCTTTTTTGGATTTTGTGAAGATTTCGTAAGTTGGCTTTCCTCCTATCCAAACGATTTTGGCTGAAGGTTTGGTGTTGAAATCAGTTGAATCTTGAAGAGCGTTATAAATAAAATCGGGTTTTATTTTAGTGTTTGGAATTTTGAAATCGAACCAATCTTGTAAAGGATAATCGAAACAAATTCCGTGCATATAATTGAATAAGGATTTCTTTAAGCCAAAGCTGAATTTCTCGTGATTGATTCCGGTTTTATCTTTGAAAGCTATGTCGTTATTGGCAAAAGTTACTTCGTTTTGTTGCGGAATTACTCCGAACTCTTTAGGAAACATACCTACTGGAGAATGAGCAGTCATAGCAAATTGATGCCAAAAACCCGATTGCAAAACGCCAATTTCAAACAATTGACGTACCATTTCCAAGCTATCAACAGTTTCTTGAATCGTTTGCGTTGGGTAACCATACATCAAATAAGCGTGAACCATAATTCCACTTTCTGTGAAATTTCGGGTTACTTGAGCTACTTGTTCAACAGTAACTCCTTTTTTAATTAATTCTAAAAGTCGGTCTGAAGCTACTTCTAAACCACCAGAAATTGCAATACAACCAGAAGCGGCCAACAAAATACATAAATCTTGCGTGAAACTTTTTTCAAAACGAATGTTGGTCCACCAAGTCACTTTTAGGTTTCGTTTTAGGATTTCTAGAGCTACTTCTCGCATCAAAGCTGGTGGTGCAGCTTCATCTACGAAATGAAAACCGTTTTCTCCAGTTTGAATTATAAGTTCCTCCATTCTATCGACCAAAGTTTTGGCAGCGATGGGTTCGTATAGTTTTATGTAATCTAAAGAAATATCACAAAACGTACATTTTCCCCAATAACATCCGTGCGCCATGGTTAGTTTATTCCAACGACCATCTGACCAAAGACTGTGCATTGGATTGGCAATTTCGATAACTGAAATGTATTTTTCCAAAAGCAAATCAGAATAATCAGGTGTACCGACTTCACTTTGTTTGTAATCTGGTTTTGAGGAGTTGTTTTTGTAAACTACTTCGTTATTTTCTAGGAGAAATGTTCGTTTAAAAAGCACTTCGACAGGCTCAGTGTGACAAACTGCATTATATAGACATTCTATAGGCAATTCTCCATCATCAAGAGTAATGAAATCGAAAAACTCAAAAACACGTTTGTCTTTTAAATCTCTTAATTCGGTGTTTGGAAAACCACCACCCATTGCGATTTTTATTTCTGGATAATTCGTTTTTAAAAATTGAGCACATCGAAAAGCACTGTACAAATTTCCTGGAAAAGGAACTGAAAAACAGATTAATTTGGGTTGAATTTCTTCTACTCTCTCTTTTAGAATCTTTAAAGTGATTTTATCTATAAACGTTGTTTCGTTTTGCAATTCACTGTATAATTCATCAAACGAATTGGTACTTCTACCTAAACGTTCAGCATAACGACTGAATCCGAAATTTTCATCCACGCATTCTACAATAAAATCGGATAAATCTTCTAAATATAAAGTCGCTAAATGTTTGGCTTTGTCTTGCATTCCCATAGCACCAAAAGCATATTCTAAATCATCTACTTGATCAAAACGAGAAGCTTCTGGCAGGAAATTTCCGCTACAAATTTGTCTAGCTAATGTTGGGTTTTTTCCTTGAAGGAATGAGATTACGTTGTCAATAGTGTTGATGTAATCGTTTTTTAAGGCATAAATTCGTTGACTGTTGTCAGTTGTCGGTTGTTGGTTATCGGTTATCTTAAAAATTTCTTTTAAACCTTCTTTTGAAAACATTTCTAAAATCGCTTCTATTCCTAAATCCATTTGAAAAGCTTCAATGTTTTTGGTATTTAGAAACCCTTTTATATAAGCTGTTGCTGGATACGGTGTATTCAGTTGGGTAAAAGGTGGTGTGATTAAGAGTATGTTTTGCAAGGTTAATTGTTTTTGCAAAGGTAAAGTATATTTTAAGATTTCTATAATACTTTAAAAAATGTAATTTACTACTTTTACAAAAAAAATTAAACTATGCCATCTGACTGTATAAGCTACCAAAAATCAGGATATTTTTCTAAATTAATGAATGATTATTTAGACGAAAAAACCAATTTAAAAGCATTGTACAATAGATTTCCTAAATTAGAAAATTTTTCAGATCAAATCCAAGAAAAACAGAATAACTTTCCTCTCGATAATAGAAAAATTTTAGTTGATTCACTCAAGAAGCAATACCAAAACTTTGTAACTTCTGAAACAACTTTAAGCAATATAAAACTTTTAAAAGAAGAGAATACTTTCACCATTACAACAGGTCATCAATTAAACTTATTCACTGGGCCTTTGTATTTTTTGTATAAAATCATTTCGACTATCAACCTTTGTGAACAGCTAAAAAAAGAATATCCAAATCAAAATTTTGTGCCTATTTATTGGATGGCTACCGAAGATCATGATTTTGAAGAAATCAATCATTTTTGGTTTAAAGGAAAGAAAATCAGTTGGCAAAAAGAGAGCTTTGGTCCAGTTGGAAGATTATCTACTGAAGGTTTAAGAGAGGTTTTTGAGCTATTTTCGTCAGAATTAGGTTTAGGAGAAAATGCAACATATTTAAAAAATTTATTTGAAAAAGGCTATTTAAAACATTCTAATTTAGCTGATGCAACTCGTTTTATTGCCAATGAACTTTTCAAGGAAAAAGGTTTAGTAATTTTAGATGGTGATGATAAAAGTCTGAAACAACTGTTTGTTCCTTATGCCAAGGAAGAATTACTCATTCAGACTTCTAGCGAAGAGGTTTTGAAAACTAACGAACTTTTGTCTGAATATAAAATCCAAGTCAATCCACGTGAAATTAACTTGTTTTATATCGAAGATAACTTGCGTGAGCGAATTGTTTTTGAAGACAATATCTACAAAGTTTTAAATACAAATTATAGTTTTACAGAAAGTGAAATTTTAGCTGAATTGGAAAATCATCCAGAGAAATTTAGTCCAAATGTGATTTTGCGTCCTTTGTACCAAGAAGTGATTTTGCCTAATTTATGCTACATTGGTGGTGGTGGAGAATTGGCTTATTGGTTGGAATTGAAATCTAATTTTGAAGCTAATAATGTAACTTTTCCAATGCTTTTACTTCGAAATTCGGTATTAATTGCAACTCAAAAACAAGTCCAAAAAGCAGATAAATTAGATTTAACTTGGTCTGCTTTATTTAGCAACCAAGAAGATTTGATTTCAAACAAAACAAAAGAGTTATCCAATTTTGATATAGATTTTACTTCTCAAAAAGAACATTTGAAAAAGCAATTTGAAGATTTATATGCCATTGCAGCTAAAACAGACAAATCTTTTGTTGGAGCTGTAAAAGCACAAGAAATCAAACAAATAAAAGGTTTAGAAAACTTAGAAAAACGTTTGCTAAAAGCTGAAAAAAGAGTTTTAGCTGAAAAATTAGAACGCATTTCTTCCCTTCAAGATGAATTGTTTCCAAAACAAAGTTTACAAGAACGGAAAGCCAATTTCTCGGAATATTATTTGGAATTTGGTCAAGAATTAATTGATAAGTTGTTTAAAGAATTGAAGCCTTTAGAAAATGAGTTTACCATAATTAGTATTTGATTTTTTTTTGTAATTTTATATCAAATTGTTTAAAAATGAATATTTTAGAAGAAAGAAAAAAGTTAATTGCAAAAATTAATAAAATAGAAAATCCTGAAGTTTTAGAAAAAATTTCTTTACTTGTTGAAGATTCATCTTCTATATTAAATGAAAATCAAATTCATGAAGTTAGAGAACGAAAATCTGAATATTTAAAAAACCCAGCGGAAGTACTTTCTTTAGAAGAGTTTAAAAGAGCAATTAAATCCAAATATGGTATTTAATATTCTTTTAAGTAAAAAAGCATCTTTAGAAATTGAAAATGCTATTGAATATTATAGTGAAATAAATAAAAAATTAGGTAAACAATTTTATTCTGAATTTTTAGAAAATTTGGATTATCTTAAAACAAATCCCTTTTTATTTCAAATAAAATTTGATACTTTTCGTGAAGTACCCTTTAAAAAATTTCCATATGTTATTGTTTATGAAATTATTGAAAATTCATTAATAATAAATGCTGTTTTTCATACTTCAAGAAATCCCGAAAAAAAATAAACAAAAAACAAACCCTTCTCTCCTAGCCCTGATAGCAATGGAAATCATTTTTATCTCGTTCTCAAAACGAGATAAAAATATTGCAATGGATAGCAGGAAATACATAACTAAAAATGCCCAAGTCTTTCGCTCCAAAAAAAATTAGTAAACTTTTAAACTAATAAACTTTTAAACTTCAGTCTAAATACACTATTTTTGCACTCGAATTAAAAAAAATAAAAACGTTATGGCAACGAATAGAACTTTTACAATGATTAAGCCAGATGCTGTTGAAAACGGACACATTGGTGGAATTTTAAATATGATTACTGAAGGTGGTTTCAGAATTGTAGCAATGAAATTAACGCAATTAACTGTAGCTGATGCTAAAGAATTTTACGCAGTTCACGCTGAAAGACCATTCTATGGTGAATTAGTTGAATTTATGACAAGAGGTCCAATTGTGGCTGCTATCTTAGAAAAAGAAAATGCTGTTGCTGATTTTAGAACTTTAATTGGTGCTACAAATCCTGCTGATGCTGCTGAAGGAACTATTCGTAATAAATACGCTACTTCAATGGGTGAAAATGCAGTTCATGGTTCAGATTCTGATGAAAATGCTGCTATTGAAGGTGCTTTTCATTTTGCTGGAAGAGAAATGTTCTAGATTTCAGATTTTCGGATAATAGATATTCGGACAGAAATATAATAAAAATATAAAATCCCGTTTCTTCATTGAAATGGGATTTTTTTTATTTAAATTTTTCCATAATTTCTGTTACTACTTTATCTGTTTTAGCAAATCGTAGTTTTCGTTCCAAATTTCTTGGGGGAGCTACTCTTTCTAAACAATCAGAAACGGAACAAGATTCACATGTCACTCCAACTTGTCTTATAGGAATAGTAGTATCTTGTAAAAAACTAATTTTATTTGTAGAATGAGACGAAATTAAAATTCCCAGTGAGATACTTCTAAAATATCCTTTTCTAAACGGATCTTTCGTTGCAGATGAAAGTACTAAATATTTATTTTCAGTGTGTTGATAAGAAGATATTTGGTAATCAAACAAATGTGAATCCTTTGAAGAAGCAATCTTTTGCAACGTTTTTATAGAAACCCATCGTCTGCAATAATGTTCATTTCTCTCGTTTGCATGTGGTTCTAGCAAATTTGTAATATGCAACTCTTTAGTCAGTTGAATATCATTTCTTTCTGGCTTATGTGAAAAACGCAAGAAAAATAAGTTTTTTAAATTAAAATCTTTAGGCAATACATTTGTTAGTCGTTGGTAAAAAGTTTCAGGTGAATCAGTGAATTTATCCATTAATTTTTGAAAATCTTCGGCAATAAATTCTTTATTTACAAAAAACATCTTTAATTCATTAACTAATATATTACGTGGAATTAATAACGAACCTGCAAAATACGAAGCCATAAAATTATTTAAAACCTGATCAAAACTTTCAAATTTTATCCAAGAAAAAGTATAAAGTCTATCTGAAATTTCCAAGAAATTATAAGCAATTTCCTTGGCATAAATAAACATTCGTTGTGAATTATCTGTTTCCGATGAAACTAATAAAGTTTTAGAAGTTGGCACAAAAACCGAACGTAAACTATTCAATTCAGTGTGTTGGATCAACTCTTCATTATTAATTGTGTAACCATATTCTTCAACTAAAATCTCTTCTAAGTCTTCAACTTTTAAACGTTTACTTAAATCTATGGAATAAGCTTTAGCAAATTTTTCTACTTGTACTTCAATTTCTTCAAAATAATTATTATTAGCTTCTTGGTATGAACGTAAAGCCGCTAGGAAAAAACTTTCACGCGTTAAATTATAATGTTTTGCAATCTCAAAAAGGGTACTGATAAAGGCATTGACTTTTATTGGTGCTTCTGCAATAATATCAATTAAGTTACTTTCTTTTATTCCAAAAACTTCTAACGGAATTTCTTTTAAGATTCGCGATTGCAATATTTCTCCAATTGGAGCTAAGTTTTTATCCAACTTTAGAGAAACCATTTGGTCATAAGTAGTGTCTAATGCTTCTGACAATAGTAGTATTTTATCACGTTTTGGATATTTTTTACCTTTTTCAATTTCATTTAAATACGATTTTGAAAGTCCAGTAACTTTAGCTAAGCCAAATAATGACAAATTTTTATCTGTTCTCAATTGCTTTAATTTTAATCCAAAAATCAATCGAATATATTCTTCTTCTATCATTTTTTCTACATTAAACCTTTCACTAAGCTAATTTAAAGCAAAATACTTGGTTACTTATAGCTACAAATATACATTAAATCAAAATAAAAAACACCACTAAAAAATTATTTTTACATTTTAGCGAACGTTCGCTTGTTTTGTAATTTATTTTTTTATAATATTGTCCCAGCTAATCATTTAATTTCCATTACTATGAAAACAGTAACACAAAATAATGTTCAAATTGTTAATCAGTCAGAAGCTACTTCAATACTTTCAGAAGAAGCCTTAACTTTTTTAGAAGCGCTTCATGTTAAATTTAATTCACAAAGAATTGAACTTTTAGCAAAAAGAAAAGTTCAACAACAAAAATTTGATCAAGGAGAAATACCAAAATTTCCAACAGAAACAGAACATATCAGAACATCAAATTGGACAGCTGCTCCAATTCCAGAAATTCTTTTAGATAGAAGAGTTGAAATCACTGGACCAGTTGACAGAAAAATGGTGATTAATGCTTTAAATTCGGGAGCAAAAGTTTTCATGGCAGATTTTGAAGACAGTTGTTCACCAACTTGGTCCAACTTAATGGAAGGACAACAAAATTTAAAAGACGCTATAGATAAAACCATTTCTTTAGAGCAAAACGGTAAAAATTACAATCTTAATAATGAAACAGCGACGTTATTAGTTCGCCCGAGAGGATTGCATTTAGAAGAAAAACATTTAAAATTACACGAAGAATTTCTTTCTGGATCTTTGGTTGATTTTGGTTTATTCTTTTATCACAATGCTAAAACTCTAATAGCACAAGGTTCAGCGCCTTACTTCTACTTACCAAAACTAGAACATTATGAAGAAGCACGTTGGTGGAATGATGTGTTTATTTTTGCTCAAGAGTTTTTAAATATTCCTCAAAAATCTATTAAGGCTACAGTTTTAATTGAAACCATAACTGCTAGTTTTCAATTAGATGAAATCATTTATGAACTAAGAGATCATATGGCTGGCTTAAATTGTGGACGTTGGGACTATATTTTTTCATACATCAAAAAATTAAAAAATCATACTGATTTTATAGTTCCTGACAGAGATCAAGTAACAATGGCAAGTCCATTTATGGAAGCTTATTCACTAAGAGTTATACAGATTTGTCATAAAAGAAATGTTTTAGCTATTGGAGGAATGGCAGCTCAAATTCCAATAAAAAATGACGAAGAGGCCAATAAAATCGCCTTTGAAAAAGTAAAAGCTGACAAAATACGTGAAGTCAAAAATGGTCATGATGGAACATGGGTTGCTCATCCTGGATTAGTTCCTTTAGCAATGAATGTTTTCAATGAGTTTATGACAACTAAAAATCACCTACATATAAAACGACCAGAAATTAATATCACGGAAGAGCAGTTACTAGAATTGCCAAAAGGAACTGTAACATTAAAAGGGGTTCATAAAAATATTAACGTTGGAATATTATATATTGAATCATGGTTAATGGGTGTTGGAGCAGCTGCATTATACAATTTAATGGAAGATGCAGCTACAGCTGAAATTTCAAGAGCACAATTATGGAATTGGTTAAACAAAGAAGTACTTCTTGAAAACAAAGAAAAATGTACAGCAGAATTATACAATCAAATCATTCAAGAAGAATTAAATAACATCAAAACCTATGTAGGTGATATAAGATATGCTAATGGAAAATTTGATTTAGCTACAAAACTATTCTCAGAAATGATTCAAAATAAAGAGTTAGATGAATTTTTAACCCTAAAAGCTTACCAATATTTAGACTAAAAAAAACTGCCAGGTGCTAGAACACCTGACAGTAAATTCAAATAATTATAAATAACTATTCAAAAATCACAACAAAATTATGAAAACA
This sequence comes from uncultured Flavobacterium sp., assembly GCF_963922255.1. Taxonomy (GTDB): domain Bacteria; phylum Bacteroidota; class Bacteroidia; order Flavobacteriales; family Flavobacteriaceae; genus Flavobacterium. Next base: position 249,204 of record NZ_CAWUIC010000001.1, on the reverse strand, counting down.
AATGCAAGAATTCAACAATTAGTTACAGATTGGACTACAAACCCAAGATGGAAAGGTATTGAAAGACCATATTCTGCAGAAAAAGTAATTACATTACAAGGCTCTTACCAAATTGAATATTCTATTGCTCGTCGTGGAGCTGAAGTTCTTTGGCATAAATTAAACAATCAAGAATGGGTTGCTGGCCTTGGTGCTTTGACAGGAAATCAAGCCATTCAAGAAGTTGATGCTGGATTAGAAGCTATTTATTTAAGTGGTTGGCAAGTAGCTGCTGATGCAAATGTAGCTGGAGAAATGTATCCTGATCAATCTCTATATCCTGTAAATAGTGTTCCTCAGGTTGTTAAAAGAATTAATAATGCTTTATTGCGTGCAGATCAAATTCAATCCGTAAATGGAATTGAAAATAAAAAAGACTATTTAGTTCCGATTGTTGCTGATGCTGAAGCAGGTTTTGGAGGAAATTTAAATGCTTTTGAATTGATGAAAGCTATGATTGAAGCTGGTGCAGCTGGTGTTCATTTTGAAGACCAACTTTCGTCGGCAAAAAAATGTGGCCATTTAGGAGGAAAAGTTTTAGTTCCAACTCAAGAAGCCATAAACAAACTAGTTGCTGCTAGATTAGCTGCTGACACGATGAATGTTCCCACATTAATTGTAGCAAGAACAGATGCTGATGCAGCCAATTTATTAACTAGTGATATTGACGAAAGAGATAGAAAGTTTTTAACTGGAGAAAGAACTCCAGAAGGCTTTTTTAATGTAAATGCAGGGATTGAACAAGGTATTGACAGAGGATTATCCTACGCACCGTTTGCAGATTTAATTTGGTTAGAAACTTCAACACCAGATATTGAAGAAGCAAGAAAATTCGCTGAAGCAATTCATGCCAAATTTCCAGGAAAATTATTAGCCTATAACTGTTCTCCATCCTTTAACTGGGCAGCAAAATTATCGGTTGCTCAAATGGAAACTTTTAGAGAAGACATTGCTAAAATGGGCTATAAATTCCAATTTATAACCTTAGCTGGATTCCACGCCCTAAATACCTCTATGTTTGAATTAGCTTTAGCTTACAAGAAAAAAGGAATGGCTGGATATTCAGAATTACAAGAAAAAGAATTTGCTTTACAAGCTGAAGGCTTTAGAGCAGTTAAACATCAAAATTTTGTAGGAACAACTTATTTTGATGAAGTACAAAATACAGTTACAGCCGGATTATCGTCAACTGTAGCCATGAAGGATTCAACTGAAACAGCACAATTTTAATTGGAGTTTGTTTTATTGAAAAATGTTCTTAATTAGTTAAAAGAAATCTCAATTTATTTTGGGATTTCTTTGTTTTATCTCAAAACTAAAGACTTTACTACTTCTTTACCCATTTCCTCATTAATCATTTTAATTATTTTATCTTTTCCATAACTTAATTCATTACGCAAAACAGCAGAGGATAATTTTACATAGAGCGTTTCTCTTTTTAAAAGAACTTCTTCTGTATAATTGTTAACACCATTTCCCATTAGATTTTTCCAAGCTTGTTCCACATCAATTTTATCCATTCCAGCATCTAATTTATTGACTTGAATGAATTCTTTTAAAATGTCTTGAAGTGAATTTTCTTCGTTAAATCGTTTTGCCATCTGTTGATGATTTTTATTTTTTGGTAAAAAAAGTTGGTCTTTTATAATGATATTCTAAATCATTTTTATTCTTAACTACTAATTTTTCTTTGTTAAGCAAAAGAATTTCTTCTTTCCATTTAGCAAAGTCAGTTTGGTAATTTATGTAGCTTTTCCCTTCATTGAATTCGATTACAAAATTTTCTGAAACATCATTGGTTAAAAAAGTACCATCAAATTGTTGCATGCCTTTTTTTCTTATTCCTGATTTATCCTTTAATTCAAAAAAATCGAATGTTTCATTGGCTTTATACTCTTTATCTTCTCCATCTGGAAGAATTACTTTTTCAATTTCCCAATAACCGTTAAGGTTTTCGATATCGGTTTCTTTTACAGCTTGTTTACAAGAAACTATAATAGAAAAAAGTACAATAATTAATATCTTTATTTTCATGTTTTAAATATTGCACTAAATTACAAATATTTAGTTTTGGATTAAACTATTTTATACTTTTATTGTCTAATACTAATAGTTCAATCTTTATTCTTCTGATTATGAAAAAAATAGTGTTATTATTTATAGTTTCTTTTTTGTTTTTATCATGTTCCAATGATGATGGTGAACCAATAAGTGAACCTTTTCCACTTCCAACAGAAACTATTTACTTTCCTCCAAATGGTTCAGATGTTTGGGAAACAAAACCAATAAGTGATTTAGGTTGGAACCAAGATAAATTACAACCTTTATTAGATTATTTGGAATTAAAAAATTCAAAAAGTTTCATAATTCTTCATGATGGAAAAATTGTTATAGAACATTATTTTGGAACACATACAGCCAATACACCTTGGTATTGGGCAAGTGCTGGAAAAACACTTACTTCAACCGTTTCGGGCATAGCTGAGCAGGAAGGATTAATTAATATAAACAATAAAGTTTCAGACTATTTAGGAACAGGTTGGACTAGTGCTCCATTAGCAAAAGAGAATTTAATTACTTGTAAAAACTTGTTATCTATGAATTCTGGATTAGATGATACATTAGGTGACGATGTTTCTCCTGCAAATCTTCAATATGTTGCAGATGCTGGAACAAGATGGGCTTATCATAATGTGTACGTAAAAATGCAAGATGTGGTTGCTCAATCTAGTAATCAGACTTGGGATAACTATTTTAATGCAAAGTTAAAAAATCCAATTGGAATGTCAGGTGCTTGGATTCAAAGTGGTGGATTAAGTGTCTATTGGAGTAATACCAGAAGTATGGCTCGTTTTGGTTTAATGATTTATGCTAAAGGAAATTGGAATTATGAACAACAAATAATTAATGAAAATTATTTGAATGCTGCGACAAATACATCTCAAAACATTAATCAAGCTTATGGTTATTTATGGTGGTTGAATGGGAAATCTTCTTATCATTTACCTCAAACACAAATTCAATTTAATGGAACTTTAATACCAAATGCACCAAATGATATGTATGCAGCTTTAGGAAAAAACGACCAAAAAATTTATGTAGTTCCAAGTAGAAAACTTGTTATAGTCAGAATGGGTGATGCTGCTGATGGAACAAATTTTGCCCTATCAGATTTTGATAATGTACTCTGGGAAAAAATTAATGCTTTTATTAATTAATTACTTTGAAGCTTTTCGTTTTTGAGTAAATAAATGTATAGCATAAAAAAACATAACAAATGAAAGTAAACGTAGTAATACTAACATGTTTTCGCTATCAAAAAGTAAAGGAATTAATGCTAGAGCAACAGCAATAATTACAATCACTACAGGACTTTTTAAAAGTGATTTATCCATAAGTCTATTTAAAAAATGAGTCGACAAATTCTAATTTATTAAACACTTGAAGGTCATCAATTCCTTCACCAACACCAATATATTTTACAGGAATTTGAAATTGATCTGAAATACCAATAACGACTCCTCCTTTTGCTGTTCCGTCTAGTTTTGTTACAGCTAAGCTTGTCACTTCAGTGGCTGCAGTAAATTGTTTTGCTTGTTCAAAAGCATTTTGACCTGTAGAACCATCTAAAACCAACATTACATCATGTGGGGCATTTGCAACTACCTTTTGCATTACTCGTTTTACTTTGGTCAACTCGTTCATTAAATTGATTTTGTTGTGCAAACGACCAGCAGTATCAATAATAACCACATCTGCTTTTTGCCTAACAGCAGATTCTAAAGTATCAAAAGCAACTGAAGCAGGATCACTTCCCATTTGCTGCCTTACAATAGGAACATCTACTCTATCAGCCCAAATTTGAAGTTGGTCAATTGCTGCTGCTCTAAACGTATCAGCTGCTCCAAGAACAACATTGTAACCTGCTTTTTTGTATTGCGATGCTAATTTTCCAATGGTAGTCGTTTTTCCAACACCATTCACACCAACAACCATAATTACATAAGGTTCACCAGTATTTGGAACATTAAATTCAGTTTCATTACCTTGATTAGTTTCAGATAATAAACCCGCAATTTCTTCGCGAAGGATTTTATTTAATTCGTCTGTACCTAAATATTTATCTTCAGCTACACGTTTTTCAATACGCTCGATAATTTTTAATGTGGTATTTACACCAACATCAGAAGAAACTAGAATCTCTTCTAAATTATCTAAAACCTCATCATCAACTTTAGATTTTCCGGCAACAGCTTTTGATAATTTTGAAAAAAATGTAGTCTTAGATTTCTCTAAACCTTTATCTAAAGTTTGTTTTGCCTCTTCATTTAGAGGTTGCTCTTTTTTATCTGACGAAAATAACTTTTTAAAAAAACTCATTGGGTAAGTTTGTAAATTTCAAACAAATGTAAAAATAAAAAAGCTACTTTCAAACGAAAGCAGCTTTTCTATATATAATTTTAGTGTCTTATTTCTTTTTTAAGAACTCGTCAACAAGTTCAGGAGCCATAACAGACTCAACGAAAGTATAAGCACCAGTCTTTGGAGACTTAACCATTTTGATTGCTTTGGTTAATCTTTTTGAAGCTGTTTGTAATGTTGCTACGGTTTTCTTAGCCATAATATACTATTTTATGAAGTTTTACAGATGTAAAATTTCTTATTATTTAATTTCTTTGTGAACTGTTACTCTTTTTAAAACTGGATTGAATTTTTTAATTTCCAATCTGTCTGGAGTATTTTTCTTGTTTTTAGTAGTGATATAACGAGAAGTTCCTGCTACACCAGAAGCTTTATGCTCTGTACACTCTAAAATTACTTGTATTCTATTACCTTTCTTTGCCATCTTTATATATTTTTTAGAGGTTTTAGATTAAAATTTCAATCCGTTAGCTTTTGCTTTTTTCATTGCAGCAGCAATACCAATTTTATTGATAGTTTTTAAAGCAGCAGCAGATACTTTTAAAGTAACCCATTTATCTTCTTCTGCAACATAAAAACGTTTTTTGAATAAGTTCACAGAGAATTTTCTCTTTGTCTTATTCATAGCGTGAGAAACATTGTTTCCAGTCATCGCTCTTTTTCCTGTAAGTTCACAAACTCTTGACATTATTGAAGTCTTTTATCGTTATTCTAAATAAGGGTGCAAAGAAACAAAATTTTAATCAATATACAAACAAAGTTTATTATTTTTTTAAAATTTCTTTATAGACCATTTCAAAGGCTTTATGAACTGCCCTATCAATCACTTTTTCTCTTGGTTGTCCAAAGTCAAATTTTTCTACATAAACCGCTATAGGTGTAGCAATTGCAATGTAAACTACTCCAATATCTGCATCAGAATCCCCTTTTGAAGGACCAGCATTTCCAGTTGTAGCAATTGCATAATCTGAATGCATAATTCGTTTGACATTTTTAACCATTTCCAATGCAACTTCTTCACTCACAACAGAATGTTTTTGAATAGTTTCTTTTGAAACATTCAAAACATCTATTTTTGATTGTGTAGCATATGTAACTAAACTTCCTTTATAATAAGCTGAAGCTCCGTTAATTGAAGCTAACATTTGTCCAATTTTTCCACCTGTACAACTTTCTGCTGTTGAAATAGTCAAGCCTTTTTCTGTTAATTTTCGACCTAAAACAACTTCAATTGAATCATCTTCTTCAAATCCAACAATAATATCTTCTATTAAAGGTGTTAAAGTTGTTACTTGATTTTTGATAGCTTCTTTTAAGATATTTTCATCTTTTCCACGAGCAGTTAATCGCAAACGAACTCTTCCTGGACTTGGCAAATAGGCTAATTTTATAAATGAAGGTAAATTGTTTTCCCAATCTTCTATTTGTTCTGCTACCAAACTTTCACCTCTTCCATACGTCATAATTGTTTGATGTACTATAAAAGGTCTTTCAAATTTTTGCATCAAATTTGGAATTACTTCATTGTCTATCAAATATTTCATTTCATAAGGAACACCTGGTAAAGAAACAAAAATTGTATTTTCGTGTTCCATCCACATGCCTGGAGCAGTTCCCATTTTATTGAATAAAATTTTAGCTTTGGAAGGAATTAAAGCTTGATCTTTATTTAATTGTGTGATAGGTCTTTTGTAAAAACCTTCAATAATATCTGTAACGTGTTTTAAAACTTTTACATCTTCAACAAGTTCGTCGTTAAAATAATCGCAAAATGTTTTTTTAGTAATATCATCTTTTGTTGGGCCTAATCCTCCTGTAACAATAACTACATTGACATTATTTTGAAGTTTCTCAAATGTTGATAGTATGTGTTCTTTATTATCAGAAATAGAAAGCATTTCGTGTGTTTCAATTCCGATTTTATCTAAAGCTTTTGCAATATATGATGAATTAGAATCTACTATTTGACCAATAAGAATTTCATCACCAATAGTAACAATAGTTGCTTGCATATTTATTCTATATTGTGATTTTTCTTAATTTCTTTAGAAGACAACTTGACTTGTTCTTTGAGCAACTTATAAACTTCTAAAATTTCTTTTTTCTTTCCTTCTACTTTTGTCCAATTCATAATTTGATTGACTTCATCGAAAGCTAAATCCATTCCTAATAAATCAAGAGTAGGTTTTATTTTATGAGCAGCAGCATAGGTTTTTTTATAATCTTTTGCTTTAATTCCTTTTTTGATGTTTTCAATTTCTGGTGGAACTTCTTGCAAAAAAAGCTCAACGATTTGTTGTGCAAAATCAGCATCATTAGAAGATATTTCGTAAACCTTAGCTAGATTATAATGCAATGCCATTACTTAACTTGAATTTTAAATAGTTGTTTTCCTTCGATAAATCCTGTCAGTTCATCACCATTTTTTACTTGAGCCACTCCTTTTGGTGTTCCTGTGAAAATAATATCTCCTTTTTTTAAGGTGAAATATTGTGAAACATAAGAAATCAATTCATCAATTTTCCAAAGCATTAAACTTGTATTTCCTTGTTGTACCACATTTCCGTTTGAATGTAATTCAAAGTTAATATTTTCTAATGATTTAAAATCCTCTTTTGGTAAAAAATCACCAATCATTGCTGAACCATCAAATGCTTTAGCTTTTTCCCAAGGTAAACCTTTAGCTTTTAATTCGGCTTGAACATCTCTAGCTGTGAAATCAATTCCTAATCCAATTTCTTCATAATAAGTGTGTGCAAATTTGGGACTAATATATTTTCCAACTTTACAAATCTTAACCAAAACTTCTACTTCATGATGCACATCTTTACTAAAAGCTGGAATCACAAATGGAAATTTTTTAAGAATTGGAGCTGTGTCTGGCTTCAAAAAGATAACAGGTTCTATTGGCTTTTCGTTATTAAGTTCAGAAATGTGGTCAGCGTAATTTCGACCAATACAAATTATCTTCATTTTTCATAGTTATTAGTAAATAGTAAATTGTAATTAGCAAATCATAACTATTCACTAATCACTTCATACTAATCGCTTATTTAGTGTTTAATTTTCTAAGTTTAATGGCTGTCAGCACTTTTTTAGTATATAGCGGAAAATCAGCATTTTGTAACCAACTGAAATAACCCGGTTCGTTTTCTAAAACTTCATCAACTAAAACTCCTTTGTGTTTTCCAAATGAGAAAACCTCTTTACCTTCTTTATTCAATACTATAAATCCTGCAAAATCAACTGAACGTTTTCTTGTAGTGAACTCAGATAATGACTTAATATCATTTTCCAAATCTGGATATCTATCTAATTGTGCTTTTAGAATTTCATAAGTTGCCATTGTATCAGCTTCGGCCGAATGGGCATTTTCTAGACTTTCACCACAATAGAATTTATAACCAGCACTTAAGGTTCTTTCTTCTTTTTTATGGAAAATAGTTTGAATATCTACTGAAACTCTATTTTTCATATCAAAATCAACACCAGCACGAAGCATTTCTTCGGCTAATAATGGAATATCAAATCTATCTGAATTAAAACCAGCTAAATCAGAATCTTTAATCATGTTATACACTTGATTTGCTAATTCCGCAAAAGTTGGTTCATTGGCTACTTTTTCATCTGTAATTCCGTGCACAGCTGTAGTTTGTGGTGGAATTGGAATTGTTGGGTTTACCAACCAAGTTTTACTTTCTTTATTTCCGTTTGGATATACTTTGAATACTGATATTTCTACGATTCTATCTTTTGCGACATCTATTCCAGTAGTTTCTAGGTCGAAAAAGCAGATTGGTCTTGTAAGTTTTAATTCCATTTTATCATTTTATAGTACAAATATAAATTTTTGAAAATGGTTTCACTAAAATTTAAATGATAAATTTAGGTTAATATCAAGGAACAATTCTTTTTCCGAAATTTATCAAAATATGAGGTTTAACAAATCCAGTAGTTTTGGTTCTCATGTTTCCTTCATAATCGGCAATTATTAAAGTAGGGTAACTTCTGACTCCATATTTTTCTATGATTGCTAAACCTTCATCAGTTTCACCGTCAATAGCTATGCAAATGAAATTTTTATTGAAATATGCACCAACTGTTTCGTCTTTGAAAGTTGTCTTTTTTAATTTTTTACACGGTCCACACCAACTTGCATAAACATCTAGAAAAACGGGTTTATTTTCTTCTTTGGCTTTTGCTAATGCTTCTTTGTAAGAACCTTTAAAGAAATTGATTCCTTTTTTGTGTACCTCTTTTTCGGATGATTTAAAAGAAAGTGATATTAGGGTAAAAAATAGAATTAAGGTTTTCTTCATGATTTTTTAGATGTAATTTACAAAAAAACCGTTAAGATTTTCATCAAAACGGTTATTGTTTTTTTTTTAGACACCAAGTATTAGAACCTTCTAACCTGCCATGCTTGAAATTGATTAGTTTTATTAGAAGTAAAAGAATTACCTGTATTAATATTTACTGCAAAACATAGTGAATTTGAAGATTGCGATGAACTTAATAAATCCACATTATCAAATGTTATTAAATTTGTGAATTTTAATTTATATAATTCTTTTAATTCGTCAATAGAAGGTAAAAACCAATCATTTTGACCATTTAAACTTGTGTTCATACACATTGTAGCCCCTACACTATTATAATTACAAAAATTACTAATTATAACTGAGTTTTCAAAACCTGTTCCAATGGTGTTTTGTATTCCATTTAAAAAAATATTTGTAGCACAACTTGTACTAACCCATCTAAAGTATGAAAAACTAGTTGTTTGCAATTTTGATGGTGCAGCTTCTAAATACCTCCAACCATTTGTGGTTTCACCTTTGTCATAAAAAACGTAACCTCCAGACCCTCCAACATAACCACAAGACTTAAAAGACACTTGATTTCCGTAATAGTATTGTCCATTATATTGTACATAACTTCTTAAATAATAGGTAGTATTTGGGCTAATATAATAAGAAGGAGACAATGTTCCTCCATCAATGTTTAAAGTAAAAATACCTGAACCACTTGTAGCGTCTTGATATTTTTGGTTATTTACGGTTGGGTTTTGACTTGTACTATAACAAACTCCTCTTTCCACATTAGTAGATAAATTATTACCAACTGTTACATCAACACTAAAACCAGTAGTAGATATATTTTTTACTAAACCTGTATTTAAATCTAAATTTTGAGTAAATACAACCTCATTACCATACTTTACTTCACCAGCATAATTTTGCACATATGCTTTTAAATAATAAGTTTTTCCTAAAGTAATACCATAAATTGTACTTTCAAATGAATTACCATTTAAGTTAGAACTATTTGCAATATAAGAATTTCCACCTAATGTAGGATTAGGATTTTCACTATAACAAAGTCCTACATTGTAAGATCCACTATTTAAAGTGGTTGACAAATTACCTCCTGTTAAAACAATATTATTATTTTGGTCATAAGATGGTGTTTTTGTGGTGATTATTAAATTAACAAAAGGATCAACAGGTGTTTCAGGTGTTTCAGGAGCCGAATCATCACTACTGCTACAAGATTGTAAAACTGTTAGTGTAAATAAAATTAAAAATAATTTTACATTTTTCATATTAATAGAATTTAAGTTAATTTAAAAATTCCGCAAATATAAGTTTTTTCCCTATAAAAAAAGCCTAAAAATAATTTAGGCTTTTAATTTTTTTGAATTATATTTCTCTATTAATATCCCAAGCTTCTAAATATTCAGCAACTCGTTTTACAAAACTACCTCCTAATGCTCCATCCACTACTCTATGGTCATAACTGTGTGATAAGAACATTTTCTGACGAATTCCAATGAAATCACCCTCAGGAGTTTCTATAACTGCTGGTACTTTTCTGATAGCACCTAAAGCTAAAATTCCAACTTGCGGTTGATTGATAATTGGAGTTCCAAACACTGAACCGAATGTTCCTACGTTTGTAACTGTATAAGTTCCTCCTTGAGTATCGTCTGGTTTTAGTTTTCCAATTCTTGCTCTATTAGCTAAATCGTTAACAGCTTTTGCCATTCCAACTAAATTCAATTGATCCGCATTTTTGATAACAGGTACAATTAAATTTCCGTTTGGTAAAGCTGCAGCCATTCCTAAATTGATATTTTTCTTTTTAATGATGTAATCACCATCAACAGAAATATTCATCATTGGGAAATCTTTCAAAGCTTTTGCAACAACTTCCATAAATAATGGTGTGAATGTTAATTTTTCACCTTCGCGTTTTTCGAAAGCATTTTTAACTTTATCTCTCCATTTGAACATATTCGTTACATCCACTTCTATAAACGATTGTACGTGAGCCGAAGTTTGAATTGAAGCGACCATGTAACCTGAAATCAACTTACGCATTCTATCCATTTCTACAATTTCGTCTCCACCATTTACTGATACTGGAGCTGCTTTTGGAGTTTCAACTTTAGTTGATGTTTGTTGTGGTTGAGCTACTGATTGAGTTGTTGCTTTTTCAACTGGAGCATTTCCTCTATTGGCAACATAATCCAGAATATCATTTTTAGTAACGCGACCTTCTTTACCTGTACCGTTTATATTATTTAGTTCTTCAACAGAAACTCCTTCTGCAGAAGCAATATTTTTTACTAATGGTGAAAAGAATTTATCCGATTCAGAAAAATCTGGTGTGAAATTTAAATCTGTTTTTACTGTTGCAATTTGCTCTTCAATGGCTTTTGAAGCAACTGGAGCTTCTGCTACTGATGAACTAGCAACTGGTTCAGCACTCGCACCTTCTGTTTCGATAATAGCAATTGTTTGACCAACTTGAACTACATCATCAACATTAAAAAGAATTTCTGTTAAAATTCCAGAAACCTCACTTGGTACTTCGCTATCTACTTTATCGGTAGCAATTTCAAGTACAGCTTCATCCATTTCAATAGACTCACCTACTTTTTTTAACCAATTTGTGATGGTTGCTTCTGCAACACTTTCTCCCATTTTAGGAAGTTTTAATTCAAATTTTGCCATATTCTTACTGTAGCGTTATATTCTTTTAATTCAATTGCAAAATTAATAAAAGTTTTGACTATTTACCTCGAATTCAAAAAAAATATTAGCGTTTTTTATTGATTCTTTAAAGTTTAATTTATTGTTATGATTTCGCCTCTATCATTAGAATTATTGCTACCAATACAAAAACTCGAAGACTTGATGTAGTTTTTAAAGGTGAGATTGCTAGCTTTGTTTTGTTCCATAAATGTTATAATTTCCTTGAATGAAAATGAGTCAACATCAAAAATTAATTCCATGTTGCTTGAAGAATCATTCCTGAAATCATTGAACTCTTTGAAGTATGTTGAATTTATTTTAAGATTTAGATTCAACTCTGATTTTGAAAAAACTATATATTCATCAATAATTCGTTTGACATTTTTTTGTTGATTTTTCTTAATCAAACTAAATGTGAAAGCACCAACTTGCATCATCAAATCAAAAACAATTGATTTTTTTAAATGTTTTGTGTAAAAGAATTGCATCGCTTCACGAAAGCGTTTCATGTACAAATCGTCACGAACAGTACTTTCTCCTTTGTAGTGAATTACTGAAGTTTCATGAAAATAATAATTTTCTTTACCTAATTTCAAAACCATATAACTCAAATCAATATCATCTGAATACATGAAGCAATTTTCATCAAAACCACCGACTTCATTATACAAATCACGTTTCAAAATCATAAAAGCACCAACTAGAATATCAACTTTACCAGTTTGATTTTCAGTCAAATGTTGTGCATAATATTGATTAAACCAACCTGATTTTGAAAACATTTTATACAGTCCAAAAATTTTAGTAAAAGCTACCCAAGGTGTTGGAACACCACGTTTTGATTCAGGAAGAAAATTTCCTGTTCCATCAATTAATTTACAACCTACTATTCCTAGTTTGGAGTTTGGAGTTTGGAGTTTGGAGTTTAAAATTTTTATAAAAGTATCTTCAGCGACAACAGTGTCTGGATTTAATATGCAGATAAATTCTCCTTTAGCTTCTGCAACTCCAATGTTATTTCCTTTTGGAAAACCTGAATTCTCTTTGTTTTCAATTAATTTAACATTCGGAAATTTCTCTTTCATCATCGCACAACTATCATCTGATGAATTATTATCAACTACGATAATTTCGCCATCTATGTTTTCTAATGCTTTTTGAACACTAAAAACACATTGCTCTAAAAAGAAACGAACATTATAATTAAGGATGATTACAGATAATTGCATAGTGCGAATATAATTAATCTTTAAAACTATTTCTAGCAACAATTTATTTAATTGAGAAAATCTTAATATCTTCGGATTTTAAAATATCCTATATTCCTAATTAACAACTCAATAACTTTTCAAAATGAAATTTTTATTAAAAACATTAGTTTTTTTATTGTCTTTAAATTTGTTTTCACAAGAAGACATCAAAGCCAATTACGACAAAAAAGAAGTTTATATTCCCATGCGAGATGGTGTTAAACTTTACACAGCCATTTATACACCAAAAGACATTTCTAAGGATAAAAAATATCCTTTTTTGATGCAAAGGACATGTTATAGTATTGCTCCGTATGGAGAAGAAAACTTTAAAAAATCTTTAGGACCAAATTCCTTTTTAGAAGAAGAAAAATACATTTTTGTATATCAAGATGTACGCGGAAGATACATGAGTGAAGGTACTTTTACCAACATGACGCCACAAGTAGAACATAAAACTAAAAAAGACGTTGATGAAAGTACAGATACTTATGATACTGTGGATTGGTTAGTAAAAAATATCAAAAACAATAATGGAAAAGCAGGACAATACGGAACATCATATCCTGGATTTTATACTGCTGTTGGAACCGTTGCTAATCATCCAGCTTTAGTTGCTTCTTCACCACAAGCTCCAATTTCTGACTTCTTTTTTGATGATTTTCACCATAATGGAGCCTTTGTAATGGGTTATTTTAGAACATTTCCTGTATTTGGAGTTCAAAAAACCAAAGCTGAAAATAAAGCTTGGTATACTGATCAAATGATTCGTCCAACTTCTAAAGATGGTTCCATTTTCTATAATGAACTTGGAACTGTAAAGGAAGCTACTGATAAATATTATAAAGATAATTTTTTCATGCAAGAAATTGTGAATCATCCTAGTTATGATTCGTTTTGGCAATCTAGAAATTTATTACCTCATTTAAAAAATATCAATCATGCAGTAATGACTGTTGGTGGTTGGTTCGATGCGGAAGACTTAGCTGGACCTTTAAACATTTACAAAACTATCGAAAAAACAAGTCCAAAAGCAAAAAATACGATTGTAATGGGACCATTTTCTCATGGTGGTTGGTCAAGAGAATCAGGCAAACATTTTCATAATGATATTTATTTTGGAGATAGTATTGCCACTTTTTATCAGAAAAACATAGAATATAAATTTTTCAATCACTATTTAAAAGGAGCTTCAAAAAATGCCGTTGACTTGCCAGAAGCATACATGTTTGATACAGGAAAAAAAGAATGGAAAGAATTTACAACTTGGCCTCCAAAAGAAAGTTCGAAATTAAATTTTTATTTGAGTTCAAATGGAAAATTAGAAAATGAAAAAGCTCAAAACAATACTTTTTCAGAATATTATAGCGATCCTAATAATCCTGTTCCAAGTAGTATTAATTATGCCGAATACAATGGATTTACACCAAGAAACTATATGAGTGAAGACCAACGCTTTGCAATAAACAGACCAGATGTAGTAACTTTTACAACAGATTATCTAACTGAAGACATCACTTTAGCTGGAGAAATTATGGCAAAGCTAAAAATAGCTTCCTCTTCTTCTGATGCAGATTTTATTGTAAAATTAATTGATATTTATCCAGCTGATGAACCTCAAAATGCAGATAAACCGAATGTTCTTTATGCCAATTATCATCAAATGGTTCGCAGTGAAGTGATGCCAGCAAGATTCAGAACTAGTTTTGAAAAACCAGAAGCATTAACTCCTAATCAAACAACTGAAGTAAACTTTAGATTGCAAGATGTTTTGCACACCTTCAAAAAAGGGCACAAAATCCAAATTCAAGTCCAAAGCACTTGGTATCCAATGATTGCCGTAAATCCACAGAAATTTTTAGAAAACCAATATTTAGCTAAAAAAGAAGACTATACAAAATCATTTATCAAAATTTTTAATGATAGTCATATTGAAGTTGAAATTTTAAAATAAATTTGAAAGCTGTCTGAAAAGGCAGCTTTTTTTATTTACAATTAAAACATTGTTTCATTATAGGCAATAAACTACTTTTGCATTTTTAAAATCTAAATACCAAATTCACTGTGAATTACCTTTCTGTAGAAAATATATCCAAAAGTTATGGAGAACGTGTTTTGTTTGAAAACATCTCGTTTGGAATTAATAAAGACCAAAAAATAGCCTTTATTGCCAAAAATGGTTCTGGAAAAACAACTATCATGAATATTTTAAATGGTTTTGACGAACCAGATACAGGTCAAGTTGTAGTTCGCAAAGGAATCAATATGGCTTTTCTTTCACAGAATAATAATTTGCAAGATGAATTGACAATTGAAGAAAGTATTTTTGCTTCTGACAATGAAATTCTAAAAGTCATTGAACAATACGAAAAAGCATTAGAAAATCCAGAAGATGAAGAAGTGTATCAAAGAGCTTTTGATGATATGGACCGACATAATGCTTGGGATTTTGAAACACAATACAAACAAATACTTTCCAAACTTAAACTTGAAGATTTAAAACTAAAAGTTAAAAGTCTTTCTGGTGGACAAAAGAAACGATTGGCTTTAGCGATTATCTTGATTAGTCGTCCTGATTTATTAATTTTAGACGAACCTACGAATCACTTAGATTTAGAAATGATTGAATGGCTAGAAAGCTATTTTGCTAAAGAAAATATAACCTTGTTTATGGTTACGCACGACCGTTTCTTCTTAGAACGTGTTTGTAATGAAATCATCGAATTAGACAACGGAAAATTATACCAATACAAAGGAAATTATTCGTATTATTTAGAAAAAAAAGAGGAACGAATTGCTTCTGAAAATGCCAGTATTGACAAAGCCCAAAACTTATTCGTAAAAGAATTAGCTTGGATGCGAAGACAACCGAAAGCTAGAACTACAAAATCAAAATCACGTCAAGATGATTTTTATGTGATTAAAGAAAAGGCAGAAAGTCGTAGAAAAGAAAATGTCGTAGAATTGGAAATCAACATGGAACGAATGGGAAGCAAAATCATTGAATTGGTTAAGCTGAATAAAAGTTTTAAAGACCGAATTATTTTAAATGATTTTTCTTATTCGTTTCAAAGAGGAGAACGCATTGGAATCATAGGAAAAAACGGAACTGGAAAATCGACTTTCTTAAACATCATGACCCAAACCATGCCACCAGATTCTGGAAAGGTAATTGTTGGTGAAACCATAAAAATTGGATATTACACTCAAAGTGGTATCAATCCTAAACCAGGTCAAAAAGTAATTGATATTATTAAAGAATATGGTGAATATATTCCGTTAACGAAAGGAAAAATCATTTCAGCTTCACAATTATTAGAACGATTCTTGTTTGATGCCAAAAAACAATATGATTTTGTAGAAAAATTAAGTGGTGGAGAATTGAAACGTTTGTACTTATGTACCGTTTTAATTCAGAATCCAAACTTCTTAATTTTAGATGAGCCAACAAATGATTTAGATATCGTAACGCTAAACGTATTAGAAAGCTTCTTATTAGATTTCCCTGGAAATTTATTAGTTGTTTCTCACGACAGATATTTCATGGATAAAATTGTGGATCATTTATTTGTATTTCGCGGAGAAGGAGAAGTAGAAGATTTTCCGGGAAATTATTCCGATTTTAGAGCTTATGAAGATTCTGCTGATGTGCAACAAAAGGAAGACAACAAAGCCGAAAAGAAAGACTGGAAGCAACAAAATATAACTACAGGCTTATCATTCAACGAACAAAAAGAATATCAAAAAATTGAAAGAGAAATCAAAGATTTAGAAATTGATAAAGCCAAAATCGAACAACTTTTTACTGATGGAAAAGTAGCAGATGATGCCATTGAAATAAAAGCAAAAGAATTGCAAGCTATCATTAAAAAAATAGAAGCCAAAGAAGAACGATGGTTTGAACTTTCTGCTAAAATGGAATGAGGTTGCACAATGTAACACTAAGTTTTACACAATGTTTCTCAAAGTTTTTTTTCTTTAATTTCTTTGCGTTACTTTGTGCCAAACATAGAGAAACTTAGTGCTACAATTAATTAAATCATATCTAAAATTTCTAAAAAACTCCACAAATCAACATGGAGTTCACTCACCATTTGTATATAATTTAATCACAAAATGCTTTTACGATAAGAAAAAATATGCTGAATATGAAATTCTAAAACAATACAGAAAATCATTATTAGAAAACAAAAACTTCATTGAAGTAACCGATTTTGGAGCAGGTTCAAGAATTTTTAAATCCAACAAAAGACAAATCTCAAAAATTGCAAAAACAGCTGGAATTTCATCTAAAAGAGCTAAACTACTTTTTAGAATTGTAAATTATTTCCAACCTACAAGCATTTTAGAAATAGGAACTTCATTAGGGTTAGCCACTTCTGCCCTATCTTTAGGACTCGAGACGAAGTCGAACAGAGCGAAGCTAAATAAAACTGCTAAAATAATTTCTTTAGAAGGCTGTTCTAAAACTCAAGAAATTGCACAAAATCAATGTCAATTACAAAATTTATCAAACATTGAGTTTATTACCTCAAAATTTGAAGATTATTTAGTTAACTGCCAACTGAACACTGAACACTTCCAACTAATCTACTTTGACGGTAACCATTCCAAAAAAGCAACTTTAGAATATTTCGAACTTCTACTTCCAACAATCACAAACGACACAGTCTGGATTTTCGATGACATTCATTGGTCAAAAGACATGGAAGAAACTTGGGAAACCATAAAAAATAATCCAAAAGTAAAAGTCACCATAGATACTTTTCAATGGGGATTTGTATTCTTTAGAGCCGAACAAGAAAAAGAACATTTCGTAGTTAGAGTCTGATTTTAACCGCAAAGACACTAAGTTTTACGCAAAGCTCACAAAGATTTCTTCAAATTATTCAGATTTCTTAAATCTGTGTTCCAAAAAAACAAATTATATCTGTAACAAATCGATACTTAATTCTACTTATAGATAGTTCTGAAATCTAAATTCGTTAATCAGCAATCTAAAATCAACATGTCAAAACCAATCATAGAAATCAAAGGTATCACAAGAAATTTTCCTTTAGGAAGCGAAACTGTTTATGTCTTAAAAGGAATTGATTTAACCATAAATAAAGGTGAATATGTTGCCTTAATGGGACCATCAGGTTCAGGAAAATCAACTTTGATGAATATTTTAGGTTGTTTAGACACACCCACTGCAGGTTCCTATTTACTTAACGGAAAGTTAGTCAGCGATATGCACGACGACGAATTAGCTGGAATTAGAAACACCGAAATTGGATTCGTTTTTCAAACCTTTAATTTAATGCCAAGAACAACAGCGTTAGACAATGTTGCTTTACCGATGGTTTATGCTGGTTACTCAAAATCAGAAAGAAATGAACGTGCCACAGAAGTTCTTACCCAAGTTGGATTAGCCGACAGAATGGATCATAAACCCAACCAGCTTTCTGGTGGACAACGTCAACGTGTGGCTGTTGGACGTGCTTTGGTCAACAAGCCATCTATCATTCTTGCTGATGAACCAACAGGAAATTTGGATAGTAAAACTTCCGTAGAAATCATGGGACTTTTCGATGATATTCATGCCAATGGAAACACCGTGATTTTGGTAACTCACGAAGAAGATATTGCTGCTCATGCTCACAGAATCATCCGTTTACGAGATGGAATTATAGAAAGCGACGTTAAAAATAGATAAGTAGTGTTCAGTTTTTAGTAATCAGTTAAAAATTTGAATTTTGAAATTGAATTTTCAAGAAGCAAGTGGTTAGGTCTTTTATTTACTAACCTTTTTCCTGCTGTCCATTCTATCTTTTTTTTTACAAAAAAAGGATGCCATTCCCATCAGGGCTATCAGATAAATCATTTTTGCTTTTGTAAACTTTAGGCTATCTTTGAGGAAATTTAAACAAACATGATTCTTCTCCTTTCAGTTATTATCATTTTATACATTATCTTAAAAATTTTGCATAAAAAATATCCAAATAATATGAATCACAGAAAATCATTTCAAATCAAAAGTAAAAAAACAAAAGATAACCCCAAATAACTAGTTACTAATTACTAGTCACTAATTACTCAAAAAATGAAAGTCTACACAAAAACAGGAGATAAAGGAACTACAGCGCTTTTTGGAGGCACAAGAGTTCCAAAACACCACATAAGAATCGAAAGCTACGGAACCGTTGACGAATTAAACTCCTACATAGGATTAATTCGCGATCAAGAAATAGATTCACATTACAAAACCGTTTTAGCCGAAATTCAAGATAGATTATTTACTGTTGGAGCTATTTTAGCAACACCACCAGAAAAAGAAACACTAAAAAATGGTCAACCTAGACTTCAAAATTTAGGTTTAGTTGAAACCGATATAGCCTTTCTAGAAAAAGAAATCGATACCATGGAAGAATCTCTTCCTCAAATGACGCATTTTGTACTTCCTGGTGGACACACAACTGTGTCATATTGTCATATTGCACGTTGTGTTTGTCGTAGAGCAGAACGTTTATCGGTACATTTAAACGATTTAGAACCTACAGACGAACTTGTTTTGACATACTTAAACCGACTTTCTGACTATCTTTTTGTGTTGGCACGAAAGTTGACTTTAGACTTAAAAGCTGAGGAAGTAAAATGGATTCCAAGGAAGTAAAATTCCAACTTTAAAAACCCAAATTCCAAAGTTTTTTAGGCTGTTATTTTAATTTTTGGAGTTTGGAATTTCAAAAATTGGAATTTAAAAAAAGACGTTCTTAAAAATATTTATAAAATAAATCAAAAAAAACTTGACTTTTTAAGTTAAAAATTTATTTTTGCACAAATTTAAATCGATAAAAAGATGTATTGGACATTAGAATTAGCATCCTATTTAAGTGATGCACCTTGGCCAGCTACCAAAGACGAGCTTATAGATTACGCAATTAGAGCAGGAGCTCCTTTGGAAGTAGTGGAAAATCTACAGTCTATAGAAGATGAAGGAGAAATCTACGAATCAATGGAAGAAATTTGGCCAGACTATCCTACAGACGAAGATTATCTTTGGAACGAGGATGAGTATTAAAAAAAATAAATAATCACAACAAAAAAGTCTCAACTTGAGGCTTTTTTTTTGGTTATATTTACAAACAATTAGATAAAACAAACTATTATGAGTTTTTTAAATTCAATATTGAAAGCTTTTGTGGGTGATAAATCCGAAAAAGACGTAAAAAGCATTCAACCCCTTATTGCTAAAGTTCACACTTTTGAAAAAGCATTAGCTGCCTTATCTCACGATGAGTTGAGAGCTAAAACGGCTGAATTCAAAGATAAAATAAAACAAGCAAGAGCAGAAAAAGACACCAAAATTGCAACTTTAAAAAGCGATGCAGAAAACACTACAGATATAGATGCTAGAGAAGATATCTATGCTGCTATAGATGTCTTAGAAAAAGAAGCTTACGAAATTTCAGAAAAAGTTCTAAATGAAATTTTACCAGAAGCCTTTGCAGTTGTAAAAGAAACAGCAAAAAGATTTAAAGATAACACAACTTTAACCGTTAAGGCAACACCAAAAGATATTGAGTTATCAGCAACTAAATCATACATAACTATTGAGGGTGATAATGCTGTTTGGGCTAACTCATGGGATGCAGCTGGTAAAGCCATCACTTGGGATATGATTCATTATGATGTACAACTTATTGGTGGTGTAGTTTTACATCAAGGTAAAATTGCCGAAATGCAAACAGGTGAAGGAAAAACTTTAGTAGCTACTCTTCCACTCTATTTAAATGCTTTAACTGGAAATGGTGTTCACCTAGTAACAGTGAATGATTATTTAGCACGAAGAGATAGTACTTGGAAAGCACCATTATTCGAATTTCACGGAATGACTGTTGATTGTATCGATAATCACCAACCGAATTCTGATGCAAGAAGAAAAGCCTATAATGCTGATATTACTTACGGAACAAATAACGAATTTGGTTTCGATTATTTACGTGATAATATGGCTCATGCTCCAGAAGATTTAGTACAACGTAAACATAATTACGCAATTGTAGATGAAGTTGACTCGGTTTTAATCGATGATGCTCGTACACCATTAATCATTTCTGGTCCAGTTCCACAAGGAGATAGACAAGAATTTAGTGAATTAAAACCAAAAGTTGAAAATCTAGTTAATTTACAAAGACAATTAGCCACTGGATTTTTAACTGAAGCTAAAAAACTAATCAAAGAAGGAAACACTAAAGATGGTGGTTTCCAATTATTAAGAGCTTATAGAGCCCTACCAAAAAGTAAAGCATTAATCAAATTTTTGTCGGAAGAAGGAATTAAACAATTGCTTCAAAAAACAGAAAATCAATATATGGCAGATAACAATCGTGAGATGCCAAAAGTTGATGAAGCATTATATTTTGTAATTGAAGAAAAAAACAATCAAGTTGAATTAACCGATAATGGAATTCAATTTTTATCAAAAGATACAGACTCAAATTTCTTCGTTTTACCAGATATCGGAACTGAAATTGCTAAAATTGAAAAAGCAAATTTAGAAAAAGAAGAAGAAGCGGAAAGAAAAGATGAATTATTCAAAGACTTTTCAATCAAATCGGAACGTATTCATACATTAACGCAATTACTAAAAGCTTATTCTTTATTTGAAAAAGATACGGAATATGTTGTGATGGACAACAAAGTGTTAATTGTAGATGAGCAAACAGGTCGTATTATGGATGGTCGTCGTTATTCTGACGGATTACACCAAGCGATTGAAGCGAAAGAAAACGTAAAAATTGAAGCTGCAACGCAAACATTTGCAACGGTTACTTTACAAAATTATTTCCGAATGTACAGCAAATTAGCTGGTATGACTGGAACAGCAGTTACAGAAGCTGGTGAATTATGGGAAATATACAAATTAGATGTTGTTGAAATTCCAACAAACAAACCAATTGCTCGTCATGATAAAGAAGATTTAATTTATAGAACGGTTCGTGAAAAGTTTAACGCTGTTATTGAAGATGTTGTAAAATTATCAAATTCAGGTCGTCCAGTATTGATTGGAACAACTTCTGTTGAGATTTCAGAATTATTAAGTCGAATGCTTAAAATGCGTGGTATTCAACACAATGTATTGAATGCAAAAATGCACAAAAATGAAGCTGAAATTGTAGCTGAAGCAGGGAAACCTGGAGTGGTAACCATTGCAACTAACATGGCTGGTCGTGGAACGGATATCAAATTATCTGATGAAGTGAAAAAAGCGGGTGGTTTAGCAATCGTTGGTACGGAACGTCATGATTCACGAAGAGTTGACCGTCAGTTACGTGGTCGTGCTGGTCGTCAAGGTGATGTTGGTAGTTCTCAATTCTATGTTTCTTTAGAAGATAATTTAATGCGTTTATTTGGTTCTGAAAAAGTAGCCAAAGTAATGGATAGAATGGGATTACAAGAAGGTGAAGTTATTCAGCATTCGATGATGACTAAATCTATTGAAAGAGCACAGAAAAAAGTAGAAGAAAACGCTTTTGGAGTA
Source organism: uncultured Flavobacterium sp. (assembly GCF_963922255.1). Lineage (GTDB taxonomy): Bacteria > Bacteroidota > Bacteroidia > Flavobacteriales > Flavobacteriaceae > Flavobacterium. Next base: position 226,927 of record NZ_CAWUIC010000001.1, on the reverse strand, counting down.
CGTAAACGTTTATTAGAATATGATGACGTAATGAATGCTCAAAGAGAAGTAGTATACAAAAGAAGACGTCATGCCTTACATGGAGAACGTTTGAAGGTGGATATTGCTAACATGATGTACGACACTTGCGAGCTTATCGTTCAAGAAAATAAAGGTGCTGGTGACTTTAAAAACTATGAATTTGAATTGATTCGTTATTTTTCAGTTACTGCTCCAATTACAGAAAGTGAATTTAACAAACTTTCAGAAATGGAAGTTACTGGAAAAACATACAAAGCTGTTTTAGCACATTATGAAGAAAAAGTAATTCGCAATGCAGCAGAAGCGTTTCCTGTAATTAAAAATGTATATGAAAACAATGATGGTAAATATGAAAGAATTGTAGTTCCTTTTACAGATGGAATTAAATCATTAAACGTAGTTACAAATCTTGAAAAAGCTTATGCTACTGAAGGAAAATCTTTAGTAAATGATTTTGAAAAAAACATTACATTAGCAATAGTTGACGAAGCTTGGAAAAAACATTTACGTAAAATGGACGAAATGAAAACTTCGGTTCAGTTAGCGGTTCACGAACAAAAAGATCCTTTATTAATCTATAAATTTGAAGCATTCAAATTATTTAAACGAATGATTGATGATGTGAATAAAGAAGTAATTTCTTTCTTATTTAAAGGAGATTTACCTTCTCAAAATCCAAATGAGATTCAAGAAGCAAAAGTTATTCGCAAAAAAGAAAACTATACAGAAAGTAAAGAATCTACTGAAATAAATGATTCTGCTGAAGCTAATAAACAAGCTGGTCAAATGGCTAGTCAAAGACCACAAGTTACTGAAACTATAGTTAGAGATACACCAAAAATTAACCGTAATGACACTGTTACTATCAAACACGTAATGAGTGGAAAAACGGAAACTATGAAATATAAAAAAGCGGAATCACTTATTGCAAAAGGTGAATGGGTTTTAATTTAGAAACTTAGAATTTAGAAATCCTCAATTGAAAAATTGGGGATTTTTTTTTAAAATATAGTTTATAAAAACTCGTTAGCTGTAAAACAAAAGAATGAAAAAAATTTATCTTATAATTTCAGCAATAGTTCTATTCTTCACCTTAGCAGGTTTTGGATTCTATAGTTTTAGTAAAATGATTTATAATAGTTGTGATTGTGAAAGATTCAATATTGACAATATAGAATTACGAACAGGAATAAACATTCCAAAAATAAAAAATGTAGATTGTAGTTATAATGAAAATACGAAAACTAAAAATTCATCTTTTATAATTGACACTGAAAAAGTAGATTTAGATGATTATATTCTAAAAAATAAATTAGCAAAATCTGAATTATCAGAATTATATATCAAATTAAATGACACAGAAAGTCATTCATACAAAGGAGTTTTAGACAAAAATACTGGAAAATTAGCCATTGAAATTATTTATAAGGATTGATAACAAACTATATTGTCATTCCGTAGGAATTTCATTTATTTCATTTTCAAACAAATCTCATTTCCAATTTGAAACTCATCATCATTAGCAAAAAACAATTTTCCATCTTTATAATTACATTCAATTAAATAATAACTTCCTTTAAAGTAATTTTGAGTTACAGTTACTTTTAATTTAGATTTCTCAACAACTTTCAATTGATTAGGATAGACCAATAAAACATGATTTGACTTTCCATCAAAAAAACTTGCTTTAATTTCATTTACATCACCAAATAGAGAAGCTACATAATAATTAGGTGGATTTGCGATTAACTCTTTTGGAGAACCATTTGCCATTTGTTTTCCATCTTTAATCACAATTATTTCATCTACAAAAGACAAATAATCGTTTTCATCGTGCGAAGCAATTATAGTCGTTATTTTATGTTCTTTCAAATACTTAAAAAGACTTCTTCGTAAACTATTTTTCCTAAAATTATCAATGTGACTAAAAGGTTCGTCTAACAATAACACTTCTGGTTCTAAAGCTAAAACTCTTGCTAATGCCACTCTTTGCATTTGACCACCACTTAAAAATTTGGCTTTCACATTGGCAAATTCAGACATTTCGACAATCTCTAATAATTCAAGAATTCGATTTTGTTTCTTTTCTTTATCAATGTTTGATAAATATTTTCCAACATTTTCTGCAACAGTAATAAAAGGCATCAAATCAAAATCTTGAGCCAAATATTTCATAAAATCCATTCCTGGAACTAAATGGTATTTTGGACCTAAAACTTCTTGTTCTTTCCAAAAAATTTTTCCTTCATCTAAATCGTGTAAACCATAAATTAGTTTTAACAGTGTACTTTTTCCGCAACCACTTTCTCCAATCATAGCAAGTGTTTTTCCTTGTTCTAATTCTAAAGAAAAAGCCGGAATTGTTTTTTGTTTTAAATACGAAAATGAAATGTTTTGAATGGAAAGCATTGTATAATTTTAGAATACAAATTTACAATAACAATTGCAATATCAATGTTAAAAGTCAATTTCAATAAATTAAACTACAAAGTTTAAAACCTAAAAGATTATTTCAATTTCTCTAATTTATTGAATCTGTGTTCCTAAAAAAAAAGAGCACTACTCTATTTATAAAGTAATGCTCTTTTGCAATTAATCAAACTAAAAATTAAATATATTTTTCAAATTGCTTTGTATGTACTCTTGCCTTTAAGGCATGTAATAGATTATACAATCCGAAAAATGTTCTATTAATGTATAAAAAATGTTTTGAACCTCTATTTCCATTCATTTTTCTTAATTGGGTGTCTTTTGAAAACTCTTCTCCCATAGCTGCAATTTGTCCAAAGAATTCTGTATCAGAAAAATCGAAGAAATCACCATGAAAAGGTTTGGTAAACAAACTCAATAAACGATGAAACAAAGCTGTGAAATATTCTATTTCTTTTGGAGAATCGTCTTCACGAAGAATTTCTAATTCATATAATTTCTCATTAAAAAGTTTTGGATTATCAATGATTTCAGGTTTAGCCAATTCAAAATAAGGCACATAAAAATCTTCAGGAACTTGTTTGATGCAACCAAAATCAATGGCAATTAAATTTCCATCTTTATCAACCAAAAAATTTCCTGGATGAGGATCAGCATGCACTTGTTTCATTTTATGCATTTGGTACATATAAAAATCCCATAACGCTTGACCTAATTTATCTCGCAATTCTCTATCTTCATTATGAGCTGTGAATTCAGATAAATGTTCACCATTCATCCAATCCATAGTCAATATTTTTTCAGATGAAAGTTCTTCATAATACTTTGGAAAACGCAAATTTTCAATTTGAGCACAAGCTTTCGAAATTTCATTTCCTTGTCTTAATTCCAAATTATAATCCGTTTCTTCCATCAACTTATGTTCGACTTCTTTGAAATATTTTTCAGAATCTTTTCCTTTCAAATTAAACATTTGAATCGCAAAAGGTTTTACAATTGCCAAATCAGAACCAATACTATCAGCAACTCCAGGATATTGAATTTTAACGGCCAATTCTTTTCCATCTTTAGAAGCTTTGTGTACTTGCCCAATGCTAGCAGCATTTACTGAATTTTCAGAAAAAGTATCAAAAACCTCTTCTGGCGTTTTTCCTAAATATTTTTTGAAAGTTTTTCTAACTAATGGAGCTGACAATGGTGGTACTGAAAATTGAGCCAGTGAAAATTTTTCCACATAGGCACGAGGCATAATGTTTTTTTCCATACTCAACATTTGAGCTACTTTTAAAGCACTACCTTTCAGGTTTTTTAAACCATCATAAATGTCTTCAGCATTGTTTTCATTCAATTTATCTTTTGTCAAAGATGGATTTACCACTTTTTCACCGTAATAAGCCAAATAATTTCCTCCAACTTTGAAACCTGTTTTAACCAGTTGCCCAGCACGTTCAATTTTGTTTGTTGGAATTTTATCTAATGTTTTCATATATTTTTAATTAAATCGCTCTTTCCAAATGAATTTCCCTAAGTCAATCACACTTTCTAGAGGAGTTGTGTCCAAAACATCTAAAACCGCTTTTACTGATTTTTCAATCATGATATCTGTTTTTTCAAATCCTTTTGAAGTATCATCTAACCAAAATTTCAACAAAAACAAAAACTGAATCCATGCTCCTTCAGCATAAATTGGTTTTGTGATTTTTTGAAGAGTCTCATTTTTAGGTTCTTCATTCTCATCTATAATTTGATTTATGAATGTTTTAAAATGAGATCTTAAACCTTTCAATTGTTTTAAAGCTTTTAAACCTTCCTTATTGTCTTTTAAAGTAAAGTAAACATAACTTCTATTTAATGTCAATATTTCAAACATCGTAAAGTATAAAGACAATAACTTATTTTTATTAGAATAGGATTTGAAATTTTCGTCCTTAGTTAAATTTGAGGCAGTATTTTCATAAAACTTAATCCAAATATCTTCTTTTAAAGCATCAATAGAACCATAAAAACTGTAGAACTCTGCTTCTTCAATTTCGTTTTCTTTACAAAACAAAAACACATTTTTAGGTTCAGCATTATGAGATAATACATAATCCATATATAAACTGACAATGACATTGTCGTCTATTTTTTTCTTTTTAGAAGTTGATTTTTTAACTGGCATAATCTTGATTTTAAATACAGTATAAATTTACGAAACCCTTTTTCTTTGGTAAAAAAACAAGAACCAAAGTTTTGTTAAAGTTCTTTCAAAAAAAAAGACCACTTAAATTAAGTAGTCTTTTTTTATTATTTATGATTTTAAAGATTATTCTCCTGCTTCTTTTTGAGCATCTTCAATCATTTTTTCATTGGCAGTAATTGCAAATTCTACACGTCTATTTTTGCTTCTTCCTTCAACAGTTTCATTATCTGCAATTGGATCAGCTATTCCTAAACCTTTAGTTGTAAAACGAGCAACACTTAATCCTTTTCCAGCTAAATAACTTTTAACTGAAGCTGCTCTTTGTTCTGATAATTTTTGATTGTATTCAGCAGCTCCTGTGCTATCTGTATATCCAAAAATAGTAATATCAGTGTCTGCATAACTTTGAAAAACTGGAATTAATTTGTCTAAATTTGCTTGAGCTTGAACTGTTAACGTTGATTTATTTGTATCAAAACGAACTGCATTTTCACCTAAAACCAATTTAATTCCTTCTCCTACTCTTTCCACTTCTGCACCTGGTAAAGCTTCTTTAATTTCACGAGCTTGTTTATCCATTTTGTTACCAATTACACCACCAGCAACTCCACCAACAACTCCACCTAAGACAGCTCCTAATTCAGAACTTCCACCTTTTACATTATTTCCAATTACAGCTCCTAAAACTGCTCCAGCAGCTACTCCAATGGCAGCACCTCGTTGTGTCTTGTTTGTGTTTTTTGCAGCTTCACAACTCGTAAGAATTGTTCCTGCTAAAAAAACTACCGATAAACTATACATTATTACTCTTTTCATCTTATTTTATTTTTTGGTTAGTATTTATTGTTTTTGAAATTGGTAAGTTACTTCTTTCATAGAACCACCAACATTTATTTTATCAATCAATTCAAAGCTTGTTTCTGTTACGTTAGCCACTCTCAAAATATAACCTTGATTTACTTTCTTCGCTTTGTAATCATTTATAATTTTCATTACAAAATTTCCTTCTTGATTTATGTACCAAGTAATTGGTGAACTAAATGCAATGCAATTTGCATCATTCAAAGTCATAGTTCCTTTGTTATTGTTAGAAACAAATTTCCAAGAACTTCCTACAAAACATTGTGAATCTGCTAAATCAAATGAAGTCACTTTGATATAATCTGAACCTGGAAAACTTACATTTGTAACCATCCAATCTCCTTTTATTACTCTTTCTGTCTTGTTGTCAACATTAGTGTTTGTAACTGATTGCGATTTACATCCAAATAATAAAACGGACAACACCATTATTAGAATACTTTTTTTCATAATTATAATTTTAGTTAAATTAAGTTATACAAAATTAGGTCAGAAACTTTCTACTTTCTTATAAAATTACAAAATAATTTAACAAAATTCCAACATCAGTCAATTTGTCAGACGAAATGCAATTGGTACTCTATTTGTCTATTAAAAATTCAAATTGTTTAACTAAAAAAATATACATATGACAACAGGAAAAATTAATGTTTCAGTAGAAAACATCTTTCCCTTAATCAAAAAGTTTTTATATAGCGATCACGAAATTTTCTTACGTGAGCTAGTTTCTAATGCAACCGATGCCACTTTAAAATTAAAACATTTAACTAGTATCGGTGAATCAAAATCTGAATATGGAAATCCTATTATTGAAGTAAAAATTGATAAAGAAGGAAAGAAATTACACATCATTGACCAAGGTTTAGGTATGTCTGCTGAGGAAGTTGAAAAATACATCAACCAAATTGCCTTTTCTGGTGCTGAAGAATTTTTAGAAAAATATAAAGATTCAGCTAAAGATTCAGGTGTTATTGGTCATTTTGGATTAGGATTCTATTCTGCTTTTATGGTTGCTTCAAAAGTAGAATTAATCACAAAATCACACACAGATGCACCAGCTGCTCATTGGACTTGTGATGGAAGTCCAGAATTTACTTTAGTTCCAAGTGACAAAACTACAAGAGGAACAGAAATTATTTTACATATTGCAGAAGATTCATTAGAGTTTTTAGAAGAAAGTAGAATTCGTGAATTATTAACAAAATATAATAAGTTCATGCCAATTCCAATTAAATTTGGAACCAAACAAGAAGCTTTACCAAAACCAAAAGATGCTCCTGAAGATTACAAAACAGAATACAAAGAAGTAGATAATATCATCAATAATCCAAATCCAGCTTGGACTAAACAACCTTCTGAATTAACCGATGAAGACTATAAATCATTTTATAGAGAGTTGTATCCAATGCAATTTGATGAGCCTTTATTCAACATTCACTTAAATGTAGATTATCCGTTTAACTTGACTGGAATTTTATATTTCCCAAAATTATCGGCTGACTTACAAATGCAAAAAGATAAAATTCAACTATATCAAAATCAGGTATTTGTAACAGATAATGTAGAAGGAATTGTACCTGAATTTTTAACGATGTTAAAAGGTGTGATTGATTCTCCAGATATTCCTTTGAATGTATCTCGTTCGTATCTTCAAGCGGATGGAAATGTGAAGAAAATATCCAATTACATCAATAGAAAAGTGGCTGATAAATTGAAAGCATTAATCACTGAAAACCGTGAAGATTTCGAGAAAAAATGGAATGACATCAAAATTGTTTTGGAATACGGAATGCTTTCTGAACCAAAATTCTATGAAAAAGCAGGAGCTTTTGTTTTATATCCAACAGTCGATGATACTTACTTTACTTTAGATGAATTAAAAGAAAAGATTAAAGAAACACAAACAGACAAAAACGGAAAAACAGTTATTCTTTATGCATCTAACAAAGAAGCACAACACAGTTATATTGCTGCTGCTAAAGACAAAGGATACGAAGTTTTATTGTTAGATAGTCCAATTGTTTCGCATTTAATTCAGAAATTAGAAAGTGACAATGAAAATCTAACATTTGCTCGTGTTGATGGTGATGTTATTGATAAATTAATTGAAAAAGAGGATACTCAAATTTCAAAATTATCAGATGAAGAAAAAGAAACATTGAAAACTGCAATTGAAACTATTGTTCCAAAAGAAAAATATAGTGTTCAATTAGAAGCAATGGATAGCAATGCTGCACCGTTTATGATTACACAACCAGAATTCATGAGAAGAATGAAAGAAATGAGTCAATCTGGTGGTGGTGGAATGTTCGGAATGGGTAATTTCCCAGAAATGTATAACTTGATTGTAAATTCAAATTCTGATTTCGCGACTTCTTTATTAAACACAAAAGACGAAACGGTTAAAGCCAACTTGGTAAAACAAGCATTAGATTTAGCCAAACTTTCTCAAGGTTTATTAAAAGGAGAAGAATTGACTGCTTTTGTGAAACGTAGTTTTGAAACTATTAAATAGTATTAAGATTTAGAGTATTAAGTATTAAGATAAACCTGTGAGTGAAAACTTGCAGGTTTTTTTGTAGCTTTGAAATTCAAACTAATTTATGCACGAAAAACCAACCTTATACTTCAAAAACCACACAGAATGGAGAAATTGGCTTCATGAAAATCATGATAAACACAAAGCAGTTTATTTAATTTTTTATAAAGTTGCCAGTGAAACCGAAAGTATGCGTTGGGAAGAAGCCGTAAAAGTTGCTATTTGTTATGGCTGGATTGATTCTACTGTAAAAAATTAGACGAAGAACGAAGGCAACAACTTTTTACACCAAGAAACGACAAAAGTGTCTGGAGCAGAATCAACAAGGATTATATTGATGATTTGATTGCAACTAATTTAATGCACGAAAGTGGTTTAAAAAAAATCGAAATTGCCAAACAAAACGGTTCATGGGAAAGTTTAGATGCTGTTGAAAATTTGGAAATTCCAGCAGATTTGCAAAAAGCTTTTGATAAAAATGCTTTGGCTATTTCTAATTATGAAAATTTCAGTAAATCTTACAGAAAAAGTTATTTGTATTGGCTAAACCAAGCTAAAAGAGAAGAAACAAGACAAAATAGAATTGCTCAAATTATCGATTTGTGTGAAAAAAATATAAAAAGTAGAAATTAAATTATGTTCAATTTTATTAAAAGAAAATCAAATAAAGAAAACACCGATAAGAATCCTCAGAAAAATCTAGTGGAAGTATTTTCAGAAGAAAAAGTCACTGATTATATTGGAGACAAAATTGCTGCTCATGAAACAGGTGGAATTTGGATTAAAGTACAAGAACTAGCTGAATTTCATTTTTTGAATGTAACTATAGTTGGAAATCAAAATATAAAAACCCATAATGGAATTACATTCAACTTTATTGCAAATGACAAAACCTATGAATTGCATTCGGATACACAAGAAATAAAGTCTGAAAAATCTACCGCTTTTAATCAATTTGTAACTCAATTTAGTTTTGACATCACAGAAGTTGATTTTGATAGTATGTTAAATGAAGGAAATAAAATTGAAGTGAAAAGTAATAAACAAACTGAGGTTTTTACTATTATAAGATAAAGTAAATTAATCTAAAAATTTCCTAATTCCTTTTTCCTACATCTTTTTATTTGTATTTTTATCCTAAATAGAATGAGTAGTAACCCAAATTATTTATTATGAAAAAATCAATCTTATTTTTACTAATGCTAACTGGAATTATTTTCAGTGCTTGTTCTACTACAAAACAAGCTAGTTCAAAAGAGTTATATAGTACTACATGGGAACTAGATTTCATCACAGGTTCAAGAATAGCTTTTGATGGATTATATCCAAACGAAAAACCTAATTTGACTTTTGACAAAGAATCAAATCGAGTACATGGAACTAACAGTTGTAATGGTTACTCTTATAAATTCACTTTGGATAACGAAAAACTAACCTTTAGTGAACCTGGACCAGCAACATTAAGATATTGCGAAGGAAATGGTGACAAAGTTTTTTTAGAAATGATGGAAAAAGTAGAATCATTTTCATTTGATGAGAACAACAAGTTGAATTTAATGGCAAATGGAATTCCTGTAATGCGATTTAAAAAAACAAATAATAATTAAAGATTAATACTCCTTTAATTTAAGCCTGTAAGTTATACTCACAGGCTTTTTTTATTAATAAAATTTACAAGGTTTCCTTATTGAGTAACAAAAAACACATTTCATCGTCTTATAACTACAACTAAAAACTACTACTTTGGAAACTATACTTTCAATCAACAACCTTAATAAAATATTTGGTAAAAAAATTCATGCTGTAAACAATGTTTCTTTTGAAATTAAAAAAGGAAATGTATACGGAATTTTAGGTCCAAATGGTTCAGGAAAATCAACAACACTCGGAATTGTATTAAATGTGGTCAACAAAACTTCAGGTGATTTTTCATGGTTCAATGGAAGTTTAGAAACTCATGACGCATTGAAAAAAGTAGGAGCGATTATTGAAAGACCCAATTTTTATCCATACATGACTGCTCAAGAAAATCTAGAGTTAGTTTGTAAGATAAAAGATATTCCTTTTACAAAAGTGATTGAAAAACTAGAGTTGGTTGGACTTTTAGACCGAAAAGATTCCAAATTCAAGACGTTCTCTTTAGGAATGAAACAACGTTTAGCGATTGCTTCTGCCCTATTAAATGATCCAGAAATTTTAATTTTAGATGAACCTACAAACGGTTTAGATCCACAAGGAATTCGTCAAATTCGTGATTTAATTCGCTTAATTGCTTCGCAAGGAACTACTATTTTATTGGCTTCGCATTTATTAGATGAAGTTGAAAAAGTTTGCAGTCATGTTGTTGTGCTTCGTTATGGAAAAATGCTATATGAAGGTCCAGTGGATGCAATGGCTTCTAATGAAGGCTTTTTTGAGTTACAAGCCAAAGATTCAAATGCTCTGATTACGATGTTAATGAATCATAATTCCATAGAAAAATGTGTTGAAGAAGAGGGAAAAGTTTTAGTGTTCCTAAAAAACAAACTTGAAGCTGACGAATTAAATCAATATCTTTTTGAAAATCAAATAGTTTTAAGTCAGTTGATCAAAAGAAAACACAGTTTAGAAGAACAGTTTTTGCAATTGACCAAATAACCAATTACCCATCACCCTATACCCAAAAAATATGATACGATTATTCCAAATAGAAATTCAAAAACTGTGGAAAAACAGAGCGAGTAAAGTGTTAACTATTACTTATTTTGTACTTCTAACATTAATTTCATTAATAGCTGCTGTTGAATTTGATATTGGTCCAATACATATTAGCGTAGCTGATCAAGGAGTTTTTAATTTCCCGTTTATTTGGCATTTTAACACTTATGTGGCTGACTATTTTAAAATATTTTTAGCAGTTGTAATTGTTTCTATGATGGCAAATGAATATAGTTATGGAACCTTAAAACAAAATTTAATTGATGGAATGAGTAAGAAAGAATTTGTACTTTCAAAATTCATTACAGTAGTTTTATTTGCTTTTATTTCTACCCTTTTTGTATTCATAGTTTCCATGATTTTAGGATTAATGTATTCTTCATACACAGAAGCTGGAATTATTTTTTCTCAAGTGGATTACATCTTAGCATTCTTTGTAAAATTAGTTGCCTTTTTTTCATTCTGTTTATTCTTAGGAGTTTTAATTAAAAGAAGTGCATTTGCCTTAGGATTCTTATTTTTTTGGTATATGTTTGAAAATATATCTTTTGCCATCATCAAATATGGAATTCTAAGAATGAAAAACAATGATGAAACGTGGGTAGACAAAATTTATGATTTTATGCCATTAGAATCCATGTCAAATTTGATTGTAGAACCAATTACACGATTAAATTTTGCTAAAACTATTGGCTCACAAGTTGGAATAGATAATGTTAAAGATTACAGTGTACATTATACAACACTTATAATTGTGTTAATTTGGACCGCAATCTTCATTTTTGGCTCTTATTACATAGTAAAGAAAAGAGATTTATAGTATCTTTGCCCTCGCAATGAAGGGAATAAAATTTATACTAATAGTCGTATTAACTGTATTTTTTAGTCAAAAAAATTACAGTCAATACATTACAACTGATGAAAACTACACAGCTCAACAATTGATTGAAAATGTTTTAATCAATAGTCCATGTGCAACTGTTTCTAATTTCTCTGTTTCTGGAGGAAATTTTACATCAGGAGAAAAAAGTTATGCCCGTTTTGATGGAAGTGGTACTACTTTCCCATTTCAAAATGGTGTTGTTTTAAGTACTGGAAAAGCCATTAATACGGTTGGTCCAAACACTTTTTTGTCTGATGATGGGCAAAATATGGGTTGGAATGGTGATCCAGATTTAGAACAAGCTTTAGGACTAAATAATTCTTACAATGCAACAGTATTAGAATTTGATTTTATACCTATCGGAAACAAATTTAGTTTTGATTATATCTTTTCATCTGAACAATACTTGACTAATCCATCTCCAAATCAATGTAACTTCACAGATGGTTTTGCTTTTTTATTGAAAGAAGACGGAACGAATAATTATATCAATTTAGCATTAATTCCTAACACAAATACTCCTGTTAAAGTCAATACTGTTAGAGGAATTGGTACTATCTGTCCACCTGCAAATCAAGCTTACTTTGATGCTTTTAACGGAACCGAACATCCTACAAACTTTAACGGTCAAACCAAGGTAATGACTGCTCAAGCTGATGTTACACCTGGAACAGGCTATCATATAAAAATTGTTATCGCTGATGAAGGAAATGCCCGTTTTGATTCTGCTATTTTTCTTGATGGTGGAAGTTTTGATTTTGGAGTAAATCTTGGTGATGATAGATTAATTGCTACAGGAAATCCTTTGTGTGAAAATGAAACCTTACAATTAAATGCACTTGTAACTAATTCATTTACCTATCAATGGTACGAAGACAATCAAATATTAGTTGGTGAAATTAGTCCATCATACACAGTAACTTCAGCAGGGAATTATAAACTTGAGATTCTTATCAATGGAAATTGTTTGTATGCCAGTGACATTGACATTGAATATGCTCCTATGCTAATTCAAAATCAAACTTTATTCGAAACCTGTGACAGCGATGGGACTAATGATGGCAAAACTTCTTTTAATTTAGATGCTATCAAAACACAATTATTTACCAATTTACCTGCTTCATTTCAAGTAGCCTTTTTTGAAAGTCCAACAAGTACAACGGCTTTACCTTCAAATTATACCAATACAACTCCAAATCTTCAAACCATTTACGCAAGAATTCTCAATGTACAATGTTATACTGATTTTCCAATTCAACTTAAAGTAAATACGCTTTCATTAAGCCAAAACGAAATAATTGGTTTGTGTAATGGAACTTTAATCACATTATCGGTGCCAAACAGTTTCACATCATATAGTTGGAATACAAATCCAATACAAACATCAAATCAAATAACCGTAAATTCGGCTGGAGTTTATACAGTAACGGTTACAAATGCAAATGGTTGTTCTGCAACAAAAACATTTACTGTAGAATCGTCAGAGCCAGCTACAATTACAAATGTTATTGTAAATGACTTTAGTGATAATAATACCGCTACCATACAAGTATCAGGAAACGGAACTTACGAATTTTCATTAGATGGAATAAACTTTCAAACAAACAATACATTCTCATTCCTTTCAACAGGGAATTATTCTTTTTATGTAAGAGATACTAAAGGATGTGGAGTTACACCAGGAAATTTCCAAGTATTAGCAGCTCCAAAGTTTTTTACTCCAAACGGTGATAGTTTTAATGAAACTTGGCAAGTACCTTTGTTATCATTACAACCTAAAACAATTATTACTATATTTGATAGATATGGAAAGTTAATTTACAGCTTTAGAGCTAATCAATCTGGATGGAATGGAAAATTAAATGATAAAGATTTACCTGCAACAGATTATTGGTACACTATTTCATTTGAAAATGGTAGAATCGTAAAAGGACATTTTAGTTTAATTCGATAAATATGTTTAAGAATTTAATTTTAGTAGCTATTGGTGGTGCTTCAGGCAGTGTTTTGAGGTATTTAGTACATTGGATAGTTGCCAAAAAATCTTTTTCTACTTTTCCATATCAAACTTTTATTGTCAATATCATCGGTTGTTTACTAATTGGCATACTTGTTGGTTACTTCTCACGATTTCAAAATGTAAATGAATCGCTTAAACTTTTATTAATTACAGGTTTTTGCGGTGGTTTTACAACTTTTTCTGCCTTCGGATTAGAAAATGTAAACATGATTCAAAATCAAAATTATCAACTAGCATTAATTTACACTTCATTATCATTAATTTTAGGTATTTTAGCCGTTAGTTTAGGAATACTCATTTCAAAATAAGAAAATAAAACATGTTCGACTCAAACGAATTACAAGATTTAAAAAGTCAGTTATTATCTCCAAAAAAAATCAGTATTATACCACACAGAAATCCAGATGGTGATGCAATGGGCTCAACTTTAGCTTTATATCATTTTCTAAGAAAATTAGATCATCAAGTAGTTGTTGTAGCTCCAAATGAATTCCCAGATTTTTTAAGTTGGTTACCAGAGGCTGATAAAGTTCTTGTTTTCGAAAGAGAAAATGATAGGGCAAAAAAAGAAATTGAAAGCAGTAAACTAATTTTTACATTAGATTTTAATGCTTTGCACAGAACAGGAGATGTAATGGGTGCTTATCTTGAAACATTAGATATTCCTATGGCAATGATTGATCATCATCAAGCTCCAGATTCTTATGCTAAATATACTTTTTCAGATGTAGCTTATGGTTCAACTTGCGAAATGATTTATCATTTTATAGATGCATTAGGCTATAAAGAAAGTATCGACAAAGATATCGCGACTTGTATTTATACCGGAATTACAACTGATTCTGGAAGCTTTAGATACCCAAAAACAACAGGAACAACTCATAGAGTCATTGCTGATCTAATTGATAAAGGAGCTGACAATTCTGCTATTCACAATTTATTATTTGACAATTCTACAACAAATCGCTTGAAGATTTTAGGAATGGCCTTGAATAATATGGTGGTTCTACCTGAATATAAAACATCTTACATCACTTTATCACAAGAAGAATTAGACAGTGCCAACAACCTAAAAGGAGATACAGAAGGTATTGTTAACTATGGTTTAACAATTAAAGGAATAGATTTTGCAGCCATCTTCATCGAAAACAAAGAAGAAGGAATCATAAAAATATCATTCCGTTCTCAAGGAGATTTTGATGTCAATCAATTTGCTCGTACTCATTTCAATGGTGGTGGACACATTAATGCAGCTGGTGGAAAATCTTTACTTTCATTAGAAGAAACTGTAAAAAAATTTATTGCTATTTTAGCATCTGAAAAAAAATAAAAAATGAAAAAAATAATCCTGCGATCACTAATAAGTATATTCTTTATAAGTTGTACCAACCAACAAGCACGAAAACCAGTTTCTCAATCATCTGGTTCATTTATCAATGAATCTATTGAAAGAAACAAAGTAT
Source organism: uncultured Flavobacterium sp. (assembly GCF_963922255.1). Taxonomy (GTDB): domain Bacteria; phylum Bacteroidota; class Bacteroidia; order Flavobacteriales; family Flavobacteriaceae; genus Flavobacterium. Next base: position 211,831 of record NZ_CAWUIC010000001.1, on the reverse strand, counting down.
TAATTGCTGAAGAAGAAAATGCTATAGACAAATTCATAAAAAACGATAGTTTAAATGAATATATTGCTTCTCCAAAAGGATATTGGTATTCATACAACACTAAAGTGGATGAAGCTACAAATACTCCAATAAGAGGAGATATTGCTTATTTCGTTTACGAACTTAAAAAATTAGATGGTACAACAATTTACACCAAAGAAGAACTAAAACCTCAAACCTATTATGTAGATAAAGAAAACATATTAATGGGCTTACGTGATGGTATCAAAATCATGAAAAAAGGTGAAGAAGTTACTTTTCTATTTCCTTCTCACTCTGGTTTTGGGTATCATGGAGATAACAACAAAATTGGAACAAACGAACCTTTACTTTGCACAGTAACTTTAAACGACATAAAAAAAGACACGTCTAACAATTAATTTAAACAATGAAAAAATTAAGTATATTTTTTATCGCTCTTGCAGCTCTTTTTACTTCTTGTAAAAACAATCCTCATGCGGATTTAGGTGACGGACTATTTGCAAATATCGAAACTTCCAAAGGAGATATTATTGTAAAATTAGAATACCAAAAAACTCCTATTACTGTTGCCAATTTCATTTCATTAGCTGAAGGTAAAAACCAATTTGTTGACGAAAAATTCAAAGACAAACCTTTTTATGATGGGTTAACATTTCATAGGGTTTTAAATGATTTTATGATCCAAGGTGGTGATCCTGATGCTTCTGGCTTAGGTGGACCTGGATATAAATTTAAAGACGAATTTGACGAAACACTTAAGCACAATAAAGCGGGAGTACTTTCAATGGCTAATGCCGGACAAGGCACAAACGGTTCTCAGTTTTTTATCACACATAAAGAAACTCCTTGGTTAGATGGAGTACACACTGTTTTTGGTGAAGTAATTAAAGGAATGGAAAATGTAAATGCAATCGAACAAGGTGATACTATAACAAAAATTACAATCATCAGAAATGGTTCTGATGCAGAAAAGTTTGATGCTGTTAAGACATTCACAGACTATTATAAAGTTGAAGCTGAAGCCGTTAAAATGGCAGAAGAAAGAGCTAAAGCTGTAATGGTTGACAAAGCAAATTATTTAACTGAAAAAAGGAAAGAAGCCACAAAAACAGCTTCAGGTTTAGAATACGTAATCATTAACCAAGGAACTGGAGCAAAACCAAAAGCTGGTACGCAAGTGTTTGTAAACTATGCCGGATACTTTGAAAATGGTGATATGTTTGACACAAGCTTTGCTGATGTAGCAGAACATTATGGAAGACTTGACACAAAAAGAAAAGAAATGAACGGTTACCAACCTTTCCCATTTGAATATGGTAAAAAAGTAGGGTTAATACCAGGATTTATCGAAGGATTAGAAAATATGAAATTTGGAGATAGAGCACTAATTTTCATTCCGTATCAATTAGGTTATGGTGAAAATGGCAGCGGACCAATTCCTCCAAAAACCAACTTAGTATTTGAAATAGAAATGCTTGAAAAAGCACCACAACAATAAAATATAAATAATGAAAAAATTACTAGTTTTAACCGTATTAATTAGCTCTCTATTCTCTTTTGCACAAACAGAAGACGGATTATATGCGCAAATGAAAACAAACAAAGGTGATATTCTTTTAAAGTTAGAATACCAAAAAACACCTATTACTGTTGCAAATTTTGTTTCTTTAGCAGAAGGAACAAATCCATTTGTAGAAGAAAAACTAAAAGGAAAACCTTATTATAATGGATTAAAATTCCATAGAGTTATTGCCGATTTTATGATTCAAGGTGGTGACCCACAAGGAACAGGTTCTGGTGGACCAGGTTATGCGTTTAAAGACGAATTTGACGAAAGCCTAAAACATACCAAAGGTGGAATTCTATCGATGGCAAACGCTGGACCAGGAACAAATGGTTCACAATTCTTCATTACACACAAAGCAACTCCTTGGTTAGATAACAAACATAGTGTTTTTGGTGAAGTTCTAGAAGGAATGGATGTTGTAAATGCAGTTGCTCAAGGAGATCAAATAATGGAAGTAAACATTATCAAAGTAGGTCCAGAAGCCAAAAAATTTGATGCAAAAAAAGTCTTTAGTGATTACTACGGTAAAAAAGATGAAGAAGCTAAAGCAGCTAAAGAAATGGCAGATAAAGCAGCAAAAAACAAATTAGCATATCTCACTAAGATGAGAAAAAAAGTAACAAAAACATCTTCTGGTTTAGAATATGTAATTGTCTCTAAAGGTAAAGGTGTAAAACCAGCTAACGGAACAACAGTATATGTAAACTATGCTGGATATTTTGAAAATGGTGAAATGTTCGATTCTAGTTATGAAGAAATTGCTAAAGAATATGGTAAATTCGATCATAGAAGAAAAGATGCAAAAGGATACCAACCTTTTCCTTTCGAATATGGAAAAAAAGCGGGTTTAATTCCAGGTTTTCTTGAAGGTTTAGATTATGTTAATTATGGTGATAAAATCCTATTATTCATACCTTACAATTTAGGCTATGGTGAAAAAGGTGGAGGACCAATTCCTGCAAAAACAAATCTAGTTTTTGAAATTGAGTTACAGGAAAACGCCCCTCAATAATAACAAAACAACTAACATAAAAGGTATTTAGAGTCAAATCTAAATACCTTTTTTTATTTAATTTCATTATATTTGAAATACATTTCAACTATTAACTTTCAATAAATGGCAAATCAAGAAGTACTCGAAATACTAAAAAAACGTTTTGAAACAAACATGAACCGTCATAAAAATATAGAATGGAATAAAATTGAAGAAAAGCTAAAAGCTAATCCTAAAAAATTGGCCATAATTGAAAAAATGGAAAAAACAGGAGGAGAACCAGATGTTGTGGATTATGATTCAAAATCAAATGAATTTATCTTTTTCGATTGCGTTGCCGAAAGTCCAGCACAAAGAAGAAGCTATTGTTATGACCAAGAAGCACTTGATGCCCGAAAAGCCAACAAACCCAAAAACAGTGCAGTTGAAGTTGCTAAATCCATAGGAATTGAAATCTTAGATGAAGAACAATACCGATACCTTCAAACGCTAGGAGATTTTGACACCAAAACCTCAAGCTGGTTAAAAACACCAGAAAAAATCAGAAAATTAGGTGGAGCAATTTTTGGAGACTTCAGATTTGATACTGTATTTATTTACCACAATGGAGCAGAATCATATTATGCAGCAAGAGGTTTCAGAGGAATACTAAAAGTTTAAATACAACAGTTAAACAAAAAAATGAACCCAACTAAACCCATAAACACAAACCCTTTTAACCTCTTAACCATATAACCTCTTAACCAATTAACCTCTTAAACTTTTAACCACATAACCTTCTAACCCTCCCAAAATGAAACCAACCGCAGATCACAACGAAAGAATAGCAAAAATGACATTTGCATCTGTATATCCACACTATATCACAAAAGTTGAAAAAAAAGGAAGAACCATTCAAGAACTACATCAAGTAATTGAATGGCTAACAGGCTTTAATGAAAAAGATTTACAAAAACTTATCGAAGAAAAAGTCACTTTTGAAACCTTCTTTCAAAAAGCAACCTTAAACCCAAATGCCGAACTCATCAAAGGTGTAATTTGTGGTTACCGAATTGAAGAAATTGAAAATAAATTAACCCGTGAGGTTCGTTATTTAGACAAATTAGTCGATGAACTAGCCAAAGGAAAAAAAATGGAAAAAATTCTTAGAGCCTAATAAAATCCAACACAACAAAAATGAAACAACTATTAGCAATCATATTTTTTGGAATACTTTCCATCAGTTGCAAACAAACAGCAATAACATACAACGACCCAATTCCAAAACACGATAGTATAAAAATCACTTCAAAATTCCTGAACGAAGACCGAATAATAAACATTTGGACACCACCAAACTACGAAAAATCAAACGACAGCCTTCCTGTTTTATACATGCCAGATGGAGGAACCAAAGAAGATTTTCCACACATAGCAAACACATTAAGTGAACTAATTGCTGCAAACAAAATTCCTCCTTATGTATTAGTAGGTATCGAAAACACCGACCGAAGAAAAGACCTAACCGGACCTTCAAAAGTAGCCTATGATTTAGAGTATATCAAAAACCCAGGTGGTGCGAACAACTTCAGAAGTTTCATCCAAAACGAATTAATCCCTACCATCAACATAAACTACAAAACCACTTCCAAAAAAGCCATTATAGGAGAATCATTAGCCGGATTATTTGTAGTAGAAACATTTATACTTCAACCCAGCCTCTTTGACAATTACATTGCCTTTGACCCTTCCCTTTGGTTCAACGAACAATACCTTTTAAAAAACTTTGAAACCTTAACCAAAGACAACGATTACACCAATAAAAAAATCTGGTTTGCAGGTTCTGATGCCGAAGATATTTTCAAATACACCAAACAATTAGAAGAAAAATTCAAAAACAAAAAGCCATCTTTTTTGTGGAAGTATTCAGACGAACCAACCGAACATCACAACACCATCTTTAGAGCCACTAAAGAAAAAGCAATAATTTGGACATTAAACAATTAAACTAAAAAACATGAAACTAGGAGCCTTCTCAATTAGCCTTGCCGTAAAAGACATTCACAAATCAAAAGAATTCTACGAAAATTTAGGATTCAAATACAAAGGGGGAAACATCGATCAAAACTGGATAGTACTTAAAAACGAAAATGCCGTAATCGGACTCTTCCAAGGAATGTTCACAGGAAATATCATCACTTTCAATCCGGGTTGGGACGGAAATGCTCAAAACATTGATGACTTTGATGATGTAAGAGCCATACAAAACCACCTAAAATCTCTAGGAATAGAAATAACCAGAGAAGCAGACCAAAAAACAACAGGACCAGAATACATAACACTAACAGACCCTGACGGAAATAATATTCTTATCGATCAACACAGATAAAAAACAAAAAACATAACTAAAAACTATTCCCTTTTCCCTTTTCCCTCATAACCTTTTAACCTCATAACCTTTTAACCTCATAACCTTTTAACCTTCAAAAGAAGAACTTAATAGACTTTTGTAAGATTTTAAATAACTATTAAACTTTTTACATATATTTGAAAATAAATATGTAACTATCCTGCCAATTTGGTATAAAACTAGTAGAGGATTTGCGGATATAAACAAGTTAGCGGTCAGTGTAAAAAATTTCAAAATCCTAAAATTTGTTAAAACAAAATATATCGCTTGCGATTTAATCTTCAAAGATATACTTTTGCACTTAAATATTTATCATTCACTTTAAATTAAATAACTATGAAGTACAATCAATTAGGAAATTCAGGAATTTTAGTTTCAGAACTTTGTATGGGAACGATGAGTTTTGGTAGCAGTGGCTACTGGAGTGTGTTAGGTTCTCTAGGCTATGAAGATAGTAAGCGATTAGTGGACATCGCCATAGACTCTGGCATTAATTACTTCGATTCTGCTGATGTTTATTCTCACGGCCAATCGGAAGATATTTTAGGAAAAGCAGTGAAAGACAAAAGAAAGGATGTCATCATTGCTACCAAAGTCCGCGGTAGAATGAGTAAAGAAATTAATGATGTGGGCTTGTCCAGAAAACACATCATCGAGAGCTGCCACAATAGTTTAAAACGATTGGGTACCGACTATATCGACCATTATGTGCTTCATAGTTATGATCCTATTACCCCTTTTGAAGAAACCATTTCAACCCTTGATGACCTCGTTTCACAAGGAAAAATTAGATATTATGGGGTAAGTAACTTCCCGGCTTGGCAGCTAATGAAGTTTATCAACACCGCTGAAAAAAATCATTGGGAAAAACCCGTCTCATTGCAAGCCATTTATTCACTTATATCCAGAGATGTAGAATATGAATTGATACCGCTTTGCTTGGATCAAAAACTAGCCTTTACCCCTTGGTCGCCACTTGGAGGCGGATTTTTAACCGGTAAATACAGAAAAGACAAGCCAATGCCGGAAGGAGCAAGAAGAACCAATGAAGAGCAGAATTTTATTCAAATCGATCCGGAAAAAGGCTATGCTATTGTTGATGAGTTGGAAAAAATTGCCAACAAACACAAGGCTTCTATAGCACAAGCAGCCCTAAATTATCTTTTGAGAAAACCCGGAGTAACTTCCGTACTTATTGGAGCTACCAAGCCTCACCAGTTGGAAGACAACATCAAAACTACTACCTGGGAAATGGATGCAGAAGATGTTAAAATCCTGGATGAGCTAACAGCATTAAACCCTATTTATCCTTATTGGATGTTGCAGTTTACAGCTATGGATAGAGCCAATGGAGATTTCTTTTTATAAAATTTAAAAACCAAACAGAATGAATACGATAAATTTTAAAACATACATTTTATTGCTTTTTACACTCCTTTTTAGTGTAGAAACTCTGACTGCCCAAAACAGCAAAGAAAATGTAAAAAGCAAGGTTAAAACTGAAGAAATTACCTATAAAGATGGCGAGGTTACACTCAATGGCGTTGTTTATTATCCTGCAAAGCAAAAGGGAAAACAACCTGCCATTTTAGTAGTGCCCGAATGGTGGGGGCTGAACGACTATGTGAAAAATCGTGCTAAAATGTTGGCAGAGTTAGGCTATGTAGCTATGGCGGTGGATATGTACGGTAATGGATTGGTCGTAGAAAACCCTGCCGATGCCCAGGCCAATGCCGGAAGGTTTTATGGGGATCCTAACCTGATAAAAAGTCGGATGCAGGCGGCTTATGATGCTGTAGTTCAACTACAACAGGTGGACGCTTCAAAAGTAAGTGCCATAGGTTATTGCTTTGGTGGAACGGTTTCGCTTTTTGCTGCCAGCTTAGGGGTACCATTAGAAACTGTGGTTAGTTTTCACGGTGGACTAAGCGGCTTTCAAGCTAGTCCTGCAATGAAAAACACCAAAGTATTGGTTTGCCACGGTGAAAGTGATTCGTTTGTGCCGCAAGCTGATGTGGATAATTTTCATCAACAAATGAAAGACAACAACATTACCTACCAGTTTAAGTCTTATGCTGATGCCACACACGCTTTTACCAATAAAGCATCTACAGCTACCGGGGAAAAATTCAACCTTCCCATTTCCTACAATGAAGCTGCCGACAAAGCTTCTTGGAAGGATATGAAAGCCTTTTTCAAAACTTATTTTCCAACTAAAAAGTAATTAAAATGGAAGCGAGCTTATTTGAACTTGAGGCAAAAAAACTCAACGGAGAAACCATTTCTTTGAAAGAGTTTGAAGGTAAAACCATAGTGGTGGTAAATACTGCTAGCAAGTGCGGACTTACCCCACAATATGAGGGATTGGAAAATTTGTATAAAATATACAAAGACAAGGGGTTGGTTATTTTGGGATTTCCTTGCAACCAATTCGGAAAGCAGGAACAAGGCACAGCCAATGAGATTAGTGAATTTTGCGAAATTAATTACGGGGTAAGTTTTCCCATGTTCGACAAAGTAGAAGTCAATGGGGCCAATGCTCACCCCGTTTTTAAGTATTTAAAATCCAAACTTGGAGGCATTTTAGGTAGCAACATCAAATGGAGTTTTACCAAATTTGTCATTGACAAAAACGGAAAGCCGGTCAAACGATTTGCTCCTACCACCAAGCCGGAGAAAATGGAAAGTTACCTGCGAAAAATTCTTTAAAAATGAAAAATTCTGCTGAATTAGAAATTGAAAATCAGTATTGTTTTCCGATATACGCAGCATCTAGAGTGGTAACCAAACTTTATACGCCCCTGCTCAACGAGTTGGGGCTTACTTACCCTCAATATTTAACGATGTTGGTGCTCTGGCAATACCAAAACCTGACGGTAAATGATATTGGCAGTAAACTAATGCTGGAGTCCAATACTCTAACCCCTTTACTTAAAAGGTTGGAAAGTCAAGGTTTTATTTCAAGGAAACGCTCTAGTAGTGACGAACGTGTAGTGGAGATAAGCCTTACAGAAAAAGGAATAAATTTGAAAAAGAAGGCGAGTTACATACCTGAAAAATTATCTTGCTCCATTAGTCATTCAGGGATAAGTCAAGAAGAAATGGACCAGATGAAACATACCTTGCAAAAGCTAATTGCCTTAACTAAAGAGCATCATTGTAAATAATTTTAAAAAAAGTATAACCAAAAAATAATTGAATATGCAAAATTTTAAAAATCACGTCCGTTACAATCCACTTCATCATTTTATTCTATCACCGCTCACGCTCGTTGGGGTGATATTGAGTATTGTATTGCTATTCTCTGACCACAGTCTGACTGAAAAAATCTTTTTTCTGATTTTAGCTTTAAGTGTTTTTCTCGCTTCTTTAATAGCTAGATTGTATGCCACAAAAAATCAAGACAGAACCATAAGAGCAGAACTACGATTACGCTATTATATTTTGACAGGCAACAGATTAGAAGAATTAGAAGATAAATTAACAATGGCACAATTGGTAGCCACCAGATTTGCATCAGATAAAGAATTAGCAGCATTGATAGAGCGGGCAGCCAAAGAAAACCTTAGTCCAAAAGCCATAAAAGAAAGCATAAAAAACTGGACGGCAGATGAAAATAGAGTTTAAACCTTAAAAACATCAATTATGAGCAAAAGTAGAAAAATTACAGGTTGGGTAATGGCAGGATTGCTTACCGCTTTATTAGTAATGAGTGCCAGCCAAAAGCTATTAGGCAACCCCGAAATGGTTGAAAATTTCGGTAAATGGGGCTTGGGCTCAATGATAACCATTATAGCTCTAGGTGAATTGGTAAGTGTATTGTTGTTTTTAATACCTCGCACCGCTGTTTTAGGGGTGTTGTTATTGAGTGCTTATTTTGGAGGTGCCATATTGGTACATATGGCCAATGACGAGCCTTACGCTTTTCAATCCATCGTTCTGTTGTTCATTTGGGTAACTGCTTGGGTGAGAATCCCTGAAATGTTTAATAAACTTTTCAATGGAAATCTATCATAATCAAATTCCTAATTTTGAACAGTAGAATATAATGAATCGAAAACAATTTATATTAGCAACATTAGGACTAACAATTGTGAATACCTTAAGCAGCTTTAGAAAATATACGGATGAACTTCCTGTTCAAGGAAAAAAGATGCCTGTTTTATTTACTTCGCACGGCAATCCTATGGATATTCCGCTTTCAAGAGAAGAACGCACCTTTTGGAATACCTTATTTCAATTGGGAAAGGAATTGAAAAAAAATTATGAGGTAAAAGCTGCTTTGGTGGTTTCGGCTCACTGGTGTACCCGAGGAACTTTTGTTAACGTATCGCCTGAACAGCAACAGATTTTCGATTACTATGGGTTTCCTAAAGAATATTATGATGTATTTTACAAAGCTAAAGGCTCCCCTGAAATTGCAAAAGAAGTAAAACGCATTATCCCATCGGTTAGCGAAACTACCGACTGGGGTCTCGACCACGGAGCTTGGCCTATGCTTATGCACTTGTTTCCTGAAGCGGACGTGCCTGTATTTCAATTAAGCATCGACTATTATGCAAAACCTGAATATCATTACGAGTTAGGAAAACAATTAAAATCACTTCGTGAAAAAGGAGTACTCATCATTGGCAGCGGTGCATTAATTCACAATCTCCCACTTGCTATGAAAAAAATGCAAAGCAATGATAGTTCGCCCTATGGTTGGGAGATGGAATATGATAACTGGGTTAAGGAACAAATAGATAAAAGAAATATCTCTAACATTATTAATTATCAAAACAGTCATAAATTAGGCAAACTGGCAGCTCCTACGCCCGACCATTTTGTGCCTGTATTATATAGTTTAGGGTTGATGGATTCCAAAGATGAAATACATTACTTTTTTGAATCAGAGTCTTCCCTTCCCGCTTTTGGGGAAAGGAGTTTTATCATCAAACAATAATGACAGTATCCTGTTATTGGTACTTACTATTAATCGTTTTGATTTTCACTTCATTTAGCGTCAGTTTCAATCAAGGAAAAATACAATTAACAAAATATGAAAAATCAATCCCTAAAAATATGATAAACGAAAACACCTTTGAACTTCCCTTACGAAATGGGATTAAACCCAAAACTACACCAAGCAACCCACATATGCAGCTGAATCAACAGCCCGAAGACCGTAAACTCGTTGATTCACTAATGGATTGGGCATTCTCGCTTCCTGAAATCAACAAAGAGTTCAGCAAAATATCTGTTCCCGGGGCCCAAGCTATGTGTCTCTCTTCCGACAAAATGTGCAATGATTGTCACGCCTTTATGATTGGAAATGAGTTTGCTCACTTTCATCCAGTGCCCGTTGGCAGTATGCACTTAGGTCTAACATTAAAAGATGCTGAATATGTCATAAGCCGAGGTTGGGGTGAGTTACACCCAGTTGCCAAAATGGGCTATCTTACTCATAATTTTATTATGGTGTATGCCCCTCGAAATGAAGAAGAAAAAGAAATCATTAAAAAAATTATCTTGCGGTCTTATTTATTTGCAACCGGCAAATTAAATGACAAATAAAGCCATAAAATATGCAAAAAGAATTTATTGAGTTATTAAAAAAAGGCATTGAAGAATTGATGCCTGCTAATCAACTATTAGGTATAAAAATTTTGGAAGTGAAGTCGGGTTATGCACATCTTCACGTTCCTTTTAAAAACGAATTCATTGGAGATTTCATTCAGCAGCGTTGGCACGGAGGGTTTTTAGCTGCTATTGCAGATACAGCAGGTGGCACTGCAGCTGCTACTACGCTGCAATCTCCCAAAGACAAACTCAATACCATTGATATGCGCATAGACTATCTACACGCTGCAACCTCCAGCGATATAGAAGCTAAGGCTCAAGTGATTAAAGATGGGAAAACCATCGTTAAAGTGGATATTCAACTTTTTCAAGACCACCAAGAAAATCCTGTAGTAGTTGCCCGTTGTGTTTTTAGCAAATTAATAAAAGAAAATAGTGATAAGCTTTCTGGATAAGATTAGATGTGTTGGCTTTTTCAAGAATTTAAATGAATCAAATTTTTCTATCTAAAAAAGATGAACAAGTTTTTTCGAAAATTAAAAAAAGTGATGATTGTATTTATTGTAATAGTTTCCATTTTAATTCTTGCTCTTTGGCTTTTTATGCAACAAGATAAATTTGGGGCTTCTCCAACCAAAGATGACAGGCAAAAATATGAACAACTCTCTAATTATAAGGATGGTAAATTTCAAAATATCAGTCCAACACCGATGCTTACCCCTAATTATTCTTGGACACAAGTGATAAAAGAGCAACTATTTGAAAAACCTTCTAACCCTATTCCTGATAAAACATTACCTACCATTAAAACCGATTTGAAAAGTTTAGCAATTGAGGAAAATGTTCTTGTTTGGTTCGGTCATTCCAGTTATTTTATGCAACTCGACCAAAAAACCTATTTGGTAGATCCTGTATTCAGCGGCAATGCATCTCCCGTTCCCGGTACCAACAAAGCCTTTGCGGGAACGGATATTTATCAAGCAGAAGATTTTCCCAAAATCGATTACCTTATCATTACCCACGACCATTATGACCATTTAGATTACCCCACTATAATCCATCTAAAAGAAAAGGCAGAAAAGTTTATAGTTGGTTTAGGGGTAGGTAATCATCTTAAAAAGTGGGGCGTTCCCGAAGATAAAATCATCGAATTAAATTGGTACGAAAGCACACAACAAGGCACCGACCTAAGCATTCATTGCGAGCCTGCTCGGCATTTTTCGGGCAGAGGATTTTCCCGCAACAATACCCTTTGGGCATCCTTTTTAATTAAATCACCATCGATGACTATTTATGTAGGTGGAGATAGTGGTTACGATAGTCATTTTGCAGCCATTGGGAAGAAATATGCAACAATTGATTTTGCTATTTTAGATAACGGTCAGTACAATGCTGCTTGGCGAGCGGTTCACAATTTTCCGGAAGACGTTATACAAGCTGCCAAAGATTTAAAAGCCAAGCGCATATTGCCTGCACACTCTTCTAAATTTAAAATGGCCAATCACAATTGGGACGACCCTTTAGAAACCCTAACACAGCTTAATAAAACAGAAAACCTAAACATTGCAACCCCAAAAATTGGCGAAGTGGTTTACCTAAAAGATACCACCCAAGTATTTGATTTTTGGTGGAAATAAAAGACCTAAATTACTTTTGATAAACACCGAACCGCTAACAGCGTATATAACTTATGGCGGGGAAAGTGGTAAATTCAAGTTTTTTGCTTTTAAGTAAGTTTGGTGCAAGCCGACAAGAAAGCACTTCGAAAACCGCCACAAGTCATATACGCAAACCGTTGTAGCACATTAGACCAAACCAAGAACGAATGAATAAAACTACAGTACTATTACTACTATTGACTATCGCAATTATATCCTGTAAAAATTCTGAAAAGGAATTTGACGAACTGAAAATTGCTGAAAAATATTTCGTGGCACTTGACGAATCTAATAGTTCTAAAATGAAAGATTTATTAACCGACAGTCTGATAACCACGATACCCAAATATGACTATGAAGTGAGATATTCTAAAAATGATTATGTAGGGAATTGGTTAAAATGGGATTCTGTTTTTGAACCAACTTATAAAGTAATCGAAATGAGTTCGGAAAACGGAATTGTCAAAGCAAAAGTTTCAAAAACTGATAATAGAATTCTGTTCTTTATGCAAAAGCCTTTTTTGACAAATGAGATTCTGAAATTTGAAAACGACAAAATCATTACCATAGAAACGGAGTACCTAAATTTTGACGAAGAGACTTGGGGAAAAAATAGAAGCGAACTCTTAAACTGGATTTCGGAAAATCATCCTGAATTGAACGGATTTATCGATGACCAAACGGAGGCTGGTGGAAAGAAATTTTTAAAAGCTCTTGAACTATATAAAAATAAAAAATAACGTGCTACAACAATGGCTATAAGTAATTGCTGGTTCTTGCCTATTTCTGAAAATCCTCGCGGATTTTCAGTTTGGTGTGTACTTGCAAAGTTAATCGCTAACCCACGCAACTACTCATAGCCGAGACCGTTGTGTGTAATTTGACCAAACACTAAACAATTGAAAATCAATTAAATATAAATTATATTATTTTTTTTTAATACTTTATTATTGTTTTACGATAATATTTTATAGATTTGCAATAATAAAATTAATTTAAAATGAAAAATCAAACAAAAAACACAGACAAGGGTATTAAAGCCTTTAACACAATTTACGTTGGAGGAATTGTGTTCGCAGGAATTCAATTAATTGATTATCTACAATGGACCTTTCAATTATTAAGAAAATGGAAATTACCTGAAGAGCCTTTTTTCTCTAAAGTAAACTTGACAAGTATTGATAATGAAATGTCAATAACAGCTTATTTAATTTTTGCAGTTTGTTACATTGTTGTATTTGGATTTATATTTTTAGGTCTTTACCAATTGAATAAAACGACAAAGTTGTTCGCAGAAAAAAATATTTTTCAAAACGAAGTTGGTTCAGCTTTTAAAAAAGCAGGTAAATCATTTCTTGCTTTTGCTTTTGGAACATTGATTATTGATATTGCTTTATTAGTTTGGACGCTAGGTTCTAGTAGGGTTATTGACTTATTTTCTACCGAATTAATCGTCTTTTTGATTTTAGGTTATCTTATGTTCTTTTTAGCAGACATTTTTAAAGAAGGGATAACTCTAAAAGAGGAAAACGAATTAACTATTTAATTATGGCTATTATAGTTAATTTAGATGTAATGCTTGCAAAAAGAAAAATGCAATCGAAAGAATTGGTTGAAATTCTCGGAATTACACCAGCAAATCTATCGATATTAAAAACAGGTAAAGCAAAAGCGATACGATTTACAACACTTGAGGCAATCTGTGAGGCTTTAGAGTGTCAACCAGGAGATATTTTAGAATATAGAAAAGAATAAAAACTACACAAAACAATGGCTATAAGTAATTGCTTGTTCTCGCCTACTTTGGAAATTCCTGCGGAATTTCCAACTTGGTGTGTACTTGCAAAGTTAAGTATTAAACCACGCAACTACTCATAGCCGAGACCGTTGGCTGCAATACAACGAAACTAAATCGAAATTTTAATATGGAAGAAAATACTCTGACTGAAAACTCATTTGAAGAATTTGAAAATATAAAAAAGAGAAGAAGAAAACTTCTTCCTTGGTGGATTAAAATTTTCTGTTGGATATTTATGTTGTTCGGACTTTTGTCTCTTGTTTGTTTAATTCTCGGTTTTACAAATATTAAACCTGCTCTTGCATTCTACGGATTTGAAACGAATGAACCTTTTTCTTTAAATGGACTGATTGTTATTTCAGTTGGACTTCTGAAAGGAATTACAGCATTTGCTTTGTGGTTTGAAAAAGATTTCGGAATAAAAATTGGAAAAATAGATGCAATAATCGGAATTGCTCTTTGCATAATTTCTATGGTTGTTTTACCTTTTATTCAAGATGGATTTAATGTAACGATTAGGTTAGAATTAGCATTATTAATCCCATTTCTAATCAAACTGAATAAAATTCAAAAAGAATGGGAATCAATAATCTGAAAAAAGCACTACAGCCTACAACGTGTATAAAAATTGCTAAATTAGTGATTAAACAAAGTCAGTTGCAATTTTGTTACGTCTGATTTTCCTGCGGAACATCCTCGCACACAAAACCGCAACTTTTCATACATAAACACGTTAACAAATAAATGCAAAGACACCTACCAAAAATAGCCCTTGCCTACATAATCGAAAACTTCCAAGAATTCTTAGAAAACCTTTTCGATGCCAAAAAGAAAACCAATGCAGAAGAGCTAACACTATTAGACAGCAAACTGAAAACCAACTACAATATAACATTTCTAGAAATTACAGAAAACGAATACGAAACCATTGCACTCACTTTAGAAAAAATAGATAGCATCACCTTAGATAAAATTGCGTTACTAATTTACAGAGCAGTCACATCAAAAAAGAAAACAGAATTAATAGATAAATTCAAAACTAACAAAGAAATTTTCAACCGTTTAATGCAACTCATTCAGCTTTCAGAAAAAAAATCTAACAAGGTATCAGTAGAAAGAAACAATTTAAAAAATTCAGTGCAACAAAAATTAAATGCTAAAGCCTAAACATGCTTCTTATCTTCAAATTCCAAACCCTCAACCACCTAACAACCAGTAAAAAAAGTCAAAAATCCCAACATTCCACCCTCACACCAAAGCCCCAAACCCTCGAAAACCCTTACAAATAAAGATATTGTAAGAAATTTACATTTTTGTAGTAAAATTGTCATAAAAAATCATAAATAATTAAAAAAGATTTAATAACTTCAATCTATTATTAACCTTAAAACCAGTTATTTATGGCATCAACATCAGAAGTCGGGCATGCAAAAAATGTTGCAAACTTTCAAGATTTAATTCAGTTTGTCACAGGCTATGGAGCAAACTACAATCCATCAAAAAACAGTCTTAAACTGCCACAACTTGTCGCATTAAAAGAAGAAGGAGACAACAAACTGACAGAAGTAATTGCACAAAACACAAATTACAACAACAGTGTCAACGAACGCTTTGCCGCTTTTAGCAATGTCAAAACATTAGGCACACGTTTAATAAATGCATTGCAAACAACAGAAGCATCAAAAGAAACCATAGATGATGCAAAAGGCTTCAATAGAAAACTACAAGGCAAAAGAGCTTCTAAAATCGAAACTCCAGCAGACCCAAACGCTCCTGCTCCTAAAACCATTTCGTCAAGCCAACAGTCCTACGATCAATTAATACAACACCTAGCGGGTTTAAAAGCAGTACTAAAAGCAGAACCAAGCTACACACCAAACGAAACCGATTTACAAGTGGGTGCATTAGAATTAAAAATTGATGATTTAAATGCAAAAAATACAGCCGTCACAACCGCTTACGCTAACGTCAGCAACGCAAGAATAGACAGAAACAAAACCCTTTACACAAAAACAAACAATCTAGTAGAAACGGCACAAGAAGTAAAAAAATATGTAAAATCAGTTTTCGGAGCAACCAGCCCAGAATATGCCCAAATAAGCGGTCTAAAATTCACAATCAAAAAAGACTAAGACCCAAAAACCTTTCGCACTCACTACATCAAAAAGACTTATTGCAGCTGCCGTAGGTCTTTTTTCATCTCCAAAAAGAAATAATCCTCCCACAAATAGAAATAAAACACCAACAAGTAGAATTATAGCTCCCACATATAGAAATGTAACAAGTTAATTTAGATTTAGACCTCCCGCATTTAGAAATATTACAAGTAAATTTAGAATTAGAACTCCCACATTTAGAAATATCACAAGTTTATTTAGATTTAGACCTCCCACATTTAGAAATATTGCAAGTACATTTAGAATTAGACCTCCAACACTTAGAAATAGTACAAGTACATTTAGATTTAGACACCCCACATTTAAACAAACATCCCACCCATTCGTAATTCGTAATTCCCAATTCCTAATCAACTTTCCTCAAAACCTAAAAAAATCTTAAACACCAAAAGAAACCAAACGCAATTCCTTAAATTTAGACAACCAACACAAAAAAACAGACAACCAACAATAAAAAAAACACCTGAAACAAACAAAAACATGACACCAGACAACAACAAACTAATAGCTTTCACACCCCTATTCTATTTAGTATGGTCAGATGATTTGCTTACCCAAAAAGAATTTGAAATCGTAAACAAATTCATAACCACACAAACTTGGCTTTCACAAAACGAACAAGAAGAACTGCTACACAAAATCGATATATCAAACCCACCCTCAAGAAAAACTTTAGACAGTTGGTACCAAGAAATAAAAGAAATCGTAAAACAGCATCCCAAAAGTCAATCATTATATGATATCGCACTCGCTTTATCCCACAACAACGAACACATAAAAGCATTAGCAACCCCTTTCAAGAAAATAGAAATCGATTTAGGAATCTTAGGAGAAGAATTCACCAGTAATTTCAAAACAAACGAAGACACCTTCACCTCCAAAAGCCAATCCAATACCAATTTTGATGTCCAAAAACTAACCACCTTTTTAGACGGAGCACAAGCACCCATAATCAACAAAGTAAAGACTATAATTTCAAGACCAGAGTTTGCCTATGAAACCACAACAGACATTCACATTTATAGAGAAACAGTTTACGAATGGTGTAAAGTTTTAGCCCATGAGGATTTAGGAAACATGGCCTATCCTAAACAATACGGTGGTGGTGGCAACATAGCCGATTACTTCGCAATCATGGAAACCCTAAGCTATCACGATTTAAGTTTAGTCATTAAGTTCGGAGTACAATTCGGTCTTTGGGGAATGAGCATTCATTCACTAGGAAAAGCCAAGCATCACGAAAAGTATTTAAAGGATGTAGGTTCCTTAAAATTACCAGGCTGTTTCGCAATGACAGAAACCCATCACGGTTCCAACGTAAAAGGTCTCGAAACTACAGCTACTTACAACCACACAGACAAAACCTTTACCATACAAACCCCAAACAAAAACGCACAAAAAGAATACATAGGCAATGCAGCCGTTCATGGACAAATGGCAACCGTTTTTGCCAAACTAATCATAGACGACCACGACTACGGAGTAAATGCTTTCATAGTTCCAATAAGAGACGAAAAAGGAAACACCTTAAAAGGAATAACCATAGGAGATTGCGGCCTAAAAATGGGATTAAACGGTGTCGACAACGGAACCATAAGCTTCCACGAAGTAGTAATTCCAAAAGAAAACATGCTAGACCGTTTCGCATCCGTAAACGAACAAGGAGAATTCGAAAGTCCCATTGCCAGCGACAACAGAAGATTCTTCACCATGTTAGGAACTCTAGTCGGTGGTCGAATAGGAATTCCCCGTTCAGCACTAGCAGCCGCAAAATCAGGACTAACCATAGCCATAAAATACGCAGACCAAAGAAGACAATTCGGTCCAGAAGGTGGTTCAGAAATACCAATTTTAAATTACAGAATACACCAAAGAAGATTATTACCACATTTAGCCAAAACCTATGCTATACATTTCGCATTGCAATACCTAACCAACCGTTTCATCAACAGAACCGAAGAAGAAATGCAAGAAATAGAAGCCTTAGCAGCAGGTATGAAGTCCTACGCAACATGGAACACCACAACAGTATTACAAGAATGCCGAGAAGCCTGTGGAGGAAAAGGCTACCTATCAGAAAACCGAATAGATGCGCTAAAAAACGACACCGAAATATACACCACTTTCGAAGGAGACAACACAGTCCTAATGCAACTAGTAGCCAAAAACAGATTGTCAGAATTCAGAAAATCATTTGGAGAAATGAGTTCGTTAGGCATACTAAATTACGTCTTCGAAAATGCCAAAACAGCCATATCAGAAAAAAATCCAATAGCCACAAGAAACACCAACGAAGAACATTTACTAGATGCTGAATTCCACTTACAAGCTTTTCAATACAGAGAAAAAAGCATAGTAGCTTCAGCCGCAAACCGAATCAAAAAACTAATAGACAAAGGCATGGAACCTTATGATGCCTTCAACGTAGTGCAACACCAAATGATAGATGTAGCACAAGCCTACCTAGAACGAGTAACATTAGAACAATTCCAACAAGCCGTTGAAACAGTCGAAGAGGAAGCAGTCAAAACAGCCTTAACTAAACTAGCACATTTATATGCTTTGCATCAAATAGAAAAAAACAAAGCTTGGTTCTTAGAAGAAGGCTACATGGAATCCGTAAAAACAAAAGCCATTAGAAAAATGGTCAATCAATTATGTTGGGAAATAAGACCAGATGCGGTATCTTTAGTAAATGCATTCAACATTCCCAACAGTTGTTTAGCAGCTCCAATTGCTTTTCAATAAAAAAAAACATAATTTAATTTAAAACACAACTATCATGAGCCAACCAGACTTCAGCTTATTAAAAACCATATACATCAACTGCACCCTAAAAAAATCTCCAGATAAAAGTCACACTGATACCTTAATGGATGTGTCCAAAGAGATCATGAAAAAGGAAAAAGTCAGCATAGAAGAAATCCGATTTATAGACCACAAAATAGCTACAGGAATCTACCCAGACATGACCGAATACGGTTGGGACGAAGACGAATGGCCAACCCTTTTCAAAAAAGTCATGGACGCAGACATTCTAATTGTAGGAACACCCATATGGTTAGGAGAAAAATCATCAGAATGCCAAAAGCTAATCGAAAGATTATATGCCATGAGTGGAAAAACAAACGAAAAAGGACAATACATCTTCTACGGAAAAGCTGCAGGTTGCATAATCACAGGAAACGAAGACGGAGTAAAACATTGTGCCATGGGAATTTTATATGCATTGCAACACGTAGGCTATTCCATTCCACCCCAAGCCGATGCAGGTTGGATAGGAGAAGTAGGACCTGGACCAAGTTACGGTGACACCGAATGGCAAGGCAAAAAAATCAGTCCACCACTAGGAACAGACTCAGACTTCACCAACAGAAACACCACCTTCATGACGTATAATCTATTACACTTAGCACACATGCTTAAAAGTCAAGGAGGTTACCCAAAATACGGAAACTCAAGAGAAGACTGGGACAACGGAAAACGCTGGGAATTCGAAAATCCAGAATACAGATAAGAAAAAACCAACTCTATTTTGAGTTTGTTTTCTATATTAATATTCGAATGTTCCGTATTCACTTTTAATTGTGAGCTTCTTTGTAGGACTCTCTTCTACTCTACCGACAATCTGCGCCTCAACCCCAAATGATTTTGAGATTTCGATGATGTCATTTGCAATAGATTCATCTACATAAAGTTCCATTCGGTGTCCACAATTAAACACTTGGTACATTTCTTTCCAATCCGTTTTAGATTGTTCTTGTATCAATTTAAATAAAGGAGGAATTGGGAATAAGTTATCTTTAATCACATGTACATTATCAACAAAATGCAACACTTTAGTTTGTGCTCCACCACTACAATGCACCATTCCACAAATTTCTTTAGGAGTATATTTGTCTAAAATATTTTTAATTATAGGAGCATAAGTTCTCGTTGGTGAAAGCACTAACTGACCAGCATCAATAGGAGAATTTTCAACTGCATCCGTCAATTTAACTTGACCAGAATAAACCAATTCATTAGGCACAGAAGCATCAAAACTCTCAGGATATTTCTCAGCCAAATACTTATGAAACACATCATGACGAGCAGAAGTTAAACCATTGCTTCCCATTCCACCATTATAACTTTTCTCATAAGTAGCTTGACCAGAACTTGATAATCCAACGATTACATTTCCTGGTTTTATATTAGCATTGTCAATTACATCAGAACGTTTCATTCGAGCCGTAACTGTAGAATCAACAATAATAGTTCTAACTAAATCTCCAACATCAGCAGTCTCACCACCCGTAGAACGAATCGTAATACCAAATGATTTTAACTCATTCAATAATTCTTCTGTTCCATTAATAATAGCAGATAAAACCTCAGCTGGAATTAAGTTCTTATTACGACCAATTGTGGAAGAAAGTAGAATATTATCTACAGCACCAACACATAATAAGTCGTCAATATTCATAATCAAAGCATCTTGAGCAATACCTTTCCATACGGAAACATCACCAGTTTCTTTCCAATACATATAAGCTAATGAAGACTTTGTACCTGCTCCATCTGCATGCATTATGATGCAATACGCATCATCGTTCGTTAAATAATCAGGTATAATTTTACAAAAAGCTTTAGGAAAAAGCCCTTTATCTATATTTTTAATGGCATTGTGAACATCTTCTTTGGCAGCAGAAACTCCACGAAGATTGTAGCGTTGACTTGTATCAGAACTCATTTTTGTAGTTTGTGTGTTGTGTGGCAAAGATAGGAAAAGATTTTTGGATTTTTAAAGTTTTACATTCTCGGAACACAGATTGAAGAAATTAGGGAAATCAGTAAAATTTAACCGCAATTTACAAATTAATAATACTAATATGAAAACTATGAAAAGCAAAGCGACTTTAGACTCAAACTAAAACTAAAACTATGTAATCTATGTGGTTTAAAAAGAAGTTGAAACATTCAAATTAAATTATCAATTACTTTTTGACAATCAAAATTTCCACTCTTCTATTGGCAACACGCTCCTCTTCGTTTTGTTCAGGAATTGGATACAAAGGCATAGAACTTCCAAATCCTTGAAAACTAACTCTTGCTGCTGAAACTCCTCTAGAAACTAAAAACAATTTAATAGCTTTTGCTCGTTCTCTTGATAACATAATTGAACGAGAATCAGTCACATCAGCATTACAACAAACATGTCCTTGCACTTGAATTACCAATTTTGGATTGTTTTGCATAATGAAAGCCAAATCATATAAAATAGGTCGAGATTCATTCATAACTCCAAATGTGTTGTGGTAAAAATTGATATCTTTTAGAATCAATGTTTTGCCTTCTCTAGTTTTTGCAATTCGTTCATCTAAGGGAGCATCATCTGAAATAACTTCATCTAGTACAAATGTCGAATCAACAATAATTTCTACTTCTTCTTTTATTCCTAAAATTTCGTTTTCTCGTGCCAAATCTTTTTCTTTAATATAATAGATTGTAACCTTTCTATTTTCTGCTTTGTTTTTAGATTGATTAAAGTTTTCACCGTAACTTCTACTTTTAAAATCTTCTCTAAAAGGCACTTTACCTTTGATTATCTCAAATACATGATTCACTCTTTTCTTAGCCAAAGTATCATTATAACCACTACTTCCGTCTTCATCGGTGTATCCGTTTATAGCAACAATTTTATCTTTGGTATGAAATTTCGTCCATTCTTCTAATTTCTTATTTTCTGTTTTTGTCAATTCAAATTTATCGCTATTAAAATAAACGACAAATTGTTCTTGAGCAAAAGTGTTTAAAGTTAAAAAAAGAATAATAAAAGATAAAAAAGGCTTCATTTTAATGATTTAAGATTTAAAAAACTAAGTAACGATAATTATATTACATAAAAAAGCGTGCCATAATTAATTTTCTAAAATCATGATTTCAACTCTTCGATTTGCCATTCGTTGTTCTTCATTTTTTTCAGGAATGGGAAATAAGGGTTTAGTGCTTTTAAAACTTTTATAACTTAGTCTTTCTTCATGAATTCCGTTATTGGTTAAATACACATAAACTGCTAGAGCTCTAACTTTGGCAATATCTTCAATTTTATTAGCTTGTTCTACAGATTGACAACAAATATGACCTTGAATTTCGATTTTAAGTTTAGGATATTTATTTAATATAGCCAATAATTCTTCTAAAACTGGTTTAGATTCAGGTAAGAATGTACCGGAATTGTTGTAGAAATTTAAGTTCTTTAATACAATAGTTTTTCCTAAGATATTCTTATCCATGAAATTTTCTAAAGATTCTTCTTTTTCGATGTAGTAAAGATCAACTCTCCTATTCAAATCTTGAATAGTATCTTGTTCAAAATCTTCACCAAAAGGCTTTTGAATAATTGTTTTTGAAACTATATTTTTTGTTTTTAATTTATTTAAAACAAAATCAATTCGCTTTTGGGCAAGTTGTACATTATAGTCAGTAGTTCCAACGTAATCACAATATCCTTCTATTTTAATAATTTCGATATTTGCATTAGCTGTTAACCAATTTTGAAAATCATTTTCCTGAGTTGCATTAAAACTGCTTTCATTAAAGTCAAAATAAAAACGCTGTTTATTTTGACTGAAACAAATACTTATGAAAAAAAGAAAAAATAATCGCATAAAATTTTATTATAAAACGCTAAATTTTTCTTTTTTAGTATGCTACTGTTTAGAAATTTATTCCCAATCAGGCATCGTTGCACCAGTAAAAAGCGTTTCTCTAGAATCTACTGTTCCTATTTCATATTTTTGAATGTAGCGAGTACTCAAAAAATCATTGGAAGTGTTTACAAAAATTACTTCAGCTTCATTTGGAGAAAATCTTACATCCAAATCGACTGTTCCTGGAGGTTTTTGGGTTGAAATTTCAGAAGTTGTTCCTGTTGAAAAAACGTGTTGGAATATTCGAGTGTCTAATTGTCTGTAATTAAAGCTTTCATAACCTGAAATGTCTCTGGTAAAAATTAATCTCTGCCCAGAAACTGAAAAATTCAAACCACCAACTGCTCCTGAGACTGGTGTAATGACTTGTGTTAAAAATGTTCCGTTAGCACTAATTACAAAGATTTCTGCCATATAACCGCTTAAATTATTTGTTTTCAAGGCAATTTTTGTGCCGTCAAAACTCCAATCACATTCAGAAATTAATTTTCCTCCAGTAGTTTGATAAATCTGAGTCAATCCACTACCGTTACTACTAATTCTATACAACTTATCAAAGTTAGGATAGATGATTTGGCTTCCATTGGCATTCCATGAAAAATTAACATAATCTGAATTAAAACCAGCAATTGGAACTGAGTTGGTAACCTTAAATACATTTGTACCATCTGGATTCATAATATAAATATGATTTTGAGCTCCGTTTGAACGAATAAATGCAATTTTATTAGATTGATTATTTTTTCTTGGTCTCCAACTATTGGTTCCAGAATCTGTTAATTGAATTTCGTTGCCATTATCATCACTAGTGAAAATTACGTTGTTTTGTCCAATTTTCTTCACATATAAAAACCGTGTAGTTGGAAAATTAATGGTTGTAAATGATTTTATAGAACTATAAACTAAATCATTAATTCCGTCTGAAACTGTAACTTGCCAAAAATATTTTACACCATATACCAAATTAGTCAGTTGAAAAGAAGTATCGGTAATATCTGAATAAGTTACTTCAGTAGAATTAGCATCATTCTTCAAAATAACCTGATAAGTTAAATCATCATCATCAGGATCTGTTGCTGTCCAAGTTAAATTGACTTGAATACTTTGATTTGTAGCATTATCTGTTGGAGAAACTAGAACGGGTGTTGTTGGTGGTCTATTTTCACTTGTAGATAATTCCAATTCAAATACTAGCTCTGTGTTGGCTCCATCGGTAATTGTTGCCGCTTCAAACTTAGTGATATACCCTTCTTTTTTTGCTTGGTACGAATAATCTCCAACAGGCACATCAATCATGCTAAAATTTCCATCATCATCAGTAAAAACGATACTTGAGTTTGGACTTGAAAATACTTTTACATTTGGAATTGGTTCAAAACTACCTGACTCGACTACTCTACCAGAAACAGTACCAAACTGAATTTCTTCAATGCCTTCTTCACTACAAGAAACAAGTAGTAGTAAAAGAAATAAGCCCAATTTTATATAACTATTTTTCATAATTCTTTAAATTAAATGCTATTTGAAATAATACGTTAATCCAGCACCAAATCGATAATAATAATCATCTCTTTTTCCTGAGGTTAAGTAATCAACCTCATCACTGAATGTTAGATTATGTTCGCCAAAAAGTCTAAACCCAATATTATCAGTCACCAAATACTCTAAACCAAGTCCATATTGAAATTTAAAATGTGTGTTATCACTAGACTTATTAGTACCAAAACCTACACCACCAAACACATAGGGTGTTAGTATATCTTTTGGCAAAAATATAATTTCAGTATTGGCGTCAAAAGTTAAGTATTCATAGCTTTTTCTATTTTTGGTATCAAATTTATTCCATGATCCTGATAAAGATAAATTGATGCTTTCATTGAAAAAATATCTTAAACCTCCTTTAAAAAAAGGTCTCAAGAGTGGATTAACATAGTCACCCTGAATTCTAGTTACACCACCAGAAAAATCTAAAGCAAAATCTGATCTTCTTTTGACTAATTTTCTATTATAGATAGCTGTTGAATCTGCCATAGATTCAGATATTTCATAATTTTTAATTAATTTGTCTATTTCAGCTTGAGGAGCATCAGCTACCCAAATTTTATCTTTTATACCTTCTAAAATTAAAGATTCTACTGCCTTTTCTATTGCTTCAGTAACTGCCATGTGAACAGGCTCGTTTGTAGTATACCCTGTTTCAACTTCTAATAATCTTTTGAATTTTACATATCTAAAAAAACTTTGATCAATTGCTTGTGAAAAAAGGGTTTTGGACACATAAACTGTTTTTAGAATTTTTCCATTTGAGGTAGAAATCATTCTTAAATAGATTGTAACTCTGTCTTGTCTGTATTTTGTAGAACCACCAGCACCAAAATATCTTGCACCAAAACCACCTGTTATAATATTTGAATCGTAGGAAACTATTCCACCTTCCAATAGAACTCCAGCATAAAGTAAAGGTGTTATTTGAGGTTCATTAGTGTTTTTTGTATATTCTTGTCGAGTTGAACGAATAAGATTTCGTTCTTGTAGAAGATTACCAATATTTTCACGTTCAATTGGTACAAACCATTTTGAATCTTCTAAGGCTTTTATTAATATAGAAGTTGCTCCTTGGGTTACAGCGGTGCTAAAAGTGCTTCCCACTTCTGAAGCTTTATATTGACCTGTTTGATCTCTAAACTTATAGATTCCTATTACAACAGGTTCTTTAGGTTTAGGTAAATTTTTCAATAAAGAAGTTGCAGGTGTGCTTTCACCAATAATAGCTCTTTCAATTCCTAAAGGTTGATTAAAATAAGCGCTACAACCATATAAAAAGTAGATGGCGAAAAAAAAATAGTAAAATTTTCTCATATATAAATTTATGGATTTGGGATTATAACCTGAGTTTGTTCACCAGTAGTAGTATCTAAAATACTTATTGTTAATCCACCTTCTGACGGATAAACATCTATAGATAAGCTTCCAAAAGTATATGTTCCTTCTGAGATGCCGTCATTGCCAAATTGTTCAGCAAATAATGACCTTGAAACTTGACTTAAAAGTTGAGAATTTAAATTATTTATAAATTTTTCTAATTCTGTTTCTTTATCTGTTTCAATCCCAGTATCCTTTAATTTATTTTGAGATTCGGCTGAGCTTAACAGCCATTGGTAATTAAAAGTATCTCCACCAAATGCTGGATTTTTTGGTTTATAGACCAAATCTTGAGCATTCATGGAAAATGAAAAAAAAATAGTTAATAGTAGGATTGAAAACTTCATGATTTTAGGCTTTTATTTAATATTGAGTAATATATTTCTTTTCGTTTTCTATTTTTTTTAGAAACTGATAGGTTTCATATAGTGCGTTTTTGGCCATTGCTTCTAAAAATTCTTCATCTGGTCGAGCTAAAAATTCATACACAACGTCATTTTCAATCATAATTACAATTTTGGTATTTCTTCCAAAACTTAATTCTTCATTAACTTTAACAATTTGCTTTGCATTTAGATTGTAATCTCTATATAAATAATAAAAAATATCATAAAAATCTTTTCCAATTTTTGTCTTAGTTTCATCAGTAACTATTCCTGCTAATTCAATTCCATCATCTAAAATGATTACTTTATCCTTTTTTTTTTGATCACTAATTACGACTCTATCTTGACTAACAATTTGATTATTTTCATCATAAAATAACAGTAACACTATTATTTCGTCTTCACTGCTTTTATTTATTTGTGTGGTTGAAAGGTTTTTGTTTTCACTAGCGTCTAATGTAAAAACACCTTCTTGTGCATTTGAAGAACGATTTTCTGATTTTAAATTCTTTTTTATTACTGATAATTTGTAGGTCAAACTTTGCAGCACATTAGTTAAATTCTCTGCTGTACCAGTAATTTTAATATTTCCTTCTACATCTTCAAGAACGATTTTTGCCTTAATATCTGTATTTAAATTTTGAGCCTTGCTACTAAAATTAAATAAAAATAAAAATGCAAAAAGGGTTAAATATGTAGTTGTTTTTTTCATTTTATTGATTAATTATTATAATTGATGCACCATTTCCTGTTTGGGAAATTTTCATATCCTTTGACAATGAATTGGTACCTATGTTTTGAATGTTTTGATTACTTCCATTCTGAGTCATTTCCATATTCACTTTATAGTTGGTGTAATATGTTAAATCACTAATTGTATTATTATTTCCTGTTTGAGAAATACTTTGAACTAATTCAGGTGTGTTTTTTATTAATCCTACTGAATTATTAATTCCTTCTTGTGTTATAAACAGCTTTGAATTTTCGGAATTAACATTTGCATCAATCACATTATAATCACCTATTTGTTGAATGTTAATACTATTTTGGTTGAATTGAACAGTGTTTAACTTATCTGCCATATTAGACACAACAAACAACGAGTTTTGTTCAGAATTAAAAAGTGAAGAACTATATTGTTTAAAGTCTTCATTATTTTCTTTTTCTTGAGAAAAACTCATTTGAGTGAAAATGATTGCAAAAAATAATATGTATTTTTTTAAGATCATAATTTGGCTTATTAAAAATATAGATGAGATAGCTCACTATGTAGAAAACTATCTCATCATATACTAAAGTTTAGTTAGATTGTGTAACGTTTGAATTATTTCCATTACCAATTTGGTTTACATTGCTTAAATGAGATTGTCCTGTTTGAAGAGTTGTAGCTACATTTAAGTTACCTAATTGATCAATATTAGAAATATTTAAATCTCCATTTTGATGTGATCTTGCAAAGTTATCATCACCATTTTGGTCGTGATCTGAAATGTTATCATTACCAATTTGTCTTTGTCTAGAGTTGTTACTATCTCCACGTTGGATTGCGTAAGCATCATTTCCATTTCCAACTTGTCTTTGCCATATGTCATTGTTAGATGTTACAGTTCCTAAACCTTGGTCTCCAACAGCAACATTTCCATCACCAATTTGAATTTGTTCTGCTTCATTAAAACCTCCTGAACTAAAATCATTTTGATAAACTCTTGCATAATTGTTATCACCATTTTGCATTTGACTTGACCAGTTACTAGTATCACCTTGAGTTGAATAAGCAACATTACTATCTCCTGTTTGACGTTGAATAGCGTAATGAAGCGTACCTACTTGATCAATGTTACCATAATTTGAATTTCCAACTTGTTTTTGGTCAGCCATATTATCATCTCCTAATTGAGTGATGTAAGCTGTGTTTCCTGGTGAACCGTTTGGTCCTGAGCTTTGGTCTTGAATAGCATCATTACCATTACCAGTTTGAGTTGTTGAAGCATAATTGTTATCAAAACGTTGTTTTTGCATAGAAGTGTTTCCATCACCAGTTTGTGTAGTAATAGCTTCATTCATTTCTGCATTTCCAACTCCTTGATCAATTGTAGCGTCATTCATATCTCCTAATTGAATAACATCTGCTTCATTGAAATCACCGTCTTGTTTAACATCTGAATCATTAGAAACACCATTTTGGTTAACATCTGAGTCATTAGATTCTCCACTTAGAGCTGAAACTGAACCCATTTGATTCACCACAGAATTATTAGTCATACCAACTTGTAGTACTTCTGATTGATTTGTAGTACCGTCTTGAGAAACACTACTTACGTTTCCTTGGGCAAAAGCAGTTCCCGTAGCCACAAGAAAGGCTACACTTAAAATTAAGTTTTTCATAATATAAATATTTAATTGGTTACAATTTCAATATTTGGGGCTGAAAAAACTTTTAAAATTTAAAAAAATTATTTTTCTTAAATAAAAAAAACATCTTGTGCTTGCAGGGATACACAATTACATATTATACATGAAGTATAATTATTATATGCTTAAAAACTATAAAATAGTTAGTAGGTATAAAGCATATTATTCGCTCATTGAGTTCAAATGTAATACAATATTTTAAACCACCAAATTTATTTCATGATAAATAATGCTATTTTCGATGAAA
Source organism: uncultured Flavobacterium sp. (assembly GCF_963922255.1). Classification (GTDB taxonomy): domain Bacteria; phylum Bacteroidota; class Bacteroidia; order Flavobacteriales; family Flavobacteriaceae; genus Flavobacterium. The sequence continues at coordinate 183,006 of NZ_CAWUIC010000001.1, read as the reverse complement.
TAAGTAAAAATATCGTTAAAATGTTACAATATTCTTAATTTAGGGTGTTTTCACTTATAATCTCTAAGTGTTTTAACTAGAGAAGGCTTGTTCTGTGATAGAACAAGCCTTCTTTAACGCTAATTTAAAATTTTATTTAGTAAATAATAATTCTCTGTATTTAGTTAATGTCCACATCTCATCGTCTACCATTAATTCTAATTTATCAGCGTGTTCTCTAATAATTTCGAAGTATGGCTTAACTTTATTACAATAAGCAGCAGCCATTTTTTCCATATCAGTTAAATTGTTTGCTTTCTTTCTTTCATCAATCATTTTATCAATGTTTGTGTTTATTCCTTCAATATGCGAAGAAATTTCTTTTATCATTGATATTTGCTCTTTTGCCACTTTTTCGTAGTCTTTTCCAAAAATCTCTTTTAAACCTTTAACGTTTTCAATTAAAGTATTTTGATATTTAATTGCTGTTGGAATAACATGATTACGAGCGATATCACCTAAAACTCTTCCTTCTATTTGAATTTTTTTAGTATATTCTTCTAATTCAATTTCGTAACGAGCTTCCACTTCAACATGATTCATAATATTTAATCCTTCAAACAAATCCATTGCTTTTTTAGAAACTTTAGCTTTTAAGGCTTCAGGGGTTGTTTTATGATTACTTAATCCACGTTTTTTGGCTTCTTTTTCCCAAGCATCACTATAACCATCACCTTCAAAAAGAATTTTTTTAGTTCCTTTAATATATTCTCTTAATACATTAAATATAGCTTCGTCTTTCTTTAAATCTTTCTTTTTAATTAATGCATCAACTTCTTTTTTGAAATCCATTAATTGTTTGGCAACCATTGCATTCAACGTTGTCATTGATGTAGCACAGTTTGCAGTAGAACCAACAGCTCTAAATTCAAATTTATTTCCTGTAAAAGCAAATGGTGAAGTTCTATTTCTATCGGTATTATCTAACAATACATCAGGAATTTTACCAACTACATTTAATTTTAAATCGGTTTTTTCTTCTGGAGAAAGTTTTCCTTTAGTTACACCTTCTAATTCAGCTAAAACTTTAGTCAATTGTTCACCAATAAACACTGAAATAATTGCTGGTGGCGCTTCGTTTGCTCCTAATCTGTGATCATTACTTGCCGAAGCAATTGCAGCTCTTAATAGTTCCTCGTTATCATGAACCGCTTTAATTGTATTAATAAAAAATGTTAGAAATTGAAGATTACTCATTGGGGTTTTTCCAGGAGCTAATAAGTTAATTCCTGTATCCGTTGCTAATGACCAGTTATTATGTTTTCCAGAACCATTTACACCTTTATATGGTTTTTCGTGGAATAATACTTTATATTCATGACGTTCTGCTACTTTTTGCATTACATCCATTAATAATGAGTTGTGATCCACTGCTAAATTAGTTTCTTCAAAAATTGGAGCTAATTCAAATTGACTTGGAGCAACCTCATTATGTCTAGTTTTAACTGGAATTCCCAATAACATACATTCGTTTTCCAAATCTCTCATATAATTTAATACACGAGTTGGAATAGAACCAAAATAATGATCGTCTAATTGTTGGCCTTTAGCTGCAGTATGACCTAATAAAGTTCTACCAGTTGCCATAATATCAGGACGAGAATTTGCCAAAGCTCTATCTACAAGGAAATATTCTTGTTCCCAACCTAAGGTTGGAGTTACTTTCTTAACATTTTTGTCAAAATATTTGGCTACTTCTGTTGCTGCTTCATCAATTGCACTTAAAGCTCTTAACAATGGCGCTTTGTTGTCTAAAGCTTCTCCAGTATATGAAACAAAAACAGTAGGCACACAAAGTGTTGTACCATATATAAAAGCAGGAGAAGTTGGATCCCAAGCTGTGTAACCTCTTGCTTCAAATGTGTTTCTAATTCCACCATTAGGAAAAGAAGAAGCATCTGGTTCTTGTTGTACTAATTGATCTCCTCCAAATTTTTCTACTGGATCACTTCCGTCAAAAGAAGTTTCAAAAAAAGCATCGTGTTTTTCAGCTGTTCCACCTGTCAAAGGCTGAAACCAGTGTGTATAATGTGTTACTCCTTTAGAAAGAGCCCATTCTTTCATTCCTAATGCAATATAATCTGCTAACTTTCTGTCAATTTTTGTTCCGTGTTGCACTGCACTTTTTACAGCTTTATAAGCTTCAGAAGTTAAAAATTGTCGCATTGTTTTATCATTAAAAACATTGCTACCAAAAATGGCTGATTTTTTATCTAATTCTTCTACGTGAACTACAGTTCTTGAATTAGCTTTTTCAAGTGCCTTGAAACGAATTGTTGACATAATTATTGATTATTTGATTATATACCTTGTTATTTTGACGCAAATATATAAAAAAAATGAATAAAAATAATTCACACCCTATTTTTTTAGGGGTTGAAATTTTAAAAAATACAATTCCCTTGAATTATTTTTTTTAAATCTAAAAAATTATATTTGTGGAATTAAACAAAATTTTATGATAGTTTGGGTTATTTTTATTGCAGCAATTATATTTTTTTTAGCATTAGATTTAGGTGTATTTAACAAAAACCCTCATATTATCAGCTCTAAAGAAGCTGGGATATGGACAGCTATATGGGTTACTTTGTCATTTTTATTTTCAGGTGTGATTTATTGGATTTACTCTAATGGTTATATTGAAAATCCTTCCAACCTTACTCCTACTTTAGCTTCCATGAAGTTTATTACAGGATATTTAATTGAACTTTCTTTAAGTGTTGACAACATTTTTGTAATTGCAGTTATATTTTCATCGTTTAAAATTCCTCAAAAATATCAACATAGAGTTTTATTTTGGGGAATTCTTGGTGCAATAGTGTTTAGAGGGTTGATGATTTATTTTGGTGTATTACTTATTAATAAATTCAGTTGGATGGTTTATGTTTTTGGAGCATTTTTAATTTTCACAGCCGCAAAAATGTTATTTAAAAATGATGATGAAGAAGTTTTTAATCCAAAAAACTCGTTTGTTTTTAAAAGTTTGCGAAAAGTGATGCCAATTACAATGCATATGGAAGGGGAGCATTTTTTTGTTAGAAAAAGAAACATCTTATTTGCAACTCCTTTATTTGTAGCACTTATTGTAATTGAATTAATGGATGTTCTTTTTGCAATGGATAGCGTTCCAGCTATATTAGCTATTACTTCTGATGGTTTTTTAGTTTTTAGTTCTAATATTTTTGCGATTCTTGGTTTACGTTCTATGTATTTCTTTTTGGCAAATATGTTAGAAAAGTTTAGTTATCTAGAATATAGTTTAATTGCGATTTTAACTTTTGTTGGAGTAAAAATGTTAGCTCACGATTATATTGAATTACCAGAATGGGCTTCATTAGGGTTTATAGCTTTATCATTGCTTGTAGGAATAACATATTCTTTATATAAAGATAAAAAAAACACATAAAAAAAGAGGTCACTTCCCAGCAACCTCTCTTTAACAAACTAATCTAACTAAACTAACAAACTATTTTTATATTTAATCTAACTTTTTAATTTCTGAATTTGTATAACCTAACATTTCAATTGTTGCATTATAATCTGAATAATCAACCGCTGACTTATTAGTAAATGCAGCTGGAATAACAACTATTCTAAAAGTCTGATTATTTGTAATTTGAGTTGATAAATTCCACAATTCAAATCCTTCCATATATAATTCAACATCGTATCTAGTGAAATTATAATTAAATTTATAATCTAATGTACCATCATTAAAATAAAATGTTTCTGGTAATAACTTCCAATAATCAGTACCGTTTGAGTACCCACTTAATCTATAAACTAATACCATATCAGAACTATATATAGGTGGATTGAATGTAACCAATCTACTAAAATTATTATTTGAGCTAAAAGATGTAGTTACTTCAAAAACTTCACTTATAGTGTCATAATCTACTATATCTCTTTCTACAACTTCATTTACTGTACAACTGCTTAGTGTTATCATCCCGATAAAAGCTAAAACTAATGTAATTTTTTTCATGATATTTATATTAAAATGATTAATGATGTTATGGTATATTCAATTGCCGTGCCAAACTTTTTATTTAACAAAAATTTGTACTTTTGAAGTATGAGTAAAAAGATTCATTTATATATGGTAATGTTAGGTTGTACACCAAAAGGTAGGTTAACAGAACAACATGATATTTTTTTTGGAATAGGTAATTCCTTAGCTGAATTAATTCCAAATATGAAAGATTTTTGGCCAGAAGCTAATGGAAAAATTCATATAGATGCTTGGCAAAAAATAACATATATTGATGGATATTCTATTGAAATTGTTGATAGAAATGAACTTATTGAAAATAAAGAAAAGTTATTTTTTATCAATCTTGGTGGTTATAAAGAAAATGAATTTGAAGAATATCATTATAAAGTCTTGACTGTTGCAAAAACTAAAGCGGCTGCCATTAAAAATAGTAAGAAAACAACTTTTTTTAAACATTGTGGATTTGAAGGAGCCGGAGCTTCACATATTGATGACAAGTACGGAATTGATGTAGATGATATTTATAGAGTTGATGATATTTTATCAGAAGATTTCAAAGCAAAATATCAATTGAAAATTACAAAAACTAAAACTGGTACAGAAGATGAAAAACATATTGGTTATTTAAAATTAGATAAAAAAAAATACGATAAACTTATAACTATGGGAAGGAATAACGAAAAGAACATTAAGAAGCATAACGATAAATTACACAAAGAACAAGACAAAGCAAAAGCAAAAAAAGCAGCTCGAGCTGAAAAACTGAAAGCAATTGTTCGAAAATACAATAATGAAAAAGAGAGTTAATCTCAATTTTACAATTCCTTTACTTCTTAATTTTTAAGATACATTTTGATAATGTTTTAAAAATAAATTGATGATTTTGAGGTAACTAAATTAACCTCATTTATAAGGTAAGTTTGCACAAACAACAAAAAACTTATCTTATGAAAATTAAATTTACTTTACTATTATGTTTAATTACCTACTTGGTAAAAGCACAATTATCTTCAGCTGGAGATATTGCTTTTGTAGGTTTTAATGCAGATGGCGATGATGACATTGCATTTGTAACTTTTAAAGACATTCCGGCAAATTCAACAATTATTTTTTGTGATTCTGAATGGAATGGAACAAGTTTTGGAACTGACGAAGGAGATTTTACTTGGTCTGCAGGTTCAACGCTTATTCCTGCAGGAACTGTGATTTCAATCAATAATGTGAGTGCTACAATTACTCCTTCTGTTGGAACTATTTCTGTGAACAATGCTGGAGGAATTTCTTCATCCAGCGATGCTATGTTTGCTTTTTTAGGTACACCTCCAAGAACAGTAACTACTATGTTAGCTGCAATTTCAAATTCATCTACAGGTTTTGGAGATTTAACAAACTCTGGATTAACATTAGGTTCAACAGCAATTCTTTTACCAGAAGGAACAGATATTGCTAATTATAATAGTGTTAGAACAGGTTTAGATGCTAACGGATATATATCGCAATTAAATAATCCATCAAATTGGCAAGTTGAAGACACAGCAGCTGATGATCATAACAACAGTACAACTCCAGATTTACCTTTTAATGCAACTTCATTTGTAATTTCTGCTAACGACACATCAGCACCAACAGTTGCTATTGTAAACGTATTGACTCAAAACACAGTTGAAATTATTTTCTCTGAAAGCTTAAATCAAACTACAGCTGAATTAATTTCAAATTATGTTTTTGCACCAAGTTTAACTATTTCGAGTGCTGTTTACAACGCTACTTTAAATTCTGTAACACTTACACATACAGGATTTACTATAGGAAGTGCTTACCAATTAACAGTTAGTAACGTTCAAGATACAGCAAATAATGTTTTATCTCCAGCTTATGTGAGTCCAAACTTATTTTACAATGCGTTAACGTCTGGATTGATTATTTCTGAAATTATGTACAATGCTCCATCGGCTAATTCTAACCAATTGGAGTTTTTAGAAATCTACAATAATTCTTCGGCTTCAATTGCTTTAGGAGGAATTAAAGTTAAAGACGAAGCTAATTTCATTTTTGAATTTGACGAATTAACATTAGCTGCAAATTCAGTTGTTTTATTAGCAACTGATAAAGCAAGTGCTGATGCTTTTTATGGAGTTTCTTTTATTGATATGCCTCAAGGAATTAGCAATGCTCTAGGAAATGGTGGTGAGTTACTTCAAATATTAAATTCTGAAGGAAATGTAATTAGTAAAGTTGAATATGATGATGCAACTCCATGGCCATTATCTCCTGATGGAAACGGACCTTCTTTAGAATTATTAAATCCAAACGGTAATTTAAATGATGGAACAAATTGGGCTCCAGCTACATATTTAGTAGGACAATCAATTGGTTTAGATGTTTTTGCTTCACCTGGAACTTTCAATCCAATAGTAGCTTCAAACATTGCTTTTGCTACAGAAACAACAATTGTTAATGAAAATGCAACCACAGCTACACTAACAATCAATCTTTCTAATGCTTCTACTTCTATTGTAACTGTTCAAGCCAATGTTATGGTAACAAATGCAACTGCAACTAACGGAACAGAATACACTTATACAGACCAAACAGTTACTTTTCCAATAGGTTCAACTTCACAAACTATAACTGTTACTTTAAACAATAATACAATAGCAAACGGAGATTCCTACTTTACCGTGGAACTTTCTAATGCTTCAGGAGCAAATCTTGTAGGAATTACACAAAATACAGTTTATATTTTAGATGATGAAACTGATTTTCCTGTAGCTTCGAATGCTCTAAACATCAATTATTTAACAAATTATGTTGTTGACCCAACAGGTTCTTCTGAAATTGTAGCTCATGATCCAACGACACAAAGGTTATTTGTAATGAATTCAACAGCTTCAAAAGTTGAAATTTTAAATTTTGCAAATCCATCAGCTATTACACCAATCATGTCCGTTGATTTATCATCTTATGGAATTGGAGGAACAAGTATAGCCTTTAAAAATGGAATTCTTGCAGCCACAGTTGAAGGAGCTAATTTTACAAATGGTAAAGTCGTTTTTATGGATGCTAATGGAACTATTGGTTCAGTAGTTGAAGCTGGAGTTTTGCCAGATATGATAACTTTTACACCAGATGGAACGAAATTTTTAACAGCAAACGAAGGGCAACCAAATGATGATTACACAATTGATCCAGAAGGAAGTATTTCTATTATTAATGTATCTGGAGGATTTAACAATGTACAACAATCAGATGTTACTAATCTGAATTTTAATGCTTTTGATTCTCAATTAGCTACTTTAAGAGCAAATGGTGTTCGTATTTTCGGAGTAAATGCAACCGTTTCTAAAGATCTTGAACCAGAATATATTGTAGTCGCTGATGATGGTTTGACTGCATGGGTAACTTTACAAGAAAATAATGCAATAGCAACTATTAATTTAGTTACTAACCAAATTACAGCTATCACACCATTAGGATTAAAAGACCATAATGTTGCTGGAAACACTTTAGATGCTTCAGATCAATTTGGAGAAATTTTTATGAGCAATTGGCCTATCAAAGGAATGTATATGCCAGATGCAATGGCTCAATATACTGCAAATGGAACAACTTATTTAGTTACAGCCAATGAAGGTGATGCAAGAGATTATAATGGTTTAGCTGAAGAAGTTCGTGTAGGAAGTAGTGCTTATACTTTAGATCCAACTATTTTTCCAAATCCAGACTTTCTTAAAAAGAATTCAAATTTAGGACGATTAACAGTAACTAATGCAACTGGAGATACAGATAACGATGGTGATTTTGATGAAATTCATGTTTTTGGAGCACGCTCATTCAGTATTTGGAATGCTACAACAGGACAAATAGTTTATGATAGTGGTGATGATTTTGAGAAAATTACGGCTAATGATCCAACATTTGGAGTATTATTCAACGCGAGTAACAATAATAATAATTTAAAAAACAGAAGTGACAACAAAGGTCCAGAACCAGAAGGAATTACTTTAGCAGAAATAAACGGTGCTGTGTATGCATTCATTACTTTAGAAAGAACTGGTGGTTTAATGACTTATGATATTACAAACCCTTCAGCTCCAACATTTGTTTCTTATAAAAACAACAGAACTATACCAACTGTTGGTGGAGATTTAGCTCCAGAAGGAATTATTTACATTGCTCCTGCTGATAATTCATTAGGAAAAGGTTTAGTAGTTATGGCTAATGAAGTTAGTGCTACACTAAGCATTTATGAAATTACAAATGATGTTTTAGCGAACGATAATTTCACTGCAGCGACTAATGCATTTGTGGTTTATCCAAATCCAGTAAAAGATGGAATGGTTTATTTTAACAGAGAAGTTTCAGTAAGTCTTTTTGATATTTCAGGAAGAAAAATCACGGAACAAGAAAATACAGTAAGTTTAGAAATGAATTACCCAAAAGGAATTTATCTTCTTAAAACTAAAGAAGGTTTCGTTGAAAAGGTCATTATTAAGTAAGTTGTTATTAATTCTGATTAACCTAAAAGGTCTTTCGAAAGAAAGGCCTTTTTTTCTATGTATGGGAATTCTATAAAAAACAATAAAGACCTTATAACACTTCAATATTAGGTTTAAAGTAATTTTACAAAATAACTTTAAAAATTTACATTATGAAAATCGGAAAAATACTTGGAGCTGTTTTAATTATTGGAGCATTATATATTGGTTATTTAGGAATTAACAAAGTCTCTAATAATAGTAAAGAAGTTGAAGTACTAGGTTTAGAAATAGATGCTTCAAATGAATCAGGAAAAGAACAAGGTTTTCTTTATATAGGATTAGCTGTAGTTCTTTTTGGTGGAGGAATTTATTCTTTGAATAAAAAATAAAAAAATATTCCTAAAAATAGCCTTTCAAATTATGCTGAAAGGCTATTCTTTTATTGATATAATATAACAATCATTAAAAATGATATAAATAGTACAAATCAACATTTTCTTAGATTTGTTACAATAAAAATTAATACTAACTTAAATTTTAATTATGAAAAAGAAAATAGCAATATTAGCTACCAATGGATTTGAAGAAATTGAATTAACATCACCTAAAGAAGCTTTAGAAAAAGAAGGCTGGGAAGCAGAAATTATAAGTCCAAAATCTGGAAGTATTAAAGCTTGGGCATCTACTGATTGGGGAAAGTCATATGACGTTGATAAAAATCTAGCAGATGCAAATCCTTCAGATTATAATGCCTTATTATTACCAGGTGGAGTAATTAATCCTGATAGTTTAAGAACTAATGATGATGCCTTAAAATTTGTAAGAGCTTTTTTTGAAGTAGGAAAACCAGTAGCGGCAATTTGTCACGGACCACAAACCTTAATTAGTGCTAAGGTCGTTGAAGGAAGAAAAATGACATCTTACCCATCTATAAAAGTAGATTTAATCAATGCTGGAGCAGAATGGCACGACAAAGAAGTTGTTGTAGACAAGGGATTAGTGACTAGTAGAAATCCAGACGATTTACCAGCTTTCAATAAAAAAATGATTGAGGAAATCAAAGAAGGTAAACACGAACCAGCTTTATAGTACTATTTTATAAAAGTAAAAAGGTCAAACAAAATTTGTTTGACCTTTTTTATTTGTACTTAAAAAAAATTACATATTCCTTCTATACTGACCACCAACTTCAAACAAAGCATTAGTTATTTGACCTAGAGAACAAACTTTAGTGGCATCCATTAATTTTTCGAACATGTTTTCGTTTTTAATAGCTGCTTCTTGAAGAATTTGAATTTGCTCCTCTACTCTATCTTCATAAGTTGTATGCAATTGATTCAACATATCAATTTGATATTGTTTTTCTTCTTCTGTTGCACGAATAACCTCAGCTGGAATAACCGTTGGAGAACCTTTTGAACTTAAGAATGTATTTACACCAATAATTGGGAATTCTCCTGTGTGTTTCAACATTTCATAATACATGGATTCTTCTTGGATTTTACTTCTTTGGTACATCGTTTCCATAGCTCCTAAAACTCCTCCTCTTTCAGTAATTCTGTCAAATTCAGCTAAAACTGCTTCTTCCACTAAATCCGTTAATTCTTCAATAATGAACGAACCTTGAATTGGATTTTCGTTTTTCGCTAAACCTAATTCTTTATTAATAATCAACTGAATTGCCATGGCTCTTCGCACTGATTCTTCTGTAGGGGTTGTAATCGCTTCGTCGTAAGCATTGGTATGCAATGAATTACAGTTATCGTAAATCGCATATAAAGCTTGTAAAGTTGTACGAATATCATTAAAATCAATTTCTTGAGCATGCAATGAACGTCCAGAAGTTTGAATGTGGTATTTCAACATTTGTGCTCTTTCGTTAGCACCATATTTATTTTTCAAGGCTTTTGCCCAAATTTTTCTAGCTACTCGACCAATCACAGCATATTCTGGATCAATTCCGTTAGAGAAGAAAAATGATAAATTAGGTCCAAAATCATTAATATTCATGCCACGACTTAAATAATATTCCACATAAGTGAAACCATTAGAAAGCGTGAAAGCCAATTGCGTAATAGGATTCGCTCCAGCTTCAGCAATATGATACCCTGAAATCGAAACCGAATAAAAATTTCGAACATTTTGCTTGATGAAATATTCTTGTACATCACCCATTAAACGTAAAGCAAATTCTGTAGAGAAAATACACGTGTTTTGTGCTTGATCTTCTTTCAAAATATCCGCTTGAACTGTTCCACGAACTTGCGACAATGTTTTAACTTTTATGTCGTTGTAAACATCCATTGGCAAAACTTGATCACCTGTGACACCTAACAACATTAAACCTAAACCATTATTTCCTTCAGGTAATTTTCCTTGATATTTTGGTCTTTTGGTTCCTTTTTTCTTGTAGATTTCAACAATTTTAGCTTCTACTTCATCCACCAAACCATTTTCTTTGATGTATTTTTCACAGTTTTGATCGATGGCAGCATTCATAAAGAATCCTAACAACATAGGTGCTGGTCCATTAATTGTCATAGAAACTGATGTTAAAGCATGACTCAAATCGAAACCTGAATACAATTTTTTAGCATCATCTAAACAACATATAGAAACTCCAGCATTTCCGATTTTTCCATAAATATCTGGACGTAAATCAGGATCGTTTCCATATAATGTTACACTATCAAAAGCGGTTGACAAACGTTTTGCAGGCATTCCTGCACTTACATAATGAAAACGCTTATTAGTTCTTTCTGGTCCACCTTCACCAGCAAACATCCTACTTGGATCTTCACCTTCACGTTTGAAAGGATATAATCCAGATGCAAATGGAAATTCTCCAGGTACGTTTTCTTGTAAATTCCATTTTAAAATATCGCCCCAAGCTTTATATTTTGGTAACGAAACTTTTGGAATTTGAGAATGCGATAGCGATTCAGTATGCGTTGCAATTTTGATTTCTTTATCACGAACTTTAAACGTATAAAATTCGTTTTTGTATTTCTGAACTTTTTCGTCCCAAGTAAGAATTACTTCCCAATTGTAGGCATCCAAGTCCATTTTAATTTTATCAAATTGTTGCAATAACAATTCTAAAAACACTTTATTTTCCTCTGTTCTATTTAATGAATCTGCTACGATTCCGGTTTTATCAATTTTTGGAAGATTTCCGTTTACGGATTCAATCGTTTTGAAAATTCCATATAATTTTTGAGCTACTTCAACTTGTGTTAAAGCAATCTCATCATATTTTCTATTGTTTTCTGCTATTTCAGACAAATAACGAGTTCTGTGTGGAGGAATTACGAAAATTTTCTCACTCATTTCACGTGTAATTTGGAAAGTAGATTTTAAATCAACACCTGTTTTTTCTACCATTTTATCCATGATAGATTTATATAATGTGTTCATTCCAGGATCGTTGAATTGAGAAGCAATTGTACCAAAAACTGGCATATCATCTGGATTTGCATCCCAAAGATTATGATTGCGTTGGTATTGTTTTTTCACATCACGAATAGCATCTAAAGCTCCACGTTTGTCGAATTTATTTAAAGCTACTAAATCAGCAAAATCCAACATGTCGATTTTTTCCAATTGCGTTGCAGCTCCAAATTCTGGTGTCATTACATATAAAGAAACATCTGAATGATCCATAATTTCTGTATCCGATTGTCCAATTCCAGAAGTTTCTAGAATAATTAAATCATATTTTGCTGCTTTTAATACTTGAATCGCTTCATTTACATATTTAGACAACGCCAAATTCGATTGACGAGTTGCCAAGGAACGCATATAAACTCTAGGATTGTTAATTGCATTCATACGAATTCTATCTCCTAATAATGCACCACCAGTTTTACGTTTTGATGGATCAACAGAAATTAATCCGATTGTTTTTTCAGGAAAATCAATTAAAAATCTTCTAACCAATTCGTCTACTAAAGAAGATTTTCCTGCTCCACCAGTTCCTGTAATTCCTAAAACTGGAGTTTTTGAAGTTTCATTCTTTTTGTGAATAGCATCCATAGTTTCCTTTGCAATTTCAGGAAAATTTTCAGCTGCAGAAATTACGCGAGCAATTGCAGTTGGCACTTTTTCTTCTAAATGATTAATTTCACAATTTAATTTATCACCAATTGGAAAATCAGAACGCTTTACTAAATCGTTAATCATTCCTTGTAATCCCATGGCACGACCATCGTCTGGAGAATATATTTTTTCTATACCATAAGTATGTAATTCTTCAATTTCTGTTGGAAGAATAACTCCACCACCACCAGCAAAAATTTTGATATGACCAGCACCTTTTTCTTTAAGTAAATCATACATGTATTTTAAATACTCTGTATGACCACCTTGATAAGATGTCATGGCAATTGCATTTGCATCTTCTTGAATTGCTGTGTTTACAACTTCATCTACACTTCTATCATGACCTAAATGAATCACCTCACAACCCGTAGATTGGATGATTCTTCTCATTATATTGATTGCTGCATCATGACCGTCAAAAAGTGAGGCTGCAGTAACAATTCTTACTTTATTTATAGGTGTATAAGGTACTTGTGGTTCCATTTTAGATAATTATCATTTTTTGAAGGTGCAATTTACGAATTAAATAATTTATATAATACCAATTGGAATAAAGATAATTATGCATTTTAACGAATAAAAATTCATTTCATCTAAAATATTCATCTCTAAAGTTTTATATTTTGTTAAAATTTTATTAAAAACTAAGTTTGAGAAAAATAATAACAAAACAAATGAAAAAAATTACATTGATTACAACGTTAATAACGTTATTGTCATTTGGAGTTTATGCACAGGAGCTTCCTGTAAATCCAACTCCAGGAAAGTGTTACATTAAATGTATCACTAAAGATGAATTTAGAGAAGTAACTGAAACCATACAAGTTTCTCCTTCTTACAAAAAACTGACGGTAGTTCCTGCAACTTACAAAACAATTGAAGAAAAAGTTTTAATTAAAGAAGCTGGTTCAAAAACTATTACTACAGCTGCTACTTACAAAACAGTTGAGGAAAAAATGTTAGTTAAAGAAGCGACAAAGAAAATGGTTGAAATTCCTACAAGCTTCAAAACAATTGAAGAAAAAATGTTAGTTAAAGAAGCTTCGAAGAAATTAGTTACAATTCCTGCTGTTTATAAAACAGTTGAAGAAAAAATTGTTTCTAAAGAAGCTACTAAAAAATTAGTTTTTGTTCCTGCAACTTATAAAACTGAGGAAGAAAAAATTATGGCTAAAGAAGCTATGAAAGTAATGACCTCTGTTCCTCAATCATATACTACAGAAAATGTTTCTTACGTTTCTAAAGAAGCTTCAAGTACATTAGAAATTATACCAGCAACTTTTTCAAAAGATTCAAAAACTTTTGTAACAAAAGAAAAATCAGGAAAATGGGAATATACAATTTTAGCGGATTGTCCTTCTGTTAATAAAGAGGACTGTATGACTATGTGTTTCGTTGAAACTCCAGAGGAAACAGAAACTGTACCTTTTACAAAATTAGATAGTGATGCCACTACAAGAACAATTGATTGTAATGATCCTAAAGGAAAGGCTTACTGTGAAACTACAGCAACTTACAAAAAACAAATCATTAGTAATGCAGCTAAAGTAAATACTACTGAAGTTCCTGCTGTTTACAGTATGGTTAAAAGACAAGTTATTGCTACACCTGCAAGATATGAAGAAGTTGAAGTTCCTGCTCAATATGCAGTCGTAAAAAAACAAGTAGTTGTAACTCCTGCAAGAGTTGAGGAAATTGAAATTCCTGCTGAATACGCAATGGTTAAAAGACAAGTTGTTGATGTTCCAGCAAGAATGCAAGAAATTGAAATTCCTGCTGAATATGCAATGGTTAAAAGACAAGTTATTGCAACACCTGCAAGTAGTTCAGTAGTTGAAATTCCTGCTGAATATGCAACGATTAAAAGACAAGTTGTTGACAGACCAGCTAGTACAACAGAAGTGATAGTTCCTGCAGTTACTAAAACTGTAACAAAAGTAGAATTAGTTAAAAAAGGTGGAATTACTGTATGGGAAGAAGTTGATTGTTCTTTAGTTGGAACTAATAATCTATTAAATATTTTATATGAATATAACAGTGCTAAATTAACACCAACATCTACAAAAGATATTGATGAGAATTTATTAAAATTAATGAATGAAAAGCCAAACTTAAGAGTAGAGATTATGTCTCATACTGACTCTAGAGGAAATGATGCTTACAACATGTCTTTATCTCAACAAAGAGCTCAATCTGTGGTTAACTATCTAGTTAGCAAAGGAATCTCTAGAGACAGATTAGTAGCTAAAGGTTATGGTGAAACTAGATTAAAAAACAAATGTTCTAATGGAGTTAGTTGTTCTGATGATCAACATCAAGCAAACCGTAGAACTGAATTTAGAATTTTACAATAATAGTAAAACCTAAATTATGATTATACCAAAAGAGGAGTAACAATGTTACTCCTCTTTTTATTTATAAGATATTTAAAAAAAAAATTAAACTTTAAAACAAGTATAGAAATTCAATAGAAGTTTGTCTTTTTAGTAGTCTAAAACTAAAAAGTCCTGAAATGAAAGATTGAATTCTCATTTTAAGACTTTTTATCTTGAATAATTTATTTCTTAGAAATCTTTGTAATATTAGCGTTGTATGTTATTGGTTTTAAAGTTATTCCAAAAGAATTTTCTAATTCTTCTTGCATTAAATCATCATATAAAAATTGTAAATCCCAATCGTAAAGTGAAGTATTCTGCCCATTGTAAATATAATTAACATCTTTTACTTTACTCAACAAACTGCATATAGCAAACAAAGATATATTATCAGCTTGAATTCTATCAGTTCCTACTATATAGTTAGAAGGACTTCCCTCCCAGTCGAATTGGTTAGCATCCCATAGCAGATTATCATTTTTAATTATTAATTCTGTAGCATTTATTTCTTCTGTAAATTCGGTTATATGTAAATCAAAATTTGACATTACTTCATCAATAATTTTTTGCTTGTTTAATTCCCACATTTGTTTTGAGCAGGTCAATTTTAAACGTTCATCAGCCTTTTCATCAAATTGTAATTCAAAAGGATATTTATTTGATAAGACAAAAAACAAATTAGACAAACTTCCTGCATAATTTACTTCATCATTTGTACTTGTAATTTCCTCAAAATCATCATCTATTTTTTCAATAAGGATTTTATTTACATCTGATAATTTTTCTTCAACTTGGGCATCTTCTGCTTTTAGTTCTATTATAGAAAACAAATCTTTCTTAATTAAATTTTTGGGTTGTTCATCATAAAATTGATCCAACTTTTTTTGTGTCAAATCTGAAGGATGACCTTTCCATAATAATTCCCCATTTAAATCCAAAAGTATAGCGTAAGGACGAGAAGTTACTTCATACTTGGAAAAAGTGTATTTATCATAATCAGAGGTTACCATTAAGTCAATAGGTCTTTTGTCTAAATATTTTTTAATTTTTGAAGAATGTTCGTCAGACATTGATAGTACAAACACCTTTTCTTTGTTTTGTTTTTGAAGGATTTCTAATTGTTTCGTTGCTGAAACACAAGGTGCACACCAAGTAGCCCAAAAGTCGATTATTATTAGCTTTTGTTCAGAAAATCCAGTAATTTTGTTTTCCTCTATTACGTCAGCTACAAGAACTGATTGAGCTGATATATTTTGAAGAAAAAAGAGTAAAACAATAAAATATAAATTTTTCATTATCAAATTTTCAATTATGAATACAACAAACATACCAAATTTAAAGCCTTTACAAAAGATTAAAGTCATTTTACTTTCAACATTATTCTTAACAACAACTGGCTGTGCAGAATTACAACAAGTTGTTGATCAACTTCCACAAGGAACCGTTGGATTAAATCAATTAGATATTGCAAATGGTTTAAAAGAAGCTTTAGACAATGGAATTGACAAACAAGTTACAAAATTGACCGCAACGGATGGTTTTTTTAAAAATGAAGCGGTTAAAATTCTTTTACCTGATGAACTGAAAACAGTTGATACTAAGTTGAGACAAATCGGTTTATCTAGCTTAGCTGATGAAGGTTTAAAAGTTTTAAACAGAGCTGCTGAAGATGCTGTAAAAGAGGCTACTCCCATTTTTGTTGATGCAGTAAAAAATATGACATTCACGGATGCGAAAAATATTTTAATGGGCAATAATGTAGCTGCCACAACTTATTTAGAAACATCAACTTCTAATGCTTTATATGCTAAATTCAATCCTGTGATTAAAAATTCGTTTTCGAAAGTTGGAGCTGATAAAGTTTGGACAAATATCATTACAAAATATAACAGTATTCCTTTTGTTACTAAAGTAAATCCAGATTTAACTGACTACACTACAAACAAAGCTATGGAAGGAGTTTTTAAAATGATTGCTGTTGAAGAACAAAACATCAGAACAAACCTTAGTTCAAGAACATCAGATTTATTGAAAAAAGTATTTGCTTTACAAGATTAAAAAAAATATAAAATTTTAATAATCAATAACATATATATAACAAATAGTTAACATTAGCCAAAAAAAATTTAACGACATTTGTACCGTTAAAGATCACAAAAAAGGTTTGGTTGAGTTAGTTAGTAAAAAGAGTGTTGTACTTAATTGTGCAACATTTTTTTTATATTTTATTTTGAAGTAATTTAAAATAGTCAAAAGCCTTTAACAATCGTGTTCCATACCAAGAAAACATTTCACCATCTACAAAAACAGTTTTAGCGTGATGTGTAAATCGACCAATTTCAAAAGCATCTTCATCTTTAAAAGGATAAGGTTCTGAAGATAAAAACACTACATCTGGATCACCTTCTAAACGTATCTTTTTTAGTTCAACTTCTGGATATCTTCCTTTTTCTTTATAGATGTTTTCAAAATGATTAAGTTCTAATAAGGTATTGATAAAAGTATTTTTTCCGGCAACCATGTGAGGATTTTTCCAAATAAAATAAGCTGCTTTTTTTGAGGGTTTATCTTTGATAAAGTTTTGAAAATCATGATAGGCAAAATTAATTTTATCAAACCATTTTTGAGCTTCTGTTCTTCTGTTAAACAGTTTTCCAAAATCAAGAATCATTTGTAAATTGTCTTCAATCGTATAATTATCTGTTACAATTACTGGACAAATTTTACTTAATTCTTCCACAATTTCTTTGGTATTTTCTTCTTTATTGGCAATTATTACATCAGGCTGTAATTCTTTTACTTTTTCATAGTTGATGTTTTTTGTACCACCAACTATTTTTTTTGTAGCTTTAAAATGAACAGGATACACACAGAATTTTGTAATACCAACAACTGCATCTTCTAAACCTAAATCATACAATAATTCTGTTTGAGAAGGAACTATTGAAACGATGCGTTTTGGTGTTACTTCAAATGAATGTAGATTTCCTATTTGGTCTTTGAATTGAATCATTTATTATCCTTAATAGAAATTCATTTATTATTTAAAATCAATTCCATTACTTGTTGTAATTTCAGAGCTTCTTCCCTAGCCTTTTGTGCAAAATCTTCTTGATTCGAAGCATAAATAACTCCACGAGATGAATTTATTAATAATCCAACAGAATCATTCATTCCATATTTGCAAACTTCTGACAAGCTTCCACCTTGAGCTCCAACTCCTGGAACTAGAAGAAAACTATTTGGAACAATTTTTCTGATTTCTGTAAAATATTCGGCTTTGGTTGCTCCCACAACATACATTAAGTTTTCAGAATTTTTCCAACTTTTTGAAGTTTCTAAAACCATTTTGTATAATTCTTTTCCTTCTACATTTTTAGTTTGAAAATCAAAAGCTCCTTCATTGGAAGTCAAAGCCAACATAATCGTATGCTTGTTTTCAAAAGCTAAAAAAGGTTCTACTGAATCTTTTCCCATATATGGAGCAACTGTTACTGAATCAAAATTCAAATCTTCAAAGAAAGCTTTGGCATACATAGATGAAGTGTTTCCAATATCTCCACGTTTTGCATCAGCAATTGTGAAAATTTCAGGATATTTTTCGTTGATATAATTGATTGTTTTTTGAAGGGATTGCCAACCTTTTATTCCGTAAGCTTCGTAAAAAGCTGTATTTGGTTTATAGGAAACACACAAATCGTGAGTAGCATCAATGATGGCTTTATTGAATTCGAAAATAGGATCTTCTGTATTTAAAAGATGTTTAGGTATTTTATTTAAATCAACATCTAAACCTATGCATAGAAATGATTTTTTTGCTTGAATTTGTTCTAAAAGTTGTTTTGTAGTCATGAAAAGTTATGTTGTTGGGCAAATTTACAAAGTTTAATCATTTAAAATATATATTCTATAAATATCTATCAAAATTCTGTAAATGCTTTAAATACATCTTGTAATAGATTTGTAAAATAAATAATAAGATTATGAATGCGATAACGATATTTCAGAAAATAGCAATGGGTGGATTCAATTTAATGGTTTCTACTTTTACGAATGACTTACTCGTAAATGCAAAACAGGTAAATTACTTTGAGATGTTTTTATTATCATTTATCATAGAACTAAAAAACATTGTTTTTCCTAGCAACTTATCTATTATTGATTTAATTGATTGGGAAAAAATAGTTATGATTAAGGTCTCTTTTAAGCAATTCGCAATGTTAAATTCATAATTGATTAAAATTTTATAACTATCCTAAAAAATTGTGTAAGAAGATTATAAGCTTGACTCAATACCTTTGTAAGAGAACAATTTAAACAACTAAAAAAAAATAAAATGGATACTAAATTAGGAATACCTCAAAAAGATATGAAGTCTAACATAAAAAACTTGACCACAGTTTTAGCAAGTGAAATGGTTTTATATGTAAAAACTAGAAAATTTCATTGGAATGTAGCCGGGAATAGCTTTATGGAAATGCATAAACTTTTTGAAAATCAATACAATGAATTAGAATTAATTATTGATGAAGTAGCTGAACGAATTGGTAAATTAGGTGAAAAAGCTATTGGAACAATGAAAGAATTTAATGATAATTCAGTTTTGAAAGAAAGTACAAAATATGAAGATAAAGATGCTATGGTTAAAGAATTATTAGCTGACTATCAAAAATTAATAAGTCAAATTAGAGATTTTATTAAAGAAACAGAAGAAACTGATGATTTTGGCACAGCCGATTTTTTGACTGGTATCATACTAAAACATGAAGCCCAAGCTTGGATTCTAAGAAGATATCAAAGTTAATTTAAAAAAATGTAAAAATGATACTTCAACTTAACCCTACCATTCTTGTAAATACTCCTTTATGAGTTGGTCAAACTTTATTTATAATTGATTATGGAATGCACCAAAATACATGTTGGGTTGTAGCAATGCAAGAAAGTGGAATTATCAAACATTTTGACTGTAATGATGTGATATTAAGCACAAATTACACCTACGGAATGAATTTACGAAAAATTAATTTTGAAGTTGATTCAGAAAATAAATAAAAATAATTATTAATTCAAATATAAAACGTTATGAACACAACAGAAATCAAAGGAAACTGGAACGAGTTTAAAGGAAAAATGAAGCAAAAATTTGCTGATTTAACAGATGATGATCTTCTTTTTGAAGAAGGAAAAGAAGATGAATTTTATGGAAGAATTCAACAAAAAGTTGGAAAAACTAAAGATGAAGTAAAAAAAATGATTGCTGAATTATAGTTTTTTCTAAATAAAATTCTTTGAACTGTCTATAAATATATTGGTATCTTATTAGGTTATTAATATCTTTATAGACAGTTCTTTTTAAAACCAAAACCCATGAATATATTGAATAATAAAACACATGTAGTTCAAGACTTATTAGCATTTGTCTTAATTGTTTTCATGGCATATGTGCTACAAGACTTTTTAATTCCAATTTTCTTTGCCATTCTATTAAGTGTTTTGGTATATCCAATTGTGCGTTTTTTTGAAACTAGATTATGTTTTAATAGAATATTTTCCATAACAATTGCCATCTTAGTTTTCACTACTGTTATTTCTGCCATAATTGTTTTAATTGCTATTCAATTTCAAGATATTATGGACGAAAGTAGTACCTATTATGATAAAATAATGGAGAAAACTAATATCCTAATTAAAGAAACTGAAGATTCTACTGGAATTGAAAGCAAGGACATTGTTGGTAGTGAAAAACTCGAAGTAAAAGAAATGGTAAAACAAAATTCTAATAAAATTGTTGACTTTCTAACAAGGTCAGGAGCTATATTAAGTGATTTTGTATTAACTCCACTTTACATGTTCTTTTTTTTATTGTATAGAAGTTTTTTAATTAGTTTTCTATATAAAGCCACTGCAAAAGTTAGTGACAAGAAAAAAATGCGTTTGATTTTAGATCAACTTTATAAAGTACAACAGAATTATTTAGTTGGTTTAGTTAGCGTAATGTTTATTGTTGGAGTATTAAACAGTATTGGTTTATTAGCTTTAGGAATAGACTATCCTTTTTTCTTTGGTTTTTTATGTGCTTTATTATTATTGGTTCCATACATAGGAATCATTATTGGATCTGTTTTACCAGCATTGATTGCGTTAGCTACAAAAGATTCGTATTGGTATCCTTTTGGTGTTATTGCTATTTTTGGATTCATTCAATTTATTGAAGGAAATTTTATTACACCTAAGATAACAGGTTCAAAAGTTTCTTTAAATTCATTTGTTTCTATATTAGTAATTATTTTATTTTCAATGTTATGGGGAATTCCTGGAATGATTTTAGCTCTGCCCATTACTGCTTCTTTAAAAGTTATATTTGATAATTCTGTAAAATTTAAAGCTATTGGATTTGTTTTAGGAGAAGCCGAAGAAAAATATTTTAGCAACAAAGCAAAATATCGATTAAAAGTTTGGAAAAAAATTAGAAAATTGAAAAATAAAAATTAAACTATGATTAATTTGTTCTCATAAAAAGCATGCCTTATTATACAAAGTATGCTTTTTAACATTATATTCTAATCTAATCTTTTAGTTTTAGTAAAATGATTTGTAAATTTACAATATAACATCATTATCAAAACCTATGAAAAAACACATCATGATATTAAGCTATTTATTATTTATTCTATTATTTAATTCTTGTAAAGATGAAGTGAAAAATGTCAGTGAAATTGAAACTTTTAAACTACCAGAATCCTTAAGAGAAGTTTCAGGAATGGTTTATTTAGATGATGCAATTTGGGTTATTCAAGATAGTGGAAATTCTGAAAAAATTCACAAACTTGATTTAGAAGGTAAGCTTTTAAAGTCTATTGAAATTATGTCAGTTAAAAATCATGATTGGGAAGCAATTACAGCTGACAATGATGGAAATTTATACATAGGAGATTTTGGAAACAACAACAATAATCGTAAAAATTTAGCTATTTATAAAATTTCAAATGATGATTTGGAAAATGACAAAATTAATGTGGAATATACTGTAAACTTTTCTTATGAAGATCAAGAAGAGTTTCCTCCAAAAAAACATTTTTTACTGTATGATTGCGAGTCATTTGTTATTTACAAAGACAACTTTTACTTAGTTACAAAAAACAGAAGCAAAGGATTTGACGGAACATCGCATATATACAAAGTAGAAAATAAAGCGGGAAATCAGACTGCAAAACTTATTACTAAATATGTTACGTGCGATAGTTTTAATTCTTGTGCCATTACTGATGCAGCTATAAGTCCAGATGGTGACAAATTTGCTTTAATAAGTAATAAAAAAATGTGGATTTTTACCAATTACACAACTGATAAGTTCACAGATGGAAAAGTTAAAGAAATTAAGTTTAATAGTTACACTCAAAGAGAAGGTGTTACTTTTAAAGACAATAACACTTTGTATATTACGGATGAAAAAACTAAAAATGTTGGTGGTAATTTGTATAAATATAAGTTAGAAACTAAATAAGGTATCTACCAATTATAAGATAAACCTAAATTTCATTGAAATATATAATTCACTTTTAGTCAATACTATTTTTAAAAAAAAGCCAACTAAAATCTCTTTTAATTGGCTTTTTTATATATTTTTTTTTTCAATTAAAAACCAAAACTTACTGTAAAAGTAAATCTTCCAATGTCAATTGGACTTGCAAAATAACCTAATTTAGCTGTTATTGTATTAATTCCATTCAACCACAATTCTCCACCGTATGTAGTATTCCAATTGTTAGAGTCATCATTTGTTGTCCAAACCCTACCATAATCAAAACCACCGATTATTCCATATTTCATAGGGATTAAACTCCTTTTAATAGTTCCCAATGTTAATCTTATATCAGTTGTTTGATAAAATGATTGTTTTCCTAAGAAACGTTCATTTCTAAATCCTCTTAATCCATTATTTCCTCCTATTGCTGCACCATGATAAAAATCGAAATTATCGTTAGTGATTATTTTTCCTCTTAACAATGTACTAAACACTAATTTTCCGTTAGTGGTTATTTTATGAGAAAAATTGAATTTACTTTCTAATGTGAAAAAATTTCTATTTGCATCATTCAAATTAGTTTTCCATTCAGTAGCTAATAAAAAGCCCATACCAAATGTTGGTAAAGAAACTACATCATAATTCTCAAAACCATATGATAATTTTGTGCTTGCAAACTGTTGATCCTCAAATAATCTGTCATCAATAGTATTTGAAGTAGTAACAAATCTATTATCTGTATTTTCAACTTCTAAGTTTTCTAAACCAAACTGTAGTTTTACATTACTACCTTTATTTCCTACTCTACTTATTGAAGGATAAAATGAAAACATTTTTAATCTTACTCTATTAAAATCAAAATCTATATTGTCATTAAATACGGTTTCATTTCCATATCCAAAATAATTAATTGCAAAGTTGGGACTTGTAACCTTAGAGTCGATATTAAAATCATAACGACCCAACAATCTAGGAAAATGAGCTTTATACATAAGTTCAAATCCGTTGGTTGCAAAATAAAAATTTGGTATTATAGTATGCTTACTTGTATAAGGATTTTGTCTAAAACCGTTATCAATATAATTCATTCTGACTCCAATTTTTACACCATCATCTGGATTAAAACCTCCACCAGGAATTACTGAAAAAGAATTAAATTTAGCTTTTTTAGTAGTATATAAATTCATTTCATAATTATCGCTCAGTCTTTTACTAGTTTTTCCATCAATATCAAATTCATTTTTCTTTGATTTGTAATCATAAATTTTGATATTATTTCCATTTTCAACTTTATAAGAATCATTGTTTTGACCCCCAATTATTCTTATTCTAATTTTAGACTTATAATCACCTTCCACTACAAATTTATCGTCATCATCTAAACCATATATCCAAATTTCCTTAGTGTCTTTAGCATTAAATTTTCTTTTAGAAATAAATTGCTCTACTCCATCTTTTTTATTTCTAATTTGAGTTACTTCGATTTCGTTCTTGTTCAGTTTAGTAATTGTAAAATCTTCTTTTTTATCAGTTCCGACAATCACAGCTCTTTTTTCGAGCATTTTATGATATTTTTCAGCATATACCAATAATTTATCTCTTCTAGATTTTAAGTCCGCTTTTAATTTATCACTTGTATCATCTTGAACTTCTGAAGGTAAATTTTTGAAAGCGTTATCAATAGCTTTGTCTGTTAAATTATCTTGAATAAATTTTGCTTGACCCATCCAATCTTCTTTTTTATTATTTTGAAGTAAGGCAATATCTAATTCATATCCAACATTATTTAGCCATTTTAAGTTTTGAATATCATCATCATAAGTTTGCATTTTTCTAAATTCTGGTAGGTTTAGAATTATACTTAACAAGGCTCCTCCATATTTAGGAAAAGCTTGATCTCTATCTTTTGGAATTGGTCTATAAATTACTTCTTCACCTCTTTTAAATTCAGACCATTTCCATTGATCTGAATGTCTGTCCCAATCTCCAATTAGCATGTCAAATAACCTTGCTTTAATGAAGGCTTTTTCATCAATGATATACTTTTCATCCTTTCTTAATTTTTTATGTAAATCATCTGTTCCAATAATATCATCAGCTCTTCCAAACGATGATTTTTCTTTTTGGCTATCATCTTCACGTTCAGAAACCATATATAATTCATCACCAAAACTTGAATTAAATTTACCTAAAGCATCATGTTTTGGTATATAGAATAATTTTGGGTTTGTGTGATAAATCCCTATACTTCTTGACAAATCATCAATCATAAATGCGGCAAAAGGATGTCCTGTTGTAAAGAAATCTAGTAAAAAAGTTTCTACATAAGTTCCTTTTAAGTCCTCTTCTACATATTGGTCTACGAACACTGCAGCTTGGAAAAACCTAGTTGCGTTTTTCTTAACAGCTCTTAAAACATATTCTTTTTCATTATTATCTATTACTCTTAATGAGTTTGTTTGTTGTCCTCCACCTTCTCTATCTAGTTTAACACCACCATACAAAGTACTTAATGTAGCCACTTGTGCTTTTATAGGTAATCCATAATATTTTCTATAATGTTCTCCCCATAAAAAATTATAAAATCCAGATTTTTTGGTTTCCTTAATATCATAAACAGTTGCCTCTTTGTATTTTGGAAATGTATTAGGATAATCTTTTGTTTCTGTATTAGTTGGTTTTACTATGGATTGTTTGTATAAAACAATCTCTTTACCATCTTGTTTTCCATAAAATGTTAGTATAGTTTCACCAGACTTTAAAACCTGTAGAGTTGCATATCCATTTTTTCCATAAGAAAAATCATTTGGATAAATCGCTCTAGCAGCATTTGTCTTTGTACCTGAACCACTCACAACTTGTTTAATTCCGTCTTTTTGAATATATTCTAAACTATGCTCATGTCCTGAAACTACAACAATATTTTCTTTCTTTTTTATAATTGTTTGAATTCTCTTAGACATTTCTGTATATTCTTTGCTTAAGACATCTTGTGCACTTATTCCAGAAGTTTTACGCAATAAATAATATAAAGTTCCTAATAATGGTACTGGGAAAGAGTTTTCTGCTGATAATAACATTTTACGAACACCAAAATGACCACCATGAACACCGTTTGTTAATAAAGGATGATGCATAGCAATCACAATTGTTTTATCTTGATTTTTGGTTAATAAATTTTCAAATTCCTCAAAGAATTCCTCTCTAGTCTTAATAACACAATCATCATTTATAGTTGGAAATTTATTCCAATCCTCCAAATACCACTGACTGTTAATCGTAATTAAAGTGATATTATCATTTAATTCAAAGTCTTCAATTGGACAACCTTTTCGTGGAGAAAAGGCTTCTTCATCATTCATGTACTTAAGTACAAAATCTTCTTGTGCATTTAAGCCATCTAAACCACTATACCAATCATGATTTCCTGGAATAACTATTGTTTTTCCTTTGAAATTTTTTGTAATTTTTAATTGATTTTCGAGAATTATTTCTGCCTCTTTGTAGGCTTCAGATTCTTTATTTCCACTCATACCAATGGGATAAACATTATCTCCTAAATATAAAAGTGTACTATTTTTTGAAGCATTATCTAATTGATTTTTTAAAGGTTGTAGTGCTTGTTCAGAATTAATTTCATCAGCATTTCCCGCATCACCAATTAAATAAAAAGTGTGATCTACTTCACTTTTTTTAACATCAATATTTGCAATAGGGTTTTTTAAATCTTTTCCTGTTTGAACACTAAAAGTAGCACAAGATGTTAATATTAAAAAGAAAGAAATTGAAAACAAAAAAAATGCTTTTTTTTGTAGATAAAAGTAAATATTTTGCATATTTTAGTATATTATTTAAAAGTATGAAATTAGTAAATAAAGCCAAACTATATGTTACAGAATTATTTGAAAATATATTAGAATTCAAATATACGTATCATAATATTAATCACACCAAGTCAGTTGTTAAAGCGGCTGAAGAAATTGCTATTCATGAAAAAATTGATGGTGAAGATTTAGAAATTTTGTTAGTTGCAGCTTGGTTTCATGATTGTGGATATGTTGAGTGTAAAGAAGGTCATGAAGAAGTAAGTGTACGAATAGTCAGTAAATTTTTAGAAGAAAATGATTATGATATTATATATATTGAAAAAGTAGCTAAAATAATAAGAGCAACCGTTTTCAATTATGTTCCAACCACTATTTTGGAAAAAATAATTTGTGATGCTGATTATAATCATTTAGGAAAAGAAAATTATTTTGAAACTGCTTCACTTTTAAGAAAAGAATGGGAATTGACCAATTATAATGTTTGTTGCGATTTAGAATGGGCAAAAGGAAATTTAGCTTTATTAAACGAAAAGCATCATTTTTATACAGAATATGCTAAATTGAATTGGGATGCAATCAAAGACAAAAACATTCAAAAATTGAAAGAAAAAATAGAGAAATTAAAAGTTATGGAAAGACCAATTGTTGAGGAAAAGAAAGAAAAAAAGAAGAAAAAGAAAAAGAATAAAAAATTAGGAAGAGGTGTTGAAACTCTTTTTAGAGTAACTATAAATAATCACACGCGTTTGAGTGATATTGCAGATAGTAAAGCTAACATATTACTTTCAGTTAATGCTGTTATTATTTCAGTTGCCTTGTCAGTTTTAATTCCAAAACTTGATAGTCCAGGAAATAATTATTTATCATTACCCACTTTTGTATTGTTATTTTTTAGTGTTACCTCTATAATTTTTGCCATTTTGTCTACCAGGCCAAAAGTCACAAAATCCGATTTCACTGATGAAGACGTTATAAATAAAAAAGTGAATCTGTTGTTCTTTGGTAATTTTTATAGAATTCCGTATGATGTTTTTCAAGGAGAAATTAATAAAATGATGCTTGACAACGATTATATGTATGGTTCTTTAGCAAAAGATTTACATTATTTAGGAATAATATTGGAACGAAAATACAGACTTTTACGAATTACTTACACGATTTTTATGATAGGAATAATTGCATCTGTTTTTGCGTTTATTTATGCCTATAAAAACTCTTAATCAATAGCTTTAATTGTTACTCTAAGTGCTTTTAAACCTGTAACGCTATCTAAATCCTCAACATCTAATTTTTCAATTGTAGGTTCTAATAATCCTTGAGAAATTAGATATTTTAGATACTTAATGTATTCAAGTTTTTCATTTGTTTGAGAATAAACTATTGTAACTTTGTTTGGTTGTGTAATTCGCTCTTCCGAATTTTTAACATGTGATTTATCAATTCTTTTCTTAACAACTTCATATCTTGCATTGTATGAACCATCTACATCAAACAATTTTTCTTCCAACCTAAATCGTATGGTTAAAGGAGTACTAAAAACTAATATTAAAGTTGTAATTTCTAACGGAAAAGGTAATATATGTTTCCATTTTTGATAATTATACACTGTTTCACAAAGCGTTTTTAATTGCCATAGTCTTAAGTTATTCAAATAAATAGCATTAAATTCTTTTTTAGGTTCAATGGATGCTCCTATATACAAATTATGCTCTATTCCATCAGTTGCATATCTTTCATAGTAATGTGGAAAAATTTCTTGAGCTTCAACTTGTTTTTTGTCAAGATAACTAGCAATTTTTTTGTTTAAAATAGTAACTGATTCATCATATTTTCTTCTTGAATCATATACAATACTCAATTGTTCATCTAATTGATTTTTATATGAATTAATTTTTTTCTGGATATGTTCAGGAAAATCAAGAGTATTTAATATTGGATGAACTTCATTTGCAATGTATTGATTAAAAATATTTTCTGTATTAACTTCATAATTATTATGAATATTTTCTGACAACTTATTTAATTCAAAAACAATTTGCTCAATGATTAATAAGTTCATTTCTTGCAAAATATCATCAAAAATAGCAATCAATAATTTTAATTGTTTTTCAATATCATCTTTTGAAGCGTTTAATCTATTTTCAGATGAACCTTTAATGTCAATTTGACCAAACATAGCATAAACTCCGTCAAAAACAATATCTTTAAAGTTATAATCTTCTATATCCTTATTAGATTTTAAAAACTGACTAGCTTGATTTTTGAATTTCCAATAAACACTTTTATGAATAGAAGTGTATTCGTTTTGAATTATTGCATCAATTTTATTGCTATTTTCTTCAATAGCCTTTTCAATAGTATTTTTTATAATGGGCAAAACCATATTAAGTTTTGAAACATTTCTTTTCTTAATTGCGTGTTTTACTTTTGAAACAATTTCAAAAAAACCTACTACTTTTTTATGTGAAACAATTGGAGCAATAATCAAACTTTTAATATCTTGTTCAATCAATGTCTTTAATACAATTGAATTGGGATGACCTATACTATAAAATTCAATATCTTGCACAATAATAAATTCTTTATCTTGTACTAATCGTTTAACAATAGTGTCTTCAATATAATCTGTAATTGGTCTGAACTCTTCTGTTCCTAAAGTAAAACTGTCGATTTTTAAATTATTGTATTTTGGTTTAATTAATATGTCTTCATCATGATTGTATATTGTTACACCAACTTTAAGATCTTTGATATTAAAAATTGATCTGAATATTTTTTTGAAAGTATCATCAGCAAAAACAGAATCAATATTGCTTTGTAACAAATTCGTTTTCAAATCAGAAACTGCATTATCAATAGTGTTTTCAATTAGAGTTATAATACTAAAACCTTCAATTGTCCATGAGTTTGGAGGAAAAAGGGTTTTCCATAAATCATAATTATCAAAATCTTCTAAAAGCTCATTGATTTGATCAGAAGTTGGAATATTTTTTGCATCATTAGGAAAGATATTCACAAACTGATGATTATCGTCAACTATAAAACTTTTAAAAATACCGTTAGAGTCTTCAAACTCAACCGTTATTTTTTTATCATAAGAAATTTTATTTTCCAAAATTGAGTTTAATAACAAAATACATTTGTATTTGTATAACTCATCTTCAGAAATATTGCAAAATTTAATCTTATTATTATCTGCTGTTTCTGGTTGAACTTGATTTAATTTTTCGGAAATAAAAAGTAAATCTTCACCCATGGGTTTGGCAATCATTTTAAGTTCATTTTTACTTAAATGTGATGGAATAACAAACGAAAAAAAGGAATTAAAAAGTGAAGTATTATCTTGAATTCTTTTAAGGTTTATTTCTTTTTTTTGTGATAAATTAGTTATTTTAAAAAATATATTTTCAAAATATTTTGGAGAAATTTTTAAAAAATCAGCATCTAGCTGTTCCACAAAAGGTGCAATAGAAAATTTTGAATTAAATGGATATTTTTGATCTTTAAGTTTTATCATTTTTATTTTTTATTCGAATCTACTTTGTAACTTACTCCAACATTCAAGAAGAAATTAGGTTTAAATTCATCATTATAGAATTCTGAAATTCTATCATAATTACTGTTATATTGTTCGTATAACCTACTAACTGTAACACCTGCTTTAAAAGACAACCAAATATTTGAACCTAAATCTTTAGCATAAGTTGGGTAGATAAAGATATTCATATTTCTTAAATAAGTTATATCATTTGGATTAATTATTGGATCATTAGATAAATTTAAATGTGTTAAATTACTTTCTGCATGATAACCAAACCCATAAGAATATCCATCTTTAGCAAAAGAAATAGATGCTTTACTTGGAATAAATGCAGAAATTTTCATATTGTCTTTTTCATATTGAAAATACAATGCTGGTAATATTCTAAACTTACCATTATTATTATTTACATTAATTCCAACTCCATATTTATAATTAGGATTTTTAACTACATCTTTAACAAAAACACCTGAAAATGAAGGAAACATATCTTCTGAATTAATTGGTTTTTTCCAATCAG
This sequence comes from uncultured Flavobacterium sp., assembly GCF_963922255.1. Classification (GTDB taxonomy): domain Bacteria; phylum Bacteroidota; class Bacteroidia; order Flavobacteriales; family Flavobacteriaceae; genus Flavobacterium. The sequence goes on along the minus strand of NZ_CAWUIC010000001.1, from coordinate 152,600 downwards.
TTCTTATATTTACTCTTGGAGCAGCATATAAAGTCCAGTTTTCATCTAAAATGTGTCTATACAAAACCATCAACTTAAAATGGTGCATATTATCTGGATAATTATTAAATTCTGGATCATAAGAATCAAAATTATAATCATACAAACGATAATTTATTAATCCATTTATTTTTATTTTTTCTCCAATCCTAATTGTTGGTGCATAACTTTGAAAATCAACTTCTGTAAGATGAGCTCTTGCGTCAGCGTTTTTTAAATTTGAATTGGGTATGTGCGTAATTTCTAAATGAACAGCATCTGTATCAAATTGCGAAAAAACAAATGTATTAGTTAACAAAAAAACTAATAACGTTATTTTATGAATTAATTTCATATGTGTTGGGTTTTAAATAGATTGTAAAATTAAGAACTCTACTACCATACTTGTTATATAATTATTGCATTTACTTATATAATTAAATACACAGTTTGCTTTAAATTATATAACAGATTGAAAATATTTTATAACGTTTTAACTAGCTATTCTTTTCAAATTTGTATTTCATTTATAAAACAAAAAACATGAAAAAGATACTGGTTTTATTTTTGTCACTACAGTCACTTTTGAGTTTTTCTCAAGTTGAATCTCCATATAAAACAGACTTACTAACTGATGGTGCTTTTATAGCTGGAGTTACAGGAATAAATGCTTTAGGATTAGTGATTATTAAAAATAAAGATTCCCTTTCTTTAGAAAAATTCAACAATTTAAATAAAAATGATGTTTGGTCTTTTGATAGATGGTCGGCTGGCTATAACGATGATAAAGCATCTAAGACTAGTGATTTACCCCTAATTGCTTCATTAGCTGTTCCTTTTTTATTTACATTAGATAAAAACACAAGACAACATGCTGGACAATTATCTGTAATGTATGTGGAATCAGTTGGACTTTCGTTAGCTGTATTTACAATGACTGCTGGATTAGTCGAAAAATCTAGGCCAAGAATATATAGTGATGAATTATCAGATGAAATTAGAAGATCAAATGATAACCAACGATCTTTTTTTAGTGGACACGTTGGTGCTGCATCAGCTTCAACATTTTTTGCGGCACAAGTATATTCTGATTTTTATCCAAATTCAAAAGCAAAACCTTACATTTGGGCTGGAGCAGCAATTCTTCCAGCAGTTGTTGGATATTATAGAGTAAAGGGTGGAAATCATTTTACTTCAGACGTAATTGTTGGGTATTTAGTAGGAGCTGCAAGTGGAATTTTAGTGCCTCGTATGCATAGAAAAAAAGAAACTAATTTAAAAATAGCACCAGAAATTGGTTTTGGTTATCAAGGAATTGGAGTTAATTATACTTTCTGATTTTGAAGTTAAAAAAGAATAAAATTTTAAAAATATTTTTATGGATAATAGGCTCAATTATTGGACTTATTCTTCTTTTATTGATATTAATTCAAATTCCTTTTTTTCAAAATTTAGCCAAAGATAAGGCTGTGGTTTTTTTACAAGATAAAATTAAAACTAAAGTCGAAATTGGAACAATTGATATTGCATTTCCCAAAAAAATAATTTTAAATGATGTCTACTTTGAAGATCAATCAAATGATACTTTATTAGCTGGAAAATCCTTAAAAATTGACATTAGTTTATTCCAATTATTGAATAACAAAGTTGAAATTAATTCTATTGATTTAGAAAAAATTACGGCTAACATTAGTGTAAACAAAGATTCTATTTACAATTTTGATTACATCATAAAAGCTTTTGAAACTCCAAATGAGCCAAAGACTGATGAAAAAGGAATGGAGATTTACATTAAAAAAATCAATCTTAATAAAATCAAATTTAAGTATAAAGATGTTGTTGCGAAAAATAATGTAGTTTTATACATCAATCATTTTGACACAGATATCAAAAAGTTTGATTTAAATAATTTGAATTTTGAGGTTCCTGACATTAATCTAAACGGTTTAAAACTAACTTTAAATCAAGATTTGGTTGAAGCTACTAAAAAAGTTACCAAAAAAATCGAAGAAGAAGCTGAAACAACCATTCTAAAATTAAATTTCAAAAACATTAATGTCGAAAATATTGATGTAACTTATAAAGATGCTATCACAAATTTAGATACTAAAATCGAATTTGAAAACTTAAAAACAGAAGTCAAAACAATTGATTTAGAAAAACAAATTATTGCGCTAAAATCAATTGAGTTAAACAAAACTAATGGCCAACTTATCTTAACCAAATCAAATCAAACTGTTGCAGAAAATACCGAAAGTAGTTCATCTGGTTTACCTTGGAAAATAGAAGTTGATGACATTTCAATAACGGAATTTGATTTCGAATTTAACAATAATAATGAAGTAAAAACTCAAAAAGGAATTGACTTTAACCATTTAAAAATAAATGCTTTAAATTTCAAAGGAAATTATATCACAATTAATGATGATAATTATAATGGAGAAATTAAAACGTTGTCTTTTAATGAATCTAGCGGTTTTCAATTAGAGGAATTAAAAACGGAATTTAATTACACTTCAAAAGGTGCTTTTCTTAAAAATTTATATGCAAAAACACCACAAACTATTTTACAAGATTATATTATAGTAACTTATCCTTCAATTGAATCTTTGACTGAAAATCCTGAAAACCTAACTGTTGATGCAAATTTAAAAAACAGCAAGCTTGGTTTCAAAGATGTTTTATTATTGGTTCCAGATTTGAACTCAAATGATGTTTTTAGTAATAATCCAAATGCAATTTTGAATTTCAATGCCAATATAAATGGTCAATTAGATGATTTAGTTATCAGTACGTTCAATGCAAATGGAATTGGAAACACAAAAGTTGATGCTAACGGAACCATAAAAGGATTGCCAAATTTTGAAACAACATATTTTGATCTTTCTATAAAAAATTTAGAAAGTTCATCAAAAGACATTTATTCGTTTACACCTAAAAATACAATTCCTGATAACATTCAATTACCTGAAAAATTTAATGCAAAAGGAAATTTCAAAGGAACAATAAATGCTTTTATAACCAATTTAGATATAAAAAGTTCCCTTGGAAATGCTATTGTGGAAGCTACCTTCGATCAATCTAGAAAAAATGATGAAAAATACATTGCTGATGCAAGTGTAGAAAATTTTGATTTAGGAACATTTATCAAAAACAAACAATTTGGAAAAGTCACGGCAAATGCAAGTATAAATGGTAGAAGTCTTGATCCTTCAAAAATGACAGCTAAATTGACTTCAAAAATTATAAAAGCTAGGTTTAATGAATATGATTACAACAACATAAACATAAATGGAAATATTAAAAACGGTTTATTTGTTGCAAATGCTAATTCTACAGATCCAAATTTAAATTTTGTTTTAGATGCAAAGGGCTCTTCAAATCCGGAAAAACCAACTGTAGATTTGAAGTTAAATATCGAACTTGTTGATTTAAATAAGTTGAATCTTCATGCTGGACCATTAAAAATGAGAGGCAATATCACAGCCAATTTTGATGATTTAAATCCAGATAATTTAAACGGAACTATCAACGCTAATAATTTTTTGGTTGCTTTAGAAAAAGAACAATTTCCTTTAGACACAATCAGTATTAGAGCCGTTTCAAATTTGGAAAAAGACTCACTTATCTTAAAATCTCAATTTGCAAATGGTTTAATTTCTGGAAATTATAAACTTTCAACTATTGCTGACCAATTGACTAATTCGATTTCAAAATATTATCAAATTGATAAAAAATATGTTCAAAACACTGAAAATCAAAACCTAAACTTTGAATTCTTAATTAAAGACGAACCGTTACTAAAAAAAATAATTCCAGAAATTATTGAGTCATCAGAAATTACATTAAGTGGAAATTACAATTCTGCGAATGATTCAATTGTTATAAATGCAACTATTCCAAGATTGAATTATGCAGGAAATGAAATTTCAAATGGAAATATCAAAGTCAATTCAATTGATAACGCTTTACTGTATAATGTTACTTTAGATAAGATAAAAGTATCCGAATTTGAAATTCCAAAAACTTCATTGGTTGGAAAACTAGAAGACAACACTATTGATTATGCTCTAAATATAAAAGATGTAAAGAATACAGATAAATATTTTCTTTCGGGAATTTTTAAAGATAGCTTAGGCGCATCAATCATGAGCTTAAATCCAGAAAAATTACTTTTAAATTATGAAGATTGGACAGTTAATGAAAATAATGAAATTAAAATTGAGAAAAACGGAATAATCATTCGCGATTTTATTATTCAAAATAATCAACAATCTTTTACAGTTCAATCAGAAAGTAATGCTGCAAATGCTCCAATTAAAGCAAAATTTGAAAACTTTAAATTAGAGTCCTTAACAAGTATTGCTAAATCAAATTATGAAGTTGGTGGAACAATAAATGGTGAAGCCACAATTAAAGATTTAACGTCTAATTTTCTTTTTGTAGCAGACTTAGATATTGAAAATCTTAGCATGAAAAATGATACTATTGGTAATCTTAATGCAAAAGTTGACAATAAAACGGCTAATTTGTATAATGCTAATTTAACCTTATCTGGCTTAGACAATCAATTAAACATTAATGGAAATTATAACATTAGCAATGAAAGTTTAGATTTTCTTGTCGATATTCAAAAACTTCAAATGAAATCTCTACAGCCATTTACTTTAGATAATTTAAGAGAAAGTGAAGGGTATTTAAATGGAAAATTAGATGTTACTGGAAAAGCGACAAATCCTAATGTCAATGGGAATATCAAATTCAATGATGTTGGTTTTGTAGTAGTTATGTTAAATTCAAAATTCAAATTAATTAACGATGAAATAAAATTTAATACTGATAAAATAGTCTTTAAAAACTTTAAATTACAAGATGAAAACGATAATCCATTGACTATAAATGGTACAATTGATAGTGAAAATTATACTAACTTAGGATTTAATTTAAATGTTGTAGCAAATAATTTTAGAGCTGTAAATTCAAAAGCAAAAGACAATGATTTATTTTATGGTGAATTGTATTTAGATAATAATTTGGACATAAAAGGAACATTAGAAAGTCCAATTATTAATGGAACAGTAAAAATAAATGCTGATACAAAATTCTCAATAGTTTTGCCACAAAGCGATCCTTCAATAGCTGATAGAGAAGGAATTGTTGAATTCATCGATCAAGATCAACCAGTATTAATTACAGTTGAAGACCCAACAAAACAAATCTCACAAACAGAAGTAAAAGGAATTGATGCTTCAGTAAATATTGCAGTCGATAAAGATGCAGAGATTTCAATTATCATTGATGAAGCCAATGGAGATTATCTAAAATTACAAGGTGAAGCCGAATTAACAGGTGGAATTGATCCTTCAGGAAAAACAACTCTAACAGGAAAATATGAATTTACTGGTGGAGCTTATGAGATGAATTTTAATTTAATAAAAAGAAGATTTGATATAAAACCGGGAAGTTATATCCTTTGGACAGGTGAACCAACAACAGCAAATGTAAATATTACGGCTGTTTACAAAGTAGATGCTTCTCCATTGGATTTAGTAGATGATCAATTAGCTGGAATTAATGATGAAACAAGAAATACCTATAAACAAAGAATTCCGTTTGAAGCAGAATTAAAAATGAATGGTGAGTTATTACAACCAGAAATTTCATTTGATATTGTTTTGCCTGAAGGAAATAACTCGGTTTCAGCAGAAATAATTAATACAACCCAAGCCAAATTAGAACAAATAAGAAGAGATGAAGATGCACTCAACAAACAAGTTTTTGCCTTATTGTTATTAAACAGGTTTATTGGTGAAAACCCTTTTCAAAGTGAAGCTGGTGGTGTTAGTGGTGCATTTTTAGCCAAACAAAGTGCTAGTAAAATTTTATCGCAACAATTAAATAATTTAGCAGGAGATTTAATAAAAGGATTTGAATTAGATTTTGACCTAGAAAATACTGAAGATTATTCTTCTGGACAAAGAGAAGAAAGAACAGATTTAAATGTTGGACTTTCGAAACAATTATTAAACGACAGATTAAAAGTTACTGTAGGAAGTAGTTTTGGAGTGGATGGTGAACAACAAGAAAACCAACAAGCATCAACAATTGCTGGAGATGTTACAGCAGATTACTTAATAACTAAAGATGGTCGTTATAAATTTAGAGCTTACAGAAAAAACAATTATCAAGTAGCTTTGCAAGGTCAAGTTATTGAAACTGGTGTAGCATTTATAATTACAATGAATTACAATAAATTTAAAGAGTTATTTCAAAAAAGTAGAAAAGACAGAAAAAAAGACAGAAAAGAAGATAAAAAAAAGAATGAGACTAAATAATTACATCTTACTAATTTTTGCAGTTTCAATTCTTTTGAGCTGTAGCGGAACAAGTAAAATTCCTGAAGGAGATTTATTGTACGTTGGTCATACTATAGTAATCGAAAAAGGAAAAGAAGATAAAAAAACAAGAAAATCCATAGAATCTGAATTGGATGGATTAATTCGTCCGAAACCTAATAAATCAATTTTAGGAATGCGACCAGGCATTGTTTTTTATAATATTTATGATACAGTAAAAAAAGAAAAAGGTTTCAAACATTGGGTTAAATACAAGTTAGGAAAAGAACCTGTTTTAATGAGTGATGTTGACTTAGAATACAATAAAAAAGTTGTTCAAAATTACGTAGAAAATAAAGGTTTTTTTAATGCTGAGTCAAAAGCAGATTCAACCAGAAATGGAAAAAAAGCAAAAGCAAATTATTCTACTAAACTTAATAATCAATATAAAATTAAGTCAATAACATTTCCTAAAGATTCAATCATATTGAGTCAAGAAATTAATAAATTAAAAGAAAAAAGCGTTTTAAAAGTTGGAAATCCTTATGATTTAGATGTTATTAAATTAGAAAGAGCAAGAATTGATGCCAATTTAAAAGAAAGAGGTTTTTATTATTTTAACGAAAATTATTTATTAGTTCAAGTTGACAGTACTGTTGCCAATCATGAAGTGGATTTAATTCTAAAAATTAAGGGTGACATTCCGGAAAAAGCAAAAAACCAATACTCCATCAATAATATTTTTGTGTATCCAAGTTTTAATTTAAAAAGAGATACTATTGCTAACCGAAAAATGGATACTATTAAATATCAAGATTTGACTATTATTGACAATAGAACTGTTTTTAGACCAATTATTTTCGAGAAAACTTTATTATTTAAAAAAGGAGATTTATACAACAGAACAACTCATAACCTATCGTTAAACAGATTGATTACTTTAGGAACCTTCAAATTTGTTAAAAATGATTTTGAAGAAAATAATACAAATCGAAATCAATTAGATGCTTATTATTATTTGACAGCTTTACCTAAAAAATCCATCCAATTGGAAGCTTTAGCTAAAACAAATTCAGCCAATTATTCTGGAACCGAATTAAATATAAATTGGAGTAATAGAAATACCTTCAAAGGAGCAGAATTATTAAAAATTTCAGCTTTTGCAGGTATTGAAGTCCAAGTTTCTGGTCAAAATAATGGGTTTAATGTTTATCGTTTTGGTGGTGAAGCAAGTCTGACTTGGCCAAGATTTATTTCTCCATTTAATATGACTTCCGGAAGTGCTTTTGTTCCTAGAACTAGAGCATTAATTGGCTATGAATATCAATTGAGAACCCAACTTTATTCCTTAAAAACTTTAAATTCTTCATTCGGATATTTATGGAAAGAAAATGAAAGAAAAGAACATGATTTAAAAGTGTTGAATATTGCTTTTACTTCTTCAAATAATGTTTCTGATTTATATAAATCTCAAATAGATTCTATTCCTTCTTTACAAAGAGTAATTGACAAACAGTTTATTTTAGGAACAACTTACGATTACACTTACACAAATACAATGTTGCAAAATAAAAAAAACAACATTTATTTTAGAGGTGGAGTTGATTTATCTGGAAACTCAACAGGTTTAATTTTAGGAGCAAATGACAGCGAAAATCCTAAAACTATTTTAGGTGTTCCCTTTAGTCAATATACAAAATTAGAAGCTGAATTTCGTCACTATTATAATTTCACTAAAGAAACAAGATTTGTCAGTAGAATAATAGTTGGAGCCGGAATTCCGTATGGAAATTCGGATGAATTACCTTTTATTAAACAATTTTACATTGGTGGAACAAGTAGTATTAGAGCTTTTAGAGCAAGATCCATAGGACCAGGAACTTTTAATGGAAATGAAACTACAAATTCTTTTTTACCAGATCAATCAGGTGATTTAAAATTAGAGATGAATGCTGAATTTAGAGGCAAAATCTATGATTTAGTTAAAGGAGCTGTTTTTGTAGATGCTGGAAATATTTGGCTTTTGAATGAAGATGAAAATAAACCTGGTGCCAAATTTTCCAACCAATTTATAAGTCAATTAGCGGTTGGAGCTGGTGTAGGATTGCGATTTGATTTTAGTTTTTTAATTCTTAGAACTGATTTAGCATTTCCTTTAAGAAAACCTTATTTACCAAAAGGTGAAGAATGGGTAATTGATGAAGTTGATTTTGGAAATGGCTCTTGGAGAAAAGACAATTTAATTTTCAATTTAGCTATTGGATATCCTTTTTAATGTAATGAATATCTTGAAATTTATTCGAGCAATTTTATAACTCAAAAACTTTTTTGTAATTGTAACTTAGTATCTTAAATTAATTTCAATCGAAAAATTTACATTATGGGATCAAATATAGAAATGAATCAGAAAATTCAAGCAATTATAAAAAAGGCCATCATTGTTGAGAAAGTTTATAAGGATGGTACAGTAAATGCAACAAATAAAAGTTTAATAAAATACTTAAATTCTAAAATTTTACATAGAAATAGTTTAGTAAAAGAATTAAGAACTCATTTATTAAAATCAGAAGAAATAACAATTGATCAAAATGCAGATGCTGAAAGTTTATCTTCTACAAAAAGAATAACATCAGAAAAAGATAATCAAACTTTACTTGAAGAATCCATAAAAATTGAAAAAGATATTTTAGATCATCTTGAAGATATTTTGGATAAAGAATATATTACAATGGATTTAAGAAATATTTTAAGCAATCATTATAACAGCATTAAAATTGAATATGAATCGATAAAAACTCTAGAAGATGTTGAAAAGGCATATTCATAAAAATAAAAAAGGCTTTTCATATTGAAAAGCCTTTTTTAATGGAATTAAATTTAGATTCTAAAATTTCAAATCTCCTTCTCTTCCAATATCCATTTTAATACCAGTTGCTGCTTGAGTTGCTATTTTTAGTAAAGAAATAATTTTTCCGTTTTTATTGTCCCAATAATGTACATCGCTTGGTTTTACACAAATTACTGAAACATTCGGATCTTTTTTGCCTTCATCAAACCATGCTTTTGCGATTGGTGACCAAAGTTTTTCAATAATTACTTTATCCTTGAATATTTGAGCATTTCCATAAATAGATAGAAATTCACTTTCGTTAGTATTTGTATAAAAAAGTTGAACTCTATTATCTGCTTTAATTTCAAAATTTTTATTACTCTGTGAAGAACTTATAAACCATAAATTACCTAAATCATCTACTTTCGTACTTGCCATTGGTCTTGTACTAATAGGTAATGATGTTAAATCTGTACAAAACAAACAGGTTTTTGTGTCTGCAATTAATTTCTGCAATTTTTCTATTGCTTTTTCCTCAAATAAATTTTCTATTTTACTCATGATAGTTGTATTTTTAGTTTATCCAAAGCTAAGAATAGCAAGCCATTAGAGTCTTACAAAATTCTAAATAAGATTTATAAAATGTTAAGTAAATAATAAACATCTTATAAGAAATAAATGAAATTGTGTAAGAAAGAAAACACCGCTACTGACTATTTTTGTTTCATAATTTATAGACAATGAGCAAAAAAATACTTTCTTCTCAAACCGACAAGCCACTTTTATCTGTTGCAAAAGAAAAGAGTGTTGCTTTTTTTTTAAATGTAGCAAATGTTGTAAATTATTTAAAAAACATAACTCGAAATCTATTTTCGAATCGATTAGAATTTCAAGAGTTTTTAAAACAATGCTATCAAATTGGAAATAAATCAGTTGGTTTAATTTCCATAACAGGAATTATAATTGGTTTAGTTCTAACAATTCAATCACGACCACCATTAGTTGAATTTGGAGCAGTTGCAATGCTTCCTGGAATGGTTGCTGTTTCTATTATTAGAGAAATGGGACCAGTTATCACAGCTTTAATTTGTGCTGGAAAAATCGGTTCAAGTATGGGTGCTGAATTAGGTTCAATGCGCGTAACAGAACAAATCGATGCCATGGAAGTTTCTAACACAAATCCAGTAAATTTTTTAATTATACCACGAGTTTTAGCAGCTACAGTGATGATTCCAATCCTTACTTTATATGCTGATGCAATTGGAATATTTGGAAGCTGGTTAGGAGTAAACATTAAAGATGATGTGAGTTTAAAATTATTCATAACGCAAGCTTTTAAAGTAGTAGAATTTATTGATATTATTCCAGCTATAATCAAATCTTTCTTTTTTGGAGCCGTTATTGGTTTAGTTGGGTGTTACAAAGGTTACAATGCAGGAAGAGGAACAGAAAGTGTTGGTATTGCTGCAAACTCAGCAGTTGTAACCGCTTCCTTATTATTAATTGTTGTAGACTTAATTGCTGTACAAATAACTGATTTATTATAATGGAAAAGACAGCAAAAAACATAATTATAGATATCAAGAATCTCAAAAAAAGTTTTGGAGATCAAAAGGTTTTACAAGGTGTAACATTACAATTGTATGAAAAAGAAAATTTAGTAATTTTAGGGAAATCTGGAACAGGAAAATCTGTTTTGATAAAATGCATTGTTAGTCTTTTACAGCATGATGAAGGAAGTATAAAAGTGGGCAATTATGAGTTAACTGATATTAATGAAGAAGAACTAATTGAAGTACGTAAAAAAATTGGCTTTCTTTTTCAAGGTGCTGCTCTTTATGATTCTATGACAGTGAGAGAGAATTTAACCTTCGCACTTTCTAGATTGGATAAAAAATTTTCCAAAGAAGAAGTTACTACTAAAATTGAAGAAGCCTTAGAAAATGTAAGTATGCCCAATTCAATCGATAAAATGCCATCGGAACTTTCTGGTGGAATGAAAAAAAGAATTGGTTTAGCAAGAACATTAGTAGTAAATCCTAAAATAATACTTTATGATGAACCTACTACAGGTTTAGATCCAATAACTTCAGACGAAATAAGCGATTTAATAAACGAAACAAAAAATAAATTTAATAATTCCTCTATAATTATTACACACGATATAAAATGTGTTAAAACAGTTGCAGACAGAATTATAATGCTAAAAGATGGAAAAGTCTATAAAGAAGGTAGCTTAGAAGAATTTACAACAGATAATGACCCCTATATTCAATCATTTTTTAATTAAGAAATCATGACAACAAATAAAAACGCATATAAAGTAAGATTAGGAATTTTTGTATCTTTAGGAATACTAATTCTATTTATCATCATATTTTTTATTGGAACAAATCAAAATCTTTTTAGTTCTAAATTTAAAATCACAACCAATTTTGGAAATGTAAGTGGTTTACAAGTTGGTGGTCAAGTACGATTCTCTGGAATATCGGTTGGAGTTATTGAAAATATTCAAATCATTAATGATTCTACTGTAAATATAATTGCCTCAATAGACAACGATGTAAAAAAATTCATTAAAAAAGATAGTAAAGCATCCATCGCTTCTGAAGGAGTTATAGGTGATCGAATTTTAACTATTTCTCAAGGAAGTTCAAAATCTCCTCAGGTTAAAGATGGTGATCGAATAGAATCCTTTGAACCTGTAGAATTTGATGAAATATTATCATCTATAAAAGTTACTGCTGAAAATGCTGAAATTATCACAAGTGAATTAGCTCTGTTATTAAGTGATATTAACAACGGTGAAGGAACAATTGGAAAATTAATGAATGATGAAGGAATGGCTAAAGATTTAGATAGAACGATGGAAAATTTAAGAAAAAGTTCTAAAGGTTTAGAAGAAAATATGGAAGCTGCTAAACATAATTTTCTATTAAGAGGTTATTTTAAGAAGAAAGAACGAGAAAAAGAAAAAGCAGCTAAAGAAGCAGAAAAAGAGGCTAAAAAAAATAAATAAACGTTTATGAGTCCAGAAATAGAAACATTTAAACAATCTTTATATCAATCTTGGTTTGGTTTAATTAATCAATTGCCAACTATTATTTTTTCAGTAATTATCTTTATTATTGGATTATTAATTATCAAGTTAATCAATAAATATTCCAAAAAAATAATCATTTCAAAAGCAAATGATCCTTTGATTGCTGATTTTATTTTAAGTATTATTTCAATGGTTTTAACTATAATCCTATTTGTGGTTTGTTTAGGCATTCTTGGTTTTGATGATGTTACCAATAAAATTTTAGCTGCAGCTGGATTATCTACATTTATAATTGGTTTTGCATTAAAAGATATTGGAGAAAATTTTCTTGCCGGAATTTTAATGGCTTTTCAAAGACCTTTCAGAATTGGAGATCTAATTCAAATTGAAAATGTAAAAGGAAGAGTTATTGAAATGAGTTTGCGTTCAACAACCATTAAAACTTTAAACGGAATTGATGCTTATATTCCAAACGGCTCTATTTTAAAAAATAATTTAGAAAATTTTACGGTAGATCAATTAATGAGAGATGATTTTATAATTAGTGTTGCTCATGATGAAAAAATTGATTTAGCAATGCAACAAATAGACGCAACATTAATGGAAAATGAATTTGTATTAAAAATACCAAGTCATTCTGTTTAGTTGATAAAATCGAGAATGATATCGTTAATATTAAAATTTATTATTGGTATAAAACTGATGAAGTAAAAGCTCCAGGAGGAAAATTAAAATCAGACTTGCAATTAGCCGTTTACAAAATTCTAAAATCAAGTGGTTATAATTTACCAACTACAACTGTTTCTTATGAAAGAATTGAGAATAAATAAGGAAAATATCATTAATTTTAAATAAATTTACGGATTAAAGTAATAGCTATGAAAGTATTTATAAAGTTTGATTTCAACTCAATTTGCAAAAAAGTTCTCGAAGAAAAATTAGAGGAACATCAAATAAAACACAAGGTTTTAGGCTTTGGAGAAATCGAATTTTTAGAAAAGGTTTCTAATGAAAGATTAAGTGAATTTAGCAATTCACTGAAGAATTATGGAATTGAAATCGTTGAAAATCAAAAATCCATTTTAATTCAAAAAATAAAAGACACCATTATTGATATGGTTTTTAATGAAGATTCTACAGTAAATGTAAAAAGTTCTGTTTATATCGCTGAGAAATTAGGTCATAGTTATGGCTATTTATCTAATCTTTTTTCAGAAGTTACCTATACTTCCATTGAAAATTTTATTATTATTCAAAAAATTGAATATACCAAACAACTTATTATAAGCAATCAGTTATCGTTGACCGAAATTGCTTTTAAATTAAATTATTCAAGTGTTGCTCATTTAAGCTCACAATTTAAAAACACAACCGGAATAACTCCATCTGCATTTCAACGAATTATTAAAAAGAGAAGAGAAATCACTACAAAAAACTTAAACTAAAAAATTATGCAAGAAGATTTTATCCTAATTACTTTGGCTGATGATGATGAAGATGATAGATTGTTTTTTACAGATGCTTTTGACGAGTTAAAAATAAATACCGTGGTTAACACAGTTAAAAACGGTCGTGAATTAATTAATTTTTTAGAACATTCAGATACAGTTTTGCCAAATATTATCTTTCTGGATTTAAATATGCCAATTTTAAATGGAATTGAATGTCTAAAAGAAATCAAACAAAATGATAAATTTAAAGATATTGCAATTGCCATTTACTCTACTTCATCCTCTGAAGAAGATATAGAAAACACCTTTGTTTTAGGAGCAAATATTTATATCAAAAAGCCAAGTAATTTCAACGATTTAAAGAAAATACTATCAGATGTTGTTACTATAAATTGGCAATATCACACTAATGGGTTAAACAAAGAAAATTTTTTACTTAGATTATAATGCCTCTAAAAGATATAAAACATAAGTCATCTTTATTACACAAAATTATTTTTACAATAAGTTTATTTGTAATACTCTTTCTTGGAGCTATTACATTTAAACATATCAATAATATTTCAAACTCTTCCAAATTATTGATGCATACTTATGAGGTTAATCTTGAACTAGAACGCTTATTTTCTTTTATAAAAGATTCTGAGAATAGCATGAGAGGTTATCTAATATCTAAAGACACGCTGTATTTAGAACCTTACAGAAAGGCAACAAAAAACGTAAATAACACTTTTTTATCATTAAAAACTTTAATAAGTGATAATCAAGAACAACAAGATAATCTTCAAGACCTTTTTAAAATAGTCAATAAAAGGTATGAATACATGAAAGAATATGCTGAACAAAGCAGAGGAGTCAATATCACGAATAATAGTGCTTTTAAAAAAAATTTTAGAGAAAGTAGTAAATTGTTAGTTGATACTAGAGATAAACTAAATGAAATGGTAGCTCTAGAAGAAAGTTATCTTAGAGCACGAAATTCAGAATATAACAATCAAGTTTATTTTACACCAATTCTTACACTAACTATACTCTTAATTACTTTAGCGTTGTTAATTTATGCTTATAATCAAACCACAAGAGATGTAGACAAACTTCAAGCTGCAAATACAAAATTAAAAAAATCTCAATTTCTAAGTTATCAAGGTGAAATTCTTTCTGAATTTGGAACATGGGAATGGAATTTAAACACCAATGTTATTATTTATTCTGATAACTTATATAGAATACTTGGAACTGAACCACAATCGTTTGAAGCTGGACAAGAAAATTTTATGAAATTTGTGCATGAAGAAGACTATCAAATTGTTAATGATATTTTTGACAAAATTTTAAAAGATGAAAGTCTTCCCTATTCCTATTTTAGAATAACTAGAAAAGATGGTCAAATTCGATACTTAAGATCTACTGGAAAATTATTTATTGACGATTTGGGTAATAAAACAGTTTTAGGTGTAACAATAGATATTACTGACGACCATATTAAAAATGAATTATTAATAACTAGTAATGAAGATTTAATTAAAGTAAATAAAGAATTAAAAATATTTGATGAATCAAGTAGACAAGCTGAGATTCTAGGACAATATGGAAGTTGGGTTTTAAGTTATGATACTTTTGAATTTACTTATTCAGATAATAAATTTAGGTTATTAGGTTGTGAGCCTCAATCGTTCAATCCTTCTATAGAAAAATTATTAGAGTTTGTTCATCCTGAAGATAAACATATTGTGATAGAAGCCAATGAAAGTGCTCTAAATACAAAGGAAATCCCAAATATGAATTATCGTATCATTAGAAAAGATGGTGCAATTAGACATTTTAGTACAATAGCAAAGTCTTTTAAGGATGTTAGCGGAACAGAAAGTATGATTGGTACAACTCAAGATGTTACTGAAGATTATAACAAAAGTGAGCAATTAAGAAATAGAAATAAAGAATTAGAACAAAATATAAAGGAATTAAGTGAGTTTAATCACGTGGCTAGTCATGATTTACAAGAACCTCTTCGTAAAATTCAAACTTTTATTTCAAGGATTAATGATAAAGAAAAAGATAATTTATCTGAATTTGGTATCGAATATTTAGGTAGAATTGAAAAAGCATCCAATAGAATGCGTGTTTTAATTAATGATTTATTACAATATTCAAGAACAAATAGAACTGAAAAAATATTTGAAAAAATTGATTTAAATGAACAATTAACAAACAGTTTATTAGAATTATCTCAAAATATAGAAGACAAAAAAGCAATCATCAATCATTCTAAACTACCTGTAATTAATGGAATAAGCTTTCAAACGCAACAATTATTTACTAATTTATTGAGTAATTCCTTAAAATATGCAAAAGAAGATGTTGCTCCTGTGATTGACATTTCTTGTACCGAAACAATAGCTAGAAACGAATCAAAATTAAAAGACAATACTTCAAAAAAATACTATAAAATAGAATTTACAGACAATGGAATTGGTTTTGATCAAGAAAATGCTGAAAAGATATTTTTATTATTTAATCGTCTTCATGGAAAGACAGAATATCAAGGAACTGGAGTTGGTTTAGCAATTTGTAAAAAAATTGTTGAAACACACGATGGACATATTTTTGCAACTAGTAAATTAGGAGATGGAACAACCTTCACTGTTTATTTTCCAGCTTAAATAATAAGAGTATAAAACCAAATATACTAAACTAAATATTTTACTTATGTGGTTTATTATTATATCTTCTCTGTTATTATTGTTTAGTATATTGCCTTATACTAATTTATCTAATTGGTTCTTCAAAATTTCTGAATATGGCAAAATTCAAATAGTCACTCTTCAAGTAACTTTTTTATTGTTGAGTTTCTTTTTATTAGATAAAGAATCCTGGTTAATAACTGTACTTCAATTTGCAACTATAATTTTTATCTTCATTCACCTATCAGCACTCTATAAATTCACATCGTTTTATAAAACTTCACAAAAGAAACATTTTGAAAATTCTTCAGAGAAGATTTCATTAATATCTGCTAATGTTTATAAAGACAATAATGACTTTAATCTTTTTAAAAACTTAATAAATAAGTACAAACCAAATCTTTTCTTAACTATTGAATCTGATAAGAAATGGCAAGAGTCATTGAATGAATTTGATAAAGAATATCCTTTCAGTATTAAAATTCCTTTAGAAAACACATATGGAATGCATTTTTATTCTAAAATTACCATTTTAGATTATAAAGTGCATTATTTTGTTGCAGATGATATCCCAAGTATAGAAGCCAAATTGCAGACAGAAGATGGTTACATTTTTACCTTTTTTGGTGTTCATCCACCACCACCGAGTCCTACTGAAGAAGATAATTCAAAAGAAAGAGATGGAGAATTATTAAGTGTAGCAAAAAGAGTTAAAAATAACGCAGATACTTGTATAATTGTTGGTGATTTTAATAATGTTGCTTGGGCAAAATCATCTATACTATTCAGAAAAACCAGTAAAACAATAGATGGTAGAATAGGAAAAGGCTTTATTTCAACTTATCATGCCAAATATTTTTTCATGAGATTTCCTATTGATTTAATTTTTCACACGGCTGATATTTTTATGGAAGAATTAAAAAAATTAGAATATTTTGGTTCAGATCATTTTCCTATTTATTCAAAATTCATAATCAATAAAGATAAATCTAAACAAAGTAAACATATTGAAAATCTTAAAGGTGATGAAGCTGAAGAAGTTGAAAAATTAATTGAAGAAGGTAAAAAAGAAAATAGTGAAAATAGAAAATAAAACTGTTCCTAAACACTCGTTTTCAAGGAATATTACATGGAAATTATGTAAGATTGCTTATTAATGTTATAACATAATTAATTGTTTTTATTACGTAATTTGTAATAAAAATTACGCGATGTTAAAACTCCCAAGTCTTAAATTATTATCCTATATGTGCGTACTTGTGATTATTCTTTTTGCATCTTGTTTAAAAAAAGATAAATCATTAAGTAATATCAATGTACATCCTTTAAATCAAAAATCAATAAACATTGAATCTAAAATAAATTTTAACAGTGTAGCTTTTTTAAATGAAACTAATAAAAAAATTATTGATATAGCTTCTATTGCATTTAACAATTCCAAAAAGTTAAATGAATCTCAAATAATTCTAAAAATTAAAAAAGACCACCAGAAAATCCAAAACGATTTAAAAAAAATTACGGATGAAAATTTAATCATTATTCCAGAACCTATTTATGATTTAAACTTAAATCAAAATTTTTTACAAGGAATTAACTCAAGTTACTATTTAATTTCATTATTAGAAAAGGAAATTAAAAATCAGATACAATTATTTGACACTATTGAAAAAACATCAAAAGATATAGAATTCAAGAATTTTGCTGATAAGTCTAAAGATATTTTAATTAGTAATAATGAATTGTTAGATGATCTTTTATAAATTCACATTATGAGTGCTACAAAAGAATATTTCGTTTCATTATTTCAGGTAATTAGAAATGCTTTCAATGGTTTTTTAGAACATAAAGTTTTGAAAATGAGTGGTGCATTAGCATACACTACTATGTTTTCATTAGGACCTTTACTATTAGTTATTTTATTTTTATCTGATATTTTTTTAGGAAGAGAAGCAATAGAAGGTACGATTTACGGACAAATTAAAAATTTTGTCGGACCATCAAGTGCCAATCAAATTCAAGACATTATTGAAAATTTAAGCTTATCTAATGAAGGTACTATTGCTGGAATTATTGGAGTAGTTACCTTACTTATTGGAGCAACATCTGTTTTTGCAGAAATTCAAGATTCTATAAACACAATTTGGGGAATCAAACCGAAGAAAAAATCAGGATTTTGGTTGTTTATAAAATCGCGATTATTGTCTTTTGGTGTTATTGGTAGTTTTGGTTTTATTCTTTTGGTTTCTTTAGGTGTTTCAACCATAATGGACGTTCTAAGTGATCGATTCTTTTCCCAATTCTCAGATTCTGCTTTTTATTTAGTATATATTGCCAATAATATAATTACGTTTAGTATTATCTCTTTATTATTTGGAGCAATTTTCACCATCTTACCTGATGCAGAAATAAAATGGAGACAGGTTCCAACTGCGATATTATTTATGATTGGGAAATTTTTAATTTCTTTTTACATATCCAATTCAAATATTCAAGATGTTTATGGAGCTGCTGGTTCATTTGTAATATTAATGGTTTGGGTATATTATTCTTCAGTAATATTATATTTTGGAGCTGAATTTGCAAAAAGTTATGCAATAAAGTTTTCGAATCCTATTAAACCTTCAAAATTTGCAGATTTTATTCACGATGTCGAAATCGTTTCCAATGAAAAAAACCTACATAATATTGATAAAGAACTAAACACAATAAAAAAAAAACTCTCTGATCAAGGCTTCAAATAGTAATTCATAGATTACATTTCAAAAGACTCTTCATTTATAATGGAGAGTCTTTTTTTAGTTTAATTTTATAAATATAACACTAAATGGAAATTCTATAAAACATCGAAAATATCTTATAACGAAATAGCTCCTAACCTGTTGCATCTTTGTAATGTAGAAAAGAAAAAAAATATTAAACTAAATCTATTACTATGAAAAACAGAATTCAATTATTTTCGGCTATTATTTTTTGTTTAGGAGCAACATTTGCAAATGTTCAAGCTCAAACAAATGATACAGGAAACGCACAAGTTGGTGTAAAAGGTGGTGTAAACTTTTCAAATATGTACACAGAAGATGTTGATGATAATAATGTATTAACAAGTTTTAATGCAGGTTTTTATGCATCAGTTCCGCTAACTAGTTCATTAGCCTTTCAACCTGAGTTTTTATATTCTAGAAAAGGTGCAGAACTTGAATATGATAACGCTTTTGTAAGTGGAAAAGCTAAGTTTAAATTAAATTATATTGAAGTGCCATTATTATTAAAAGTCAATTTGACTGATAATATAAATATTCACGCTGGTCCTTACTTTGCTTATTTAATTGATGCTCAAGTAACGAATGAAAATAGCGATGGAGATGTCAATTTTGAAGAAGATATTGATAATGATGATTTCAACAAATTTGATGTAGGACTTTCTGCTGGTTTAGGGTTCGACTTTAATTCAATAGGAATTGGAGCACGTTATAACTACGGTCTTTCTACTGTAGGAAAAGAAAGAGATTTTGCTGGAACAACTTATACTTTTCCTGATGGAAAAAACAGCAACATTAGTCTTTATGTAGCGTTTAAATTAAATTAATTAGTAACCTTTAAAAAAATAGAAATCATGCAAAATTTATTATACCTAATTGCAGTTATCTTAGTGATATTTTGGGCCTTAGGGTTCTTCGTTTACAGTGCAAGTGGATTAATTCATATCTTATTAGTAATAGCCGTAATTGCAATTTTATTAAGATTGATTAGAGGAAAAGGAGTATAAAAACAAATAAAAATAATTAAAAAAATAAAAAATTATGAAAACAAGTAAAACAATAATTGGAGTATTAAGCGGAGTTGCAGTTGGTGCAGCATTAGGAATTTTGTTTGCTCCAGACAAAGGATCAAAAACTAGAAAAAAAATCGCTGACAAGAGCAATTCAGCTAAAGACAGCTTAAAAGATAGCTTCAGCGAGTTTTTAGACACCGTTTCTGAAAAATACAACACATTAGTTAGCAAAGGGGAAAGCTTGCTAGAAGAAGGAAAAGAAGAAGCAGTTAACGCAAAAAAACAAATTACTAAATCATAGAAAATGGATAATATTGCAACAAACTTTGAAAAGTTATATGAAAAAGCCAAAGAGTATACTGAAACAAGTTTAGAACTCTATAGGTTAAATGCAATTGATAAAACTGCTGATGTAGTTTCATCATTATTTGCAAGATTAGCTTTATTAATGGTTGTTGCAATGTTTTCTTTATTGATAAACATAGCCTTAAGTCTTTACATTGGAAAGCTTTTAGATGAAATGTATCTAGGATTTTTAATTGTATCTGGTTTTTATTTAATAGTCGCAATTATACTATTTTTATTTAGCGATAAACTATTAAAAATTCCTTTGACCAATTTAGTAATTGCAAAATTATTACACCCAAAAGTTAAAAATACAAATCCAAATATTTCAAACGATGAGATCTTATAAGAACCAAAATGAAGAATTAGATATTGCAATCGAACTTTTAGAACGTAAAAGAGCATTGAAATTTGAAGAATTAAAATATCAATTAAATGCTACTTATGAAAGTATTAAGCCTATCAATATTCTGAATCAAACATTAATTGATTTTAAAGAATCTCCTGGAGTTAAATCAAATTTACTTCAATCTGCAGTTAGTCTTGCAGGTGGTTTTTTTTCAAAGAGACTTCTTTTGGGAAAATCACATTCAATGTTTAAGAAAATATTGGGATATGTTTTACAATATGGAGTAACCAATTTTATTGCAAAAAAAGTTGACTCTTCAAAAAAACATTAAAATAAAAAATTAAATAATGTAAGTTAATTGTATAAGATATAACCAAAATTATATAACAGCTAAAACATTCAGACTAAATAAATTTACTAAATAATTTAAAACTCTAAAAAAATGAAAAATTTAAAATTAACATTAGGATTAGTTGCTTTCGCAGCAATGTTTACATCTTGTAAAGATGAAAATCAAGAAATGGCCCAAAAATCAGTAGATTCTTATGAAAACTATGTCGATTCAATCAGTAATGTTGCTGAAGCTGAAGCTGCTGCTAATTGGGATGCAATTGAAGCTGATTACCAAAGAATGAAAACTGATGCCGAATCTTCATTAGCTTCAGCTAAAGATAAAGATGCATTACAAAAAGACTTAGACAATGCATCTATGAAATACGATGAGTATAAAGTAAAAATAGTTACTGAAAAACAAAGAATGGATGGAGAAAATTCTAAAATGGTTATGTATAAATCATTCTTTGGTGACTCTTATGTAAATGATGACATGAAATTTATGTGGGTAAACAAAGACAACATCGCAAGTGTTTATGAAAATTTTTACAACACTGTAGAAGCTAATAAAGACAATTATTCAAGAGAAGATTGGGATGAAATTAAGTTAACTTATGAAGCTCTAGATACTAGAAAAAATACAGTTGAAAAAGAAGGTTTATCTGGAGAAGACAATAGAAAAATTGCAGGAATTAAAGTAAAATTTGCACCAATGTATACTGTAAACAGAATTGGTTCAAAATCTGAAGAGAATGCAGATGCAAAAAAATAATTGTTAGTTTAACAGTTATGTATGTTAGTTTGGCAAATGCCTTACTTTCGGGGAAAAAAACAGCGAGAATTATCTCGCTGTTTTTGATTTATATATAAGTCTTAAATTAAAAGACTTCTGACTCTTTTAATTTTTCAGTATTACTTACCAATTGTAATTCACTTACGATTTTTTGAATATCACCATTCATAATATTTCCTAAATCGTATAAGGTTAAACCAATTCTATGATCTGTTACACGACCTTGAGCATAATTATATGTTCTAATTTTTGCTGAACGGTCACCACTACTCACTTGTGATGTACGTTTTGTAGCATCTTCTGCTTCCTTCTTAGCTAATTCCATTTCATATAAACGAGAACGTAAAACATTTAATGCTTTATCCTTGTTCTTATGTTGCGATTTTTGATCTTGACATTGAGCCACCAAACCAGTTGGAATATGCGTTAAACGAACAGCAGATTTTGTAGTATTCACTGATTGACCTCCAGGACCAGACGAACAGAAAAAATCCACACGAACATCATTCATGTCTATTTGAACATCAAATTCTTCAGCTTCTGGTAAAACCATTACTGTTGCAGCAGAAGTATGCACACGACCTTGAGTTTCTGTTTGAGGAACACGTTGCACACGATGCACACCAGCTTCAAACTTCAGAGTTCCATAAACATCTTCTCCAGTAACTTCAAAAATAACCTCTTTGAAACCACCAGATGTTCCTTCATTCATATCAACAACAGAAGTTCTCCATCCTCTATTTTCGCAATATTTTGTATACATTCTGAACAAATCACCTGCAAAAATTGATGCTTCATCACCACCAGTTCCTGCACGAATCTCTACCATCACATTTTTAGCATCTTCTGGGTCTTTAGGAATCAACATAAATTTGATTTCTTCTTCCAATTGAGGCAAACGTTCTTTAGCTTCATCTAATTGCATTTTAGCCATTTCAACCATTTCGGCATCAGAGCCATCAGCAATTATCTCATTAGCTTCATCTATATTTCCTGTTATATTGATTAATTCTTCACGTTTTTCCATCAAGTCTTTTAAACCTTTGTATTCTTGGTTTAATTGAACATAACGCTTTTGATCGGCAATAACATCAGGTTGAATAATCAAATCTGATATCTCATCGAAACGTTGTTTTACATATTGAAGTCTTTCTAACATTGTAGCACTTTTATTTAGGAGTGCAAAGTTAATGAAAAAAACGATTAGTTGTTATTCTTAAAATTATTGATTTTTATTAACTCTAAATCAATAGCTTATAAATTTTATTTAAAATAAGTCTAAATAAATTTTGTCAATTAAAAACGACCTGTTATTTTTGCGTCGTTATTTTAATTAAATCCAAATAAGTAATGAATTCTAAAAAACAATTTTTAGCTTTAGTAGCTTTATCTACTTTTTTTATATCATGTTCTAATGATGATGATTCAAATCCTTCAACACAAACATATGATATCCCTGAAACTTATACCTTTGAAAGAAACAATTTAACTTCAGTTGATTATTCCGGACAAAATGCTAGAATCTTAATGTTACAAGAGATGGGTGACTATTATAAAACTCAAGGAACTGCTGGAATTGCTATAGATGCAACTGTTTTAAACAATATGTACTCTAACACAGGAAATCCGTTTTCAAGTGCAGATTTAAACAGCTCTGGAAAACAATTAAAAGATAAAACTGCTGCTTCTGTTGACTATTTTGACTTATTATTTGGTGGTGGAACTACTGCAGAACAAGTTAGTGTAAGAGCATTTTTTGAAACTCAATTTACAGAAGGAGTTAATGCAAGTCAAGGTAATAATGCTTCTGCTGGTGTAGCTGGAAAATATTTAGATGGATCTTCAGTGCGATTATTTGCAGCTAATGGATTAGAACCTCAACAAGTTTTGTTAAAAGGAATGATGGGTGCTTCATTTATGGATCAAATTGTAAACACTTATTTAAGTGTAAATAAATTAGATGCTGGAACTAATTTTATAGACAATACCAACAAAATTGTAGAATCAGGCAAAAACTATACTACAATGGAACACAATTGGGATGAAGCTTATGGCTACATTTATGGAGCTGATGATGCAGCAAATAATTCTTATAAATTCTGGTCAAGTTATATCAATCAAGTAAATGCTGATTCAGATTTTAATACTGTAAGAGCTGATATTGATTTAGCATTTAGAAAAGGTAGAGCTGCAATTGTTGCTAACGATTACACAACTCGTGATGAACAAATTGCAATCATAAAAGAAAAAATCGCTATCGTTCCTGCTGTAAGAGCAGTGTATTATTTACAAGATGGAAAAGCTAAATTAGTTACTGATAATGGTGCAAAAGCTTTTCATGCATTATCAGAAGCATACGGTTTTATCATGTCATTAAGATATACAAACAAACCTGGAACCAACAATCCTTATTTCTCAAAAGTAGAAGTTGATACTATGCTAAATACTTTAATAAGTGGACCAAACGGCTTATGGGATATTGATAACATCTCTCCTAAATTGGATGCTATCTCAACTCAAATTGCAACGAGATTTGGATTTACAGTAGCTCAAGCAGCAACAGTAAACTAATTATTTATAAAAAACATTAAATTTACCTCAATAATTGAAAAGTTATTGAGGTTCTTTTTATAATTAGAATAACATTTAATTTAAAAGTTCCGTAAAGGCTTACAATTGTTGATAAAATTATTTTAAATTTATTTAGAATAAATATAGATAAGAATAAAAACATTTGTATTTTTGCAAAAATAAATTTTAAAAATGAAGAAAATATTTTTATTTATCAGTCTAATTTCACTTATGTATGCTTGTTCTTCAAGTGACAATAGTGATGATTCAATTACAGATAATTATGATAGAACTGCAATGTTAACGCATTGGGCAGACAACATTATAATTCCAAGCTATGAAAATTATGATGATACAATGCAAACTTTATCTTATGATGTTATCAATTTCACTACTACTCCAACAGAAGCAAATCTACAAACAGTTAGATCTTCTTGGATTAATGCTTACAAAGCGTATCAAAAAGTGACTTTATTTTATGTTGGAAAAGCAACAGAAATAAACTTCAAAGAAACTACAAATACTTATCCTACAGATGCAACTGCAATTGAAAATAATATTGCTTCAGGAAGTTATAATTTAGATTTATTATCTCAATACTCTAAACAAGGTCTTCCTGCTTTAGATTACCTTATAAATGGTTTAGGTTCTACAGATGCTGATATTCTTACATTTTATACTTCAAACACAAATGCAAATAAATACAAACAATATTTATTAGATGTAACGAATAAACTGAAAGCAAATAGTAATTCTGTAGTTGCAGATTGGAATTCATCTTATAGAAACACTTTCATTTCTAGCAATGGAAACACAGTGAGTAGTTCGGTAAATGTAATAACCAATTTGTTTGTTAAAAACTTAGAAAAAGATATTAGAAGTGGTAAAATCGGAATTCCTGCTGGAGTATTTTCTAGCGGAACATTATTTCCAGAAAAAGTTGAAGCTTTTTATAAAAAAGACATTTCAAAAGAATTATTAAACACAGCAATTCAAGCTCAACAAGATTTCTTTAATGGAAAAAACTTCAACAGTTCTTCAACTGGTCCAAGTTTAAAATCATATTTAGATTATGTTAATGCAGTGAGAAGTGACCAAAATCTTAGTGATGTTATAAACAATCAATTTACAAGTAGCTATACTGTAAATAACCTTTTGGATAACAACTTTTCTTATCAGGTTTCAACTGACAATTCAAAAATGCTTAATGCTTATGATGTTTTGCAACAAAACGTAGTTTACATTAAACTTGACATGATGCAAGCCTTAAACATCACTATTGATTACGTAGATAGTGATGGTGATTAATCATGATACA
Organism: uncultured Flavobacterium sp.; assembly: GCF_963922255.1. Classification (GTDB taxonomy): domain Bacteria; phylum Bacteroidota; class Bacteroidia; order Flavobacteriales; family Flavobacteriaceae; genus Flavobacterium. Next base: position 126,761 of record NZ_CAWUIC010000001.1, on the reverse strand, counting down.
AAAACTGAATACATATTTTAATGCATACACATCAACCGCAACGCTAGCTTTTTACAGGTTAGCGTTTGGTTTAATGATGCTTTTCAGTTTAATTCGATTTGCAGTTTTAGGCTGGATTGAAAAACTGTATATTTTACCTACAAATCGTTTTACTTATTACGGTTTCGAATGGATTCCTAGATTAGGAAACTATACTTACCTCCTATTTTTAATTACGGCAATAGCTGCTTTTTGTGTTGCTATTGGATATAAATACAGAATAGCAATAATCACATTTTTTCTTTGTTTTACTTATATCGAGCTTTTAGACAAAACTACTTATCTAAATCATTATTATTTTATTTCAATAGTAAGTTTTGTGTTTATATTTCTACCAGCAAATGCTTATTTTTCAGTTGATGCTAAACAAAATCCAAAAATACGCTTTCAATATGTTCCTAAATGGAATGTTGATATTCTTAAAATTTTAATTGCCATAGTATATTTTTATGCAGGTTTAGCTAAAATAAATTCTGATTGGCTAATTGAAGCAATGCCTTTAAAAATTTGGTTACCAACAAATACTGAATTACCTTTTATAAAAACACTCTTAAATCAAAATTGGGTGCATTATGCTTTTAGTTGGACTGGAATGCTTTATGATTTATCAATTCCTTTTTTATTACTTTATAAACCCACTCGTAAATTTGCATTTGTTTTAGTAGTATTATTTCATGTTTTGACACGAATGTTATTTCCAATTGGTGTTTTTCCTTTTGTAATGATTGTAAGTTCTCTAGTGTTTTTTGAACCTTCATTTCATGAAAATATATTGAAAAAAATTGCATCATTTTTCAAAATTAATTTCGAACGTTTTAATAATGCTTTGCAATTTGAAAGCTCAAAACTTGCTTCAAAATTAACTAAAGCTATTTTAATACTATTTATTGTTTTTCAATTAGTATTTCCTTTTAGGTATATGTTATATCCAAATGAATTATTCTGGACAGAAGAAGGCTTCCGATTCTCTTGGCGAGTAATGTTGATGGAAAAAGCAGGCTACATTCAATTTAAAGTAGTTGATCCTAAAACCCAAAAAGAAATTAGAGTTAATAATACTCAATTCTTAACAGCTTTTCAAGAAAAACAAATGGCTTTTCAACCAGATTTTATTTTAGAATATGCTCATATTTTGAAAGATTATTATGAAAAACAAGGTGTTGTAAACCCACGAATATATGTCGAAAGTTACGTTGCTCTTAACGGAAGATTAAGTCAAAAATACATTGATCCTAACGTAAATTTAGCCAATGAAAAAGAATCATTTAAACCTAAAAACTGGATTTTACCATTTAACGATGAAATTAAAGGCCTTTAAAATATTAGTACTAATTCTAATTAGCTACACTGTTACTGCTCAAGAAAAAATATCTGGTTTTGTTGAAGATGAAAATCAACAAAAATTGGCTAACATTAACATTTACAATAAAACCAACAATCAAAGTACAATCTCTGATGAATCAGGCAACTACACCATCGAAATCATAAATAAAATTGACAATCAACTTGTTTTTTATAATGAAGATTTTATTGTTTTAGAAGTAGTTTTTTCGAACTCAAGTAAAAATTATAATGTCCAACTGAAAAAAATTAATCTGTTAAACGAAATAGTTTTAATAGCTCAAAAAGATAAAATTTTTGCTCTAAACAGATTAAAAGACGTTGAAGAAACAGCCATTTATGCTGGTAAGAAAACTGAAGTTATTTCTGTAGAAAAATTAACTGCAAATAAATCAACCAATAATGCTCGTCAAATTTTTGGGCAAGTTGTTGGTTTAACTATTAATGAAAATTCAGATGGTGGATTGCAATTGAGTATTGGTGGTCGTGGATTAAATCCAAATAGAACATCAAACTTTAACACAAGACAAAATGGTTATGATATTAGTGCTGATGTTTTAGGTTATCCTGAAAGTTATTATGCAACTCCAACAGAAGCATTAGAAGAAGTTCAAATTATTCGTGGTGCTGCTTCTTTGCAATATGGAACACAATTTGGTGGTTTAGTGAATTTCAAACTAAAATCTCCAAGTAAAAAACCTATTGAAGTTCAAACTAGAAATACACTAGGATCTTTTGGTTTATTTACAAACTTTACTTCTTTGAGTGGAACAAAAGGTAAATTCAGTTATTATACTTTTTATAATTACAAAAAAGGAGATGGGTTTAGAGACAATTCCAAATTTGAAAGTAAAAATTATTTTGCCAATTTAAATTATCAATTTAACGAAAAAACTTCAGTGCATTTTGATTACACCTATTTTACTTACTTGGCACAACAAGCTGGTGGTTTAACTGACAAAATGTTTAATGAAGATATTTTTCAAAGCAACAGAAAACGAAATTGGTTTGAAGTCAATTGGAATTTATTTGCTTTACAATTAAAACATAAAGTAACAAAAAACAGTAATTTCTCCTTACAATTATTCGGATTAAATGCTGAAAGAAATGCTGTTGGTTATAGAGACAACCGAGTTTCTTCAAATGATGTTGAAGGCTCTGGTAGAGATTTAATTTTAGGTGATTTTGTAAATTGGGGTGCAGAAGCTCGATACTTAACAACATACAAAATCAATGATAACGAGAGTGCTTTTTTATTAGGTGCAAAATATTATCAAGCCAAAAACAACGGAATTCAAGGACCAGGAAGTTCAGGAAGTGATGCCAATTTCAATTTAGCAACAGATGAATTTCCAACTTATGCTAGCCAATCTGATTATGAATATCCTAACTTAAATCTTTCTGTATTTGGAGAGAATATGTTTAAATTATCTTCTAAGTTTTCAGTTACTCCAGGATTTAGATTTGAAAAAATTAAAACGCAAGCCATTGGTTCTTATCGAAGAATCAATGAGGATTTTGCCGGAAACATAATATTAGATGTTCAAGAAACTGAAAACAACATAAAAGACAGAAACTTTGTTTTATTAGGTGTTGGATTAAGTTATAAAGCCAAAAATAATACGGAATTATACGGAAACGTTTCGCAAAATTATAGATCGGTTACTTTCAATGATATCAGAACCGTTACACCTAGTCAGGTAATTGCATCAGACATTACAGATGAAAAAGGATTTACTGCTGATTTAGGATTTAGAGGTCAAATTAGAAAAGTAATTTCTTTTGACGGAAGTGTCTTTGCTTTATATTATAATGATAAAATTGGAGAATATCAAGGCTTAAACCCAAATGGTGCTGCTGCTGTCGTTCGAATTAGAGATAATGTCGGAACAGCTTTTAATTATGGAATTGAAACATTTATCGATTGGAATATCAGTCAAACTTTTTTTCAATCAAATGAAAATTTCAAATGGACTGTTTTCACAAATACAGCTGTTACAGATTCTGAATATTTAAAATCTGACATTCCAAACATTAAAGGAAATAAAGTAGAATTTGTACCTAATTTGAATGTCAAAACTGGAATGAATTTAGGTTATAAGAACTTTTTGTCTAACATTCAGTTTACGCATTTGTCTGAACAGTTTACTAATGCTAATAATTCACCAACCGATGAAACTGAGAATACTTACGGTATTTTTGGACAAATTCCTTCTTATTTTGTTTTTGATTTTTCGGCTTCTTACAAGTTCAAAAATTTTAAATTAGAAGCTGGAGTAAATAATTTTACTAACGAAAAATATTTCACTAGAAGAGCAACTGGTTATCCTGGACCAGGAATTATTCCTTCAGAAACCAGAAGTTTTTACACAACCTTAGAATTAAATTTTTAATTACATATGAAAAAAGTTAACGCAAGAGAATTGCACAGAGATTTAGGATATTTCTTTTTAGGATTAATCATAACATTTGCCTTTTCAGGAATTTTAATGAACCACAGAGATAGTTTTCATGCCGAAAAATATACTATTGAAACAAAAGCCATTGAAGTTAATTTGGCTGATGAAAAAGATATATCTGAAGAAAAAGCAATAGCTATTGGTGAAGCATTAGGAATAAAAGATAAATTCAGAAGACATAGAATTAAAAAAGACGAATTAAGTATTTCTTATGAAAAAACTGATGTTGAAATAGATATAAATTTAGGAAAAGGAGAAATTACTACTTTTATAAAAACACCAATTGTTAGTCAAATGATGTTTATACACAAAAACACTTCAAATTGGTGGATTTATTTTTCAGACATTTTTGGAATTTCATTAATCATTATTGCAATTACAGGAACATTAATGGTCAAACATGGCAAACACACCTTTAAAAGAAGAGGTTGGAAACTCGCAGTTGCTGGTTTACTATTCCCTCTTATTTTTCTGTTCTTTTTAAGCTAAATAACATCAAGATGAAATGCTCAAAATTTTGCTATACATGATGTATGTAATTCAAATAAATAATAATTGAACATATAATTTTAAAAGCATAAAAAACCTCGTTTAGTGTAAGCGAGGTTTTTTGTAGCATATTCTTTGTTTTATTTTTTTTTCTTAACCTTACAAGTATTTATTCCAAATAAACTATATGCCGGACAAAACTGTATGGAAGATGTTAGAACCATAATTAATCCAACTGCTAAAGCAACCCACATCCAAGTACCTTCAACGACATTTCCCATGACTAAAATTAAGGCAATAATTCCTATCATAATTCGTAGAAATCGATCTCCATTTCCAATATTTTTTTTCATAAATGTAATTTTTGGTTAATATTCAACTGGTTTGTTAGCATCATTCCATCCTATCATTCCTCCATCTAAATCATAAACTTGTTTAAAACCATTATCTCGTAAAATGGCTGCAGCTTTGGCACTCCTTCCTCCAGCTTTACAATAAACCATTACAGGTTTTTCTTTATTCAAAGTAGCAATTTTTGACTCAAAATCTCTATCATTCACATTCATATTTACTGCATTTGTAATATGACCTTCTGCAAATTCATCAGGAGTTCTTACGTCTATAATTTGACTAGTTGGTTCTTTCATCTGTTCTTCAAACTTGTTTGAATCAACTAATGTAACACCTTCTTGTTGTTTTATACACGAACACGTTGTTAAAACTAAAATACTTAAGCTTAAAAATATATTTTTCATTTGTAGAATTTTTTATAAAAATAAGAAAAATTTATTAATTCTTATATTGATTAATTATTTCTACAATTTGATCTTTACTTAAAACACCTGATTGTCTCCAAAGCATCTTACCTTCTTTAAATAAAATGAAAGTAGGAACTCCTCGAACCATGAACTCTGAAGCCAAATCCTGATGTTGATCTACATTTATTTTTATAATCTTAACATCATCTTTAACTACAGATTTCGTTTCTTGTAATATAGGAGACATCATCTTACAAGGTCCACACCAATCAGCAAAAAAATCTACTAATACTAGCTGATTTTGGTTTATTATTTCGTTAAATTTTGCGTTCATTTTCTATATAGTTTTAAAACAAAATTACGACTTAAAAAAAGTAAAACATGTAATAATTGTTACAAATATCAATTTATGATAAATATCATTTTTAGTTTTACAAAGCAGTACTATTTTTGACTAAATTAAAAATGTTATGCAGCAAACACTCGTACAAAAATATAATGTTCCTGGTCCAAGATACACAAGCTATCCAACTGTGCCTTATTGGGAAGAAGATTTATTTACTGTTTCTGATTGGAAAAGTTCATTCAAAAAATCATTTGATGAATCTAACACAGAAGAAGGAATAAGTTTATACATTCATCTACCTTTTTGCGAGAGCTTATGCACTTTTTGTGGCTGCAATAAGCGAATTACCAAACGTCACGAAGTGGAACATCCTTATATTGATGCTGTTTTAAAAGAATGGAAATTATACTGTAATCTATTAACTGAAAAGCCAATAATTAAAGAAATTCATTTAGGTGGTGGAACTCCAACGTTTTTTTCTCCAAAGAATTTAGAACGTTTAATTAACGGAATTTTTGAAAAAGCTGAAAAAGCACCTCAACATGAATTTAGTTTTGAAGGTCATCCAAACAACACAACAAGACTACATTTACAAACTTTATATGACTTAGGTTTTAGAAGAGTTAGTTTTGGAGTTCAAGATTATTCTGAAAAAGTACAACGAGCAATTCATAGAATTCAACCTTTTCATAATGTGGCAAAAGTTACGCTTTGGGCCAAAGAAATTGGTTATACTTCAATTGGTCACGATTTAATTTTTGGATTGCCTTTTCAGACTTTAGATGATGTTTTGGATACGATTGATAAAACAAAATCGCTTCAACCAGATAGACTAGCATTTTATAGTTATGCTCATGTGCCTTGGATAAAAGGAAATGGTCAACGTGGTTTTAAAGATGAAGATTTACCCAAAAGTGATGAAAAAAGAGAATTGTATGAAAAAGGTAAAATTCAATTAGCTAAAAATAATTATATTGAAATTGGCATGGATCATTTTTCTTTGAAAGAAGATAGCATGACCAAATCTTTTGAAGAAGGAAAGTTACATCGCAATTTTATGGGTTATACTTCATCAAAAACCCAATTAATGATTGGTTTAGGAGTTTCTTCTATAAGTGACAGTTGGTATGCTTTTGCACAAAATGAAAAATCTTTAGAGGATTACTATGCACGTTTAGATAAAAATGAGTTACCTGTTTTTAGAGGTCATATTTTGACAAATGAAGATTTAATTATAAGAAAACATATTCTAAATTTAATGTGTCAGTTTACTACTTCATGGGAAAATGATGCAATGAAATTTGATGAAATAAACGATGTTTTGCAAAGTCTTCAAGAAATGAAAGAAGATGGTTTATTGACAATTGAAGAAAATTCTATTAAAATTACAGAAAGAGGTAAACCTTATGTTCGTAATATTTGTATGGCTTTTGATTTAAGATTGATTAGAAAAGCACCACAAACGCAGTTGTTTTCAATGACTATTTAGATGTTCGATTTTTGGAACACAGATTTGAGAAATTGAAGAAATTTGAAAAATTTAATAACGTTTAAAATCGCAAAACCTTTTAAACTCTTAACCCTTTAAACTGCTAACGTTTTTTAATGGCAATTCGCCTCTGGTTGCACAAACAAACTCATATTACTTGGTGAAATGTATGGAATATCTAATCCTAAACCTCTTACTATAAATAACATTCCGATTAAGATTGTTAGAACTGGAATTGCTTTTTGAATAGAATTTCTGGTTTTTGGTGTGATGAAATTGGCTACATAAACTACAGCACTCATCATTGGAATTGTACCTAATCCGAATAGAAACATATATAAAGTTCCGATTGGTAAACTTTGCATGGCTATTGCACCAAATAAAGCTACATAAACCATTCCACAAGGCAAATATCCATTCAGCAAGCCAATTGTGAAAAGCGATTTGTAACTCTTGTTTTTGAATTGTTTTCCTAAACTAGATTTTACTTTTGAAATAAGATTATATACTGGTCTCGAAAAATTGTAACGTGCAAATACTTTTTCTGGAACAATTGCTACAATAATCATCAATAAACCTACTATAATTGATAATTGTTGTTGTAAACCTGCAACTGATAATCCTTTTCCCAATAAGCCAAATAGTAATCCTAAACTCGAATAAGCTGTTAATCTTCCTAAATGATAAGTGAAAATCTGTTTTGTTTTTTTGGTTGGATTATTTCTATCAACAGGTAACATCATAGCAATTGGACCACACATTCCTATGCAGTGAAAGCTACTGATTAAACCTAGTATGATAGCAGAATAAAGCATTATATTGTTGATTGAAGATTAACGATTGTTGATTTTTGAATTTGCATTGGATTTGAAATTGATTTTTTTAAATCGATGTTAAAAAAGTGTGTTTTAGATAAAAGGTTTAAAATTAAAAAACTAATAACCAATAAACTAATTAAGAATACCAATTACCTAAAAGCACACCATTTTTTAAAATTTCAATATTTTAAATTCCAAATTCCAAACTAGAAATTTAGAAAATTAATAATACATTGTTTCTTTGTTCAAGTAGCTGGAATCATTGTAAGTCCAATCTACAGAAATGTCCCAAAGACCGCCTTCCAAATTACTATTAGGTATGAGCAAATTTGAAGAAGATAATGAAATCGGAATTTCAAAATCTAGCTTTTGGCTTGACGGTCTATATAAGGACACTTTTCCTTTTATATTTTTAAAATCAAAATTGGAAGGAAATTCAACTGTAATTCCTTCAGCAGATTTTGTAAATTTCAATTTATATTCTAACTGATTGGCACTTTGCTGCTTTTCAATATCATTTTGAACTAATGATTCTTTTTTATAATAATCTTCTGTCACCAATTCATTATCATATGTAGAATCTGATTGTACTTTAAATACAAAATACAATATGAATGTGATAAATAGTCCAAATGCAATTACGATTCCTGTTCCCCAATTTATTTTCATTTTTTTCTTTTTTTCTATTATTGCCACAAAGTCACAAAGTCGCGAAGTTTCTTTTTATGCAATGTTTTTTTTAAAATTTAATTCCTTTCGGATCGACAAGTTTATGGTTAAGTCTTTTTTATAAAATTTCTTTCTTAATATCCGCCATCTGAAAATCCGAAAATCCTAGTTAAAACTTCTTGGTCCTAAAAAGTTCGTCTTTGTGGTTTCAATTAATTCATCTTTGTTGTAAACTTCAATTTTAACTTTGGTTTTATCTCCTTTTAGAAAAGCTGGATTTATTTCGATAAATAAAGTACCTTGAGCTAATCCTTCTTTTTTGACTTTTGCATAAGGATTTCCAACCATTTTAATAGTTCCTTTTGGGCTTTTAATTTTAAAATAAACACTATCAAAGTCTCTAACGGTTTTATTTACAATCTTATATGTAAATATATTACTGATATTTTCTCCTTTGTGTTCAAATAATTGTCCTGGCAACCTTAATACAGTTGCTTCTACATCATTTCTCATGAACAGCAAACTTATTAAAACTCCAATCAGTAAAGTTAAAACACCTATGTAACCTTTCATTCTAGTTGTCAACTTGAATTTTTCTTTGTTCACAATTTCATCTTCACTGGCATAGCGAATTAATCCTTTTGGCAATCCCACTTTTTCCATTATAGTATCGCACTCATCTATACAAGCAGTACAATTAACACATTCTAGTTGAGTACCATTACGAATATCAATTCCAGTAGGACAAACGACTACACATTGATTACAATCAATACAATCTCCTTTACCCGTTTCGGCTCTATTTTCTCTTTTATCCCATTTTGCTCTTCCTGTAACTCCTTCACCTCTTACATGGTCATAAGCTACATTAATTGATTTATTATCTAAAAGTACTCCTTGCATTCTACCATAAGGACAAGCAATAATACACACTTGTTCTCTAAACCATGCAAAGACAAAATAAAAAATACTTGTAAAAATTAGTAAGGCAATTAAAGTACTTAAATTTTTAGCTGGTCCTTCTGTTATGTATTGAATTAGTTTATCACTTCCTATTAAGTAAGCTAAAAAAACATTAGCGATAATAAAAGATATGATAAAAAAGATAATCCATTTAGTAAGACGTTTTCTTATTTTTTTCGCATTCCATTCTTGTTTTGCTAAACGCATTTGAGAACCTCTATCACCATCAATCCAATATTCAATTCGTCTAAAAACCATTTCTAGAAAAATTGTTTGTGGACAAAACCAACCGCAAAAAATTCGACCAAAAGCTACCGTAAAAAGAGTTAATCCCACTACTCCAACAATCATTGACATTACAAATAAATGAAAATCTTGTGGCCAAAAAGGAAATCCAAAAATTGAAAATCTTCGCTCTAAAACATTGAACATCAGAAATTGATTTCCATTAATTTTTATGAAAGGAGCTGACAAAAGAAATGCTAACAATATATAACTTAATATTTTCCTTTTATCATAGAATTTTCCAGAAGGTTTTTTTGGGAAAATAAAATTTCTCTTTCCTTCAGTGGTAATGGTTCCTATGGAATCTCTAAAACTTTCGTCTGGTAACTTTGACATAATTTTGTTGTTTTAAATACAAGTCTAAAACGAGTTGAAAAAGGTTTTAAGTCACAACTTAAAACCTTTTATAATTTATTTTATAGTTGTTGAATCATCAGCAGTTTCAGTTTTAACTTCATCTGTTGTTGCTGAAGCTTCTGCTTTGTATAGCACTGCTTCTGGTTCAGTAGGTTTTGGATCTTTTGGATTTGTACCTTGAAGAGAAAGCACGTAACTTGCAACTTTTTGCATTTCGGTTGGTTTTAATTGATCTTTCCAAGAAATCATTCCTTTTCCTGATCTACCACCTTCCATTAATGTGTTGAATACGTCTTTGATACCACCACCTAAAATCCAATATTCATCGGTTAAGTTTGGTCCAATTGCTCCACCACCATCTGCTCTGTGACAAGCCACACAATTAGATGTAAAAAGTGTCTTTCCTTCAGCCAAAGAAGTTGCATCTGTTAATAATGTCACACTTTCTTTATCCATTAAATCTGGAGCCGTTTTTAAATATTCTTTAATTTCAATATCAGCTTGTGCCATTTCTGCCTCAAATTCTTCAGCTTGTGTATAATCGCCATACACTTCAAAACGAACTAAATATACTATGGCAAATACAATACAAGCATAGAAAAGATATACCCACCAAGGAGGCAATACGTTATCTAACTCTTTAATACCATCATAATCATGGTCTAACATTACATCTTGTTCTTGCTCAATCGCTTTAGAACGAGTTAGTTTTTTTACCAAACCTTGATAGAATTTCCCTTCTGTGAAAGGCAATGCTTGTGCTTCTTTTAATTGTTGTTTTTGTTCATCAGTCAATAAATGATAAGTAACATTATCTACAGCACTAATTACTATTTCTATTGCAATTAATAAAAATAGAAATACGCCTAAGAATAAAGACACCATTGGATATTCAATAAACGCTGGTTTATCTCCTGAATCAATAAAGTATTCCATTGCTGCAAAAACAATTGCAAAAAGTAACGGAACTCTTACATATGCTGGAATTATTTTTTTCATTTTAACTTGTTTTATTATTAGCTTTTGCTTTGGTTAGTAAAAAGTACCTCTCTCTATTCTGAAAAGAAAGAGGTAGCTTTAATTATTTTTCATCTTTAAATGGCAATTCACTTAATTCTTTAATCTTGTCTTTACTATAAGTCATTGCCCAAATGAAGAAGGAAACAAAAACGATAAAGAAAAGCACTAATGATATTATAGGATAAATGTCAATTCCCATAATGGTTTCCATATTGTGTTTTACAAATTTTAACATGCTTATGAGTTTTAAATTATTCTGTTTTTTTGACTTTAATATCCGTTCCTAATCGCTGTAAGTAAGCAATAAGTGCTACAATTTCTCTGTCTTTCATTGGTGTAAATTCTTCACCTCTTGCAGCAGCAGCTTTTTTACTATCTTCATACGATTTTACAAAATCTGGATCATTACTCAAGTTTTTCTCAATTTGAGCCGATTGTGCATCCATATTTTTTCTAGCATTTGCAATATCTTCTTTAGTATATGGAACTCCTAGTGTAACCATTACTTCCATTTTTTTCTCAATATGCTGATGATCCATTGGTTTATTATCATACATCCATTTGTATCCTGGCATAATAGAACCTGATGAAGTACTTTGTGGATCCCACATATGATTGAAATGCCAATTATCATTGTATTTTCCACCAATACGCATTAAGTCTGGACCAGTACGTTTTGAACCCCATAAGAATGGATGATCATATACATATTCACCTGATTTAGAATACTCGCCATATCGTTTAACTTCTGAACGGAAAGGACGAATCATTTGAGAGTGACAGTTGTTACATCCTTCACGAATGTATAAATCTCTTCCTTCTAATTCTAATGGTGTATATGGTTTAACACTTGTAATCGTTGGAATATTTGATTTCACAACCAACATAGGAACGATTTGAACAATTCCTCCAATTGCTACTGCAACTGTAGTTAAGATTGTAAATTGAACTGGTTTTCTTTCTAACCATGAGTGCCAAGTTTCACCTTTTAGTTGTTTGCTAGAAATTTTTACTAATGCTGGAGCTTCTGCTAATTCATCTTCTACTTTAGAACCAGCCATTACTGTTCTTACTACGTTATAAACCAAAACTAAAATTCCGATAAAATATAGAGTTCCACCAATTGCTCTCATAGCATACATTGGCATGATTTCAGTAACTGTTTCTAAGAAATTTCCATATACTAATGAACCATCTGGATTAAATTGTTTCCACATAGAAGCTTGAGTAAATCCTGCAACATACATTGGTAAAGTATATAAAATGATACCTAATGTTCCAATCCAAAAGTGGAAATTTGCTAATGCTGTAGAAAATAATTTAGTTTTAGTCATTCGTGGTATTAACCAATAAATCATACCGAAAGCCATAAAACCATTCCAAGCTAGAGTACCAACGTGAACGTGAGCTACGATCCAATCTGTAAAGTGAGCAATAGCGTTTACGTTTTTAAGTGAAAGCATTGGTCCTTCGAAAGTTGACATACCGTAACCCGTAATTGCTACAACGTAGAATTTTAAAACAGGGTCTGTTCTTACTTTATCCCAAGCACCTCTTAATGTAAGTAATCCATTAATCATACCACCCCATGAAGGAGCAATCAACATGATTGAAAATACAACTCCTAAGTTTTGAGCCCAATCTGGTAAAGCTGAATACAATAAGTGGTGAGGTCCAGCCCAAATATAAATGAAAATTAACGACCAAAAGTGAATAATAGATAATCTATATGAATATACTGGACGATTAGCTGCCTTCGGAACAAAATAATACATCAATCCAAGAATTGGCGTTGTAAGGAAAAACGCAACTGCATTATGACCATACCACCATTGGACTAAAGCATCTTGAACACCTGCATAAACTGAGTAAGATTTAAAAGCTGAAACAGGAATTTCAATATTATTGAATATATGAAGTAAAGCAACAGCAATAAATGTAGCTAAATAGAACCAAATGGCTACATAAATATGTCTCTCTCTTCTCTTTATTATTGTTCCAATCATGTTAACTCCAAATGCTACCCAAATTAAAGCAATTGCAATATCAAAAGGCCATTCTAATTCGGCATATTCTTTTGATGATGTGTATCCTAATGGTAATGTAATAGCTGCACCAAGAATGATTAACTGCCAACCCCAAAAGTTTAACTGACTTAAGAAATTACTATACATTCTGGTTTTTAATAATCTTTGCAAAGAATAATATACTCCTGCAAAAACGGAGTTACCTACGAAGGCAAAAATAACAGCGTTAGTGTGTAAAGGTCTTAACCTACCATAACTCAACCAAGGAATTCCATCGGTCATGTTAGGAAATAAGTACATGAAGGCCACTATAAGACCAACTAACATTCCAATTACACCAAAAGCAATTGATGCGTAAAGGAAGTTTCTCACAATTTTGTTGTCGTAATAAAATTGTTCTTTCTCCATAATTAATTATTTTTTTTTATCAGTTTTAGTTAATTTGTTTGTACTCTTAATTAATTCATCGTCAAAAAGCATTCTGACTGATGGTGTATAATCGTCGTCATATTGTCCACTCTTAACTGCTTTTATAAAAGCAACCAAGAAAACAACCGCAACTACTATACTTACTGTGATTAAAATATAAATGACACTCATACCTCTAATTTGTGATAACAAAGTTACTTTGCCTATTTTGCTTAAAATATGATATTTGTCATACTTTAAAATTTTGTTAAAATTATTTTTTCGATGGCTAAAGCCAACGGTAACTCAACTAAAGCTATTTTTTATTTCTTGCGTAAATATTTGTCATTATTGTTACGAAACTTACAATTGTAATTGTACTTAATGGCATTATAATGGCAGCAACTATTGGCGAAAGAGTTCCTGTAATTGCAAAACTTAATCCTACTACATTATAGAGTAAGGATAACCCAAAACTCATATAAATAGTCTTCATCGCATTTTTAGAATAGTTCATGAAAAAGTTGATTTTATTAAATTGTGAAGCATCTAAAATTCCATCACAAGCTGGTGAAAAAACATTTACATTTTCTGAGATTGAAATTCCCACATTACTTTGAGCTAATGCTCCTGAATCGTTCAAACCATCACCTATCATCATTACATTTTTGCCTTCTTTTTGAAGATTTTCTATGTAAGACAACTTTTCTTCTGGCTTTTGATTGAAAACTAATTTTGTTTTGCTAGGAAGCATTTTTTCGAGAATTTTTTGTTCCCCATCATTGTCTCCTGATAAAACAACCAAATTGTATTTTTTGGCTAAACTTTCAAATAACTGTTCTAAATCTTTTCTGTATTGATTATTGAAAATATAGCTGCCTTTGTAAATTCCATCTATTTCAACATGAACTTTGGTTTTCTTATGGGTATTTTCGCTCATGTGTTGCAAAAATTGAGATGAACCTAGTTTTATTGTCATATCATTACAAATAGCAAAAATTCCTTTTCCAATAACTTCTTCAAAACTAGACACTTCCATTCTTTCTTGATTAGGAATGAAATCATACAATCTCCTACTCAATGGATGATTGGAACCTCTTAAAGTGTTTTTCAGAACTGCTAACTCATTTTCATTCAGTATTTCACCTTCATAGGTTATAGCTGTTTTTTTGTTGGTTGTTATAGTTCCTGTTTTGTCGAAAACAATAGTATCTACTTTAGCCATTTGTTCAATTACTAAAGCATTTTTTAAATAAAATTTTCGATTCCCTAAAATTCGAAGCACATTTCCAAGGGTAAATGGTGCTGTCAAAGCTAATGCACATGGACAAGCGACAATTAAAATTGCTGTAAAAACATTAAAAGCAGTTGTAACATCAATAAAAACCCAATAGATAAAAGATACTATTGCGATAATTAATAATATAGGCGTAAAATATCTACTGATTCTATCTGTAATGGTTTTATGTTTTTGTTCCACTCTTTTCTGAAAAACATCATTACTCCACAATTGTGTTAGGTAACTTTGAGAAACTGAAAACAAAACTTCCATTTCAATAACGTTACCCATCATTCTTCCACCTGCGTAGAGTTTGTCACCTGATTTTTTTTCTATAGCAACAGCTTCACCAGTAACAAAACTATAATCAATTGAAGCTTTTTCTGAAATTAAAATTCC
Source organism: uncultured Flavobacterium sp. (assembly GCF_963922255.1). Lineage (GTDB taxonomy): Bacteria > Bacteroidota > Bacteroidia > Flavobacteriales > Flavobacteriaceae > Flavobacterium. Next base: position 111,615 of record NZ_CAWUIC010000001.1, on the reverse strand, counting down.
ATCAACTGGAATTAATTCTTGATTGCGAATTAACAGTCTATCTCCTTTTTCAATATCATAAACTTGAACGGAATTTTCCTCACCAGTAAGCAAAATTTTTGTAATTGCTATTGGAAAATAAGATTTATAATCACGTTCAAAAGAGAGAAAATCATACGTTTTCTGTTGGAATAATTTTCCTAAAAGCATGAAAAAAACCAAACCAGTCATACTATCGAAAAAACCTTGACCATAATCGAAAATGATATCAACCGTACTTCTAATAAACATTACAATGATACCTAATGCAATAGGAATATCAATATTTAGAAGTCCTGAACGAATACTTTTCCAAGCGGAAACATAATAGCCTGAAGCTGAATACAAAAAAGAAGGCAATGCCAATGCAAAAATCAGCCAACGAAAGAATCCTCTGTATTGATTGATCCAAAATTCTTCTACTTCAAAATACTCAGGAAATGAAAGTAGCATGATGTTTCCAAAACAAAAAAAGGCAATTCCAATTTTGTAAATCAAACTTCTATCTACTTTTTTCTTTCCTTCATCAAAATTTTCAAGACTTATGTAGGGTTCATATCCAATAGAACTCAAAAGATAAACAATGTCTTTTAAAGAAGTTTTTGTAGAATTGAAAGTAACTCTTACTTTCTTTTCAGGAAAATTAACTTGTGATGTACTTATTCCATCTTGCAGTTTTTGTAAATTTTCCAAAATCCAAATACACGAACTACAGTGTATGTGAGGAATAAAAAGTGAAACAATAGCGGTTGAATCTTCTTGAAATTCCAACAGTTTTGCAATAATTTTTTCATCATCTAAAAAATCATATTTTCCCTTAATCTCTTGTGGCGTTGCACCAGGTGCTTTTTCTAAATCATAATAACAAGATAAATCGTTCTGACTAAAAATTTCGTAAACGGTCTTACAACCATTACAACAAAAACTTTTTTCATCAAAAATGATTTCGTCTTTTTTAATAATTTCATTACCACAATGGAAACAGTTATTTGTGTCCATAAATTTGCTCATTTTACCTGTAACAAAGGTTGCAAATGTTGATAAGTAAAAATATGATATTTGTCATACTTTAATTATATTTGTAAAATAAGTTAAATCATACTATATGAGTAAGTGCGAACAGTGTATTGTTAGACAATTTAGCTCTCTAAAAGCCTTAACAAAAAATGAGCTTATTAAAATGGCAGATTGTAAAACATCTTATACCATAAAAAAAGGAGAACCTATTTTTGAAGAAGGAGAAACGGTAAACGGTGTATATTGTGTGAAAGAAGGAGTATGCAAAATGACTAAGTTGAGTGATAATGGTAAAGACCAAATTGTAAAATTGTCTAAACCAGGTGAACTTTTAGGCCAACGTTCAATGATAAGTGATGAAGCAGCAAATTTAAGTGCCATTGCTCTAGAAGACATGCAAGTATGTTTTATACCAAAATCAGAAATTATGGGTGTTTTTAATGAAAACAACCAATTTTCACTGAATATGATGAAAACTATTTGTGGTGATTTAAAAGATTCGGATGACCACATGGTTGACATGGCTCAAAAAACAGTAAAACAACGATTAGCAGAAACCTTGTTATACTTAGAAGAAAATTTTGGTGTAAACGAAGACAATTCATTAAAACTTCAACTTTCTAGAGAAGAATTAGCAGGAATGATAGGTACAGCAACTGAAAGTTGTATTCGTTTACTTTCTGAATATAATAAATCAGGAATAATCGATTTAAAAGGAAAAAAAATAACCTTACTTGATAAAAATAAATTAAAGAAAATTTCATAAAAAAAGAGCTGATTTTTCAATTAGCTCTTTTTCGTTATTCTACTGGTCCATCCCATTGTGATATTCCACCTATCAAGTTATAAGCTTTTTCAAAACCCAATTGATTCATAATTCCACAAGCTTGTGCACTTCTACCACCAGCAGCACAATACACGTAGTAATTCTTAGTTTTATCTAATTCCTCTAACATATAAATAAAACCTTGTCCCTTGTAAATATCAATGTTAATGGCTCCAGAAATTTTTCCTGATTCAAATTCATCATCTGTTCTAACATCAAGAATAACAGCATTATCATCTGCTAAAAAGGTATTCCACCAATCGTTTTGTTCTAAATTCATCTTCTAAAAAATTTTTATCAAATGTACACTCAAAAATATAATTTTAAAAATTTAACAAAAAATTAATTGACATTTGTATATACAATTAAAAAAATATACTACATTTGTCATGTAAATATTTGTATATACAATTATGAAAATTGAAGATATAATAAAAAGTAATTCACCAATAGCTTTAGAAAAGAAGACATTACTTAATATAATGTATTGCCATAATAGTATTGGTGAAAAATTTAATGAAGTTTTAAAACCTTTTGATTTATCAGTAGAACAATTTAACGTATTACGCATATTAAGAGGTAAGAATGGAAAATCGGCAAACATGTGTGATATTCAAGAACGTATGATTGCAAAAACAAGTAACACTACTCGATTAGTAGACAAATTATTATTAAAAGATCTTGTAACACGTGAAATTTGTCCAAACAATAGAAGAAAAATGGAGATTACTATTACTCAAAAAGGGCTAGATACATTAAAAGAATTGGATCCTTTAGTAATTAATCACGAAAAAAGTTTTACAAAAAACTTAACAACATCAGAATTAGAAACTTTAAACGAATTATTAGAAAAATTCAGAACTATATAAACTATGAATACATTTTTAGACAATCAGAATTGGCGCTATGCAACAAAAAAGTTTGATGCCTCAAAAAAAATATCTGAACAAGATTTAGAAACTTTGAAAGAAGCAATTCAATTAAGCACTTCTTCTTATGGTTTACAGCCTTACAAAGTAATAATTATTGAAAACCCAGAAGTTAGAGCACAACTTCAACCCGTTTCTTGGGGACAATCTCAAATTACTGAAGCTTCTCACCTATTTGTTTTTGCAAATATGGTTGATGTACAAGATAATCATATTGACGATTATATGAGTAATATGGCTCAAACAAGAGGCTTAAAAGCTGAAGATTTAAAAGGATATAGTGATTTTATGAAATCAAAAATAACTCCTTTACCAAAAGAAATCAAATCAAATTGGACTTCAAAACAGACTTATTTAGCATTAGGAAATTTACTAAATGCAGCTGCACAGCTAAAAATTGATGTAACTCCAATGGAAGGATTTGAACCAGAAAAATACAATGAAATTTTAGGATTAGACAAACTTGGCCTAAATGCTTCATTAGTAGCAACTTTAGGATATCGTCATGAAGAAGATGCAACGCAACACTATCCAAAAGTAAGAAAACCAATTAACGAATTATTTGAAACAATTTAATAAAAACAATCACTAAAATTTAAAACAAAAATGAAAAATTTAAAATCAATCGCATTAACATTAGTAGCATTCGTTACATTTTCAGCTACAGCTCAAAAAACCGTAAAAGTAGATGCTGCAAAAAGCACAATCAACTGGGTAGGAAAAAAAGTTACAGGTAAACATGAAGGAACAGTAAGCTTAAAAGAAGGAGCTTTAGTATTTGACGGAAAAAAATTGGTAGGTGGGAATTTTACGGTAGATATGACATCAATCAATGTTACAGATTTAGAAGGTGGAATGAAAGGAAAATTAGAAGGACATTTAAAAGCTGATGATTTCTTTGGTACTGATAAATACCCAACTTCAAAATTAGTTTTCAAAAAAATAGCTACAAAAGAAAATAACACTTACACTATTTATGCAGATTTAACCATCAAAGACAAAACAAATGAAGTAGTTTTTGACATCACAGTAAAAGACAAAACAGCTACTGCTGAAGTTGTGATTGACAGAACAAAATACGGAATTGAATACAACTCAGGAAGTATTTTTGATGGTTTAGGAGACAAAGCTATCAATGATGATTTCACTTTAAATGTAGTTTTATCATTCTAATTTAATAAGGGAAAAATTGTTATAGGAAAAGGCTATTCATTAATGTGAGTAGTCTTTCTTTTATTAATTTTATTCTGAAAAGATTATTTTAACTATTTTATTTCTTCCAGCTGCAAAAGCTATTTTTGAATCTAAAAATCGAATAGTATAAAGTTCTTTATCTTCATTCAATTGTTGCCATGTATTTCCAAAATCATTAGAATACTGAATTCCATTGGCTCCCACAGAAACTAATGCTTTTCCTTCACTATTTGGAACAAACTGCACACAAGAACCATATCCAAAACCTTGACCATTTGCCACTAATTTCCAAGTTTTTCCACCATCAAAAGTGATCGCTTTGTTATTGGTATTATCATTTTGTTTCATATAATTTCCACCAGTTATAAATCCGATTTTATCGTTGTAAAAATCTGCAGAAAATATTCCAGTCATTTCTTCACCTTGAACTATAGGCGTTTCATAAACTTGCCAAGTTTTTCCAAAATCATCACTTGCAAATAATCTAGATTTCTTACCACCAGAAACCATAAATGATTTTGTTTTTTCCAACATTATATTTGAATTACTTGCAGCAAAAGCAGCTTCTCCATCTTCTACTCTTGGTAAATCATCACAACTTATTTTTCTCCAAAAATTTCCTCCATCATTAGTAACAATAACAGACAAACAATCTTCTGTTGGATCACCCATTGCCATTCCGTTTAACTCATCTTTAAATTGCATGGAATCATAAAACACTTTCTCATTTATTTCTGAGTATACAATTTGTTGCAAATTATCTTTCTTAGAAATTTTATAAACATTTGCTGGATTTGCTACTGGTAATAAAAAGATATAATCTTTTGTTTGAGCTATACTTCTAATTTCATTTACAGTTGTGTCTGACTGAACTTTATATTTTGAAACTTCATTGGTTTTCAAATTTACTTTACCATAATTACCATTGTCTCCAGCATACCAAAGATAATTTTCATCACTTAAAATTGCCCTAATACTAATTTTTTCATCCAAAATGGATTGAATTTCGACTTTAGAATAATTTCCATTCATTTCTTTTTGAGAGCTACAAGAACTTATTAATAGTAAAATAAAAATGCATTGAAAATATTTCATCTTGATTATTTTTTTGTAAAGTTATAAATAGTACTCTAAATTCAAATTCCAAATCTATAAATTATTAAAAAATTGATTTACAAGTGATTAAGTATTCCTGATATACTTTGGCACGAATATTGAATATTCAATATTCGAATGTAAAAATTCAAACATTTTAGTAACTTAATACTATTTATTATGAAAAAATTATTCACCCTTGCCCTTTTACTTAGTTTAACAACAATGTTTGTTAATGCACAAGATAAAACAACTGTAACAGCAAATTCATCTGAAATTAGTGATAATTTAGATTTAAGAGCTATTGCTACAATCTTTGGAGAGTCTTCTGATTTAGAAGACTTTGAAAAAAGAATTAATGATCCTAAAGCTCAAATTAGTAATTTGGACTTAAACGGTGATAATTATGTAGATTATTTACGAGTTATAGAATCAATTGAAGGAAATGATCATATTATAATTGTACAATCTGTTATTGATAAAGATTTATATCAAGATGTTGCTACAATTGAAGTACAACGTGATAAAAACAATAAAGTTCAAGTTCAAGTTGTTGGTGATGTGTATATGTATGGTGAAAATTACATTTACGAACCAGTTTATGTTCACACACCAGTAATCTATACTACATTTTGGGTAACAAATTATCGTCCTTATTATTCTAGTTGGTATTGGGGTTATTATCCTTCTTACTATTCATATTGGCGTCCATTTCCGGTTTTTAGATATAGAAATCATATAAATGTATATATTGGTGGATATGGTCACGTTTACAACTATGTAAATTATAGAAACTGTAGAGTTTCGTACAACGCATATTATGGAAGAAGAGCAAATGCTTATGAAGTAAGATATCCTAATCGTTCATTCTCTCACAGAAATGCATCTGTGACTAATAGATATGAATTAGATAGAACAAGAAGTACAAGAACAGTAAACGCTAGAGAAAGAGGAAACACGCAACCTAGAATTGCATCTTCAAATAGAAGTGACAACTCAACTAGAAATAATAATTCTACTAGAAGTGAAGTCTCAACAAGAGAAGGAAATACTAGAGCGACAACTTCTACGAAAAGCACAACATCAACTAGAAGTGAAAGTCCAAGAGCTACAACTTCTACAAGAGACAATAGTGCATCAGTAGAAACACCAAGAAGTACTACTGCAACAAGAAACGAAAGCACTAGAGCTAATAGTTCTACAAGAAATACAACTTCTACTAGAGCTGAAAGATCTAATACTTCTTCTTCTCCTAGAGTTAGTACATCAACAAGAAGTTCTTCTCCAAAAGCAATATCTTCAAATAGAGGTTCTTCTTCAACAAGAACTAGTGCTCCTTCTAGATCGAGCTCTCCTTCTAGAGCAAGTGCTCCATCTCGCTCAAGTTCACCTTCAATGGGAAGCTCAAGAGGTTCATCTTCAAATGGAGGATCTTCAACTGGAAGTTCATCCAGAGGTGGTTCATCTAGAGGTGGAAGAGGATAAAATTCAAATTATAAATAAAAACAAAGACTGCAGCAATGTGGTCTTTTTTTATGATTAAAAAATTCTATAAACACATTATTAATACTATCTTTGCAAGCTGATTAAAAAAGAAATGAGATTACACAGAAATTTAGTATTTACAGTTATTGATTCATTAATGGCCATCCTTAATGAAGGAGCTTATGCCGATAAAATGGTTGCACAAGCCTTAAAAAAAGACAAACGTTGGGGAAGTCACGACCGTAAATTTGTTGCCGAAACTATTTATGAAATTGTTCGCTGGAAAAGATTATATACTGAAATAGCCGAAGTAAAAGAACCATTTACAAGAGATGATGTTTGGAGAATTTTTGCTGTTTGGGCTGTTTTAAGAGGAATAAAGTTACCCGATTGGAAATATTTTGAAAGTACTCCAACTCGAAAAATAAAAGGCCGTTTTGATGAATTAACTAAAATTAGAAAATTCAAAGAAGCTATTCCTGATTGGATGGATGAATTAGGTCTAAAAGAGTTAGGAAAAGAAGTTTGGGAAAAAGAACTAGCTGCTCAAAACGAACAAGCAAAAGTAATTTTAAGGGTTAATACTTTAAAAACGACTAAAGAAAAAGTGCGTGCCATTTTAATGGATCACAACATTGAAACTGAATTTTTAAAAGACCAACCTGATGCTCTTGTTTTAAAAGAAAGAGCAAATGTTTTTCTTATTCCAGCTTTTAAAGAAGGTTTATATGAAGTACAAGATGCTTCATCTCAATTAGTAGCTTACTATTTAGATGTAAAACCAGGAATGAGAGTTGTTGATACTTGTGCAGGTGCTGGTGGAAAAACGTTGCATTTAGCTTCTTTGATGGAAAATAAAGGACAATTAATTGCAATGGATATTTATGAAAGTAAATTGAAACAATTAAAAATCCGTGCTAAAAGAAATGGTGTTTTCAATGCAGAATTTAGAGTAATTGATACCACAAAAGTTATCAAACGTTTACACGAAAAAGCAGATAGAGTATTAATTGATGCTCCATGTAGCGGACTTGGTGTTTTAAAAAGAAATCCTGACAGCAAATGGAAATTACAACCAGAATTTATTGATAACATCAAAAAAGTGCAAGAAGAAGTTTTACATAATTATTCAAAAATTGTAAAACCTGGTGGAAAAATGGTTTATGCCACTTGTTCTATTTTGCCATCTGAAAACGAAGAACAGATTAAAAAATTCTTAAAAACAGAAGAAGGACAAAAATTCAAACTAATAAAAGACCAAAAAGTGTTGGCACATCAATCAGGTTTTGACGGATTCTATATGGCTTTATTAGAAAAAAAAATATAATTAAACAAACATGAAAAAGAATTACATTTTATTATTTTTATTGAGCGTAATAATTAGTTTTGCTCAAAATGGTGCTCCTGCAACACCTTATTATAATGGTTTTAATTGGAACCAAACTGGTACTGCTTTAAAAAATGCTTTAGCAACAAAAATTACTACAACACATACCTCAATTTTATCTTATAGCGATGTTTGGGAAGCTTTAAAAATCGTTGATTTAGATCCAACAAATTCAAATAATGTACAATTAATTTATGGTTGGGAAAATGGCTCTGATAGTGATGTTACAAACGATAGAGTTAGAAACAAAAACAACAATGGTGGTAATGTTGGAGAATGGAATAGAGAGCATGTTTTTGCTCAATCATTAGGAAATCCTGCTTTAGGACAATCTGGTCCAGGTGCTGATGCACAAATGTTAAGAGCATCTGATGTACAACGCAATTCAGATAGAGGAAACAAAAAATTTGGAGCAGGTTCAGGGATACAGTCTACAACTGTAGGAAGTAATTGGTATCCAGGAGACGAATGGAAAGGTGATTGTGCAAGAATTATCATGTATATGTATTTACGATATGGAAATCAATGCTTACCCACCTATGTAGCATCTGGTACAACAAACTCTAGTGATTCAAACATGATTGACTTGCTATTACAATGGAACGCTGAAGATCCAGTTTCACAATACGAAGATAATAGAAATACTTATTTGGGGAACTCAAGTAATAGTTATGGTCAAGGAAACAGAAATCCTTTTATTGACAACCCTTATTTAGCAACTGTTATTTGGGGCGGACCAGTAGCTCAAAACCGTTGGCCATCTATCTTTTTATCAACAGAAAATTTTGTTAATTTAAGTGAAATTTCAGTTTATCCAAATCCTTCAAATGATAATAGAGTAAACATTGAAACAAAAATTGCTTTAGAAGAAATTGAGTTAATTAATTTAAACGGACAACTAATTCAAGTAATAAAAAAACCTGTATTAAACAACAATACATATACTTTAGAGAATTTACCTCAAGGTTTTTATTTATTGAGATTAAGTTCAGAAAATCAATCGATAACCAAAAAGATTATTGTTAACTAATACAACATTTTAATTTCTTTAACTCCATAATTTTTTATGGAATCATCTTCAAGCAAAACCTGAAGTTGGCCAATTGAAGAAACACCTTTAATAATTCCCATAAATTTTTCCTGATTTTCATCTTCAAAAGTTGTGGGAATTTCTTTTTTAAATAAGTTCTCTAAATATTTATTCCATAAAACTTTTTCATTACTTCGTATTAAAGAAATATTTTGTTTTAAATTCTCTACTACCAAATTCAAGACTTTATCTAAATTAAAATCTACATTTTCAATTAATTTTAATGAAGTTATTTTTTTAGCAGAATTAAAATTAATTTGATTTACATTTAGGCCAATTCCAATAACTGAATAAATTTCTCCATTTTGTTGAATAGCATTTTCTATTAAAATTCCAGCAATTTTCCTATTATCTGCCATAATGTCGTTTGGCCATTTTACAGCAATATTTTTTCTTGTCAGTAGATTTAATGCTTCAAAAACACTCAAAGCAACTGCAATATTTAAAGAAAAAAGTTCTGTTGGGCTCATTATCAAATCTCTAATTAAAATGCTAAACGTTAGGTTTTTACCTGATTCGCTAAACCATTCTGCATCTCGTTGACCTCTACCCTTTTCTTGATTATTAGCTATCACAATTGTAAAGTTATCAACAAACTGTTTTCGCATTAAATCTTTTAAATAGTCGTTCGTTGAGTTTGTGGCATTTAGTTTGATGATATTCATGTGTAAAAATAATTTTTGTAAACTTTTGTTAACGTTCAAATGTAAAGACAAATTTTGGTAAATTTGCATAAAGTAAAAAATTTAGATGACTAAAAAGAAAGTAAGTAATGATGATTTAATAGCAAATATCATCAAAGGTATAGAAGATGTTAAAGGAAATGATATTGATATTCTTGATTTAAGAGAAATAGATAACACCGTAAGTGATTACTTTATCATTTGTAACGGAAATTCGAACACACAAGTTAATGCAATCGTTAACTCTATTCAAAAAGTAGTTTCAAAAGAATTAAAAGACAAACCTTGGCATGTTGAAGGTTCTGAAAATGCTGAATGGGTTTTGATGGATTATGTTAACGTTGTAGTTCATGTTTTTCAAAAACACATTAGAGAATATTATAACATTGAAGGTTTGTGGGGAGATGCCCAAATCATTTCATTAGAAAATAAAAATTAAATATGTCAAACGATAATAATAAAAAACCAGGCTTGAAATTTAGCCCGTGGTATATATTTCTTTCAATTCTTGCCTTATTTTTCATTATACAAGTGGCATCATCGGGAGTTGATTTAAGCAATCCAAAACCAAGTAGTATTTCAAAATTTAATCAACTTTTAGATTCGTCTCAAGTTGATAAAGTTATTGTATATAATGGCAAAACTGCTGAAATCTTCTTGAAAAAAGAAGTATTAAACGACAAAAAATATGATGCTGTAAATAAAGATGTTTTAGGAAAAACAAACGAAAAAGGCCCTCATTATCTATTAGAAAATATTGGTAATGAAGAACTCTTTCAAAAGAAATTAGTAGAAGCTGATGAAAAAGGGTTAATTACAAATTATGATTTTAAATCAACTGGTGATTGGACTGAAATATTCTTTTCATTCTTACCAATTCTAATTTTAGTTGGTCTTTGGATTTTTATGATGCGAAGAATGTCAGGTGGTGGAGCTGGTGGTGGTGGAAGCCAAATTTTTAGCATTGGAAAATCTAAAGCTAAATTATTTGACGAAAAAACAGATGTAAAAACAACATTTGCTAATGTAGCTGGTTTAGAAGGAGCAAAAGAAGAAGTACAAGAAATTGTTGAATTCTTAAAAACACCAGAAAAATATACTTCACTAGGTGGAAAAATTCCAAAAGGAGCCTTGTTAGTTGGTCCTCCTGGAACTGGTAAAACATTATTAGCTAAAGCTGTTGCTGGAGAAGCTAAAGTTCCTTTTTTCTCTTTATCTGGTTCAGATTTTGTGGAAATGTTTGTAGGAGTTGGTGCTTCTAGAGTAAGAGATTTATTCAAACAAGCAAAAGAAAAATCTCCATCAATTATATTTATTGACGAAATTGACGCAGTTGGTAGAGCTAGAGGTAAAAGCAACATGTCTGGTGGAAATGACGAAAGAGAAAACACCTTAAACCAACTTTTAACTGAAATGGATGGTTTTGGCTCTAATTCAAATGTAATCGTATTAGCAGCAACCAACAGAGCTGATGTTTTAGACAAAGCCTTATTAAGAGCAGGTCGTTTTGATAGACAAATTTATGTTGACTTACCAGACATTAGAGAACGTAAAGAAATTTTTGAAGTGCATTTAAAACCACTTAAAAAAGCAGAAGGTTTAGATACTGAATTTTTAGCTAAACAAACTCCAGGTTTCTCTGGTGCTGATATTGCTAACGTTTGTAACGAAGCTGCTTTAATTGCTGCAAGAAACAATAAAACAGCTGTAGACAAACAAGATTTCTTGGATGCTGTCGATAGAATAATTGGTGGTTTAGAAAAGAAAAACAAGATCATTACTAAAGAAGAAAAAAGAGCAATTGCTGTTCACGAAGCTGGTCATGCAACGGTAAGTTGGATGCTTGAGCATGCTGCTCCTTTAGTAAAAGTAACAATAGTTCCTCGTGGTCAAAGTCTTGGAGCTGCATGGTATTTACCAGAAGAAAGACAAATTGTTCGTCCAGAGCAAATGCTAGACGAAATGTGTGCAACTATGGGTGGTCGTGCTGCAGAAAAAGTTATGTTCAATAACATTTCTACGGGAGCTTTGAGTGATTTAGAGAAAGTAACTAAACAAGCAAGAGCCATGGTTACAATTTATGGATTGAATGAAAAGTTAGGAAACATTACATATTATGATTCATCTGGTCAAAACGACTATAATTTTTCTAAGCCTTATTCTGAAGAAACTGCAAAGGTTATCGATAGCGAAATTTCAATTTTAATTGAAGGTCAATACCAAAGAGCTATTAAACTCTTGGAAGAAAATAAAGATAAACTGAATCAACTAGCTGATATTCTGATTGAAAAAGAAGTTATTTTTAAAGATGACTTAGAAACTATTTTTGGTCAGAGAAATTTCAAGCCTTTAGAAGATATTTCAGACCACACAAACGAAGATATAGCCTAAGGTTATTAACAATTGTTTATTAATAAAAAATCTTAATTCATATTAATTTTGAGTTAAGATTTTTTACCTTTGGTTAAATTCAAAAATCCAGCCATACATGAACATATTCAAAAAAATATTTGGCAACACTTCAGAAGACGATAAAGATTCACAAGGAAGCCCTTATGAACCTGAAATAAATACTCCAATTGACGAAAAGTTTACTTTCAATTTTAAAAATAACGGTGGTAAATTTTTATATTGCGAAAACTTAAATGAATTAAGAGAACAATTTGAAAATATTCTTGAAGAAAACGATTGGTTTGAAAACGAAGTTTTATGTCATGACGAAAAATTATTTTCGTTATTGGATGAAAATAAATTAGAATACAAAAATGTAAAAACTCCTAAATTCTTTTTTACAATTTGCGAAGATTTAATTGCTGACGATGGTTCAATATTATTTTCATCTAAACAATTCAAACAATACAAAGCTAACGAATTACCTTGTGACATGGTTGTTTTTGCCACAACAAGTCAAATTGTTGGAAACAAAAGCGATGGTCTTAGAAACATTAAGAAAAGATACGACAAAGAATATCCATCAAATATTACAACTATAAAGTATTTTGAAAAAACAAAAGAGGAGGACTTTCTTCATTATGGAAGCAGCCACAAAAACTTATATTTGTTGCTATTAGAAGATTTATAAAATGAACGAAACTCTAACCAGATTATTATCAGGTGTAGTTTATATAGTTTTGTTACTGTTTGCTATTTCCTATTCTACCACTAGTTTTTTTATACTATTTGGCGTTTTTATGGTCATTGCAATTAATGAATTTTGTAATCTTGTTCAAATCCCAAAAATAGCTCCTTTTATTGTAGGAATTGTTTTGTTTTACTTCTTTACTTTTGGTGAAATTAATGAAACATCAATCATCCAGATTACCTTAGCAATTACATTGTTGATTTCAATTAAAGCAATGGCTTTTCTTTTTTCTAAACAAAACTTACCCTGCTCTACTATAGATAAATACTTTTATGTTCTAGGCTATATTATTCTTTCATTTATTTTTATTACTAAAATACCCTTTGGTGTAAAGGGTTATAATCCAAAAATTATCATTGGTATTTTTATTCTGATTTGGACAAATGATACTTTTGCCTATGTTGTTGGAAAATCTATAGGAAAGAATAAACTTTTTGAACGCATTTCACCAAAAAAAACCATCGAAGGATTTTTTGGTGGCTTAGTATTTAGTATCTTAGCGAGCGTTTTAATAGCAAAATATTTTATAGGTTCCGATAATATAGAAACTATGTATATTTGGATAGGAATTGCATTTATTGCTAGCGTTTTTGGTACAATTGGAGATTTAGTGGAATCCAAGTTTAAAAGAATTGCACAAGTAAAAGATAGCGGAAACATTATGCCTGGTCACGGTGGTGTGCTAGATAGGCTAGATAGTATTATATTTGTTGCTCCGTTTGTATATTTATTTTATCAAATTTTATATTATGTTTCATAAAGAAGGTGGAAAAATTATTTTAGCTACAGTTATTATTTCAGTAGCATTGTTACTATTATCAGATGTTTTTGATAATTTTTGGATAAGAAAATTTATTCAAGTTTTAGCAATAGTAATATTAATTTTAGTGTTACAATTTTTTAGAAATCCTAAAAGAAATGTGGACAATAGCGACAACCATGTTATTGCTCCTGTTGACGGAAAAGTGGTTGTTATTGAAGAAGTATTTGAACCAGAATACTTCAACGACAAACGTTTAATGGTTTCTATTTTTATGTCACCAATCAATGTTCACGTTACACGTTATGCGTTAAATGGAATCGTAAAATACAGCAAATATCATCCAGGAAAATATCTAGTTGCTTGGCATCCAAAAGCAAGTGAAGAAAACGAAAGAACTACTGTAGTCATTGAAAATCGTATTTATGGAGAAGTTATGTATCGTCAAATTGCTGGTGCATTAGCTCGTAGAATTGTTAACTATGCACAAGTTGGAATGCGTGTTGTTCAAGGAAAAGATGCTGGTTTTATTAAATTTGGTTCTAGAGTAGACTTATATTTTCCAATAGGAACTCCTATTGATGTTAAATTAGGTCAAAAAGCCATTGGAGGAGTTACTGTACTAACAAAAAAATAGTAAAATTGAATAGTGAAGCGTTAAATATTTTATTTGATGAAGCATTTGAAAATGCTAATAAGATTCCGAAAGAATCTGTTCCACCAAATGTACAATTGGTACTATATGGATTGTACAAGCATGCTACTTCTACTCGACCTTCATTAACTATTGAAGCTTCTCAAGACTCTAATGATTTAAAAAATGCTTTTAAGATGAATGCTTGGATGCAAGTGAATCACCTATCAATTGATGAAGCTAAAGAACAATATATTGAATTAATAAATTCATTACTAAAAGAAAGAAAACTTTAATTGTCAATAAAAAATACCGAAATGAAAAAAACAGTACTATTAAGTTTATTTTCTGTTTTATTATTAACTAGATGTAAAAAGGAAAAACAACTACAAGAAGTACAATTACCTGATCCAAATGTTGTTGAAGAAGTTATATATGGAAATCCCGCTGATGTCAAAACTACAACTGGTCCATTTAAAATGAATGGTTTATCATATCAATACAATGATTTAGAACCTTACATTGATGCAACAACAATGGAAACTCATTATTCAAAACATCATTTAGGATATGCCAATAAATTAAACACAGCAGTCAACGATACTGAGTTTAAAACAAAAACAATAGAAGAAATCTTAAATCAACTAGATATCAATAATACATTTCTTCGCAATAATGCTGGTGGATATTACAACCACAATTTATATTTTGAAATTTTAAGTCCAAAAAAAGACACAAAACCTACAACTGCTTTTACAGAAGCTATAAACAGAGATTTTGGTTCATTTAGCAACTTAAACTCAAAACTTTCTGAAACAGCTACAACCCTTTTCGGTTCAGGTTGGGTATGGTTAATTGTTGATAAAGATGGAAAATTAAAAGTTACACAAACTGCCAATCAAGATAATCCTTTAATGTCAAATGCAGTTGAAAAGGGAACTCCAATTTTAGCTATTGATGTTTGGGAACATGCTTATTATTTAAAATATAAAAACAAGAAAGCCGATTATATTTCAGAAATTTTCAATGTAATCAATTGGGAAACTGTTTCTCAAAAATTTGATAACGCTACAGCTTCTAAGTAATAATTATGAAAAAAATATTTGTATTAATTTACGTAACTTCATTATTAATCTCTTGTAAAAAAGAAAATAAAACAGAAACTGAAGAAATTAGAACTTCTAAAGCTCATTCTGAATGGAGTGCCTTTGGTTTAAAAGGAAGCGTCAAATCAACTTTAGAATATACCACAGAAGAGAAAAAAGATGGTGGAAACACCAGTTCAGTTCGTAAATTTGAAAATCAATTTTTACCAGATATTGCATTAAAATTTGACAAAAAAGGAAAATTAATCAACAAAATCACTTACAACGAAAACGGAAATATAACTGAAGACATTGTTTTTGATGGAAAAGACAAAATAATCTCTAAGAAAAACTTTACTTCTCCTACTGAATATGTAGAAACAAAATACACTTGGGACGACGAAAAAAATACTATTATTACTAGACGTTATAATGGTGCTAAAATACTAGACAAAGAGGTGTTTTTATATAATAAAGGCTTATTGGCTGAACACTACAAATACGATGATAATGAAATAGTAATCAATAGAACTGGTTTTAGTTATGATGAAAACAATAGAGTTAAAGAAGAAATTTATTTTCGAAATAAACAAACAATGCAGTCAAGACTATCTATTGAGTATGATGACAATGGTAATAGAGCCTCTGAAGTATTTTATGATAAAAATTTCAAAATAATTTCAAAAACAACTTCGCTTTACAATAGTTATAATCAGTTATTAAGTTCGCAAACTTTAATTGAAAACGGAAGTTTAGATTCAGAAATATCGAAAACCTATGATGAGAAAAAGCGTTTAATTTCTAAAGCCACTTTTGAAGTTTTTGACAATTCAAAAACCAGAGAAGAATTTGAATATGATCAAAATGATAATATGACTACTTGGAAAGTATTCAAAAACGAAAAGTTAATATCTGAAACAGTTTATAAATACGACTTCAAAAACAATGTGATTTTTCATATTGTATATGACGGAAATGGTAATGAAATCTATAAAAAACAGCTAGAATACACCTATGACAATAATGAAAACTGGATTAGCAAGAAAACGACGTTAAACAATCTTGTTTTATATACTTCAAGAAAAATTGAATATTATTAATCTTCTAAATCTTCAAAACTTTTGACATTAGAATAGGTTCTCCATTTTTTAATACATTCTTGTATATCTTGAGGAATTTCCGAATCAAAACGCATAAACTCTTTTGTAGTAGGATGTTCAAAACCTAATGTTTTAGCATGAAGTGCTTGTCTTGGTAAGACTTTAAAACAATTGTCTACAAACTGTTTGTATTTTGTAAAAGTTGTTCCTTTTAAAATCAAGTCTCCACCATAACGATCATCATTAAATAATGTATGACCAATATGTTTCATGTGCACGCGAATTTGATGTGTTCTACCAGTTTCTAATTTACAAGAAACTAAAGTAACATATCCTAAACGTTCTAGTACTTTATAATGTGTTATTGCAGGTTTCCCTTTATCGCTATCCACATCATAAACTGCCATTTGCATTCTATTGCTCACATGTCTGTCAATGTTTCCTTCAATCGTTCCTTCATCCTCTTTCACATTTCCCCAAACTATGGCAATATATTCTCTTTCAGAAGTTTTATCTGCAAATTGTTTAGCTAAATATGTCATAGCTGATTCCGTTTTAGCTACAACCATTAAACCAGAAGTGTCTTTGTCTATTCTGTGAACCAATCCAGGTCGTTCAGAACTGTTCATTGGTAAATTATCAAAGTGATAAGCTAAAGCGTTTACAAGAGTTCCTGTGTAGTTTCCATAACCTGGATGTACTACTAAACCTGGTGGTTTGTTGATAACTAGCAATTGATCATCTTCATAAACAATATTTAACGGAATATTTTCTGGAATAATTAAATTCTCAAACGGAGGATATTCCAATAAAACTTTAACAACATCAAAAGCTTTGACCTTATAATTTGATTTTACTGGTACATCATTTACAAAAATATTTCCGTTTGTAGCAGCTTGTTGAATTTTATTTCTAGTAGCATTTTCGATATAATTCATTAAAAATTTATCAACACGCAAAGGTGCTTGTCCTTTTGTGGCTTCAAATTTAAAATGCTCATGTAGCGAATCTTCTTCTAATTCGGCATCAATATTTTTTTCTTCTTCGTTCATTATTATTGTCCTTCAGTTGTTGGAACATCCACATCAATTTCTGGGTTTGAAACACTAATTGTATCAATACCTAAATCTGAATCTTCAAATGTTCGTTTTCCATCACCTAACTCTAAATCTAAAACAGAATTTTTAAGAATTTTATCTCCTTTTTTAACTACTTTCCCTTTATGCTTAACCACTAAAACCAAATCTTTCGCTAAATTAGGCTTGTATGTAATTTCTCCTTCTTGTAAACCTAAAGCTCTAAATGTAGCTTGAATTTGTCTGTATGTTTTCTCCTCTAAATCAGGTAAAGTAATCATAGCATAACCACCAGCATTGATTTTTACGTATATTTTTCGACCATCTTTTACTTTCTCTCCTACTTCTGGATCTTGTTCCACAATTGAAAAAGGAGGATAATCTTTATTGTAATCAATTGTATCTAAAACCAAAGCCTCAATACCTAAATCGGCTAATTTTTCTTCAGCAATTTCAATTTTCATTTTCTTTAAATCTGGAACTTCAATTTCTTCACCATGTCTAGTTCTAAAATCTAGAAAATTCACTAATAAAAAGCCCATAACACCAACTATCAATATGGCTATCAATAATTGTCTAAAAAAAGCCCAACTCTTTAAAAATTCGAAAAACCTCATACATTTAATTTTAGCAAAGATATAAATTTATAGTTTGATATACCTATCAAATATTAAACACAGAAGTACCAATTTATTATTTGCTTATTTATTTTTAATAAAACTACAATTCCTAACCTTCAAATAAATAAATTATGATATTTTTGTATGGAAGTATATATTCAATTTTTATATGAACATAGCAGTTGTAATGGGTGGATATTCTGATGAGTCAGTAATTTCACTTCGAAGTGGACAGTTAATTTTAAATAATTTAGATAAAGAAAAGTATAACATTTATGAAATTCATATTTTGTTAGAAGGTTGGCACGCTATTGTGGAAGAAGAAAAATTTCCAATAAACAAAGCTGATTTTTCATTTTCTGATGGATTTTCAACCATTCATTTTGATGTGATTTTAAACACAGTACACGGAACACCAGGTGAAGATGGACATTTACAAGCTTATTGGGAACTATTAGAAATCCCTTATGCTGGTTGCAATTACTACCAATCGAGTTTGACTTTTAACAAACGTGATACCTTATCTGTTTTATCTAAATTTAATATTCCTAGAGCAAAATCTATTTATGTTTCTGAAGGAAATATTGATTTCACTTATGAAGATGTTGTTGCGGATTTAGGATTACCTTTTTTCGTAAAACCTAATCAATCAGGAAGTAGTTTGGGAATTTCAAAAGTACATTCGAAAGAAGAATATGAAAAAGCCTTAGTTTTTGCTTTTGCAGAAGACAAAGATATTTTAATAGAAAGCTTTTTAGATGGTATGGAAGTTTCAGTTGGTGTGCTAAATTACAAAGGAAAAACAACTGTATTAGGCATCACAGAAATCGTTTCGCACAATGCATTCTTTGATTATGAAGCCAAATATTTAGGAAAATCAGAAGAGATAACTCCAGCTAGAATTAGTGATGAAATGACAGAAAAAGTCAAAAAAACAGCCATAAAAGTGTATGAATCTTTGCGAATGAAAGGTTTTTCTAGAGCTGAATATATCATCATGAATGATGAACCACATTTTATTGAAATCAACACCAATCCAGGTTTAAGCCCACAAAGCATATTTCCACAACAAGCAGATTATGCAAAAATTGCAATGAAAGACTTGTTAGATAGTGAAATTGAATTAGCTTTACAAAACAAACCAATTTGGAAGAAATAAAAAAACCGTTATCTGTTTTCAGTTAACTGACAACAGACAACAGACAACTGATAAAAAATGAAAAAAGCAATTTTCCCAGGCTCATTCGACCCAATAACAAACGGTCACTTTGATATAATAAAAAGAGGGATTTCTCTGTTTGATGAAGTCATTGTTGCCATTGGTGTCAATGCCGAAAAGAAATACATGTTTTCCCTAGAAGACAGAAAACGATTTATCGAAGAAGCTTTTAAAGATGAACCAAAAGTAAGAGTCATAACTTATACAGGTTTGACCATAGATTTATGTAAAAAAGAAAAAGCCGAATTCATTCTAAGAGGTTTAAGAAATCCAGCTGATTTTGAATTTGAAAAAGCCATTGCTCATGCCAATAGAACCATGTCTAAAATAGAAACTGTATTCTTACTAACAGCCGCTAGAACTTCCTATATTTCATCAAGTATTGTAAGAGACGTTTTAAGAAATGGTGGTGATGTTTCTAAAATGGTTCCTGATTCTGTTTTGAAAAAATAAGTTTTTTAGTAGCACAAAGTTTCTCGAAGTATTGCACAATGTTACTCAAAGTTTTTATTGAACCACATAGGCACATAGATTTTTTTGTATTGAGTTGAGAAGCTTTGCTTTACATAGTTAAACATAGCTATGTTTTATATAAAAAATTTGCGATTAAATCTCTTACACAAAGTATCACAAAGTAAAGCACAGAGTTACTCAAAGTTTATTTTATTCTAATTTTTGTCAAGCTGAACTTGATTCAGCTTCTCCTCAACTCTTTGTGAACTTTGCGAAAAACTTTCACACTTTGCGTTAAAAAAATCCGCAAATCATTCAAATAAGCGTCATCCGCGTTCCATTTCTCAGATTTCTACAATTTCTCAAAATCTGTGTTCCAAAAAACTTCATTGCAAAAGTAACTTCTATCTTTAAATTGAAAACCCTACCTTTGCCGCTTAATTTTCTAAGCCCAAATTGTAATGCAAAAAGTCCTAAATCTTTTCGATTTTAAACAAAAAGTAGATTATAAAATTGAAATCCTTGCTGGTTTAACCGTTGCCATGACTATGATTCCTGAATCGTTGTCGTTTGCTATTTTAGCTGGTTTTCCACCATTAGTTGGATTATATGGAGCCTTTATCATGGGATTAATCACAGCTATTTTAGGTGGTCGTCCTGGATTAATTTCTGGTGGTGCTGGTGCAACCGTTATCGTTTTGATTGCTTTAATGAATTCTCATGGTTTAGAATATGTCTTTGCAGCTGTTGCTATGGCTGGAATTATTCAAATTGTAGTTGGTTTACTCAAATTAGGTAAATTCATCCGATTGGTGCCACAACCTGTAATGTTTGGTTTCGTAAATGGTTTAGCGGTAATCATTTTCATGTCGCAATTAGAGCAATTTAAAACCATTGTAAACGGACAAAGCGAATTGTTATCAGGTTCAGCCTTGTACATCATGGCTGGATTAGTGGCCTTAACTATTGCTATTATTCTTTTATTTCCAAAAATTACAAAAGCTGTTCCGGCTTCGTTGGTTGCTATTATTGTCGTTTTTGCAGTTGTACTTATTTTTAAAATTGATACCAAACAAGTAGTAGATATCGCTTCTGTTAGTGGAAGCCTTCCTCCTTTTCATATTCCTGAAATTCCTTTTACGTTTGAAACCTTTAAAATCATTTTGCCTTATGGATTGATTATGGCTGCTGTGGGTTTAACAGAAGGTTTGTTAACGCTGAATTTAGTAGACGAAATCACAGGCACAAAAGGAAACAGCAACCGCGAATGTTTAGCACAAGGAACAGCCAATATAGCCAACGGATTTTTCTTTGGAATGGGTGGTTGCCCAATGATTGCTCAAACTTTAGTCAACTTATCATCAGGTTCAAGAGCTCGATTATCTGGAATTGTAGCTGCTTTGACCATTTTAGCCATTATTTTATTTGGAGCACCAGTCATTGAATTATTACCTATGGCTGCTTTAACTGGTGTGATGATTATGGTTGCCATTGGAACCTTTGAATGGGCCAGTTTTAAAGCCTTTACCAAAATGCCAAAATCCGATATATTTGTGATGGTTGTGGTTACTTTGATTACGGTTTTCTTACACAACTTAGCCTTAGCGGTTTTGATTGGAGTAATTATTTCTGCTTTGGTTTTTGCTTGGGAAAATGCCAAACGAATTCGTGCGAGAAAATATGTAGATGACAATGGTGTGAAACATTATGAGATTTTTGGCCCTTTATTCTTTGGTTCAACAACAGCTTTTGCTGAAAAATTTGATGTACAAAACGACCCCAACGAAGTCATCATAGACTTTGCCGAAAGCCGAATTGCCGATATGAGTGCCATTGATGCTGTAAACAAAATAACAGAACGTTACGCTGCCGTAAACAAAGTAGTGCACTTAAAACACTTGAGTAACGATTGTGTAGAATTGCTTAAAAATGCGGAAGCGATTATTGATGTAAATATTTTAGAAGATCCAACTTATAAGGTTGTGCCTGGGAAATAATTTTTTCGTCAGTTCTAGTGTTTTTTTTGTAATGCAATGAAACAAAATATGTATCGAGAACCTTTTTATAGAATAAGAAAGCTAAAAGTTAGAAATGATTTTTAGCTTTTTTTGCTTTTTTTTGTTTTTATGCGAAAAACCGTAATAATTGTATTTTTTGTTTTTATATATTTACAATTAATTACAAACATTTATAAACACTTGTAAGTATTTGTTAGTTCAACATATGCACAAGTTATACCACATTAAAAAAACCTATATGGAAAAAATATATTTAAAGAATTACAAAGGATTCAAACAACAATTTGTTGAATTAAAAGATATTAATTTTTTAGTTGGCGAAAACAGTACAGGAAAAACTTCATTTTTAAAAATTATTAATCTTCTTTCAAGTCCAGAATTTTGGTATAACTATGAGTTCAATAACAATGAGATTGAATTAGGATATTTTGAAGAAATAATAAATAAAAAAACTCAAGATAATCATTTTCAAATCGGAATTGAAAAACCAAATTTTGATGATGATGATAAAAAGAAAAAACAACAAACATTTAGAGTTATTTTTGAATTTACCGAAGAAAACTCTGTCCCAATAATCTCTCAAATTAAATTTCAAATCGAGAAGTTTGATGTGCTTGTTAAGTTTACTAAAAAACAAATTACTTATCGGATAAAACAAACAGAAGTTATAGAATTTGAAAAATGGGCTGTTGATTTTGAATTTCCTAAGCAGTACAAAAGAATAAATATTCCTCATCAACAATTACCCCTTTCTCTTCTAATAAGATTTATTGAAAGAGAAATTATGAAAAATAATGATGAATTTAAATTTAGAACTTCTTTTGGTCAGGAGATGCTTTACCCAAGCTACAAATGGTTAGCTCCAATTAGAGCAAAAGCTAAAAGAACATATGAATCTTACAAAATAAAATTTTCTCCAGAAGGAGACCATATCCCTTCTATTCTTCGTCAAATTCTAGGAAACAAATCTAATATAGAAAAGAACAAGATAATTACAATTTTGGAGTCTTTTGGAAAGGATAGTAATTTATTTGATAAAATAGAAATACGTGAATTAGGAAAAAAGAATAGTTCTCCTTTTGAAATTATTGTAAAATATAAAGACATTGAAATTAAACTACCTAATGTGGGCTATGGCGTTTCTCAATCCTTACCTATTATAATTGAGGTATTATCTACAAAGAAAACTTGTTTTTCAATACAACAACCTGAAGTGCATTTGCATCCAAAAGCTCAAGCTGCTTTTGGTAGTTTTCTTTACAACGCTGTAAAAAATGACAAAAATAAATTTATAATAGAAACTCATAGTGATTTTACTATTAACAGGCTTAGACACAAATTACATAGTTCTAAAAAAGAAGTGAACTTTGACACCAAAGTACTATTTTTTGAACGAAATATTGATGGAAACTCAATAACGAACATAGAAATTAATAAAGATGGAACTTTTACAAAGAAAGTCCCAACAAGTTATCGAGACTTTTTTATTGATGAGGAACTTAAATTATTAGAAATATAATTTAAGTATGGCAATAATTATAGATGCAAATTGTGTGGCTAATGTATTTTCAAAATCATCTGCTAAACACTTAGATTTCAAGCCAGTACTTGAATGGATATTATTAGGTAAAGGAATAATGATATTTGGGGGTAGTCAATATCGTAAGGAAATGGCTAAAACTTCGAAATATCTACCAATTATTAGACTACTTAAAGATGTTGGGAAAGCTGTAGAAGGATGTCAAAACGATATTGATGAATACCAAAAGAAAGTTGAAAATTTACGAGACAATGAAGACTTTGACGATCCGCATTTACCTGCAATAGTTGTCATTACAAAGTGTAGATTAATTTGCTCCGAAGACACTAGATCAATTCCTTTTGTAACAGACAGAAAATATTATCCTAATAATTTTACAATACCTGCTTATTATACATCAGCTAAAAATAAAAATTTACTGACTGATAAATATGTTGACAATTCATTAAAACCATTATGTAAATTAAATAAAATAAATAGTGAAAGAATATCTAAACTACTTAAATAACGTGGTACAACAATGTATATAAAAAACAAGCGAGGTACTGGTAAAATCAAGGTTTTCATTTCTTTAGAACTTTGTGCTTAACCGAAAGGTTGGTGCTTAGAAATCACCCCTTTTGATATTCAAAACGTTAAAAACCCTCAAAAACAACAACCTTATCCAAAAACAAAACCTTCCCAAACCCAAGATTCTTTTGTATCCAATGCAAAGTTGCTTCTTGGTAAATAAAAATATGGGTTAAGTCATTTTTGTAATACCAATTTTCAAAAGGAGTTTGGTTTTTGTAGATTTCTGTTTTGCAAATTAACTTACCCTTTGGTTTAAGCATTTTTTGCAATTGTTGAAACTCTTTCAAAGGTTCTTTAAAATGTTCCATTACTTCGCAACAGGTTATGTAGTCGTATTTTTGTTGCAAGAGTTCAGTTTTATTTTCAAAATACAAATCGTAATTTTCTACTTGGTAGTTTTGTTCCCGCAACAATTTGGCAATCACTGGTCCAGTTCCAGAACCAAAATCTAAGCCTTTATCTTCAGCAGAAAAGTTATTCAAAACAACTTTCACCACAGGAAAAACAAAGTTTTGATAGCCTAAATCATTTACATCGTTGTTGTGTTGCTCATAATGGGCTTTTTCAGCAGTTGCATCTAAATGCGTATGCTTTGGTCTAAAAATGCCTTCACAAGTGTCACATTTGTAGAATAAATGATTGGGCTTTTCGCAAAAAACCGTAGCATTTCCATTACATAAAGGACAATTATCCATAACTAAACAAACAACTTGAAACTATTAAAACAACCTGAAACAAATTGAAACAAAATTTATTCCTCTTCTTTCTTAACAACCTTTCTCGCAACTTCAATCTTATATTTCTTCCCTTTCATCTTCTCATCGCGAATGTTTTTCAAAAATTCATTCACTTTTCCATATTTCACAGCAGCAAACGAAATAAAATCTTTCACTTCAATTAAACCCAAATCCCCTTTTTCTAATTTCCCTTTTTGCGAAAAGAAGCCTACAATGTCAAATTTATTCAACTTGTTTTTCTTTCCACCACTGATATAAATCGTCTGAAATTGCGGTGGTCTTGGCAATCTTGTTGTTTCAGTAACCACTTTTTTTTCTAAACTATAATCGAAATAATCTAACTTTTTCTCACTTTCGTGAATCAAAGCATAAGCTGTTCCAGAAGCTTGCATACGAGCTGTACGACCATTTCGGTGTGTAAATTCATCTTCCTTTAAAGGCAAATGATAATGAATCACATGCTTCATTTCTGGAATATCCAAACCACGAGCAGCCAAATCTGTCGTAATCAAATAACTCATACTTCCATTTCTGAACTGAATCAAAGCACGTTCTCGTTCATCTTGATCCATTCCTCCATGATAAAACGTAGCGTAAATTCCTTTTTCGTTCAACATATCACTAATACGTTCCACAGCATCACGATGGTTGCAAAACACAATCGCACTTTCTCCTTTTAAAGTACAAATCAACTGAAAAAGCGTGTTTATCTTATCCTTTTCTTTCGAAATGACCAATTTAATGTCTAAATTCGAGTTTTCTTCTTCTTCTACAATAAAGTCTAAAACCGTTGGGTTTACAACTCGTGTGTATTTCGGAATTTCAATGCCAGCTGTAGCGGAAACTAAAACACGTTTATTCAATTTCGGCAAACGACCAATGATAAAAGACATTTCTTCATGAAAACCCAGTTGCAACGACTTATCAAATTCGTCTAAAACCAAAGTCGTGATGTTTTCCACCTCAAACGATTTGCGTTCCAAATGATCTTTAATTCTTCCAGGAGTTCCAATTAAAATGGCTGGTGGATTGCTTAAATTCTTAATTTCTGTATCCAATGAATGACCACCATAACAAATATTGACTTTGTAATTCGTTCCCATTTTCTTCCAAACTTGCTCAATTTGTAAACCCAATTCACGTGAAGGAACCAAAATTAAACACTGAACCGTATTGATATGCTCTTCCAAAAGTTGGAAAATAGGCATCAAAAAAGCCAAGGTTTTCCCTGAACCTGTTGGAGAAAGTAATAAAACGTTATTGTCATTAAGAATAGTAGTTTGTGCTACTTCTTGCATTTCATTTAGGCTTTCGATTCCTAAATTGACCAATAAATTAGTCGAATGGTGATTTGTATTCATGGAGCAAAGATAGGGTTTGAATTAGGAATTACGAATTATCAATTACGAATTATGATACATTCCGTCATTTCGAGTGGTTTTTAAAATGAAAAACGCTAGTTTTTAATTTTGAAAATTGTATCGAGAAGTCGTGAACTGAAATCAATTTCCAAAACAAAAGTTCTCGATACATTTTTGCTACATTTCATTCCACAAAAACACTCGAACTGACGAAAAAAAATAAATCATCTTCTAAAAATCTGCGAATCTGTGGTAAAAAAATCACTATTTTTGAAAGAATAAATTTAAGACTATGCGTTACATTATCACACTATTATTTTTAACCTCATTTATTTCCTTTTCCCAAGAAAAATATTTAACACCATTTGAAAAAGGAAATGGCAATCAATCCACAACTTATGAAGAATGTATTGCTTATTATCAGAAATTAGATAGTGCTTTTGAAACGATTTCGGTGAAAGAAATGGGCAAAACGGATAGTGGTGAACCTTTGCATATTGTGATTTTTAATCCAGATAAACAATTTAATTTCATTCAAATCAACAAAGACAAAGCGGTGATTTTAGTCAACAATGGCATCCATCCAGGTGAACCAGATGGAATTGATGCAACCATGATGCTGATGCGTGATTTGGCTGCTAAAAAGATTTCTATTCCAAAAAATACGGTTTTAGTTGCGATTCCAGTTTATAATATTGGTGGAAGTTTGAATCGAAATTCACATTCGAGAGCCAATCAAAATGGTCCAGAGGAATATGGTTTTAGAGGAAATGCAAGAAACTATGATTTGAACCGAGATTTTATCAAAACAGATTCTAAAAATTCTAAGAGTTTTCAAGAGATTTTTCATTTGGTAAATCCAGATATGTTCATTGACAATCATGTGAGTAATGGTGCTGATTATCAATATACTTTCACTTGTATTGCAACACAGCATCAACGTTTGGGTGGAAAATTGGGTGAGTTTTATAAAACCGAAATGCATCCAGAAATCGTAAAAGATTTGAAGAAAAAAGATATTGAAAGTGTGCCTTATGTAAACATTCACGGTGATAAACCTGATGAAGGATTTGCACAATTTATGGATACACCAAGATATGCAACAGGATACACTACTATATTCAATGCGATTGGTTCTGTGCCTGAAACACATATGTTAAAAGATTTTGCCAGTCGTGTAAAAGTGACTTATGGATACATGGTTTCAAGTTTGAAATATGTCGATAAAAATCATAAGAAAATCAAAGCTTTAAAAACAGAAAATTTAGAAAATTATAAAGTCGGAAATCTTTATCCTTTGCAATGGGAAATTGATTCTTCTAAAGTCTCTTCTATTGCTTTTCGAGGTTATGAAGGAGATTACAAACCAAGTGATGTTTCAGGAAAACCAAGATTATTTTATGACAGAGCAAAACCTTTTACCAAAAATATACCTTTTTATAATGATTATAAAGCAACAAAAAATGTTATAATTCCAACTTATTATATAGTTCCAAAATCACAATGGCCAATTTTAGAGTTATTAAAAGTCAACCAAATTGAAATGACTGAAATTAAAAACGATACTGTAATTGAAGTCGAAAGTTATAAAATTGCGGATTACAAAACTGCTAAAAATCCGTATGAAGGACATTATGGACATTACAATACAGTTGTGACTTCAAGTAAAGAAAAACTTGGTTTTAGAAAAGGAGATTTCTTAATCAAAACCCAACAAAAAGGAGTGAAATATCTTTTGGAAACTTTAGAACCTGAAGCTGTTGACAGTTATTTCAATTGGAATTATTTTGATCCTATTTTACAGCAAAAAGAATATTTTTCGGCTTATGTTTTTGAAGATTTAGCCAAAGAAATTTTAGATAAAAATCCGACTTTGAAAGCAGAATTTGAAACGAAAAAGAAAAACGATAAAGACTTCGCTCAAAACGGTGATTGGCAGTTAGATTGGATTTACAAACATTCGCCTTATTATGAAAAAGCACATTTGCAGTATCCTGTTTATAGGGTGAAATAAAAAAGAGCTTTTTATATAAAAGCTCTTTTCTCATTTTCTTTGCCAAAATCAATTAAGCATTGATAATCTTAAAAGACTTAATTTTTACAAGTGCTCTTTCAATCATTGCTAATTGAGAAATAATTACAGCTCTTGTTGAAGGTGTAAGAAAATCATTTTTCAAAGCTGCTTTAAATTTTTCAATAGCATATTCTTCACCTGTTTCGCATGCTTCAATAATTGCATTTGTATCGTGACCAGTAACAAAAGATTTAAAATCAATCCATGCTCTATGTATAGCTCCTAATGGACCATCTGTCGCATCTGTTGATTTTCCTAAGTTGTTAATTTCATCTTGTAATTGAACAATCATCAAAGATCTCTCTCTTGCATTTGACAAAAATTCAGTTTTTAAGGTCGGATTTTCACAATTTTCTGCAGCATTTGTATAACCAACCTTTCCATCATCAAGAATTGATATTAATTCTTCTAATGTTTGTACGTTTTTTGTAATTTCCATAGTTTTTTAATTTTTTGATTCTTTACAAATTTCAATAAAAAACGGGTGTATGTTGTTACAAAATTATTAGTAAAAATTATAGAATGTTAATGATTGTGTCCTTCGTGACCTTCATGATCGTGACCTTCATGGCTTTCAGTATTCTCAACTAAATCCATTTCACAAACTGGACATTTTCCAGCTACTTCGTATGTTTTTCCTTTTTCGCAATCCATTGGACAAACATAACTTGCCATATGCATTTCACCTTCTTCATGATTATGACCTGCATGTTCGTCAGTAGCTTCAACGTTTGTCTCTGTTCCTTCGTTTGCTTCTCCTTTACATGATACGAATGTCATCGTTGCGATTGCAAAAGCAAACATTAAAATTGATTTTCTCATTTTATATATAGTTTTAATTAATAATTCATTTATTCATCAAACAGCAATTTGATGTTCTCGTAAGAGTTCTCCAAAAGCTTAGAAACTTTTTTAGGTTTAATCCATTCTACTTTTTCAATTCCTTCTTCAACTTGCCCTTCAGTTTTTCCGTTAAAAGTGGAATTCATTTCATACCAAGTAGTTACTTTTAACTTATAACGACCATTTCGTTTAAAAACATGATAAGTTTTACAAAGTTTCTTTACAATTGACAAACCATTTACACCTGTTTCTTCCTCTACTTCACGCATGGCTGTTTCTTCCATGGTTTCTTTTTTTTCAGTTCCACCTTTTGGCAAATCCCATTTTCCATTTCTAAAAATGAATAAAATTTCACCTTTAGCATTTTTTACCAATCCACCACCAGCTTTTACTACAGGAATTTTTGATTTCAAAGTCTTCAAAAGTAATGATTCATCAGGATGATATAAAAATGCTTTTTGAATTTTATTTTGAAAAATTTTGATGATAAGTTTTTTAATATCAATACTTTCCAAAAGAAATAATTGAAAATCGGTTTCTTTTTCTATTTTATTTGTTAAAAAAAGTGGCTTATCGTTCACAAAAACTTTATACATTTGCAATATGATTTTTAATAACAACACAGCGCAAAAAACAGCCGAATTGCTTTTACAAATAAACGCAATTAAATTAAATCCAAAAAATTATTTTACGTGGGCTTCAGGCTGGAAGTCTCCAATTTATTGTGACAACCGATTGGTACTGTCTTTTCCTCCTATAAGAAATTACGTTCGTGATGAATTTGCGAAACAAATTGAAGAAAAGTTTGGAAAACCAGATGTCATTGCAGGTGTAGCTACCGGTGCTATTGGAATTGGTATACTTGTTGCTGAAGTGATGGGAGTTCCTTTTGTATATGTTAGACCAGAAGCAAAAAAACATGGAAGACAAAATCAAGTAGAAGGTTTTTTACAAAAAGGACAAAGCGTAGTAGTTGTAGAAGATTTAATTAGTACAGGTGGAAGTAGCTTAATGGCTGTGGAAGCTTTACGCAATGAAGGTGCAAACGTTAAAGGAATGGCTGCTATATTTACTTATGGTTTTGATATTTCTAAAGACAACTTCAAAAAATCAAACATTGATGTTTACACTTTGAGTGATTACAGTACACTTTTAGCAAAAGCTATTGAAAAACAATATGTTTCAGAAAAAGAAATGGAATCTTTAGTGGAATGGTCTAAAAGTCCATCTACTTGGAATCAATAATAGTTAGCAATTAGCTAAAAAACTTAATCATCGTTAATACCTTAATGGTAAAAAAGAATTAAATATGAATTTAGAAAGTCCAAAAGTTACAATAGAAAAATCGGCACAATATTTATTTGAACAATTATCAGATGTAAAGAATTTTGAAAAATTAATGCCTGAAAACATAGCAAAATTTGAAGTAATTGATGAAAATTGTTTCGAATTTGGTTTAAAAGGAATGCCCGAAATTAAATTGGTAAAAAAAGAATTTACTCCAGATTCTAAAATTGTTTTAGGAGCTGCTTCAAGTAAATTACCATTTACCTTAACGGGAAACTTAAACGAAATAGATGCAAACAAAACGGAAGTTCAATTGCATTTTGAAGGAGAATTTAATCCAATGATGGCCATGATGATCAAAGGACCTATTGGAAAATTTATTGAAACGTTAGCTTCCAATATGGGGAAATTATAAAATTTCCAAATCTAAAAATCTAAAAACCTTTCCTAACCGAAAGGTTTTTTTATGTTTAATACACAAAGAATAAAGTTGTAACTTTGCACAAAATTAGCACAATGAATTCTTTTTCTGAATTTGATTTACCAAAATCACTACAAAAAGCCTTGGACGAATTAGGTTTTGAGACTCCTACTCCAATTCAAGCAAAAGCCTATAAAGTTATTCTTTCGGGAAGAGACGTTATGGGAATTGCACAAACTGGAACAGGAAAAACATTCGCATACCTTTTACCAATTCTAAAACAATGGAAATTCGTTGCAGATATACACACTCCAAGAGTTGTAATTTTGGTTCCTACACGCGAATTAGTAGTTCAAGTAGTGGAAGAAATTGAAAAGTTAACCACTTACATGAATATACGAACTCTTGGTATTTATGGTGGTGTGAATATCAATACACAAAAAACCTCAGTTTACACAGGAACAGACATTTTAGTAGCAACTCCAGGTCGAATTATGGATTTGGCTTTAGATAATGTGGTTCGATTTGATACGCTTCAAAAATTAGTAATTGATGAGTTTGATGAAATCTTAAATTTAGGTTTCAGAACACAATTGACCGCAATTTTATCAATGATGCGAACCAAAAAACAAAACATCTTATTTTCTGCAACCATGACAGAAGAAGTCGATGAATTGTTAGAAGAATATTTCGATTTTCCACAAGAAGTTTCCTTGGCTCCAAGTGGAACTCCATTGGAACAAATTAGTCAATATATTTATAGTGTTCCCAATTTTTTAACGAAATTGAACATCTTACAACATATTTTAGAAAGTGATGAAACTACTTCAAGAGTTTTGATTTTCATCAATAGCAAACGTATTTCTGAATTAGTAGATGACTTTTTAGAAGAACATTTTACCGGTCAATTTGGTGTTATTAATTCCAATAAAACACAAAATTATCGTTTAAATACGATGGAAAGCTTTCAAAGTGGAGAACTACGTGGTTTGATTACAACTGATATAATGGCTCGTGGTTTGGATATTACAGATATCACTCACGTATTCAACCTACAGTTTCCTGATGAACCAGAACGTTATATCCACAGAATTGGACGAACTGGTCGTGCTGATAAAGAAGGTGTTGCGATAAGTTTTATTGCTCCAAAAGAAGAAGAAATGCTTTTGGAAGTAGAGACTTTAATGAATCAAGAAATTGAAATCCTTGACATTCCAGAAAACGTTGTTGTTGAAGTTCGAAAATTAGAATTCGAAAAAGACAAGGTTAAAATGAAAGTGAAAAAGAAAAAAGAAGATGTTGAACGTGGTGCTTCTTTTCACGAGAAAAGTGACAAAAACAAAAAAGTTAATTTGGGTGGACCAGGAAAACGTTATAAAAAAGTTTCAGGTTCTACCAATAGAAATATGGAACGCAAACGTGCTGCTAAGAGAAAGAAGAAATAAACTCCAAAAAGGAAAATTCCAAATCCCAAACTTCATTATTAACTTTTGGAATTTGGGATTTTTAAAATTTGAATATTAGTTTTTATTAAGTACTTTTGAAAAATTAAATTTTTGATGCAATTTAAACACCCAGAGATTCTATACTTTCTTTTTTTATTGGTAATTCCAATTATCGTTCACTTATTCCAATTAAGACGATTTAAAAAAGAGTATTTCACGAATGTCAAATTGCTGAAAGAACTCCAAATTCAAACCCAAAAAAGTTCTACAATTAAAAAATGGTTGCTTCTTGCGACTCGTTTATTATTGCTTGCTGCTTTAATTTTTGCATTTGCTCAACCTTTCTTTAAAGGAAAAGATGATGATAAAAAGAATAACGAATTGGTTATTTTATTAGACAATTCTTTTTCCATGCAAGCCAAAGGAAATAAAGGTGAATTGCTTAAAAGAGCCGTTCAAGAATTAATTGAAGAAACTCCAGAAACCAAAACTTTATCATTATTGACAAGAAATGATGTTTTTTGGGACACAGATATCAAATCCATTCAAAAAGAATTACTGAATCTAAAATACAGTGGAACACCTTTTGAAATAGACAATCTAATTACAAAAATACAAGCTAAAAAACCAAATACATCTATTGATTACGTGGTTATTTCCGATGCAATTAATGTAGCTTCAAAGAAAACAACATCACTTTCAGAAGGAAATTCTCTTTATTTCATTGATGCCATTGCTCAAAACAAAAACAATGTAAGCATTGAAAACGTTACACTTTCGCAGAATTTAGATCAGTTTTATGAAATAAAAGTCACCTTAAAATCATTTGGTGAACAAGAAAACGGAATTCCACTTTCAATTGTTAATGGATCAAAAAATGTTGCCAAAACAATTGTGAATTTCAAAGAAAACGAAGAAAGTGTAATTTTCACTTTACCAAAAAAGGATTTTCATGGCTATGCTCAAATTCAAGATAAAGGTCTAAATTATGATAATACGTTTTATTTCAGCATTGAAAAACCAAAGAAAATTAAAGTCACAACAATTGGAGCAGCTGATAAAAATGCTTTTCTATATAAGATTTATATTTCAGAAGAATTTGATGTAACTAATTATACACTTTCAGAAATTAATTACAGTGAACTAGAAAATCAACATACAATCGTTTTGAATGAATTAGATGAAATTCCGAGTTCTTTAGCTACAAATTTGAATGACTTTTATGCTAAAGGTGGAACTGTGATTATAATTCCATCAGCTTCAATTTCTGTTGAAAAATTAAATAGTTTGACGAATAAAGTTGGGAATTCAAGCTTTACGGCTTTACAAAATCAAGACAAAAAAATTACAAAAATTAGTTTTTCACATCCATTATATCAGAATGTTTTTGAGAAGAAAATCACAAATTTTCAATATCCAGAAGTAAAACAAAGTTTTGCCTTAAGCACGAAAGGATTACCAATTTTACAATTTGAAGATGGAAGTGCATTCTTGCAATCAACAAGCAATCAAGTTGGAAGTATTTATACGTTTTCTGCACCAATAAATAAGCAAAATTCAAACTTTCAGAATTCACCTTTAATTGTGCCTACTTTTTATAACATGGCTCAAACCAAAGGAAATTCGGGTAAATTATCTCACACAATTGGAGAAAATGAAGTCGTTTTAATTGATGCTATTACCAGTAAAGACGAAGTGATTTCGATTCAAAATGAAGACGAAAGCTTTATTCCAATGCAACAAGTTTTGAATACAAAAATCAAATTATCTCTTGGAGATTTACCAGCAAATTCTGGAAACTTCGCAATAGAAAAGAAAGAGAATAATTTAAAAAATATAAGTTTCAATTACTCAAGAACAGAAAGTGATTTAGAATCTAAAAACGAAACAACTTTTGAAGATTTTACTAAAGTAAATGATATTTCAACAGTTTTTAATGAAATAGAGTCATCACGAAGTTCAAAAGAATTTTGGAAATGGTTTATTATTTTAGCCTTACTGTTTTTGGTCAGTGAAATGCTGATTCAGAAATTCGTTAAATAGTAATTATAACTAAAACAACAACACAACTAAACAATTTTCAAATGAAAAATGTTATACTAAAACAAGCAACCATCATTGATGCTGAAAGTAAATTTCACAATCAAAAAATGGATATTACTATTGAAAATGGAAAAATAACTTCCATTGACAAAACTGCTAAAAACCCCAAAAAAATAGAAGAAATTTCTTTGGATAATCTTCATGTTTCACAAGGTTGGTTTGATTCATCAGTAAGCTTTGGCGAACCAGGTTACGAAGACAGAGAAACTATTGCCAATGGATTAAAAGTGGCTGCCAAAAAAGGTTTTACAGATGTAGCTTTACAACCTAACTCCTATCCTATTTTGGATAATCAATCGGCAATTTCATTTGTGAAAAATAAAGCCAATGGTTTTGCCACAAATTTGCATCCAATTGGAGCTTTAACAAAAAATAGTGAAGGCAATGATTTAGCAGAATTATTTGATATGAAAAATGCTGGAGCAATTGCTTTTGGTGATTATAACAAGTCCATGGACAAAGCCAATATTCAGAAAATTGCTCTTCAATATGTGCAAGATTTTGAAGGTTTAGTGATTTCTTTTTGCCAAGAAAAAACCTTAAAAGGAAATGGTGTTGTGAATGAAGGAATTGTCAGTACCAAATTAGGTTTAAAAGGAATTCCAGCTATGGCAGAAGAAATTGATTTGATTCGAAATCTTTCTATTTTAGAATATACTGGTGGAAAAATGCATATTCCAACTATTTCAACAGCAAAATCTGTAGCTTTGATTAAAGAAGCTAAAAAGAAAGGATTAAACGTAACTTGTAGCGTTTCAGTGCATCATTTGACTCTAAATGAAACAGTTCTAGAAGGATTTGATTCAAGATATAAAGTAACACCACCTTTGCAAACGGAAGCTAACAGAAAAGCTTTATTAAAAGGAATTACTGATGGAACTATTGATATGATAACTTCAGATCACAATCCAATTGACATTGAACATAAAAAACTGGAATTCGATTTAGCTAAAAACGGAACCATTGGTTTAGAAACAGCTTTTGGAATGCTTCAGAATGTGCTTTCAACTGAAGTCATTATTGAAAAATTAACAAACGGAAAAGCAGTTTTTGGAATAGAAAAAAATAAAATTGAAGTTGGAAATAAAGCTAGTTTAAGTTTATTTAATCCAAATGAAAAATCAACTTTTACTAAAGAAGATATTCTTTCAAAGTCTAAAAACTCGGCTTTTTTAGGCCAAAATTTAAAAGGAAAAGTATATGGAATTTATAATAATGGAAAATTAGAAATATAATGGAAAATTTTGACGATATCAACAAAGGAAAAAATATTGCAATCATTAGTTATTTAACCATAATAGGAACTATAATTTCAATTTTGATGAATAATGAAAACAGGTCTGAATTTGCCAGTTATCATATAAGACAAGCATTAGGAATTAATCTTATGTATTTAATGCTTTCATACATCGTTGGAGGTTTTGATAGTTGGATGATAAGCATTTCTTTTTGGGTATTTATGTTCGCTCTTTGGATTTATGGTTTTATTGGAGCATTGAACGGAGAAAAAAAAGAAAGCCCAATTGTTGGAAAATTTTTCCAAAACATTTTTAAAAGCCTATAATTTATGTCATTACATCATTTAATTAGAGAACCAAAAGTCAAATTAGATAAAAATCCAGCTATCATTTTATTGCATGGTTATGGAAGTAACGAAGAAGATTTATTCTCTTTTGCAACCGAATTACCTGATGAATATTATGTAATTTCTGCTCGTGCACCTTATGACATGATGTACGAAAGTTATGCATGGTATGCCATAAATTTTGATGCAGATGAAAACAAATTTTCGGATTTAGATCAAGCGAGAAGTTCACGCGATTTGATTGTCGAATTTATAGATGAATGTGTTTCAAAATATGCCATTGATGTCGAAAAAGTGACATTAATTGGATTTAGTCAAGGAGCCATTTTGAGTTCAGCTGTGGCTTTATCTTATCCTGAAAAAATTAATCGAGTTGTAGCATTGAGTGGTTATTTGAATACAGAAATCGCTACTGAAGATTACTTGAAAAATAATATTACCAAAGTTAAATTCTTTGTCTCTCACGGAACAGTTGATCAAGTAATTCCGGTTGATTGGGCTCGAAAAACAAAACCAGTTTTAGAAAATTTAGGCATTGATGTAGTTTATAATGAATATCCTATTGGACACGGAGTTTCACCACAAAATTTTTATGATTTGAGAGATTGGTTAATTAACAATTAATTATTTTTCTTGAATGTCGGAACCAACAACTGCCTTAATGGCTGTTTCTGCAGCTTTGTAAGAAATAGAATCATTTATGGCAAAAGTGTAACCTGATTTTATAGAAAGTTTATAGTTTTTTTCTATAAAATCTTCATCCTCAGTTTTTCTTGATAATAAAATTGAATTTTGCTTTTCTTGTAAAAAAACTTCAGCCTGTAGTTTTTCTTCACTTAAAAGTACATAAGCACTTTTTGTAGGTTCTAAATTCGACAAATCATCTATTGGATTTAAACGAAAACCTTCATCTGAAACTCTTATACAATCATCTTTTATTATTGACCATTTATAACCTGCTTCTTTTACGCAACCGTTTTTATCTTTTTCAATTGGAATTCCCAATTCTGGAACTGAATCAGTTGTAACTATTGCATTATTCTCTTTATTCTTCAAAACATAATCGCAAGAAGTAAAAAAAGTAAATAAAAAAAATAATGGCAAAAGCTTTTTCATGATTTAATAATTGATTGCTAAATTTAGTAAAAAAAACAATACGTTAATTTTTTTTATAAAGTTGCTTCAAACAAAACAGTGTCAATTGTTTCAAATTCAGTAGGTTTATCTTCTACTATAAAATATTTTAGCAGTACTTCACCCCAAATTTTTCCATTTGAATATTCTGCGATTACCCAACGATGATTAACCATTTTAATTCTATTCACTAAAAATGGTTTTCCATCAATCATATCATAAGGAATTAATGGATTTCCTCCTTTAGTAGCATTTAAAGCATTAATATCATTATTAACTTTCTCAATCACTTTATTGAAATCAATACCTTTGTTGTAAAAATATTCTTGAGCATTGTCGTTATTTTTTAAGTCGAAAGAGTTATTTTCACTCATTAATCTCAATGAATCTCTAGATATTTTTAAATGCCTTTTTGTATCTACAATTTGTTTTTCTTTGGCATCTAATATCTTATTAGAATTGACATATTGAAAGATATTAATCAATAAAGAAAATATAAATAAGTATAGAATTGTATTTTTCATAAGGCTAGAATTTTTTATAAATTAATTTCTAAATTATCGTAAGCTAAATAAACGTTTTCTGGAAGTTTTTGTTGTACTTCCTCATGAAAACCTAATAAGTGACTAATGTGTGTTAAATAGGCTTTTTTTGGTTGGACCAAATGTATAAAATCTAAAGCTTCTTTTAAACTAAAATGTGTGTTGTGCTCTTCTTCGCGTAAAGCATTAATTACTAAAACTTTGACACCTTTTATTTTTTCAATTTCAGATTTTTCAATAGTTTTCACATCAGTCAAATAGACAAAATCATCAATTCTATATCCAAAAACTTGTAAATTTCCATGCATTGCATTTATTGGAATAATAGTTTTCTTTTTAATTCTAAAATCTTGATTGATTTTTACCTCATTTTTTAAAACGGAAGGAGCTCCTGGATATTTATTTTCATCAATTAAGATATAATCAAATCGTTTTTCTAAATTTTGTAAAACTCTTTTATGAGCAAAAATGGGAATATTACCTTGTCGAAAGAAAAAAGGACGAATATCATCTAAACCTGAAGTATGATCTGCATGTTCATGAGTAAACAAAATAGCATCAAGCTGAGTACATTTTGAAGTCAACATTTGTTGCCTAAAATCTGGACCACAATCAATTACAACTGAAAAACCTTCATCTTGAATCCAAACCGACACACGTAACCGTTTATCCTTTAAATCTGTACTTAAACATACAGAATGATTGCTTCCAATTACTGGAATTCCTTGAGATGTACCTGTTCCTAGAAAATAGACCTTCAATTTGTTATTTTTATGTAAAAATAATCAAAAAAAAATGATTAAATAATTACCTTTGTAAAACAAATCGCTATAAAAAAACAATTGTGACTGAAATTAAATTAAGAGGAGATAAAGAAATTGAGCAAATACCTTCGTTGAAAGATAAGGCTTTGCGTATAAATCTGAATGAGAATATTTATGGAACCTTTGCTGAGATTGGTGCTGGACAAGAAACTGTTCGTCATTTTTTTAGAGCTGGTGGTTCTTCAGGAACAATTGCAAAAGCAATGTCTGCTTATGATAAAGACTTTAGTGATGCCATTTATGGTGATGAAATTGATGGTCGTTATGTAACTGAAAGTCGTTTGCGCAAAATGTTAAAACATGAAACCGAACTTATTGAGCAACGTTTAAAAAGGGATAAGCATCCTAATAAATTATTTTTTAGTTACGCAAATACAGTTGCAACCATAGATTTTGCTAAAAAATTTAAAGGTCACGGTTGGGTTGGAATTAATTACCAAGTTGAACCAAATGAAGAATATAACGAAATTATTTTACACATTCGTTTTAAAGAAACTGACGCAAGATTACAACAAGAAACGCTTGGTGCTCTAGGAGTTAATTTAATTTATGGTGCTTTTTATAAGTATAATGATCCTAAAAAATTATTACGCTATTTATATGATCATTTAGACCAAGACCAATTAGAAATCGATTCTGTTAACTTTTCAGGACCGCGTTTTGAAAATGTAGATAACCGCTTAATGAGTTTGCAATTGGTTAAAAACGGAATGACTGATGCTGTAATGTTTAACCCGGAAGGAAAAAATATTTTGCCTGCAGCTGTTTTGTACAAAAAGAATATTCTTGCTTTAAGAGGAAGTTTTAGACCTGTTACTAAAGTAAATATGAATATGTATAAGCGTTCTTACGAGATGTTTATACAAGAAAATAAAGTAGACAAAGACAATACTTATGTAATATTTGAAATTACCTTGTCTAACTTACGATCTGAAGGAGAAATTGACGAACGTGACTTTATGGATAGAGCTGAATTACTTTGTTCATTAGGACAAACCGTAATGATTTCAAATTTCCAAGAATACTATAAAGTTGTTGAATACTTCTCAAGTTTTACAAAAGCTCGTATGGGATTAGCTATGGGTGTTAACAATCTTGTAGATATTTTTGATGAGAAATATTACCGCCATTTGAGTGGTGGAATATTGGAAGCATTTGGAAAATTATTCTACAGAGATTTGAAAGTATATTTATATCCAATGGAAGGTGAAGATGGAGAAATCATAAACTCTCAAAACTTAAAAGTTCATCCACGTATGAAAGAGTTATACAAATTCTTTGCTTACAATGGAAAGGTGGTTGATATTGAAACTTATGACAAAAAAAATCTAAAAATATTCTCAAGAGAAGTTTTAAAACAAATTTGTGCCAATGAACCTGGATGGGAAGAAAACGTTCCAGAAGGAGTACCAGAATTGATTAAAAAAGATAATCTTTTTGGATTTTTAAATCATTGTGAAACAAGAGACTAACAAAACATATTTACAAAAAAACAAAAAAGTTCTCAACCACTAAGTTGAGAACTTTTTTTATATATTTGATTAAAATATTTAGCAATTGTGACTATCCTGCTAATTTGGAATAAAATGTGTAAGTTATTGCGAATATAAACGAGTTGTAGTGCATTTTGACCGATGAAACTAAACTAAAAGAAGTTTGAAAATTAAATATGGAAAATAGGAAAATAGAAAAACAAAAGAAAAAATCTAGCTCTATAAAGACAATTGGATATATTTTACTTTTTGTTTTACCTATTTTTACTCTGTTATATTTCTATAGACAGAATAGATTAGAGAAATTAAAAAATAATTCATTTACAACATACGGCATTGTAGAAAAATTAAAACCTAATTCCCCAAAAGGAACTACAACGAGAAAAGATGTTGTTTATTTTTATTTCGTGAAAAATGACACTGTTTTCCATAAAATATCGGACTTAACAGAATACGGTATTAAAAATTTAGGAATTAAAATTAATGACTGTTATGAAGTGAAAGTTGTTAAATCAGATTACGAAATTTTTCATATTGACTTTAAAAAAAGAAAAGACACTATGATTGACAAAAGAAAATTTAAAACTCAAATATATAATACGAGTATTCATAGGTATATAATTGAATAAAAAAAACGCACTACAACATCGTGTATGAGAAATAGCGGGTTCATTACTAAATCAAAGGTCAGTGCTTTTAATAAAAGTCAATGTCAAACTGAAAGTGAAGTGCTTTTTAATCCGCTACTTCTCATACACGCAAAACGTTAACCCACTACCCCAAAATCTGAGCAGCATGTGCTTTAGTCTTCACTTTTTCAATTACTTCTTCAATGATTCCGTTTTCATCAATAATGAAAGTAGTTCTGTGGATGCCATCATATTCTTTTCCCATGAACTTCTTTGGTCCCCAAACTCCAAAAGCATTGATCACACTTTTATCTTCATCGGCTAAAAGAGGAAAAGGTAAATCATATTTTTCAATAAACTTGGTTTGTGCTTTTGCACTGTCAGCACTAACTCCTAATAAAGCATAATTTTGAGCTTCAAATCTCTTGAAATTATCTCTTAAATCACAAGCTTCTGCTGTGCAACCTGGTGTGCTTGCTTTTGGGTAAAAGAAAACAACTAATTTCTTTCCTTTATAATCTGCTAAAGTATGTTGGTTTCCATTTTGGTCTAATCCTGAAAAATTGGGTGCTTTATCTCCTGCTTTTAAAGTTGTCATATTTTATTTTTTAAATTGAACTTGTTATTGGTATTGAACTTGTTCTTGAATTTGCTTAATTTTACATCTATAAAAGTACAAAAATGACCAAGAAAGAACGAGCAACATTTGTTATAAATACGTTAAATGAATTATATCCTGAAATTCCAATTCCTTTAGATCATAAAGATCCTTATACTTTATTAGTTGCTGTTTTATTGTCAGCTCAATGCACAGATGTACGAGTGAATCAAATTACACCTCTTCTTTTTGCAAAAGCAGACAATCCTTTTGATATGGTAAAGATGAGTGTTGAAGAAATAAAAGAAATTATTAGACCTTGTGGTTTATCTCCTATGAAGTCGAAAGGAATTCATGGTTTATCACACATTTTAATTGATAAATATAACGGAGAAGTTCCACAAAGTTTTGAAGCTTTAGAATCATTACCAGCAGTTGGACATAAAACAGCAAGTGTTGTTATGAGTCAGGCTTTTGGTGTTCCTGCATTTCCAGTAGACACACATATTCATAGATTAATGTACCGTTGGAATTTAACCAATGGAAAAAATGTAACTCAAACAGAAAAAGATGCAAAAGCTATTTTTCCAAGAGAATTGTGGAATGATTTGCACTTACAAATTATTTGGTATGGAAGAGAATATTCTCAAGCTAGAGGCTGGGATTTAGAAAAAGATATCATTACCAAAACAATAGGCAGAAAATCAGTTTTAAATGAATATTATAAGAAATTAAAATAGACCTTAAAACTAGTTTAAAATAAAAAAATCCTGATATTTTCTATCAGGATTTTTTCTTAATTAGCTATAATTTCAAATTTTTTCTTACCTACTTTAACAACATTTAATGCTGCAGAGTAACTTAAAATCAGTTGAATAGTTTCTTTTTTAGGTAACATTTTTGAAGAAGCTAATTTTTCTTTAGAGTAAATTTTTGCCATATATATGATTGTTTATACTATAACGAAATTGAGAATTAAATATTGTATAAATGTTAAAATTATTTATTTCGTAAAAAAAAAGAACCATTTTGAGAATATCAAAATGGTTCAATAAGCATAATATATAACTAAACAAATATTAATTCGTCAAAACAATCTGATTTTTATCAATTAGTTTTCTTAAATTCATTAATGCATAACGCATTCTTCCAAGTGCTGTATTTATACTAACTCCTGTTTGTTCTGAAATTTCTTTAAAACTTAAATCTTCATACATTCTCATTACCAAAACTTCTTTTTGATCGTTTGGTAATTCTTCAATTAAGCGCTTTAAATCTATTTCAACTTGTTCCGTAATCAGTTGACCTTCAATAGTTGAGGAAGTATCTTTAAGAAATTCAAAAATAGAATATTCTTCTGTTTCTCTTGTCATTGGCATTTTCTTGTTTTTACGATAATGGTCAACAATAAGATTATGTGCAATACGAATTACCCAAGGAAGAAATTTTCCTTCTTCATTGTATGTTTTTGTTTTTAAAGTTCTAATAACTTTAATAAATGTATCTTGAAAAATATCATCGCAAAGATCGCGATCATTTAATTTTGAATAAATAAATCCGTAAATTCTCGATTGATGCCTTTCTACTAGTTGAGAAAGTGCTAGTTCATCTCCAGCTATATATTGCTGCACTAAAATTGCGTCAGGAAGTTGATTATTAGCCATAATAATACCTTTTAATTGGGGTTAAATAATTTTTAAAAAGTATTTTTATTTGCTATAGGCTAATTGATTATTAGTGATTTATGAGCCAAATATAACATAATTTTTGAATGAATTCCAAATTTAATTCAAAATTTTCTTGAAAAAAGTATCAAAAATGAATTTTTAAAATCAAATACTTGCGTTTTTAATCATAAAAAAGCTATTTCTTTGATATCATTATTTACAGATATTTTAATATTTTAATTTTTCATTTTTATCCCAAATTCCCCAATAAGCACCAACTTCTCCTTCTGCTCCTACTTTCCAAGATTCATCAAAAGAAGAAAAATAAAAAATATCAATATTTTCATCTTTTGACCATAATTGCGAATTGATAAAATATTTAATAGCATTTTCAGTTGATGGATGAGAATCTCTAAAAC
This sequence comes from uncultured Flavobacterium sp., assembly GCF_963922255.1. Lineage (GTDB taxonomy): Bacteria > Bacteroidota > Bacteroidia > Flavobacteriales > Flavobacteriaceae > Flavobacterium. The sequence goes on along the minus strand of NZ_CAWUIC010000001.1, from coordinate 68,509 downwards.
TTTCACCTTGACTTGGCCAACCTGTTTCGGTTATAATTACTTTTTTTCCGTTGGCAACACCTTTAGCTTGATGGTACATGCTCTTCATGTGTGCTAAAGAATAATCTACGGAACTTCCTTCCCAATAAGGATAACAATTGGTTAGAATGACATCACAAGCTTCTGTAATTCTAGGTTTGATAGTAAATTCATAATAAGCATCAACATATCCAACCGGAATATTGGAAGGAATTTCTTTTTTTACTTTGGCAATGAAACCTAATAATTCATCTTCAGACAAATCTTTTCTATACATTACTTCGTTTCCAACAGCTGCAATATCGACATAACCTTCTTTGGCTAATTTGATTAAACCTTCAATCTCTTTTTCGTTAATTTCTGGATCATTTCCTAACCAAGCACCTACAAGTGTTTTAATGCCATATTCTTTAGCTATAATTGGAATAAATTCATTTCCTTCTGTACATGAAAAAGAGCGTACCCATTTGGTATAAGGAGCAATAATTTTCATTCTTCTGCGAACTTGTTCTTCTGAAATTATATCTCCTGGTTTTTGTCCGTCTTCATATAAACTAAAACAAAGGCCGTGCATGCCTTTATTAAATACTTCATTAAAAAGATTTTGAATTTCTTGTTCTGATTTTTCAGTAAAATCTAAACCAACACCATAATCTGGATTAGCATAGTCAACAGTGTCTAAATAATCTATATAATCTTTTCTAAATGACATATGTATCGGTTAAATGTTCAAATTTTAATTTTTCATTTTTATCCCAAATTCCCCAAGCTGTTCCTACTGTTCCTTCTTGTTTTACTTTCCATGATTCATCGAAAGAAGAGAAATAAAATAATTCTATATTATTGGCTTTAGCCCATTCTTGAGAATTTACAAAATATTTCATAGCATTATATTGAGAAGGAATAGCTTCATCAACACTTTCTCCTTTACTTGGCCAACCAGTTTCTGAAATGATAATTTTCTTTCCTTTAGCAACCGTTTGAGTTAATTCCAACATATGATGTAAATAAGTAAGCGCAAAATCATTGTTAGCTCCTTCCCAAAAAGGATAAAAATTCACTAACAATAAATCGCAATGTGCTACAAGATTAGGTCTATCTAAAAACTGATAATAGGCATCAACATAACTGACTTTGACATTTGGCAAAGCTTTTTTAACTCTTAAAATATATCCTAAAAGTTCTTGTTCTGATATTTCATTTCGGTGTAAAACTTCATTTCCTACAGCAGCAATGTCAACTAAACCAGCTTTTCCTAATTGAATTAGCGATTCAATTTCTTTTTCATTTCTTGCTTTATCATCACTAATCCAAGCTCCTACAACTGTTTTTAATCCTTTTTGATGTGCGATTTCTGGAATTAATTCATTTCCTTCTGTACAAGAAAAAGAACGAATCCATTTGGTATGTGGAGCAATTATTTCTAACCTTCTTTTAATTTGAGATACCGATAAAATATCACCAGCTTGTTGACCTTCGACATAAGGACTAAAACAAAGACCATGTAATCCATCATTTAATATTTTTATATATTGTTCTTTGATCTCTGATTCTGTTTTTGAACTTAAGTCTAAACCATTTAAAGTATTAATATTTGTATCACTTTTGATTAATGATTTCAATTTGCCAGGTAAATAAGATGAAGATTGTTTTTTCTTTATTCCTTTTCTTTTGGCTAATTCTGCACTAATTTCTAATGCTCGTTCTTCTGATATATCATAATTTCGCATAACATACATGGCAATCAATGTTCCCATTATTGGAAATACTGAGAAAAAGATTCGTAAACCGGTTACTGCACCTTCTGGTTGAGTAGCTGCATTAGGAGTAAAATCTATTACATACATAATTAAACCACTCAAACCACCAGCGATAGCAAAACCAAATTTAACCATCCACCAATAAATCGCACCAAAAATTCCTTCACGTCGATGTCCGAAATTCAATTCATCTAAATCACAAACATCAGCTGTCATTGACATCATTAAGGTAAATAACCCACCAATTCCAAAAGAAAAGAAAGGTAAAGCTATTAAAAACAAATAGGGTTTACCAGGAACAAATAAAAACCACAATAAAATATATCCCAAAATTGAAATCCCTTGTGAAACTAAAAAAGCATTCTTTTTACCCATTGCTTTCGACATTTTAGCTACAATTGGAATCACAACAAAAGTCGTTGCCAAAGCACCAACACTTCCAAAAAGGGTTGGCCAAATCCAAGCTGCACCAGCATCACCATTAAATAAGTAATAAACAATTATAAAGAAAGAAAATGCAGCAACAGTATTAAATGCGTTGAAAATAAAAAAAGTAGAAATACATAATTTTCTAAAAGGTTTTAGTTTAAATGCTTCTTGAAAACCTTTTATAATTTCTTTAAAACTAGAACCAATATTTTTCATGGTCAACGGTTTCAAATTATCGTCATTTAAAGTGGATTTACTTTTAATAAAAATGGCTGGAACTATTGCCAAAATACCACATCCAACACCAACCCAAATGGCTAATGTTTGAGCTGCAATATCTGCTGAGGCAAACCATTCAGGATCATACATTATAACCCAAAACCATGGAGCAATTACCCAAGCCCATTGTCCAATCCATTGAGCGACAGCCATAATACTTGTTCTTTCATGAAAATCATCACTCATTTCATATCCCATTGCTACATAAGGCACACTGAAAATAGTGAGTCCCAAGTAGAACATTAACGACCACAATAGAAAGTATGTAAAATTATAAGAAATACCATCAGCTCTTTCCAACTGCCACATTAAAATGAATGAAATTGCCATTATAATAGCACCTACAAAAACATAATGACGTCTTCTGCCCCATTTTGATTTAGTATTATCAGAAATAAATCCCATGATTGGGTCAGTGATAGAATCGAAAACTCTAGGTAGGAAAAAAAGAATTCCCCACATCCATGTTGGAAAACCTAAATCTTGAACCAAAACAACCATAAAAATACCTAATGCTGCAGGAAACATTTGATTGGCTAACATACCTAATCCAAAAGCTACTTTTTGGCCCATCGGTACTTTTCCTTTTGAAGTATTATTTGACATAATTATGTGTTTTTAAATTATTATTTAATCACAACCGTTTGCAAAGCTTTTGCCGGAATTGTGATGATTCTTTTCTTGTTATTCAATTTCAATTCTACTGAATAATTAGTTTCTGTAGGATTAAAAATAGCAACTGCAATACTACCATCAGGGTTTTGTACTGCAGTTGAAACTACATTTTTAGAATCTGTTACACATCCAATTTTGACTGCTCCTGGACGCATAAATTTGCTAAAATGGGCCATCGTATAATATAGTGGTGTGAAATAAACCTCGTCTTTTTCAGGATCAACAATTACAGGAGCTACGCACCAGTTTTTGAACCAATTTGGTCCACCTTGTCGGTCTAAAACCATATTCCAATCAATCCAACCATCAACATAATTGTTTAAACATCCAATGATATCATTTGCATATCTATTTACTGGAGCGTATTTTGGATGTAAATATTTTTCTTTTTCACTTGCCCAATCCCAACCCCAATCTGTTGCTTCTTTTTTCCAATACCAAGCATCGTCTTGCCAATGTGGAATTTCTGAATCGACACAACCTTCTGTCTCAATTAAGTATTTATTCGGAGCCTTTTTGTGAGCATATTGTAAATCTTCTGGAAAAACTTCATACGTACTTTCATACCAATGAATAGCCATTCCTGCAAAATATTTTGAGGATTTTTCATCTCTGTACATTTCATCTGCCCATTCTTTTATTCCTGCACGGTTTTGGTCATAACCTAAAATTTTAGTATTTCCCCAACCGTTTTTTTCTAATTTTGGCCCCAAATGATTTTGTACAAAATCGGTCATTTCTTTTGGAGAAAAATGTGTGCTTTCCCAATTGTTTCCGTTTCCGTGAGGTTCGTTTATTACTGTTACACCCCAAATATCAATGCCTTCTTTTTTATAAGCTTCTAAATATTTTGAAAAATATAAAGCAAACACATCATTGTATTCTGGTAGTAATTTTCCACCCACATACTTTTTATTGTCTTTCATCCAAGGAGGACAAGACCATGGTGAAGAAATAATTTTAAATCCTTCTTTTGAAATAGCTTTAGCTTCTTTTATCATTGGAATTAGATCATCTTTATCATCTTCAATAGTAAAGTGTTCCAAAGTCATGTCATTTTCGACTTTAGCATAGGTGTAATTGTTTAATGAAAAATCACATGAAGCTATATGTGTTCTAGTCAATGAATAATTGGCACCTGATTCGCTAAAGTAAGCATCTAGCACTTTTTTACGCTTTTCTGAACTTAAGCGATTAAGTAATGAGGCCGAAGCTTCCGTAAAAGATCCTCCAAAACCAGTAATAGTTTGGAATTTTTCTTCTGAATTTAAATCAATCGTAATTAAACTATCTGCTTTTGTAAATTCTGTAACTTTAGTCAAAGTATTTCCAGAAGCTGACGTTTCATAAACTTCAATTTCTAGAGCATCATTTTTTTTATTACAATTAATCATTGTCATTATTAAAAAGGTGAAAAGTGTAGTTTTTAAATGTTTCATATGATTAATGATTTGGTGGAACTAAAACATTATTCATTAATTCTTCTTTATTACCATTGTATGTTTTGGTAATTGACATTCCATTTCGCTTTAAATTTTCGAATATTTTGTTGTCAACTGAATCCCATAAGGCATATTTTGCTTTTCCATCCACTGTAATTAGTCCGAAATGATTTTCAGAACCTAATGGATTGCCACTATCTTTCCAAGGTTCATCAAAAGCTTCAAAAATGAAACATGAGATTCCTTCTTTATTTGTCCATGCTCTCATAGCATTATAGTAAAGGGCTTGCTTGTATTCATCAGAAGCTTTTGAACCTTCATCACCATAAAAACCATCTGAACTTGAAGCCCAACCTGTTTCACCAATATGAATGGGTTTACTTGGATTGATACTTTTTACATAATTTTTAACCGTATTATATTGCATTTTGGCAAATTCTAAAGAACGATTCATAGCAGCATTTACTTTTTCTAAATCAGAAAGTGAATTTTCATCAGCTGGAATTTTCCAGAAATTTGGATTATAATGCGAATTATGATAAGGATAGGTATGCATAGAAACATAATCTACAGCTTGAATAAGTGCTTCTAAATCTTTTGTTTTGTAAACATCTTCTGCTCCACCCCAAGAAGCAAAATCATCAGAACATGTAACCCATAAATCTTTATCTAATTTATTATTCGTTTTAAATTCTTGTAAATGATTAACCCATTTTAAAATCACATTAGCTTGTACAAAATAACTGGTTGCCCATTTTACCATAGCTTCATTTCCAACTGCTATAATTTTTACAATTTCTGGATATTTGTTAGCTAATCGAACTGCTTCATCAATTTCTTTGGCATTTCTTTCACTTTCAACTTCATGATTGGGTTCTAATTCTGTCCAAGCGTTTTTGCAATCTATCCAAGCACCTAACATTACATACATTTCGAAATTTGGATTTTCTTTTTTTAATTCAGAAATTGCAATCAAAACATTAGAAGCATGAGCTAAATGAACATTATAAGTTCGAACCACTTTAATATTCATAGCTGCTAAAATCAGTAAATCTTCTTTTAATTGTGCTATTGTGGGTTGGACATCTCTTGAAGTCTTTCGATAACCACCATAACATATGGCTTGATAATTTGGATTTCCTAGTATATCTTTTGCAGTCACTTGTTTACTTTTTGGGGAATTACTTATTTTAGTTTCTTTTTTACATGAAAACATAATCAAAACCAATGCACTTATAGCAATAGATTTTAAGGTTATTTTAGTATGTAATAATGCCTTGCAATTCATTGTTTTATTTTAAATCGTTTGCTAAAACGTGTACAATTATTTGATTGATTTCATTAGTTCTTTCAAAAACTTGTTTGCTTGTATTTGCATCTAAAGTCAATGTTTCAAACTGTTTATTTGTATTGTCGTTGTATAGAACTTCAATACCTTTTTTATCGGAAATTTTATAAATAACTGGAATCTGACAATAAGTAAAACAAAGCGAATTTTGATGTAAGTCAATACTTTTTTGATTGAAATTTAAATCTACATACTTAAATGTTTTAGCTTTTGTAAGAAATTCATCTTTGCGTAATAAACATGGATTGAAGTATAATTTTCCATTCTTAACAAAAACACCTAACTCACCGAAACGACTTAAAATATCTTCTTTCACTTGACCTGTCATTCCTGGCTGTTGAGCACCTTTCCCGGCTGGAGTATGTGAATAAGGATCAGTTGGGAAAGCTCCGTATAATGCTGGAGATTTGTGCACACCAATTCCTTCATTAATTTCATAATAATATTCTAATAATCTTCCTATAATTTCTGGTGATTCATTTTCTTCAACAGCTTTCAAACAACATTCTTGAACCGCTAATTGTAGTTTTGAAACCATGTGCCAATAGATTGAACCCAAACCTTCGTAACCATAGAAAGTACCAGAACGACCTGTAAATGATTTGTGATTAAAAACTTCTTCAAAAGCTTGCAAAACCTGTTTTTTATCTTTTTGAAGTTTATTTGAATAAGAAGTTTTAGAAAGTGCTTCTAATGCTTTTTCTAAATCAGCTGCATTTTTAAAATTTCCATTGAAATGGTATTTTCCAAAACAATCTTTTTCGATAATCTGTGTGTTGTTATTGGCTACTAATTCTTTAAGTAATTCAGATTTTAAAACAGCTTCTTCTGAAATTGTATTTTTTTCAATGAATTTTGGTAATTCTTTGTTTGGATATAGAATGTAACTGTATTGGTCTTTTCTAAATAATTTGCTGCTTTTTAAACCATCTAAAACGCTTAAAGCTTCTTTAGAGGACAAATAGTCTGAACTTAAAACAGCAACTTGACCTTCAAGCATTTCGCTTAAATATGAGATTGAAACTTCTTTATCGTTTTCAACAGTCATTAAGTTATAAGCGTGATATAAATTGTCTGCTCTTTTATTAGCATCGATGGAATGGTCAATAAATTTTAAACTTACTTCTATAAATCGTTTTAAACCAGCCATGGAATGCGTTCTTTTATTTCCCCAAAAGCCATTTTGATACACTTGATTGCGATATTCTGAAGCAGCTTTCCCAAGAGTATCTAAAATTGTTTTCCTATCTAAATCAGTGAATTTTCCCTGTAATAAGTGTTCATATTTTATTAAATTTTCTCTTACAGCATGATAAAATTCTACCATTTCATTAGATAGTTTTATTTGTTCGACTTCCGAATTTTCAACTAAATTTTGGAAATAATTTAAGAATCTTCTCAAATAATAAAGTGTAACCATTGAAACACCATTTCCAACCAATGCATTATTGGCATCGTTCCATTCTGGTCTTTGCGTATTTAACCAAATTCCACCTTCAGGAATAAAATTGGACATTTTTGCTAAAACCGTAGCCAACATTTTTTCAATAAAGTTGACTTTATAAATTTCACCATTAGCATCTTTTAGCAAAGCTCCATCTGCACCAATTGTATTTCTTTCTTCACGAATTTTTAAATCTAATTTGTGATTAAATTCAATCGTGTCTTTTGGGTTCTTGAGAATATCTTCATACGATTTAATTACGTAAGGCACATTGGCATATACAAAAATATCGTTGTTAAAATACTCCTCTAATTTCTTGGGTTGGTGCTTTTGAATAATTTCTAAAAACTTCAACAAATAAATAATTTGATGATCACCCCAATAGCCAATATATGACCAAGGATTATCTTCTTCAATCGTTTCCCAATCAAAACCGTCTTTAGTTACTCTATATGGATTATACCCATCAAAAGTGGTTGCATTTAAGAATTTATGAATCATATTTTCAATAAACTCAGGAAAAGAATGAGCTAATGCTTCCCAATTCTGGAAAATATCTCTCCAATTTCCTTCGTAATCTAAAATTTTAGAACCGTCAATTTCACTTTGTGTATTAATTGAAAATTTATTCCATGGACGACTTGGATCACCGTGTCTTCTGCTGAATTTTAGTGGTAAGTATTCTAAACTTAATCTTTCAAAATCTGAATCATTTTGTTTAGAAGCAAATTCTTTTAAGGTTTCTAATGAAAATAATTCTGGTAACTGATTTAAATTGTTTTCTATTTTTTGGAAGACTAAAGTATTTGCCTTTTTTAGATAAGAACTAAAATCTTGTTTTTCAACTTGGTAATTAAAGTCAAAAATTCCACCGCGCATTATGTTGAATAATGTATTGGCAAAATGTCTTGTATCTCTTAAATTATCGTTGGTTAATTGCAAAGCATCCGAAGAAGCATTTAAGGCAATTAGTTTTTGCGTACCTAATTCAATATCATCATTAATTGAATTAGCTATATTTTTCTCAGTTTGAATGGTATTGATGATTTGAGCTACGTCAGAATGATCTTGATTTACATTTGCAACAAGCATCCATTCTTCTTTTGAATTTGCTTTTAAGTTGATTTCAGTATTTAAAAAATATGCTCCTTTTTCCCCTTTAATGTCGTTTTCTGGAGTAACTTTTTGTTTTTTTCTAAATTTTGAAAGTTGTAAAGACGAAACTAAATAATTTGGGTTTTCCAATCCTAATGACCAAACAATATTTGATTTTAGAGCTTCACTTGGTTCTGCTTTATCTACTATAATAGCACTTAGAGCATAAATTCCCAAACCACTTTTTTCATGCAATTCACTTCTTTTATAGGCATCGACCAAATTACTAGCTGCATTTTGTAAATCGCTACTAACACCATAAGGCAGGATATTTTGGATTCCGTCTAAAAGGTTTATTTTATAATTTTTATTAGAATTATTTACTAATTCAGACTTTCTAACGAAACCATATTTATTGCTTGAGTTCCATTGGTAGCTATAAGTAATTTCTAAATCATGATTGACTTCTTCAAATATTACTTTATTTCCATAAAGATTTTTATATAAATTACGGGAAATGGAATATATATTATCAGAAAATCGTTCCGAAAAAGGTTCCCAAATATGAGTTTGACCATTCAATTGAATTTGAAAAATAGATTTGCTGCCTGTTATGTCAAATGATTCTGTTATTTTATCATCTGTGTAATATGGGAAAAGAGCAAATTCAGCATTTTTTCTTCCAGCTGTTAAACCACCATTACTTGAAATAAACATCCAATGATTTGCATCACTTACTATACTCATAAAAAAGGGACGCATAGCATTGTTATTGGAAATTTTATAATATTTTTCACCATTTACTAAAACAATATCCATAGATACTTTTTCTGTATCTATTTCATTTTCATTACTTATGGTCTGATTATTATTCATGTTTTTCTTAAAGAATTCTATATTAATATTGTTTAATTTTAGACAAAGAAATCCTATATCAGGTTTTTACATAAATCCTGATTTCACAATTTTTTTGTATTAATTAAATATGTATTTTAAAGTTTTTTATTGATATATTCTCACGTAATCTACTAACATTTCTTGAGGAAAAACAGTATCTTGATTTGGAGATCCAGGTAAGTTTCCACCCACTGCCATGTTTAAAATCATAAAGAAAGAATTATTAAAAACCCAATCTCCAGGAACATCTTCTGGTTTCAACTGATTGTATAAAACATCGTCTACATAAAAATTAATGTAGTTGTTATCCCATTCTATCCCAAAAATATGGAAGTCATTATCAAACCTGTCATTCGTTAATGAATAGGATTTAGAAATTGATTCAGCTCCAGAGTAACCAGGACCATGTAAAGTCCCTAATACTTTAGTAGGGCTATTTCCTAAATATTCCATAATATCAATTTCTCCACATTGAGGCCATGAATTAATATCTATATCTGAACCTAACATCCAGAACGCTGGCCAAATTCCTTTTCCTGTTGGAAGTTTAATTCGAGCTTCAATTCTACCAAATTTTTGTTCAAATTTTCCTTTAGTTAAAATTCTTGCTGAAGTATATCCTGAACCCATAAACGATTCTTGACGAGCTGTTATTTTTAACATTCCATTTTCGACTACAATATTTTCAGGTCTATCAGTATAATATTGTAACTCATTATTACCCCAACCGTTGCTTCCTGTACCAATATCATAACTCCATAAATCAGAGTTAGGTGCACCATCAACATCGAATTCATCTTGCATAACTAACTGTGTTTTGGTTACAACAGTTTGTTTTTCATCTGTGGAACAGCTAACAAGTATAAGAATACTGGCTACTAAAAAGTACTTACTATTTAATTTATTTTTTAAAATCATTCTTTAAATTTTATGAGTTAATAATTAGCTTATTAGTTATGAAAATATATATTATCCAAATAAATAGTTCCGTTTCCATCAAATTTAAACTGAATTATATCAGAAAGATTGACAGGTGAAAATTCAGATAATGGAATTTCTAAACTTACCCAAGCACCGTTTGTTGGAACTGCTAAATTTTTTGGTGTTTCAACAGGTCCAGTACTAATTAAATATGCATTTAAAAGAGATGAATTAGTTGTGTAATAATCAATATGCAAATGTGTCATTCCTGAAACATTTTGACTAGTATTCAATTGCAAACCTTGATAGTTTAAGTTCGTGTATCTTAAAGTATTATTTCCAGCAATTGGAACTTGAGCAACAGCTGTAGCTTGACCCCAATTTGGATTATAATCTGCTCCAACATTTGTATATGCATCACTAAAAACAGATATTACGTTTGCAGCTGGAACAGTTGGTGTAGGTGCTGCCATTGTAGGAACAACAGGAACAGTTGGCACTTCATAAAAATAAATATTATCCAAATAAAAGTTAGTTAAAGGTGATCCGTTCACATTTTCATAAATGATAAGTCCAATATTATTTCTAGTTGCTAAAGTAATTGGAATCTCTAGTGTACTCCATGTATTAGCAGTAAAGTTAGAGGCATTAAAAAAGACTTGTTGGAATGTATCATCTCCACCTCCATCAGCTTGGTCAGGACCAAAGTCTTTAATTGTAATTAAGAAATCAAGATTAGATGGTACTTGTCCTGGAATATACATATTAAGATGCAGATTTGATTTTTGAGTTGCATCTACAGTTGGATTAGAAAATTGATTCCCAACAAAATTAAAATTAGTATAATTTAAAATATTATCTCCGTTAATAACAAAATCAGCAGATTGAGTCGTTTGAAAAGGTTGCCAATAACCATTAAAAAAATCTACAGGTACATTTGTGTAAGCATCACTAAAAATTGAAATTACGTTATTTGGATTTCTAGTTGGTGTTGGTGCTAATGTAAAATTACCTAGAGAATTAATTGTTATAGAATCTACAGAGTTTACACCACCTTCAAATTCATTAGTTGCAGGATTTAGAGTTCCTCCTATATTACCAGTTATGATAGCATTTCCTGAGCCTACAACATTAATTTGACCATTTGCATTTACAGTTGCTACACTTGAATTTGAAGATTTAAAAATAAAATATCCTATTGCTGGAACAACAATTTGGTTGGCTCCAGAACCTAAATTAAAAGTTTCTCTTAATCCTGTAATTGGTATTGAAACTCCAATAAAAGAATCAACTGTTAAATTAGTCCCATTGGCTATGGCTGGCATAGGTTGTGCGATAGTTCCTAATTTCTCAAATTTAATTTCGTCTATCCATAGAGTATATCCTAAACCATTTGTTCCTTGAGTACCAGCTGCATATCTAAACATACCTCGTTCTTGTACTAATTTAGAAGCATCTGGAATTGGTATAACATATTTTGTCCAATTTGTTCCAACACTTACATTGGTAATTGTTGCAATGTATTTATTAAGTATAAAATCTTCTCCAAAACCTATTTCTCCCACAGTTACACCTTGAGATGATTTAGCCCAAAAAGTAAGAGCATCATAACCTGATAAATCTCTACCAGCTCCATCAATTCTGAAAATTCCTCCTGCATATGCACCTTCTGAATCATTAGCATTTGGAACATCAATTCTTACCGAAGCTGAACTGTTATATCCAACTTCTCTATCAACAGAAAAAGCAGTAAATTTTGAATCTCCGTAAGGAAAATAAAAGTCGCTTCCCATTGCTACAAAATCATCTGTAAAGATTTCAGCAGTTTTTGAAAAAGTTGCAACTCTTGCATCATCAGACAAATCTCTTTCACAATTAATACTGATTATCAAAACCAATCCCAAAAGAAGTGTATTTTTTAAATAATTAAACTTTCTATTTTTCATTTTTTCAATTTTTTTAAAATTATTTTCCAATATTAATGTGAACATATGTTCTTATTTCCCATTCTGAACCGTTTCCAAATCCTACTGGACTAATTGCTGGAACGGCAGGAAAAGTATTTGGTGGAACAAAATTTGGAGCATATCTAGGAGAATATTGGTCTAAAGAACGCCAAATCCCCATGATTCCAATTTTTGTATCAGGTAAAATAAACCAATCTGGTTTTCCAACTGAAGTTGAAATATCTAATGAAGATTGTACTGGGTATGTTAAGTTAAAATCTCTGTGGTAATCAAATGGTCCCCAATCATTAATTTTTAATGAAGAAACTACTTTAACTTTTTTATACACTACTCTAATATCACCACCAAATCTTTCAATTAATCTAGTATCACTACCGTTTGCTTGTGCATTTCCAAAATAAAAGTTAGCTATTAATCCTAATTCTGGACTAATTTTCGAAACTACACGAGTATTATTTTCCCATAAATCATGAGCTGGTGCAGAATTTTCAAAAGCAAAAGAACTACGATTGCTTAAGAAACCAATAGCCGCATCTTGTGTTGTTGGCAAATGACGGAAAACAAAATCATTACTAAATGCAAATTTTGCGTCTTCAGCTCTATCATTATCCCATTCGTAAAACCAAGTTCCTGGAGTTGGATCATATGTAAAAAGTAATTCTCCACCAACTGTTTCTCTATTTGCTCGAACCACAAAAGGATCATCTTGAATATTTCTTAATCTTCCTGGAGCTTCAACATCATTTGGCATGGCTTCAACTATAGGTTTTTGCCATAAGAAATTTGGAGCTATTTGGAAATTACCAATTCCATAAGTAAAACCTGCTAAAAAGTTGGTTTGATTTCCACTTCCACTATCTTTCAATCTCCAACCTGTAAAAGTTTGAGTGTTATCAGCACCTCCATTGGCAACAAGTCCCATTATTGCTCCTTGAGTATAAACATTAAATGCACCACTTGAAAAAGTTATTTTAGCTTTTCCACCCCAATTGTCTTTTGTATTGATTTTATCAACTTTTACTACTCCATTATCTACTACTTGAAATTCTCTTCCATTTAATGGTTGTCCTCCCCAAATACCACCAAATTCAAATCCGAAGTCTGATACCTTAGTTTTAAAATAAACAGTTGCTCTCCTCGTTTTTGGTAAAGGAATTGCAATGGAAGTCAATGCTGCTGAAGCTTTTGAAATATCCTCATGATATACAGCTGCTGCATCAAAAACCCCTATTTTTCTATTGTATTTTAATAAATATGCTGGATTTGCTCCCCACCAAAGTTGTGGTCCAAAAGCCGCTTTTAATCCTTTTAAGCTTCTTTTTCCATCTACTTCAAAACCTAAAGTTTCTCCGTTGTAAATATCCAAGTTAGGTCCATAATTTGCCTCTGGATATAAGCCAAAGAAATCTCCTTCATAACCCCAATGGTAATGACCTGTTCTGTAAAAACCTCTAATTTCAAAATCTTTAGCATTCCATGTATATGAAGCATTATAAATTTGAACTCTATTTACATCATTAAGGGTTACATTTCCATTATCTGTATTTACTGTAATTGGTCTACCTCTATTTTCATAAAATATTTCGTTTATTGGATTTTGAGCAACATTTCCTAAAATATTAACATTCACATTTGCTTTCATGTTTGGTGCTGGATTTCCTTCTACACCAACATAATAAGATTGCATGTGATCAAAACCTAGTTTATTAGGATAGGTTGTGTTGTTTGGATCTTCATTTTCAGGAGTTGTAATTAAACTTCCTCCAGTACTAAAAGTTGTGAATTCTGCTCTTAAGTTACTGATTTTTAGAATATTTGAGTCATTTCCACCCAGAGCAGCTTTATCGCCTCTTGCTCTTAAAACAGCATCCATTAGTTGAATATTACTAAAATATCTATCAATACTTTCTAAAGAAGTTCCTTTCTCATATGGATTAATATTATGCGCGTCTTTCAAAGCATAATAAGCTGCACGTGGATATAAAGTATATAATCCTCTAGCATTTGTTGGACCTTTAGCACAGATTCCAAACCATTCTTCATTCATGTTGTTCTCACCAACTATATAATCTGATTGGTAACCACCATTTGACCATGAAGCATTATTATCATGAACATCTAAGTTAGTTGTTTGTCCGTATTTCCACCAACCATCACTAAACTGGAAAGTAAATCCACCTAATGAATTATTAGCTTTTCCTAAACCAGCTGCATTTTCATATATTTCTTTCCAATTATTTACCATGTAATAAGCTTGTGATTTTTGATCTTCAGCATTATCAATGGCATTAAAAGCATCTGCTCCAAATTCTGTAAATAAGATTGGTTTATTTAATTTGTTTTTTACTTCATCAAAAGCATTTCCAAAAGAAACACCTCTATACATGTTAGTTCCTAATATGTCAATATCTTTACATTCTTCGGCAATAATATCTAAAAACAGTAAATCACCATTACAAATTGCCATTGGGTGATTTTTATCTATTTTTTTCATTTCTACTACTGCTTCATTAAACAGTGCATACATATCTTTTGCTCTGATAGTAGATTTTCTATCTTCTAAAGGAATATCTTCAGTTTCTGCTCCATCCCAAAACAATCCATAATTATTTTCGTTTCCTAATAGAAACAATAGTAATCCTGGTGTATTTTTATATTCGTCAACCATTTCTTTAGCTTCTTTAAGAAGTAATTCTTTTGTTGCTGAATTGGAATAATTGGTATTAGGAGTCCAAACACCATTTATTGTTAAACCATATCTACCAAATGAATGATTTAACATTGTGTAAATTCCATATTTTTCGTAGATGTATGTAATCCATTTTGGTTGAATTCCTGTGTATTGACGAATTGTATTTACACCCATATTTTTCAAAAGACTCATTTCATCATCTAATGCAGCTTTAATAACTTCATCGGATTGATTCCATAAACTATAGGAGTAATTAGTTCCAATTGGAACGTAATCCCAATTCATTCCATTGATAAGAAAATCTTTGCCATTGACAACTAATTTCATGCCCTCAGAATTACTTTCAACCATAACCTTATCAGCTTGTGCATAAATGGTAGATGAAAAACATCCAATAATTAGTAAAAAAATAATTTTTCTCATTTGATATACTTGTGTTTAGATTTTAATGTAATTATTGTTCAGATTTAAGAAAATTGTTTTTTATGATATTTTGTTTTTTTAAACATTTATCATTCTACAAAGCTTTTCTTAAATAGCTCAAAAATTGAATTTTAAAATTAATCTAATAATTGTAAAAAAGTTAAAATTAGACGCAACAAAAAACATACATTGTAATTAATTACGATTTTTTTTGTCATAAATTCATTAAAAGTCCTCTATTAACAATATTTTATGACACTTCTAATTTATCAATTAGATAAGAAACAAAGGTTTTAAATACAGCTATGTTGTACTAATGTATAGGTGAAAAGGTAAAAAATGTATAGGTTAAATTGATAAGATATATTCAACTAAGCCTTGCTCATGGGGTAAATCCATTTTTTTACGCAAACGATATCGTTTAATCTCTACACTTCTAACCGAAATATTGATTAATGGAGCTATTTCTTTAGAGGATAAATTCAATCTTAAATAAGCACAAAGTCTCAAATCGTTTGGAGTTAAACTAGGATGTAATTCTTTAACTTTCTTAATAAAATCTTTGTCAGCGTTATCAAAAGCTTCTTTAAAAACATTCCAAGTATCTTCTTCTTTTACGTTTCTTGTAATGGTTGAAATTATAGATTTTATACTTCTATTTGAATTATCTTCAGTAGAACTCTTTAAGTCTTCCTTGATTATATTTAAAAGTTCTGTTTTCTTGATTAGATTCATCGTTGAAACAGCTAGTTCTTTGTTTTTTTCATCAACAGCTTGACTCAATTGCTCATTTTTGATTTTCATTATCTCTTGCGAACTTTCTAATTCTTTTAACTCTAATAAAAGGTTATTTTCTGCTATAATTTTTTCGTGTTTCTTTTCGTGAAAATTATTATAAAACTTATTAATGTAATATGCCATTATTAAGAACAATATCACATAAAAAATCATGGCAAAATTATTTAAATACCATGCTTTTTTAATTGTAAAAGAATAGGTAGCAATATTTTTTGTAATAGAGTTGGTAACTTTTGCACGAACACTGAAAACGTAATCTCCTGAAGATAAGTTCTTGAAAACAGCACTTGTTTTGGAACTCCATTCACTCCATTCATTTTGAATACCTTCCAATTTATATTGATATTCTGCATTTATGTATTTATCATATTCTGGAACTGTAAAATTAAATACCAAATTGTTATCGTTATAGTTAAAAATTCCTTCATCAGCAATGGAAGAAGTAACTGCTTTTTTATTCAAAACGTTACTAGAAACTCCAGTTATGGAAACTTTATAATTGGTAAATTTTACTTCTTTGTTTTTAAGAACATAATATCCATCTGTTGTTCCAATTAAAAAAGTTTCATCACTAATTTGGTTAATATTTTCATAACCTGGCATCGAATTAGTTAACGAAGCTGGAATTGGCAAACTATTTTTCTTTAAATCTTGAGTCATTTTACTTGAAGAAAAATAATGAATGTAATTTTTGGTAAAAAACCATAGATTATTTGATTTATCTACAACCATTTTCCCTGTTACATATTCATCTTTTTCAAAAACACTACTCAAAAGGGTATCTTTCTCAAACTGTTTTGTTTTTTTATTCAATTTGAAGACTCCTTGTCGTGATGCATAGTAAATTTGAGAATTGTATTTGATCAAACTTGCATTTTTGCCTTTAAGTGGTTTTTTGTATTCGTATAAATTTGAAGCAGAAGTTAATTCTTTATTAACCTGAAATCTATAAATTCCTTTATATTCATGACTTACATAGATTTCATTGTTTAAAATTTCGAAATATCTAGAGGAATAATCAAATCCTTTTATTTTATTTTTAAAAACCCATTTATCATTTACAAATTCCAATATTGAAATCCCTAAATAGTTCCCTTGAAGAATTATATTTCTGTTATTAGGTAATGGTTCAAATTTCCATGTTCCAGTCTCATTGTAAACCAGTGAGGCAGTATCATTTTTAATTATGAAAGTTCCTGAATCGTGCCCACAAAAAAGAGTATTGTTGTGAACAAATAAAGACCACACTTGACCTTTAGTACCTTGAATAAAAGTAAATCCTGAATTAGAGTTAATTGCTTTATAAAACAAACCTTGATTCGTTCCTATGTAGAGTTTTTCATTATATATAGCTGATGTATAAACAGTTCCAATTAATCCAGTATTATCCGTATAGCTTTTTATAGGAGATTGAAGGTTAATGCAATTGATACCATTATCTAAACCAATCCACAAATTCCTATCTAAATCTTCAAACAAGGATAAAACAGTATTATTACTCAACCCATTGTTTTGAGTGATTTTATATTTTAATTGACCTTCACTATTTAAGATGAATATTCCATTAGAAATTGTTCCCAAAGTAATGCTACCATCATGTAAAACTTCAGAATTGTAAATACTACTTTGCTTCAATTCATCATCAACATTTGTTGTATATTTTTTTAATTCACCATTCAAATAAGAATAAATACCTTGTTTTTGGGTGATTAAAAACAATCCTTCGTTGGAGTCAATTAGATTAATTATTTTATTTTCTTTTACTATTGCATCGTTCAAAAAGAGTTTACTTTTTCCTTTTTCAATTTCAAATAAGCCATTTGAGGTTTGAAAAAAGATTCCATTACTAATTTTGAATGCTTTACTAATTGCAGATTTTGGATCAATTATAGAAAAACTATTTGTTTTAGTGTTGTAAGCATAAATTTTTTGCAAAGATTGAAACAAAACCCAGTTATCATAATTTAAAATCCCCCAAAACTGCTCGTCATCTACAAGTTTACTATTTATATTTTTACTTAGAGAAGTATATTCTAATTGACCATTTTTTTGTCTTATCCAATAACCAAATTCCATGTATGAACCTGTATAAATTCTATCATCTATACATTTTACAGAACGAATAATAGTTTCGTTTGGTGAAGGATATAAGGTCCAAGTCGAACCATTATATTCAAGTAATCCTTCATTATTTGCAAAAAACATAAAATGATTCTCGTCTTGAGAAATCATCCAATTTTGTATTCCTGCTTGATAACTACTTTGTGTGTATTTGACAATAGGTGGTAATTCTTGGCTAAAACCAAAAAAAATATAAAAAAATAATAGAAATGAACAGTAAGCGTTGGATTTATTAATTTGCATTGGTATGTTAAATAAAACTAAAGATAATTAATAAATATTGATAAATAAAAATGATAATTAATAATATTACATTTTTAACAACTGTTTTTTTTAATCTCAAAAATATTATGATCGTTATGAAGATATTGAAAACAAAAAAAGACTGTCCTTGCAGACAGTCTTTTTTTTAATATTTAAAAAAATTAGTTTTTAATTAACTTGATTACTTGAGTACCATTTGCACTTTCAATATTAGCAAAATATATTCCATTTGCTAAATCATTTCCATTAATTGTAGCTGAAGAAGTATTTGGATTTAAACCCAAAATTTGTTTTCCTGATATATCAAATAGTCTAATTGAATTAATAATTTCTTTAGAATTTACATTCCAATCATTGTTTGATGGATTAGGGTAAACATTGAAAGTATTATTTTCAAAAGAAGCATTACTAAGTACAGTGTTTTTGTGCAAATAAATATTATCTACATATACAACTCCTAAATTTGATGATAATATAAATTGAGCTAAATTATTTCTAGTCTGTGGTGCATTATCAAATGCTGTTAAAGGTATATCTACTGATACCCAAGCACCTGAAGTGGTAACTATACCAGTATATAAAAACGCACTACTTTCAACACCATTAGTATGGTTAGACCATTTCGGATTAAGTACTTTGCCTGTTAAATTAGACGCATCTGTCCAATAGTCCATATGAAAATGTGTAAAAGCAGTTGCATCAAAAGAATTAGTAGAAAAATCTACACCTAAGAAATTTGTAAAGGTTATTTTCTTAACATCATCACCTCCAACTTGAATATCTTCAACACTTGAATCATCCCATGGTGCTGACCATGTATCTACAGTTACATTTGAATATGCATTACTAAATAATGATTTTACATCAGCTAATGGTCTTGCAGGTGGTGTTGGTGCAGGGCCTGTTGGACCTTGTATTACATAATTAACTGTGTAAGTTTTAACAACACTTGTATTTTGAGAAGTTACAACAACTGATGCTGTACCAGGAACTGCTGTAGCTTGGTTTATAACACTTGTTGCATTAGCATCACTTGTAACAGCAGATGTAATTTGAGGAATTGGAGAACCGTTTACGACTCCAACATTATAAGTAATTGTATTTGGTGAAAACCCAGGAACTGTTGCTCCATTAACTTTTAAATCACTCAAATTTGCATCTGAACCCGGTGCAACAGGAGTTTTCCAAAAATAAATATTATCTAAATAAATAGTTATTGGCACAGTACTTCCTGGTCCATTTGCAGCAAATTTCAATTGAAATACAGAATCCCATGTCATTCCAGTAAAAGCGCTCTTAGGGATATCAACACTTGTCCATGTACCAGACGTATAGTTGATTGTCGTTAAAACTTCTCCTGCACCTGTTCCATTGTTAATTGGACTAACTTGTAAAATACTATTTGCTGGATTAGCATTTGTCCATACATCAACGTGTAAAAACTCCATATTAGTTAAACTCTGTTGTGTTAATTCAGTACCTTGGTAATTAAAACCAGTGTATGCCATAACAAAATTAGTTCCTGTACCTGTTGGATCAAATGTAGTATTAACTCCTCCTGATTGACCCCAATTAGGATTGTAGTTCGTTGCTATATTAGTGTAAGTATCACTAAAAACAGATTTAACATCCGCAGCAGCATTTGTAGGTGTTGGTGCATTTGTTGTTGGCTGAGCATATGCATATCCGAAACTCAATAGCAAGCTCAAAATCAAAGTAATTTTTTTCATAATATATATATTTTTGAGTTAAAAATTTTATTATTCCAAATATATTACATAAATAATTACCATATCCATAATAGGTGTTATAGAAACTATACAAAATTTAAAACCCAAAAAACAATAAAAAAAGTCAATAAACAAAAGAAAAACAAAATGTTACACATCCTATAATTTTTACTTGTAAAAACTTTATAACAAGAATTATAACAGTTTCGTATAGGTAATGTATAGGTAGATTTTGAATTAACTACATAATAAAATAGTTAAGAACATTAAAAAAAGCCAATTCTATCTTGTTTTAAATTTATTTTTTCAAATAATACATTTTTAATTATTCATTTTTTTTAAGAAACTTTATGATTATACTTCTCTAAATATTTATGCTCAAAGGTTTAATTTATGTAAATTTGCATTTCTTTTCAAAAAGCTATGATTAAAACCGATTTTTCAAAATTAGAACCAAAAAAAAACATTTTAATAAAAGGAGCACAATTACACAATCTGAAAAACATTGATGTAGCGATTCCTAGAAATAAATTAGTGGTTATAACTGGTTTATCCGGTTCAGGAAAATCGAGTTTAGCTTTTGATACACTTTATGCTGAAGGACAAAGAAGATATGTTGAGAGCTTATCTTCTTATGCACGACAATTTTTAGGTCGTTTAGATAAACCAAAAGTAGATTACATTAAAGGAATTGCTCCAGCGATTGCCATTGAACAAAAAGTAAATACCACAAATGCACGTTCCACAGTAGGAACTTCAACAGAAATATACGATTACCTAAAACTACTATTTGCTCGAATTGGCAAAACCTTCTCTCCTATTTCTGGAAATGAAGTTAAAAAAGATTCTTTAGCAGATGTTGTTAAATATATACAAGAATTAGAACAAGATAGCAAATGGCTTCTAATTGCTCCTATTCATTTAGAAGATGGAAGAGCTTTAGAAGATAAACTTAAAGTACTATTACAACAAGGTTTTGCCCGAATATTAGTCGATAACGAAATGATTCGTTTGGATGCAATTGAAGGAATGAATTTCGCTAAAAAAGAAGTCTTATTGATTATTGATAGAATCGTCGTCAAACAAAATGATGAAGAATTCATGAATCGCTTGGCTGATGCCATTCAAACTGCTTTTTTTGAAGGAAAAGGTACTTGCTATTTACAAGAAGTTAATTCGAATAAAAGAGTTGGATTTAGCAATAATTTCGACCTTGACGGAATGACTTTCTTGGAACCAAATATCCATTTATTCAGTTTTAATAATCCTTATGGAGCTTGTCCTACTTGTGAAGGTTATGGAAATGTAATCGGAATTGACGATGATTTGGTAGTGCCTAATACAGCTTTATCAGTTTATGAAAATGCCATTTTTCCTTGGAGAGGAGAAAGCATGAGTTGGTATCGTGATCAATTGGTCAACAATTCACACAAATTTGATTTCCCTATTCACAAACCTTATTTCGAACTATCAGAAGAACACAAAAACCTAATTTGGGAAGGAAATAAATACTTCACAGGTTTAAATGATTTCTTTACCGAATTAGAAGAAAAAAACTATAAAATCCAAAATCGTGTGATGCTTTCACGTTATCGTGGAAAAACCAAATGTCATACGTGTAAAGGAAAACGTCTTCGAGTAGAAGCAACTTATGTTAAAATTGCTGGTAAAAACATTTCAGATTTGGTGGATTTACCAATTTTGAAATTGATTACTTTTTTCAAGGAATTGACTTTAAACGAATACGATGCAATTGTAGCCAAACGTTTATTAATCGAAATCAATAGTCGATTAGAATTTTTACATAAAGTTGGATTAAGTTATTTGACTTTGAACAGAAATTCAGCAAGTTTATCTGGAGGTGAATCGCAAAGAATTAATTTGGCTACATCTTTAGGAAGTAGTTTGGTAGGTTCAATGTACATTTTAGATGAACCAAGTATTGGATTACATCCAAAAGACACAGAACAATTGATTGAAGTGTTGAAAAATCTTCGTGATTTAGGAAATACAGTCATTGTAGTGGAACACGACGAAGACATTATGAAAGCGGCTGATATGATTATTGATATTGGTCCAGAAGCAGGAACCAATGGTGGTTATTTAGTGGCACAAGGTACTTATGAAGAAATTCTAAAAGCAGATTCGTTAACAGCCAAATATCTAAATGGTTCAGCACAAATTGAACTTCCAAAAAAACGTAGAAAATTCAAAAATCACGTTGACGTAATTGGAGCTCGTGAAAATAATCTTCAAAACCAAAACTTTACCTTTCCTTTAGAATGTCTAACAGTTGTTACTGGAGTTTCAGGAAGTGGAAAAAGTACTTTGGTCAAAAAGATTTTATTTCCAGCCATAAAAAAGAGTTTAGAAGGAATCAGTGAAAAAGCAGGACAATTTACTGAATTAGCTGGAAGTTATTCGCATATCAAACATATTGAATATGTAGATCAAAATCCAATTGGAAGAAGTTCGCGTTCTAATCCTGTGACTTACATCAAAGCTTATGATGATATTCGTGATTTGTATTCGAAACAACCCGTTTCTAAATTACGTAATTACCAAGCCAAACACTTCTCTTTCAATGTTGATGGTGGACGATGTGAAACTTGTAAAGGTGATGGTTCTGTAACTATAGAAATGCAATTCATGGCTGATGTGAATTTAATTTGTGAAACTTGCAATGGAAAACGATTTAAAAAAGAAATTTTAGAAGTCAAATTTGAAGAGAAGAACATCGATGACATATTAACCATGACAATTGATGATGCTTTAGCTTTCTTTACAAAATTTGAACAAAAGAAAATCGTACAAAAGTTACAACCTTTACAAGATGTTGGTTTAGGTTATGTACAACTAGGCCAATCTTCATCAACTCTTTCTGGTGGTGAAGCCCAACGTATTAAATTAGCTTCTTTCTTAGTTAAAGGAACAATCAAAGACAAAGCTTTATTCGTTTTTGATGAACCAACTACAGGTTTACATTTTCATGATATTAAAAAATTATTAGCCTCTTTCGAAGCTTTATTAGAAAAAGGCCATTCTATTATAGTTATCGAGCACAATTTGGACTTAATCAAATGCGCTGATTACATCATTGATATTGGTCCAGAAGGTGGAGAATTTGGAGGAAAACTAATGGCTTTTGGAACTCCAGAAGAAGTTGTAAAGAACAAAAATTCAGTTACTGGGAAATATTTGAAGGAGAAACTTTAGGCTTTGTTTCAAATGGTTTCAGGTATAATTTGTTTCCATTTATTGATTTTATTTTGATTTTTTTCTTAATTTTGATAAATAAACTTTTTAGTATGGAAACCGTTTCTTTAGCCACTTTAACCAAAAAATTAAAAAATGCACCTCAAAGTGTTATTGAGCGTGTTATGGGTTATGTTGATGCGTTATTGGAAAATTCTAAAGAAACTAAAACCTATTTATTAACAGACGAACAACAAAATATTCTTAACGAACAAGTTGGTCTTAATATGAAAGAATATACAGAAGCAAGCAAAGTATATTCTAATTTGAAAGATAAGCATGAACTTTAAGGTTTCTCTTTCACCAATTGCAATAAAAAATATTGATGATGCAATTGATTATTATATTAAAGAAGTAAATAAAAAAGTAGCACATGATTTTTTAAAAGACTTTCAAAATGTATATAAAGCATTAGAAAAAAATCCTTTTTATCAAATTCATGACCGTAATTATCGTTTTCTTCCTTTTAAAAAATTTCCTTTTATTGCATTTTATATCTTAGATGAATCTAATAAAAATGTTTTAATAAATGCTGTTTTTCATACTTCACAAAACCCTGATAAGATTTCTAAAATGTAATTCTGAAACAATCTGAAACTAAAAAACTATCTAAAACAAATTTAAAATTCTAATTTACAACTACTTAAAACTCATTAACAACTCATTGACAACTGCTTAACTTATTCTGGCACAGCTATTGGATTTAGGTAATTAAACAACAATAGATTTAAAAATTGTTGCATTGTTTAACCTTAAATTATAGAAGTCATGAAAAAAATTACACTTTTAGTAGCAAGTTTATTACTCATCAGTAATGTAACTATTGCATCAGAAAAAAATGTGTTCGGTGCAAATGATGAAGGTTATCGCTTTATTACAGATTATAGAGATGCTGACCCAATTGTATTTAAAGAGAGAGGAATTGAATTCTTCATCTTTTTAGATGGTCAATTTGATTTTAATACACAACCAACAACTTCAGGCATAAGATATCGTACTGAAAATATGAACAGAACTTATGGAGCACCTGGTGTTAGATCTGTAACTGTTTCAAATACCTATTATGGTCCTGCTCGTGGAGTACGTGTTGAACACGATAACTTTGGAAGAGTAAGAAGAGTTGGAAATGTTTTTATCAACTATGATGCTTATGGAAGAGTGAAAAGAGTTGGTTCTGTATATATGAAATACAATAGCTTCGCTTTGAAACAAGTTGGTGGAATGAAAATTTTCTACAACCGAAGAGGTCAAATCGTTGATGTAGTTGGATTTGTAAACAGTTCAAGCTATGGAAATGGATATAACTTCAACGGAAACGGTTATGGAAACGGAAACTACAATAATGATGATTCTGATGAAGATTTCTACTACTACAGAAAAGATGGTAGCAAAGTAAAAATGGATGATTCAGACATAATAGAAATTAAAAGAGACGAAAAAGAAAGAAAAAGATAGTTTTTGATTAGTTAGTTTAGTTTGTTGAAAATCCTGTGGATTCTGAAAAGATGAAACAGGATTTTTTTATTTTGAAACATTTGCTTAAATTTGTTTAAACATTTATAACCATGAGCAATTTAGAAATAACCAAAAACAATTTGATTGATAGAATATTAGCCAATTCAAATGAAAAATTTTTAAAAGCAATTGAAACTATATTTATTTCTTCAAATGAAAAGGAAATGGTAAACTTATCCTCAGCACAAATTGAAATGATAAGAATGAGTGAATTAGATATTAAAAATGGTGATGTTATATCTCAAGAAGATTTAGATAAATCTGATTTTGAATGGCTAAAATAAAAATTCTTTGGACTAAAACAGCTGTAAATCAGAGAAATTACATTTTTAATTATTGGAATACAAGAAATAAATCATATTCATATTCAAAAAAATTAAATCAAAAAATAATAGAACGAATTTCAATTTTAATCAAAAATCCTGAAATTGGAAAAATTACTTCAATAGCAAATTACAGAGCAATTTCATTAGGAAATTATAGTATTATTTATACTTTTATTGAATCTAAAATATACATAACTTAGATTTGGGATAATCGTCAAAACCCAGAAAAATTATTAGAGTTTTTAAAATCTAAAACGACTTAAAACTTTATCTATAACTTCATTAATATCATTTGACAATTTCAATTTATAACTCAAAGTCAAATAAACTATGGAAACTAATATAGATTTCATTACGATATTAATTATAGGATGAAACGGAAATTCCCAAAAATAAAACAATAAAAAACAACCAATTAATATCCCAAATGAAATAATTGTATTTTGTGTAAATGGAAATAAATTCATTCTCTTAACAACAAATAATAATTTTGCTATACTATACAAAGTAATCGAAATCATAGTTGCAAAAGCAGTTCCGTTTAATCCATATAATGGAATGAAAATCATATTTAATACAACGGTTAAAATCACCAACAAAACTCCTAAAAACAAAACGGTTTTATAATATTTTGAATTGAAAATAATGGCATTATTGTTTCCTAATATTAAATCAAAATATTTAGATAAACCTATTGTGAACACCACAAAAATCCCCTCTGAATATTCAATTGGTAACAATAAATACAATTGATTGATGTTTACCAAAATCCCCAAAAATATCAAACCACCAACAATTTGTAATGTAACGGATGTCTTTTTGTATAAGTCATTCAATTCATCATGTTTATTTTCACTCATCAATTTGGCTGTAATTGGATACGTAATTTGATGCATGGCACGACTTGGAACAGCAATTACCGTAGCAATAAAAATCGCAACTGAATAATAAGCAATGTTTTCAATTTTAACATAGTTGTTCAACATGAATTTGTCAATTTCTAAAAACAAATTGGCAATTCCACCTGTCAAAATAATGAATAAACTATAAGTAATAATCGCTTTTGCATTCGTTGGAAGTCTAAATTTCAAAGACGGAAATCTAACTTTATAAGCATAAATTTTCATCAAAACCATAGCTAAAAAATAAATTCCCATTAAAGAATAGACAAATTCAACTGGTGTTATCCAATTAAAATAAACTGCAAAAAGACTTATACTAACCAGAATTCGCAAGAAAACTTCTTTAATAAAATTTCCTAAAACCGATTGCATATGTACTTTTACCCAA
Organism: uncultured Flavobacterium sp.; assembly: GCF_963922255.1. GTDB lineage: Bacteria > Bacteroidota > Bacteroidia > Flavobacteriales > Flavobacteriaceae > Flavobacterium. Next base: position 41,820 of record NZ_CAWUIC010000001.1, on the reverse strand, counting down.
GCATAGAAAATTTCAAAATATCCCATACAAAGTCCGATTACAGGAATTTGCCATACATAATCATAAACAATAGGATTCTCTTCTGATAATAAAGTCGCAATTTGATGATAGCCAAAATACCCTATCAATGAAAAAGGAACAATCAGCAACAAAGGAAGTAACAAAACAAAGGTCAAAAAAGTAGATTTCTCTTCTTCTGTTTTATATTCGTTAAAGTACTTTACCAACGTATTATGCACTCCAAAAGCCATCAAAGGCATCATAATATTTGCTGCTGACAAGACATAACCCACCAAACCATAATAAGTATCACCCAAAAACTGAACATACATATACAACGTATTAATCGCTCCAATGGCAAAACCAATGTAAGTGATAATCGTATTGTTAAAAGACTGTTTTAAAACGATTCCCATTTTAAGACTTATGAGTTATGAGTTGAGCTAAATGTTCGGTTAGCTTTTTTCTGCTGTATTTCTGCAAACCAACAGCATTAACTTGTAACGTATTTTGTTTAAATTGATTATAATACGTTTCTATTTGCGATTTTAAAGCTTCTTTTTCTTCGTATGTAAAGAAAGTTCCTGTATTGGTTTCTTTGATGATGTTTTTGAAATCTGCATGTTCTGGTCCAATAGCTAAAATTGGTCTTTCGGAAACCATGTATTCAAACAGTTTCCCTGGAATTATGCAATTTGTATCTTCTGAATCAATTTCAATTAATAATAAAACCTGCGAACTTTTTTGTTCTTGTAAAGCTTCATTATGTGAAACATAACCTAAATGATTTACATAACCTTCTAATCGAAATTCCTTGATGGTTTCCAAAACTTCTTTACTTACAGCTCCAATTAATTTCAGTTGAAAATCGTTGGCAAAGTCTTTATTTTCTTTACATAATTCGGATAAAGATTTCCATAAAATTCTAGGATTTCTTTCTGATAAAAATGAACCAATATGTGCCAAAGTAAATATAGAATCCATTGGTTTTTTGGAAATATTCTCAACATCATAACCGTTTGTTATGACTTCGATGGGATTTGAGGTGATTTTTTCAAATTCAGATTTTGTAGTTGGTGATGTTACAATTAGTTTATCACAACTATTCATGACTTCTTTCTCTAAATCTTTATGTTTTTGAGCTGATTTTTTTGATAATTTCAAAGCTTTATGATATCCAATAGTTGTCCATGGATCACGAAAATCAGCTATCCATTTTATGTTATTTTGCTTTTTCAAACCTAATCCAATTAAATGAACGCTATGTGGTGGACCAGTTGTAATTATGGTTTCAATATTGTTTTCTTGAATAAAGTTATGAAGAAATTTTATGGATGGTTTCACCCAAAAAATTCGTGCATCAGGAATGAACATATTTCCTCTTATCCAAAGTAACATTCTTTCAACAAAAGATTGTTTTTTCTTATTGGGAATTATTCCAGAACTTATTTTCTTAGTTTTATTTTTCGACAAAAAAGAAGCAAAACCATAAGGTTCTAAAATGGGTTGTCTGATAATTGTTACTTTATCAGAAACTTCTTGAACCAAATTCTCATCCCACAAAGGATAAGTTGGATTTTCTGGAATATAAACTATGGGATCAACTCCGAAATCAGGTAAATATTTTACAAATTTTAACCAACGCTGTACACCTGGTCCACCGGCTGGAGGCCAATAATAAGTAATAATTAAGGTTTTATTTGTTTCAGGTTTCAAGTTATTGGTTAGAAGTTTAAAAGGTTATTTGATTAAAAGGTATTATATGAAAAAATCTTTATTCTTTTTTCTTTGCTCTTTCTTCTTTTGTCTCAAAATAAATCCCACCAATCAATAACAACAACATTCCAATGGAACTAAACAACACAATCGTACTTCCTGTTTTTACAACTTGTGGTTCAAATTTGAATTCAATAGTATGATTTCCTGCAGGAACTTCTAATCCTCTTAAAGCATAATTTACTCTATAAATCGGAGCTTCTTTTCCATCAATTGTCGCTTTCCAACCCTGTTCATAATACATTTCGGAAAATACCGCAAATCCTTTATTTGAATTAGTTGATTTGTATTTCAAATGATTTGGTTTGTATTCGATTAAATCAATTTTAGCTAAAGAATCACTTTTAAAATCAAAATTCTGAATTTTCGCATATGGATTTGTAACAAAACCTTTATTATATTTTTCTGTTTCACTTGAAAGAATCACCGCTTCATCTTTAGTTCGTAAACTATCCAATGCTTTCATTTCTTCATCAGAAGTTTTTACCACTTTTAATTTTTCAATAAACCAAGCATTTCCATTAGCATCTGGATTTAATAAAGCTACATCTTCACCTTTTTCGTCAGCTTTTATAATATATTTAGTATTCAACATATTATACACCTGAAGATTATTATTTGCAATTTGGTAATCAAACAATTCTTGCATTCTCTTCGGCTTTACAGCACTATAACCACCAAGCGATTTGTGAAAATATGAACTTCTAGCACTACTCATATTTCCTGCCACTTCAAAAACCCTGAAATGTGTTGTGTCTTGTAAGATATTTTTATCGGCTTCAGTCATTTGATAAGGTATATCAATTTCTCTTTTTGACTTGAAGTTTTCATCATTTACATACTTTTTATCCACTAAAAATAAATCAAAAACCATAACTAATCCTACTACAATAATAGCATTTTTCTGAGAAATCTTATTCTTGATTGATGCGTACATTACAGCAAATACAATAATTAAAAACCCAAAAGAACGGAACACATCAGAAGAATACATTGCTGCTCTATCTTCTTTTAGCACACTCATAAATTCATAACCATAAGCTTCTGCATAATAACCATCAGCTGGTCCAGAGAAGTTAAACATTCCTTTGAAAAGTAATAACGAAACTAGAATTCCACCAACAATTGCTCCAGATTTCCATAAGGCATTCCATTTTTGAGAATCATCCGATTTATAGAAGGAATACAATCCTAAAATTGCCAAAACAGGCATACATAATTCCAATAAAACTTGAATAGAAGAAACTGCTCTAAACTTATTATATAAAGGAACGTAATCAATAAAAAAGTCTGTTAATAATGAGAAATTTTTTCCCCAAGAAAGGAATAATGAAAGTATAATTCCTGCCAATAAAGTATATTTTACTTTTCGTTTCTCCACAAAAAAAGCTAAAACGGCCAAAAAGAAAACTATAATTCCAATGTAAGCTGGTCCAGAAACTCCTGGTTGATCACCCCAATAAGTTCTCAATTGTTTAGTAATCATTGTAGCTTCTGCTTCACTTGCACCTTGCGAAATGACATATTGAAACATTTCTGAATCTTTACCTAAATCTTCATAACTCGCACCACCAAAAAGCCTAGGAGCAATTAAGTTTAAACTTTCTGCAATTCCATAGCTATAATCTGTAATGTATTCATAACTCATTGCGTTTGAGTTTTCTTTTTTAGATCCATCAGCTTCATAAGTTAATTCACTATCACTTCTTGTTGAAAATTTGGCATATTCTGATGTTGCTAATAAACTTGTTGCGTTTGAACCAACTGCAAAAATTCCAGCAATGGCAAACACTCCAACAACTTTGGCTAGACCTTTAAAATCTTTTTCTTTGATAAACTGAACAAAATAATAAATAGAAACTACTAAAAGCAAAATCAATAAATAATAAGTCATTTGAAAGTGGTTCGCTTGAATTTCTAAAGCAGCAGCAATCATAGTTAGTAATCCACCAACAATATATTTTCGTCTAAAAACCAATAAAACTCCAGCCAAAACCATAGGCATATAAGCAATAGCATGAGCTTTTGCATTGTGTCCAGCACCAATAATAATTATCATATAGGTTGAAAAACCAAATGCTAAAGCTCCAAAAAAGGCTTTTAAGGGATCAACTTTTAAAACAAGTAATAGTATATAAAATCCTAAAAAGTATAAAAATAAATAATCAGCTGGTCTTGGTAAAAAACGCAAAACATCATCAAAATGACCTATAAAATCATTAGGATATTTTGCTCCTAATTGATACGTTGGCATTCCTCCAAAAGCGCTATTTGTCCAATATGGTTCTGCATTTGTTTCTTTTCTAAAATCGTTTTGTTCTTTTGCCATTCCAGTGTATTCTGCAATGTCGTGTTGGTAAATTTGTTCTCCTTTTAAAACAGGATAAAAATAAATTACGGCTACAATTACAAACCCAAGAACTGCCAATAAATGAGAAGAATATTTTTGCAAATTTTTCATGCTACTAATTAAAATTTTAATGATGCTAAAGTAAATAAAAAAAGGATATTGTTAAAATATCCTTTCTGTTATTGTTTAAATGTTATTAATCTACTTCTTCGTAATCAATATACTCTCCTACTTTCTTCTTTTCTTTAGGGTTAACCTTTGACTGAAATGTGTTTTGAGTAGTTGATTGTTGTTTATTTTGATGTTGACTCATTTGGTCTTCCATTTTTTGTTGGACTTTACTCATTGCTTTTTGCATAAGTATTGGTGCAAAAATTCGCAATAAGAATTTAAACAAGTAGTAAAATAAAACTATGTAAGCTAACGTTTTTAATAAACCTGCAAATGATGCTTCTATCATTGTAATTTAATTTTAAAATTCAAAAATACGACTATAAGTAGTAAAAACCCATAAATTGTTTCTTAAATTTATGATAAAATAACTACTTTTGAAAAACTTATTTAAGCCAATTATGAAAAACATTCTTAAATTACTCCTTCTAACTGCTTTACTCACTACTGAAATAGTCTCAGCTCAATATACCGACGTAATAAACTCCAACCGACCTGGAAAATCGATGATGGCCTTCTCTGTTGGAAAATCTGTTATTCAATTAGAATCTGGTTTTTTTGCAATTAATGAAAATCACGATTTAATAGATTATGACGCAAATGGTTTTGGAGTAGATTTCGCTTTACGTTGGGGTGTAATCAAAGAAGAAATGGAAGCTGTAGTAGAAATTCAATATCAAAATGACACCTATACAAGTCCATTAGAAGAATACAAAAGAAGTGCATTAAGAACAACAGTTATTGGTGCAAAATATTTGGTTTATGATCCAAATAAATATTACGAACAAAAAATAAATATTAAAAGTTGGAAAGCCAATCAAGGGTTTAAATGGAGACAATTAATTCCAGCTGTTGGTGTTTTTGCTGGTGTAAACCTTAATTTTTCTGACAATCCTTTTAACTACAATTCAAAACTAATTGAACCAAAAGTTAGTCCTAAAGTAGCCTTAATTACACAAAATACTTTTGGTACACGGTGGGTTTTAGTAGGAAATGTAATTTATAATAAATTCACTTCTGATTTTAAATCTTTAGAGTACATTGCGACATTAACTCATGGTATAAATCAACAATGGTCAGTTTTTATTGAAAATCAAGGTTATAAAGGTGATTTATATAGTGATATTATTTTTAGAGGTGGTGGAGCGTATCTTTTTTCTCCTAATTGGCAAGTTGATGCTTCATTTTCAAAAAACATTAAAAATACACCTTCAATAATGTATGGTGGCGTTGGAGTTTCTTGGCGTTTCGATGGTAATTATCAAGAAGTTAGAATAAAATCTCCAGAAGACAGAAAAAAAGACAAAGCCAATAAAAGTGCTAAAAAGAAAGAACCTAAATTAAATAAGAATAAAGAAAAGAAATTAAAAAAGTCAAAAGACGAAGAATAATTTCAACAAACTATAATGATTGAAATAAAAGAAGCCAAAACTAAAAAGGAAATGAAAGATTACGTAATGTTTTCTTTCGAATTATATAAAGACAATCCTTATTGGATTCCACCAATAATAGCAGAAGAATTAGAAACTTTTGATAGAGATAAAAATCCAGCTTTTCAAACTGCAGAAGCTTACTTTTATTTGGCTTATAAAGATAATAAAATTGTAGGTAAATTAGCTGCCATAATCAATTGGGATGAAGTAAATATTCTAAAAAAGAGTAAAGTTCGTTTTGGATGGTTTGATGTTATTGACGACATTGAAGTTACTAAGGCTCTCTTGGAAAAAGTATATGAATTAGGAAATAAACACAATTTAGAAATGGCTGAAGGACCTATTGGTTTTTCAAATTTAGATAAGGTTGGTGTTTTAGTAGAAGGTTTTGATCAAATGGGAAATATGGTTACTTGGTATAGTTTACCTTATTACAAAGATCATTTTGAAAAATTGGGTTTAACCAAAGAAAAAGAATACATAGAAAGTGATTTTTCCTTTCATGGTATAAATCCAGAACCTTTTCAAAAAGCAAGTGTATTAATTAAAAAAAGATACGAATTAAGGTGTTTAAATTTCACAAAAACTAAAGACATTATGCCATATGTGGATAAAATGTTTGATTTGTTTAATGAAACTTATGCCAAGCTTCAGTCTTTTGTTGCCATTAATGACATTCAAAAAGAATATTTCAAAAAGAAATACATTAGCTTCATTAATCCTGAATTCATAAAATTTATAGTCGACAAGGATGATAAAATGGTTGCTTTTGCCATTGTAATGCCCGGATTTAGTAATGCTTTAAAGAAAGCCAATGGAAAATTATTCCCATTTGGATTTTATCATTTACTTAAAGCAAAAAAACACTCTAAAGAAGTTGTTTTTTATTTAATAGGAATTACGCAAGAGTATCAAAGTAAAGGTGTTACAGCTATTATTTTTGATGAATATTATAAAGTATGCCAAGCTAAAGGAATTGAAACTTGTGTTAGAACACCAGAGTTAGAAGAAAATCATGCAATACATAACTTATGGAAGCATTTTAACAGTAGGATAACGAAACGAAGAAGAACTTATTCAATCAAATTATAAAAAAAGGCAGAATTTTTAATTCTGCCTTTTTTTATAATTATTAATATTTTATTCTCAATAAGTTGCTATAACTTGGACACTCTCAAAACTTTGACCTCCAAATGTACCTCTTACTCCATCATCATCAAATAATAGAGCATCAATTCCTCCAGCAACAAAACCGATTACAGTTATACTATGTGTTCCTGCTGCTAATTCGACATAAGCAGTTCCATTTACACTATAATAACCGTTGTAAACTGTTCCTGTCGTTATAGTATTAGTGTAGCTACCAGCGTAATATCCGTAAGCACCAACGCCATTTACTCTAACTAATCCTCCATACAACCTAGGTCTTCCATCATCAATTCTACTTCCGTTATTAGTTGTCAAAAGAACCGATGTTTGATAATTAATACTCACCATAGCTTTACGAGTTAACGTTATTGATCCAGTGTAGAGCACACCTTGAGCAATATCACCATCAGCATTTGAAGATATAATTGTTTGAGGTATTGCAGTAGCTCCTGAAGCATTTACAAGTGTTTTAGTAGAAGTACCTCCTAAAACTAAATCTCCAGTAGCATTTGCATATACTACAGATAAATCTAAACCTGTGTTATTATTCGATGGGTTATTTGTACTATTTAAATTATCAACCCTAATGGTATTACCTACTCCTTTAACATGTAATTTAGCGTCTGGAGTACCTGCTCCAATTGCCACACCATTATTGTCTACTCGTAGTTTTTCTGTACCATTGGTTGAAACACCAATCGCATCAGCACTTGGACTAAAAATACCTGTATTTTGATCACCTTGGTAAGAATATGTAGGTAATGCCTCAGTACCTAATGAATACGATTGCAGTTGCCCGTTATTTGCATTGGAAATATTCCACCTATCCGTTGAATTTGTCTTAATTCTTAAATCCTGAGCATTTGTAGTTCCTAAAAAGTTAGTTCCTGCAGTCGTATTTCCATTTCCTGTTGTGGACCAGTTTTGTCCAACAGCTAATCTAACCCATTTAGCACTATCCCAGTAATAATACCCTGGAGTAACATCCGCTACAGTAGCAGTATTGTAAACCATTTCTGAAGTTGAAGGTGCTGTTAAAGGTGCAGCAGCTGTTGTAATAGTCAAAGCTACCCTAGGAATTAAAAGACCATCATTAGTTGATGTAATGTCTAAAGCTGCATTTGGATTTGTTGTTCCAATTCCAACTTGTGCATTTCCTATTAATGTAAAAACAAAAATAAAGGAAAAACAAAAAAAGTTAATTTTTTTAACCATAGTTACTATATTTAAATTAGTAGAGTCCTTATTTAAATTAGTGTCTATGGCATAAAGATAAAATTATTAGTCCAAAAAAAAAAGTCTGAAAAAAATTTTACAGACTTTTTTTAAACATTAAAAGTTATAGTTATATAATTATTATTTTAACATCTTTTATACATTTTCTACAGTAGTAGCAGCAATTTGCTTATAAGTTCCATTAACTAACTTTTCACGAATTGCTTCAAAAGCAGACAAAGTTTCGTTAATATCCTCTAAAGTATGTGAAGCAGTAGGAATCATTCGTAATAAAATTATACCTTTTGGAATCACAGGATAAACAACAATAGATAAGAAAATACCATAATTTTCACGTAAATCGTTAACCATTATCATAGCTTCCGGAATAGAACCTTCTAAATATACTGGTGTAATACAAGTATTGGTGTCTCCAATATTAAAGCCTTTTTCTTTTAATCCGCTCTGTAATGCAGTAACATTTTCCCAAAGTTTATCTTTTAAACCTGGATTTTCACGTAATAATTGTAAACGTTTTATGGCTCCTATTGTTTGAATCATTGGTAAAGACTTAGCAAACATTTGAGAACGTAAATTATATTTTAAATAATCAATAACATCTTTATCAGCCGCTAAGAAAGCTCCAATACTTGCCATAGACTTTGCAAAAGTTGAAAAATAAACATCAATTCCGTCTTGACAGCCTTGCTCCTCACCTGCTCCAGCACCTGTTTTACCTAGGGTACCAAAACCATGTGCATCATCAACTAACAAACGGAAATTGTACTTTTCTTTCATAGCTACAATCTCTTTCAACTTACCTTGTTGTCCACGCATTCCAAAAACACCTTCTGTGATGAATAAAATTCCTCCACCAGTCTCAGTAGCCATTTTTGTAGCACGTTGTAAGTTTTTTTCCATACTTTCCAAGTCATTATGCTTGTAAGTAAAACGTTTTCCCATGTGCAAACGAACACCATCTATAATACATGCATGTGCATCAACATCATAAACGATAATATCATTTTTTGTTACCAAAGCGTCTATACATGACATAATTCCTTGGTATCCAAAATTCAACAAATAAGCTGATTCTTTTTGTACAAAAGCTGCCAATTCATTTTCCAATTGTTCGTGAATAGAAGTGTGCCCACTCATCATTCTAGCACCCATTGGATAAGCAGCACCATACTCTAGAGCTGCATCAGCATCTGCTTTTCTAACTTCAGGATGATTAGCTAAACCTAAATAGTCATTGATTGACCAGTTAAGCACTTCTTTTCCTTTAAAAGTCATTCTTGGTCCAAGTTCTCCTTCTAATTTCGGAAAAACGAAATAACCTTCAGCTTGTGAAGCCCATTTCCCTAATGGCCCTTTATTATCTTGTATTCTTGCAAATAAATCTTTTACCATAATATGTTAAATATAGTTTTAAAAACCCGGCAAAAGTACGAATAAAAAAGAGATTATAATAATTTATTTTTGGGAGTTTGCAAAACATCAAAATACATTTAAAAACACTAACTGTTTGTTTTGCAACGTGCTATCCACTATATCTTTTGTAGTTTCCTTTTTTTTAGAAAAAAAAGAAAACTACAAAAGGATGCCGTTACTATCACTAACGCAAAAAAAGAATAAAAAATTAGATATATATTAAATAATGAACGTATATTTGCACCGAACGACACAGCAATGTGGTTACACGTTCACCATGAAAGTCGATCGCTCCAGATCGGCTTTTGTACTTTTTAGGAAATTCCAATACTTTTGAAACTACCTGAAACCAAAGAAAAACTCTGAAACTAAAAATTATGAAATTAGTCTTCGCATCCAACAACAAAAACAAGATCAAAGAAATTCAGCAAATGCTTCCTGAATCTATTACTATTTTGAGTTTAGAAGATATTGGGTGTACAGAAGATATTCCAGAAACAGCCGAAACTATTGAAGGAAATGCAATTCTTAAAGCGAATTATGTTACCGAAAAATATGGTTATGATTGTTTTGCAGATGATACTGGACTACAAGTTGAAGCCTTAAATGGAGAACCTGGAGTTTATTCAGCAAGATATGCAGGAGAACAAAAAAATGCCAATGAAAACATGAATAAATTGCTTTCAAATTTGGAAAACAAAACCAATAGAAATGCGCAATTTAAAACCGTCATTGCACTAAATATTAACAAAAACCAATATCTTTTTACAGGAATTGTAAAAGGAAATATCATCAAAGAAAAAATTGGAAATCAAGGTTTTGGGTACGACCCAATTTTTGTTGCAGAAAACGATACTCGAACTTTTGCACAATTATCAATAGAAGAAAAAGCAATTATTAGCCATAGAGGAATTGCAGTAAAACAACTTATTAATTTTCTCTCTAAGATTTAATCTTTTGCATATAAAGAAGGTAAATACCATTTGTATTTTACTGCTAAGAGTCGAAAAGAAATCATAAACAAAGAGGTAAATAAATACAAAACATCTTGATTCAAGTGAATTCTTTTTAGAAGAAAAAACAAAATTCCACCAGCTATACAAACAGTTGCATAAATTTCTTTTCTAAATATTACTGGTATTTCATTACACAGAATATCTCTAATAACGCCTCCAAAACTAGCTGTAATAGTTCCTAAAATAATACAGATTATAGGATGCAGACCAAATTCAATTCCTTTTTCTATACCAATTATAGTAAAAACACCTAACCCAATTGAATCAAATAAGAATAAAGAAATTCTCAATTTTTCTAAATGTCTTTTAAAAAAAATAGTAATAAAATAGGCTAATACAATTATATACAAATAAGTCAAGTTTTCCATCCAACTCACAGGAGTTTTTCCAATTAAAACATCACGTAAGGTTCCTCCACCAAGGGCAGTTACAAAAGCAATAATTATAACACCAAAAGCATCTAGTTTCTTATTCAAAGCAGACAAAACTCCAGAAATACTAAAAACAAAAACCCCAATACCATCTAAAATTTCAAACATTTTTTGAATTTAATTAATTAAAACTCGACAAAAATAGATAATATTTAACTTCATCAAAGAATAGAAATACTTAATTTTAAACATAAAAAGAGCTGAAATTGAACATTTTAGATATAATTAGTATATACCACTTATAATCAGTACCTTTGCACCCAATTTAAAATACTTTATGAATAAATTTGAACAATTAGGTCTGAATGAATCGTTACTGCTGGCGATCAAGGATCTAGGATTTGAGAATCCGTCAGAAGTGCAAGAAAAAGCGATTCCAGTACTATTGGAACAAAACACTGACTTAGTAGCTTTAGCACAAACAGGAACAGGGAAAACAGCAGCATTTGGTTTTCCGCTAATTCAAAAAATAGATGTTGAAGACAGAAGCACTCAAGCATTAATCTTATCTCCAACACGTGAACTTTGTTTACAAATTACCAACGAAATTAAACTGTATTCAAAATACATCAAAGGTTTAAATACCGTTGCAATTTATGGTGGTGCAAGCATCACAGAACAAGCCAGAGAAATTAAACGTGGAGCACAAGTAATTGTAGCAACTCCAGGTAGAATGCAAGACATGATCAATCGTGGATTGGTAAACATTAAAAACATAAACATTTGTGTTTTAGATGAAGCTGATGAAATGTTAAATATGGGATTCTATGAGGATATTGTTTCTATATTATCTGACACTCCAGAAGACAAAAACACTTGGTTATTCTCTGCAACAATGCCAGCTGAAGTAGCTCGTATTGCTAAAAAGTTTATGAAAGAACCAGCAGAAGTTACTGTTGGACACAAAAACTCAGGATCAAAAACAGTTTCTCACGAATTTTACTTAGTAAATGCTCGTGATAGATATGAAGCCTTAAAACGTTTAGCCGATTCAAACCCAGATATCTTTTCTGTAGTTTTCTGTCGTACAAAACGTGATACACAATCGGTTGCTGAAAAGTTAATTGAAGATGGTTACAACGCTGCAGCTTTGCATGGAGATTTATCTCAAGCACAACGTGATGGTGTAATGAAATCTTTTAGAGGAAGACAAATTCAAATGCTTGTTGCGACTGATGTTGCTGCTCGTGGAATTGACGTTGATGATATTACTCACGTTGTAAATTATCAATTACCTGATGAAATTGAAACGTACAATCACCGTTCTGGAAGAACTGGTCGTGCCGGAAAAACGGGTACTTCTATCGTAATTATCACAAAAAGTGAATTGCGTAAAATTTCAGCTATTGAAAGAATCATCCAACAAAAATTTGAAGAAAAAACAATTCCTTCAGGTATAGAAATTTGTGAAATTCAATTATTACACTTAGCTAATAAAATCAAAGACACAGAGGTTGATCACGAAATTGATAACTATTTACCTGCTATTAATGATGTTTTATCTGATTTAGATAAAGACGAATTAATCAAAAAAATTGTTTCTGTAGAATTCAATAGATTTTTAGAATACTATAAAAAGAAACGCGATTTATCAGGTTCTGGTGAAAGAAGCGAAAGAAATAGTTCTGAACCAAGAGAATTTAAAGCTGGTGATGCTGTTAGATATTTTATCAACATTGGAGCTAGAGATGATTTCGATTGGATGCAATTAAAAGACTTCTTAAAAGAAACCCTAGATTTAGGAAGAGATGATGTTTTCAAAGTTGATGTAAAAGAAGGATTCTCATTCTTCAATACAGATGCTGAACACATGGACAAAGTAATGTCAGTAATCAATGGTTATGACATGAATGGAAGAAGAATCAACGTTGAAATTTCTAAAAACGATGGTGGCTCTAGAAACTCAGGAAGAAGAGACCATAACGGTAGAGGAAGAAGCGATAGAAGTTCTGGTGGTTTTAGAGGAAATCGTGATGGTGGAAGCAGAACATTTACTAAAAGAGATTCTAATGCTAGTCCTGGTGGTGGAGAAAGAAGAAGAAGAACATCATCATCTTCAGATGCACCAAAAAGAGAAAGAAGAAGCTCTGGTGGAGAATCAAAAGGGTTCTTTGAAAAAGCTAAACGCTCAAGAAGAAGCGAATAAATAAGTTAATTTTCTTATAAAACTGCAAAATATCTCTAATTGATTCGTATTTTTGAATCAATATTTAAGAAATGAGGTATTTTGTAGTTTTTTTATGTCTTTTTATTACTTCTTTTAGTTTTTCTCAAACTAAAAAGGATTCTATAGCTGATGTTGAAAAAGTTAAGGGAACAGTTGTGAATATTGAGACATCACTTCCAATGAAAAATGTGCATGTTATAAATACAACTCAAGTAAAAGGATCAGTTACAAATGGTAGTGGTGAATTTGAAATTGAAGGTGTTGTAAATGATACTATTATTTTTACTTTTCTAGGTTTTGAAACCGTAAAAACAGTTATAACCAATGACTGGATAAAAAACAATACTACCAAAATTAAACTTACAGAAAAGATTTATGTATTAGACGAAATTAAACTTTCTCAATATAATCTTACTGGTTATCTTGAAGTTGATACTAAAATCATACCTGTAAATGATAATTATAGGAGTAATATTAATGGTTTACTCGCTTATTATGAAGTTGGTGATCGTTCTCCAAATGCTTTAGGAAGGGTTGTTAGGTCTGTTTTAAATCCAGCTGATTTCTTGTATAACACCTTTAGTAATAAATCTAAAGAGATGAAAAAGCTAAAGCAAATGAAAGCAAATGATGATATCAGAAAGCTTTTAGCTACTAAATATGATAGAGAAACATTAGCATCTTTATTAGAAATTAGTAAAGATGATATTCCTTTAATTTTAGAAAAATGTAATTATTCAAAAGATTTTATCAATTCAGCTAATGATTTGCAAATTCTTGATGCAATTAGTGGTTGTTATGAAGAATATAAAATGTTGAAACGATTATAGATTTTCGTAAAATCTAGCTTCAACATTTTTAATGTCTTTTATTGTTTTTCTGGCCCAATCAATTCTTTTTTCAAAAATTTCTTCTTCTGATAATTTCCAATCAATAGTAGAATTTCTTAATCTGTTTGTAATATCTTGAATGATAATGGCAGCAGAAACAGAAATATTTAAACTTTCGGTAAAACCAACCATAGGAATTTTTAAATAACCATCCGCTTGTTGCATTACCTCATCAGAAAGCCCTTCTTTTTCCGTTCCAAAAAATAAAGCAGAAGGTTTTGAAATATCAAAATTTTCAATCGTACAGGAATCATTGTGTGGAGTTGTTGCAATAATTTGATAGCCTTTTGCTCTTAAATTATCTATACAAGCTTGACTTGAAGGATGTTCAATAATATCAACCCATTTTTGAGCACCCATGGCAATTTGCTTATCTATTGATTTACCAAATTTCTGTTCCACAATATTTAATTCTTGTATACCAAAAACTTCACAACTTCGCATTACAGCACTAGTATTATGCATTTGAAACACATCTTCAACCGCAATTGTAAAGTGTTTAGTTCTCTTCGATAAAACATCTAAAAAACGTTGTTTTCTATTTTCTGAAAGAAACCCTTCAAGATAAGTAAGTAAGTCTGAATTTTCCATTTTGGCAAAGATAGCTAATTAGACTCTATTACAAAAAAAACGTCAGCCTAAGATGTATGAACATTACTTAAACTGACGCAAACAAAATAAAAACTAATCAATAATAATCATCCTACCGATTATTAAAAATTATACCCTATTTTTATTTTTGCAAAAAAAGGAGTTCCAGGTGTAAAATGAATTTCCTCTACTGGTTGTGCTTCATCTTGCAACCTAGATTCAGTTAAAAATTGTGTTTCGTTCCATTTTGTATTAAAAATATTTTCGACAACGAATCCAATATTAAATTTGTTGATTTTATAATTTACATTAAAATCGGAAACAAAATACCCTTTTGCAATAACTGAATTATCTCCATTTGCTGCTCTATCTCCTAAATATCTATATTTGATCGCTGCTGTAAATCCTTTGTAATCTTTTAAAGTAATTCCTCCTGTAGATGAAAATTTTGGTGCTAAAGGAATGTATTCTTCAAAATCTTCACCACTTCTTGCGAAAGCATAATTTCCATCAAAATCAGCAAAAACATAATCGCTTAATTGGTATCTAAAACCTAAATCAACTCCATATCTTCTCGATTTTCCTGAAGCTTCTACTACTCCAGCATCACCTACATAAACAAATTCTTGTTGAGAAAATAACGTCCATAAAGCTGTATTAATAATTAAATTACTCGTTGGTTTCCATACATTTCCAACATCAACTCCAAAAACACTTGGCACTACTTCTTTGTCTTCTTGCAATGCTACACGTGAATCGTTTGAATGAAATCCGAATCCAGATTTAATAAAATATTCAACATTATTATTCTGTGAATAACTCACATTCAATTTTGTTGAAGCTTTTACTACTGAAGTGGATAAAGTTTTAAACATTGGTGCTAAAGCATCCTGGTAATTAAATTTAAAATAATCTAAACGAATAGCTGGTGCAACTTTAAATTTATTGAACTTAAATTCTGAATTAAAATATCCATACATATTCGATTCATCAATATCACCTAACTGAATGTTTTCAAGAACTTCCTGTCTATTTAAAGTACGAGATAATTCTATTCCATCAATTTCATCAGCTCTAAACCCTACTCCACTTTGCAGAGAAACAACACTATTGTTTAAAAATATTTTTTTATTGAATTCAGTATTCGCTCCATATAAATTTCGACTTTCTTTTTGTCTGATTTGGTCACCGTTTATTGGATCAACTAAGAAAAAGGTAAAGTTTGAAAAAAGTGTAAAATCATATTTTGAATAAAAAACATTCGTTTTCACAAATGTGTTTTCATCTATTGATTTTTGATGAGAAACGATGAAGTTTGTTCTACTAGTAAAACCACCTTCAGTATCATCAACTGCTCCAAATCTTGAAATTGTTCCGTTTTCAACCAAACGATTTGGAATTTGTCCTGATGCATCCCAACGGCTTGAAAATCTTGAAGCTTGTAAGGTCAATTTTGACGAGTTATCTAATTGCACATTATACTTTCCAAAAACATTAAATCGGTTAAAGTTTTGAGGTGAATCAAATGGACCATCAGTCAAAATATATTCTGTAGCTATATAAGCGTTTTGTTTTTTATTAGTTTCCAAAAGATTAAAAAGTCCAACCATACGAGTTGTATTGAATTGTCCAGCCTCTAACGTGATAGAGTTGTTGTCTAATTTATCTTTAGTTTGAAAACCTACATAACCAGCTGTAGCAAAATTTCCTTGATTGGCTTTGTAAGGACCTTTTCCAAAATCAATTTTGTTAACCGTTTCTGGAATGATAAAGTGTAAATCTGAATAACCTTGTCCATGAGCATGAGAGACCATATTAATTGGCATTCCATCCACACTTAATGCAACATCTGTTCCGTGATCCACATCAAAACCTCTTAAAAATATTTGTTCTGCTTTTCCACCACCAGCATGCTGACCAATGAATAAACCTGGTACCTTTCTAAGAATTTCTTGAGAGGAATTCACTGGATTTGTCATTAAATCAATTTTTGCAATGTTATTGGTAGTGTTTATTCCTGTACTTAAAACCACTTCATTTAATTGAATAATATCATCTTCAAGTGTAATTGATAAAGGTTCATTAATATCTGCAACAGTAATAACAATTGTTTTATATCCTAATTTACTAATTCGCAAAGCATCACCATTATTAGTTCTATCAATACTAAATTCACCTAAATCATTAGTATGAGAATGTGAATCTGTTGTCAGATTTAAGATGTAAGCTTCACTCAAAATACTTTCATCAGAATCCATAATTTTTCCTTTCGCTATTTGTGCTGAAACTATTGAGTAGCAACACAACAGCAATACTGTTATATATAATTTCATGATGTTAGTTTACAAGTTTTTTATTTTGTTTTCTAAACCTGGTCCTAATTCATAAACACTAGCTAATAATTCTTCTTTCATAGGGGCAATTTCTGCCGTTTTATTATTTGCTTTTAGTATTTCGGCGTTATGATATACAATATTAGGTTCAAATGATTTTCCTATAGTATGTTTCTCAATGATTTCTAAAGCTTTTTCTTTTTCACCCATTTTAAAATAGCTCCAAGCTAATAAATCATATGATTCTGGTGTTGGTCTATTTTCAATTTCTTTTTGGGCAATTTTTATAGCATTATCAACTTGTTTAGGATTTTCTGCCATAAGTAGAACATTGTATTTGTTATACATATCACCATAATTATGAGAAGCTAAAATTTCGTTATATTTTTTTATAGCTTTAGTTTCTTCATCCTTATTATTTTGAAATTCTGCAATTTCAGCTTTTAATAAATATAAATCTGGTACTAAATGTTTTGATTCAATATTATTTATTATTTCTAAAGCTTGTTCAGAATTTCTTTCGTGTGAAAATGAAATCCAAGCAATGCCTTTTAGAGCATAAGTGTTGTGATTATCTTCTTCTAAAGTTTTTAGATAATATTTGTATGAGTCTTCAATTCTTCCTGCATGTCCGTAAAAATCTCCAATATTAGAATAAACCCATATTTTTAATTCTTTATTTTTTTCATCTTCAGCAATCTTTAGAGCTTTTTCCATGCTTGAAATCGCTGTATCCAAATCACCTTTGTGATCATTCCATTTTGCTAATCTGATAAGGTAATCAAAATCATTAGGGTTTTGAATAACTGTAAGCTTTTCCTTTGCTAAATCATAATTTCCTAATTCCATATGAACATCAAAAAGCATCTTTTGAGTTCCTATTTTATTTTCACCTAATTCATCTGCTTTTTCTAAATGTGTTAAAGCTTCTTTAAAACGGTGTTGCGAAATATAATTACGAGCAATAGCTCTGTGAATTCCAGCATTTTCTTCAACAAATTTTTCATTAGCTTCCAATAATAGTTTTTCAGCTTTGTACAAATCATCAATCTTTCCTGTGATTTCAAATAATTGAGAATATTGAGCAGCTAATGTGATTAAATAAGAAGACTGGTTTGGTGCAGCATCAAATTTCGTTTGCCAAAATTCGATTTCTTTATTAATATCTTGTATTTTTTTATTGTCATTTACTTCTAAATAAGCTTTGTAATCTTCTTTATTGGTAACCTTATTTGATTTTTTAGATGTGCAATTAAAAAACATTAAGGGAACAATTAAAAATAGGAGTAGTTTTTTTATTTTGTTAGATTTCATAATTATGTAGGATTTATTAGTTTTGTTTTGTTTAAAATTAAAAGAGCGTAATTAAAAACTACGCTCTTTTAAAAAAGGCAATTTCTACCAAGGAGATGCTAAGTATGGGAAAGACGCTAAAAACGCTTTATCATTTGAACTTACATTATCAGAAGTTAATCCAGGGTTTTGAGTAGCATTTGGTCCACCAAAAATTAGAATTAATTCTACATCGATAACATCATCTGCCAAAGCTCTACCTGTTAATACATTTGTTCCATCATAAAAAGTTGTTGGAGCTGTTGTAGAAACATTTAATACATCAGTTGCTAAAACAGTTGTGAACGTTTGAGCATCTAAACCTAATAAATTTGTTGTATATCCTGCATTTAATGCTAATAATTTAGATTGAAAAGCGGATTGAAAACTAGATCCCATAGCAGAAGGAACTGTTGTGTTAAAATTGTCTTTACTTCCAGAATTTACAAACACTGTATTGATAGCTGGTCTACCCATTTGATCTTGTTGCGTGTAAGCTCCACTAAAATCTAAGACATCTGATTTAACTACAGTTGTTGTTTCTTCTTCAGCATTACATCCTACAAATAGAAGCGCAACTAATGCAGCAGCTATTACTAATTTGTTTTTTATTGATTTCATAATAATATTGTTTTAAGTTTTTAAAAATTTATTTTTTCTTAGTTTCAACCCAAGTATTTAATGTTCCCGAACCTCCTAAAGAAGATTTTGGAACCTCAACTACAACAGACATAACATTAGTTCCAGCAAAAGTATCAGTACCTGGATTATTAAATGAAGTCGCTGTTCCTCCAATGATAGCAGAATATTGACCAAAGTCGAAAAAGAAAGGATCATCTCTAGGTCCTGCAAACATACTTGCTCCGTTTTGAGTTGAAATTACTGCTGAGCTACCATATTCAGTGATATCAACACTACCCAAAGGATTCTGAGTTTTAACAAAACTTTGAGTACCTGGAGCTAAAGGTGCAACAGGTCCAAAGAAATACATTTTTCCATTTCTAGGAATTGCTTGAATCACCAAATCTTCAACATTGTCTCCGTTATTATCAATGTTGAATTCAATTAAAACATTTTCATCAAATGTTGCTGCTGCAGTAGAGCCTGGAGCAATCAAACCTTGAACATTTGCTACAAACACCATATTGTTTGTATTAGAACCTTGAAAAGCATAAAAATCAGTAATGTCTGATTTTCCTCCTGCAACAGCCGGAGCATCAATGTGATCCGCTGCAATTAAAGTAATAGCTAAAACTCCTGTTAAAGCCAACCCTAATAAAATTTTTGATTTTTTCATTTTGTTAGTTTTTAAATTATTAATTAATATTTATGAATCAATTTTAAATGTATTTGAAAACATCTACAATTGATTTATAACTACAGTTACGAGAGAAATAACTTTTTGGTTTTAAAAAAAGAAAAAAAAAATTAACTCTTTGTTTTTTTTATTACTTTTACCAATATGGAACAAGAAGAATTAATAAAAGAATTGCTTAAAAAAGACGACAAGTCTTTTACTCTATTATATGACAATTACTCAAAAAGTCTTTATGGAGTTATTTATAATCTTATTAGAAACACTGAAGAAGCCGAAGATGTGCTGCAAGAAGTATTTGTTAAAATCTGGAAAAACATAGATTCTTATAACGAATCTAAAGGACGATTATATACATGGATGCTTAATATTGCTAGAAATTCATCCATTGATAAGCTTCGTTCTAAAAACTTTAACAATAGTCAAAAAAACTTATCTGCCGATAATTTCGTACATGTGCTTGAAGATAGCTCAAAAACTACCAACAGAATCGATGCAATTGGTATTAAAGAGTTTATCATGAAGCTAAAACCAAAATGCATTCAAATAATAGATCTATTATTCTTCAAGGGCTATACCCAACAAGAAGCGTCAGACGAATTAGAAATGCCTTTAGGAACAGTGAAGACGAACAATAGAAATTGTATGAACGAATTAAGAAAAATGATCCATGACTAGTAAAGAGTATATAGAATCAGGAATCTTAGAATTATATGTTTTTGGAAAACTTTCAGAAGCAGAAAATCAAGAAGTCCAACAAATGATGGCTGAACATCCTATCATTAGACAGGAAGTTGTAGCAATAGAAGATGCTGTAATTAATTTATCACAAAGTGTTGCTCCAAGGTTATCGGCAATTAATTATGAGAAGATTAGAAATCAGATCTTAGAAAAACGAAAAGTAATTGAAATGAAATCTAAATCAAGTTGGTCATCA
Source organism: uncultured Flavobacterium sp. (assembly GCF_963922255.1). Taxonomy (GTDB): domain Bacteria; phylum Bacteroidota; class Bacteroidia; order Flavobacteriales; family Flavobacteriaceae; genus Flavobacterium. Next base: position 21,280 of record NZ_CAWUIC010000001.1, on the reverse strand, counting down.
TATGTTGGATGGGCAGCCGCTGCTGTACTTGTAGTTGGATTTGGTCTACAGTTCAATAAACTAAACGAATCCAATCAAGTGATAGACAAATTAGGCAGCGAAAAATCAGCTATGCAAGAATCTATAGTTGATTTAGAATTGAAGAAAAAAGAAGCAGAAACCGTATTGGCAATCGTTAGAGATAACAATAACCAAGCGGTGGCACTTGCAGGACAAGCTGTTTCACCTGAATCCTATGCAAAAGCGTATTACAACAAAGTTACCAAAGAAGTATATGTTGACGTTGCAGGTTTACCAACGCCTCCAAAAGGAAAAGTATATCAAGTTTGGGCTTTAAAACTTAGTCCTTTAACACCTACAAGTATTGGAGTTTTAGATAATTTTACTGTTGATAACACAAAGGTTTTCAAAGTAGATAATGCACAAGATGCTGAAGCTTTCGGAATTACATTAGAACCTGCTGGTGGTAGTGTTTCTCCAACATTAGAACAATTATATACTTTAGGTAAAGTTTAAAACTTTTAATAGATTTATTTACAATCTCTCATCATAATCTTATTTATTTTGAGAGATTTTTTTATATTTGATAAGGTAAAAACAAAAGATTAAAATTTTCACGGAAATTAATATGAAAAAAGTAGTTGTACTCACTGGAGCTGGTATAAGTGCTGAAAGTGGTATCAAAACCTTCAGAGATGCTGACGGTTTGTGGGAAGGTCATGACATCATGGAAGTAGCATCACCTGTTGGTTATCAAAATAATCCTGAATTGGTTTTAGATTTTTACAACAAACGAAGAAAACAACTTTTCGAAGTACAACCCAATTTAGCTCACACTATTTTAGCTGAAATGGAAACCGATTTTGATGTAACCATAATCACTCAAAACGTAGATGATTTACATGAACGAGCTGGTAGTTCAAAAGTTATACATCTGCATGGAGAATTATTAAAAGCCAGAAATGAAAAAGATGTCAATTCAATAATAGATTCGAAAAAAGACATTCATTTAGGTGATTTAGATGCAAACAATATTCAATTAAGACCTCACATTGTTTGGTTTGGAGAAGAAGTTCCAGAAATGGAAAGAGCAATGATAGAAATTGAAAATGCTGATTATTTATTAGTTATCGGAACGTCTTTACAAGTGTATCCTGCAGCTGGTTTGATTAACTACGTAAACGAAGATGTTTTAGTGTATTATATTGATCCAAAACCGGCTACTATTTATGATTTAGACAATCCATTAAAAGTAATTCCGCTTTCTGCAACTGAAGGAATGAAAATTGTTCGTGAGGAGTTTAGAAGACTTATATAACTGATAATTAAAGTTTATTTCAAGTTATAAAACAGATTTAGAAAAATGAAAAAATTAAAATTTGGTCATTATTATATTATTTTTTTTGTGACTTTATTTACTATATTGGGAATTCGTGGATATTTAATTCAAGAAAAAATTAAAAATGATGGAAAAGATATCATTGTAAAATTTATTAAAAAAAAGAGCAAACCTAAAACGACTCACTTTTACTTTGGATATTATTTTAAAGGAAAATATATTGAAACTTTAAGCTCTGGAATTAAATATTCTATTTTGAATTCAGAAGAAGAAACTAATTTGATAAATAATCTAGAAATAAATGCTTTTTACGAAGCAAAATTTAATGAAAATTATCCTGAATCCATAATAGTTAATCCCTCAAAAAAAATTACCGATACATTAAAAATTAAATTAGAAGGTTTTGAGTTTACTCAATAAATACTTTGCAAACTATTTATAAAAAGTTTTAAACTAATTACTGATAACTAATCACTAATCACTAAATTTGCATTTCTTTAAAACACAACACACAACAAAATGCAAAATCTTACTGAATTAAACGCTATTTCACCAATTGACGGTCGTTATAGAAACAAAACAAAATCATTAGCTCCTTATTTTTCGGAAGAAGCTCTTATAAAATATAGAGTTTTAGTTGAAGTGGAATATTTTATTGCTTTGTGCGAATTGCCTTTGCCTCAATTAGAAACTGTAGATGTTAAAAAATATGCAGCTTTACGTGATTTATACAAAAACTTCAGTACAGAAGATGCACTTTGGATTAAAGAAACCGAAAAAACCACAAACCACGATGTAAAAGCGGTTGAATATTTCATCAAAAGTAAATTTGATGCTTTAGGATTAGAAGCTTACAAAGAATTCATCCATTTTGGTTTGACTTCTCAAGATATTAACAACACTGCGATTCCCCTTTCTACAAAAGAAGCTTTTGAAGATTGTTATTTACCAACTCTTGTTGCATTAGTACAAAAATTAAAAGAACTAAGTGTGGAATGGAAAGACATTCCAATGTTAGCAAGAACGCACGGACAACCAGCCTCTCCTACTCGCTTAGGTAAAGAAATTTTAGTTTTTGTGGAGCGCATTGAAGAGCAAATGCGTCAATTATTCAACGTACCTTTTGCTGCTAAATTTGGTGGTGCAACAGGAAATTATAACGCTCACAAAGTAGCTTATCCAAACCAAGATTGGAAACAATTTGGAACTGATTTTGTAGAAAATGCTTTGGGATTACATCATTCATTTCCAACAACTCAAATTGAACATTACGATCATTTTGCTGCCTTTTTTGATGGTTTGAAACGAATCAATAATATTATTTTAGATTTAGACAGAGATATTTGGACTTATGTTTCAATGGACTATTTTAAACAAAAAATAAAAGCTGGTGAAATTGGTTCTTCAGCGATGCCACATAAAGTCAACCCAATAGATTTTGAAAATAGTGAAGGAAATTTAGGTATTGCAAATGCCATTTTCGAACATCTTTCAGCTAAATTACCAGTTTCTCGTTTGCAACGTGATTTGACTGATAGTACAGTTTTAAGAAATGTTGGTGTGCCAATCGGTCATACTTTAATTGCTTTTGAAGCGACTTTGAAAGGATTAAATAAATTATTGTTGAACGAAGACAAATTTACTGAAGATTTAGAGAAAAATTGGGCAGTTGTAGCTGAAGCTATTCAAACCATTTTAAGACGTGAAGGCTATCCAAATCCTTACGAAGCTTTGAAAGACTTAACTAGAACTAATACGGTTATCAATAAAGAATCAATTCATGCTTTTATTGAAACGTTGAAGATTTCAGATGAAATTAAAATTGAATTAAAACAAATTACACCAAGTAATTATTTAGGAATATAAGTTCATTTAAATTAAAATATTTAAAATCCTGTCAAATGAATAACAGGATTTTTTTATTGAAAAAAGTTAATTATATTTAAAAAATATTGTAGATATTTAAGCTAATACATAACTTTAGAAAAAAACTTTATGCTAATACCATTAGTTGCGACAACTACTGTTCATATTCCAAACTTGATAAATGATTTAGGACTAATCCTAATTACAGCAGCTGTTGCAGTTTTGATTTTCAGAAAGTTAAAACAACCTTTAGTATTAGGATATTTAGTAGCTGGATTTTTAGCTAGTTCACATTTTTCATTTTTCCCAACAGTAAAAGACACAAATAGCATTACTGTTTGGGCAGAAATTGGAGTAATATTTCTTTTATTTAGTCTAGGACTCGAATTTAGTTTCAAAAAATTACTAAAAGTTGGAGGAACAGCATCCATAACTGCTTTGACGCAAATTGTTTCGATGATAATTATTGGGTACTATGCTGGAAAATTTATGGGTTGGAATGAAATGAACTCTATTTTTTTAGGTGTAATTTTATCAATATCATCTACCACAATTATTTTAAAAGCTTTTGATGAATTAGGTGTAAAGTCCCAAAAATTTACAGGAAATGTAATTGGAGCCTTAATTGTTCAAGATATTGTAGCCATTTTAATGATGGTTTTATTGTCAACTATTGCAGTGAGTCAACAATTTTCTGGTGCTGAATTAATTCAATCGTTATTTAAATTAGCTTTCTTTTTAATCATTTGGTTTGTTTCAGGAATCTTTTTTATTCCTACTTTATTAAGAAAATTAAAACCTTTATTTACTGATGAAATGCTTTTGATAATTTCATTAGCTCTTTGTTTATTCATGGTAATTTTCGCAGCTGGTGTTGGATTTTCTCCTGCTTTAGGTGCTTTTATTATGGGTTCCATTATAGCTGAAACTAATGAAGCCGAACACATCGAACATTTAGTAAAACCTGTAAAAGACTTATTTGGAGCCGTTTTCTTTGTTTCAGTTGGAATGCTGATCAATCCAGAAACATTGGTAGAATACGCTTTTCCAGTAATGATTTTAACATTAGTAACGGTTTTTGGTCAATCAATAACTTCTACTATTGGAACCATAATTTCAGGGCAACCCTTAAAAGAATCGGTTCAAACTGGAATGAGTTTATCACAAATAGGTGAATTTTCATTTATTATTGCAACCCTTGGAGCTTCTTTAAATGTCACTAGTGATTTCTTGTATCCTATTGTTGTTGCGGTTTCTGCAGTTACTGCATTTACAACTCCTTTTATGATAAAATATTCCACACCAGTTGCAGGTTTTATTGAAAAGAAACTACCCAAAAGATGGGCTAAACGAATTGAAATTTATAGTGCCAATGCTCAAGCTATAAAAACAGTTAGTACTTGGAGGAAAGTCATAAAAGATTATATTTTTCAAATAGCCATTCATTCGATTATTTTACTTGCAATTATTCAAATGTCTAAACGTTTTTTGATGCCTTTGATGGACGAATATAGTTATGGCAATGTAGTAACTGCTATAATTACATTCATAATTATTGCTCCTTTTTTATGGGCTTTATCCTTGCGAAGAATTGCACCTAACGAAGTGCAAGAATTATTAAAAAACAAAAAACATTATGGTCCTATTGCGGTTTTAGTCTTTATTAGAATCGTTATTGGCTTATTCTTTATTGGAATGATGTTAAACAATTTCTTCTCACCAGGAACAGCTGTTTTAGCCTTTGTGGTTGCTGTTATTATGATTTTAGTTTTTCCAAAAAAAATCAACAGACTTTATGTGAAAATTGAAAATAGATTTGTCAAAAATTATAATCAAAGAGAACTTTCTGTAAAGAAACTTAATCGTAATAACCTTTCTCCTTGGGATGGTCACTTAGCAAATTTCCTAATTGTTCCCGAATCTGATTTGGTGGGAAGACCTTTGGAAGAAATCAAAATTAGAGAAGATATTGGTGTAAATATCGCTTACATTAAACGTGGAAATTTACATATTAATGTTCCAACCAAGTATGAAAAACTATATCCAAGCGATGAAATTTTTGTTATTGGAACTGACGCTCAAGTCAAAGAATTTGGGGATTATTTGAAGAAACATGAAGTAAAAGTCATCGAAGAAGAAGATTCAGACATTATTTTGCAACAATTTGAATTGGAAAACCAAGATTTCATTGGTCTAACCATTAGAGAATCCGAATTAAGAGAAAAAACAAAAGGTCTAGTTGTTGGCGTTGAACATAACGGAAGAAGAATTTTAAATCCAGAATCTAATTTTATTTTGAGTAAAAACGATATTGTTTGGGTAGTTGGTGATCGTAAAAAGATTGCTGCTTTTTTTGGGTAACATTTGTTGATGAATGAAAAATATTGAAATACAAAATACTCCATAAAAGCGAACACAAAACCTCAAATTCCCACTTTCAAAACCAACCAAAATAACGTAACTTGCAGCCTGATTTAAAAGAGAAATAATGCAAGACAATAACATACTAAATTTCATAAAAAACGTACTAAAAAATAAGCCATCAGGTTGGTTAGAAATTACAACTCATCGATTGGATATTTACAACGAAGCCTTAGCTAAAACAGAGTTTTTAGTTGAGTTTGAAAAATTATATAGCAAAAATATTTACGATACAGAAGCTTTAAACGAATTGCCAACGGCTTATGATTACATTCGTTTAGGGCATCCATTATCTTGTGTTTTAGAATGGGGAATTGCTAAAATTAACGATATAAAACCTGAAAACGTAATCAGTTTTCAATCTAAGACAGTTTCTGTTTTGGCTATTTTGAGAAAAAACTTGTTGGAAAATAAAAAAACTCAAATCGTTTATACCAATGAATTACCAGAATCTTTCAATGCTGAAATTATAAGAACTGTTTATGGTTATAACTTTGAACTAAATAAAGTTGCAAATCCAACTGAAATTTCAAAATTTGACGGAAGCACTGTTTTCATTTTAAATCAAGAAGATTTTGCACCAATAGATTTCAATCCAAATATTGATTTTTATATTTCTAATTATGCACATTTAGGAAGTATTTTATTGGTAAACGGAACACAAAATGAAAATTATGTTTCAGAAATCCAACACGTTAGAAGAAGAGAAACCGTTGCAATGACTCCTTCAAATTCTTTAGAAGCATTAAATATTTTAGTTCAAAATTCTAGTTTTAAAGCAATTGCAAATACAGCTGAAGAAAACAAAAAATCTGTTTTAAATTCCATTAAACAAATTACGGATACGAATTCAAAACCTTTGGTGGCTTCCAGTGGTTTATCGATTCAATATGCCATTATGATGGGTTTAATTCACGATGCTTTGGAAAATCACAAAGGAAAAGCCATCAAATTTATAGTTCCACCGAATTGTTATGGTGGTACAAACGATCAAGCTAGACGAGTTGCAGCGTGCATCGATAATGTCGAAATTGTAGATTTACCCGTAGATGGTGAAAACGATATGGTTCAAAGCACCGAGAAAGTTTTAAACCAAATTGCCCATGATGATGCCATTCCATACATAATTGCAGAAATTCCAACCAACCCAAGAGTTGAAGTTCCAGATTTAGAGCAACTAAAAGAAGTTTTAAGCAAAGAAAGAAAAACTTCAACTGGAGAAATTGCTATTGCTCCTGTTTTTATTTTAGATCAAACGTTTTGCCCAAATGTTCACTTTTTAGGAGAAGGAAAATTGCTTTCAAGCGTTAGAGGAATTTCTTATGCAAGTGGTTCAAAATTTCCAAGTGGTGGAAAATGTACTGCTGGTTATTGTGTTGGGAACGAAAAAGCCCAAACTTTAATGACCAAAATCGAAGAACATTTAACCCTTTGCGATAACGAAGCAACGGCTTTACAATATGAAATATTAGCCAAACAATTACCTTCTATGAATCAACGAATTAGCGATGCGTATAAGAAAACACGCGAATTTGTAAACTATATTCACGAAGTGTTACCTACTGCAAAAATCAATTTTGTTTCAGAAGAATTGGCTAATCAAGGATTTACACCTTCTGTTTTTTCATTAGATCTTCCTACCAAAGGAGCAACTGATGCAGAAAGAGAAACTTACAAAAGAGATTTAAATCATAAATTAATTAATTTAATGATTACTGAAATTCCAAATGAAAGCAAATATTGTGTGAGTTATGGCCAATTAAAAGGTTGCTATTGGACCATTCCAGCAACTTCAACCCAAGGAACAACTAAAGAAGGAGACAAAGATTATATTGCTCGTGTTGCTCTTTCTGCCAATATGGATTTAGAATTGCACAAAAAAGTGTTTTTAGATTTTGTGAAATTAATTTAAACTTAATTATAAAATTGACCGCAGATTCACAGATTTTTAGAGTGAATAAATTATTTAAAATTGTACAAAAAAGTGTTTTTTAGACTTTGTGAATAAAATATAAATGATATCAAGCACAACATGCTAAAAAATTAAAAATCTGCGAATCTGCGGTTAAAAAAACAAACAAATTGAATAACGCAACAAACAATAAAGCCCATTGGAAAGTTTGTCCCGAATGCAAAGGTCGAGGCAAAAAAAGCCAGAAGCTTAAAAAGAAAGTGCGTTTAAAGTTCCAAAGAGAATTAGAAGCTTTTGAAAAAACAGATAAGCAAGAAATTGCTCCAATTAAACCAAAAGCACACTTGAGTTCTTGTTTAAATTGTTCAGGTTCTGGATTAATTCCTAGTGAAAATCATCCTATTCCAGATGCAGAAAATTATCCACATGTAGCCATTATTGGTGCTGGAATTGGTGGTGTAGCTTTGGCAGTTGCTTGTTTGCACCGTGGCATTCCTTTCACACTTTATGAACGCGATGCCAACTTTGGAGCACGTTCACAAGGGTATGGTCTGACTTTACAACAAGCCAGTAAAGCTATAGTTGGATTCGGAATTTTTTCGTTAGATAAAGGTGTCGTTTCCACAAGACATTTGGTACATACTCCAGAAGGAAAAGTCGTTGGGGAATGGGGAATGCGAAAATGGATGGCATCCGATTCCAAAAAAACTCCAAAAAAAACCAACATTCATATTGCTCGACAAGCGTTGCGTTTGGCTTTGTTAGAACAATTGGGAGGAAATAATGCTGTACAATGGAACCATCAATTAGTTGATTTTAAGGGAAATGACGATAAAACTATTGACCTAAGTTTTCAAGTTAATGGAACAATAAAAAAAACCAAAGCTGATTTAGTAGTTGGAACCGATGGCATTAGAAGTGCTGTGAGAAAATTATTAATTGGTGATAAAATTACTCCTTTGCGTTATTTGGATTGCATAGTGATATTGGGCATTTGTCCTTTGTCAGCTCTTGAAGGTGTTGAAAGTTCTTTGTTGGATTCAGCTACGGTTTTTCAAACGGGAAATGGCAATGAACGCATTTACATGATGCCTTATGATGCTAATTCTGTAATGTGGCAATTGAGTTTTCCAATGTTAGAAGAAGAAGCCAAAGCCTTAAGTGCCAAAGGTTGCGAAGCCTTAAAAGAAGAAGCCTGTAAAAGAACCCAATGGCACTCCCCTATTCCACAGATTTTAAAAGCTACCAAAGCTTCACAAGTTTCTGGTTATCCTGTGTATGACCGAGAAGTATTGAAACCCGAAGAATTTGCCAAAGGAAACCAAATAACCTTAATCGGAGACGCAGCACATCCCATGAGTCCTTTTAAAGGACAAGGAGCTAATCAAGCGTTGTTAGATGCACTTTCTTTAGCACGAGAAATATACAAAGGTTGTGGCCCATTTTCTAATTGGAAAGTAACTGGAATTAGAAAAAGTGTCATAACGGATTTTGAAACCGAAATGCTAAAACGAAGTGCCAAAAAAGTAAAAGACTCAGCCGAAGCAGCCCAATTTTTACATTCTGATATTGTATTGCAGGAAAATGATCAACCTAGAGGTAGTTGTTTGAAGGGGAAATAGTTATTGAAGTAATTAAAATTATAATTTTGTTTAATTGTTAGGATTTTTATTGCATTTGGGATAACAAAAAGTATGATGCTTGTCATAAATATATATACAAATTGTAGATAAGGCTCTTACAAAAATTACAAAAACAAACCCTCTTTATTAAAATTAAAGGATGGTTTTTGAAATTTCTTTTATAACTTTTATTGAATAAGCGTCTAATTCATCTTCATCTATTAAAGATACATGATTAACTTTTTGCAATAATTTAATGGCATGATCAAAATCTCTAAATAAATCTTTTGATTTTGGTTTTCCAATAATTAAATCATAACGTAATTTCTTTTCTTCTGCCTCCTTTTCTAAATCATAAAATTGTCCAAAATTTTTATGAGCTTTATCCAAAATACCTCTTCCCTCTTTCAAATCAAACCCGACAGGTTTTACAAGATTCAAAGTTCCATTTTGCCAAGCAATATCGAATTTAAATTCACTTCCAGTTTCATTAATTAAAACATACTCTTCAATATATCTATTAGAATTATGTTTAAAATTATTGAGCCCATGTTCTTTTAAATTGGTTTTAAATTTTGATAATAGTTTTGGTTCTTGTTGTTGTTGAACTGAGTGTTTTATATCATCAATAAAAACCTTTTCTAAAATTATTCTTTCGATAAAATCTTCAGAATAACCTCTTAATAAATCAGTTTTAAAATGAGAAAATTGCAATACAGTACCATCATTAGGCAAAATGTAACTCGATAAAAAATTCTTTAAATTTAAGTCATTTAAAGGAAATAAATTATTAGTAACTTCTTGATGAATTTTTAAATGTTTGTCTATTTGTCTTATATATTCTTTTATAGTTTTTTCAGGAACATTATCATAAATACACTTAACTCTGCTTAAATTTTTAGAGTATTTAAATGAAAATCTTTTCGTATCTGCAAAATATATTAACACACCAATATTTATACTCTCATCCAAATAAGGTGAGTGCTTATATTTTAAAATACAATATGTATAAAAATTAGTTTTCATTTTAACATTGCCTTTAAGTAACGTTCAAAAATATCTGGATTATTTTTAGCCCATGCAAAGTAAGACATAAATTTTTGTCTTTCAATGAATGGTATATTAAATTTATTCATTTTATCAAAAATAATACTTAATTTATTTATATTCAAATGTTTTAACATTTCAATAAAATCATCAAACACTCCTTCTTTATTTCTCAATGACTTTAGATTTTTTATTAAAACATGCCTATCATATCTATAAATTCTTAAATAAAGTTCATAGTCGATTTCTTGAGATGTATTATTTATAAAAGGAAAAGTTAATTCATGATCAATTAATATTAACTCAGTATCTGTAATTAGCATATTAGGCTTATTATGAGGACCTCCTCTATCTACATTATGTATCAACACATCAAAAGCAAAAACATTAGCAAATTCATAATCTTTTAAAAAGGAATTTGTAGTATTGGGATTAAATATTACAGCCTGATCAATAAACTTACTACAAAACTTATAACCTGTATCTAAACTCTTTAGTATTTCTTCATCATATAAATTTATTAAATCATCATGCTCTACATTAATTATACCATATTCAGGGCAAACTAAGTCAAACTCTTTAGCAAGTTCTGAGCAAATAATCTCTTTAGCTACTGATGCATTTTGTAAAATATATTTCTCTTTAAACACTTTCATAATGTATCTACTATGATTTTCGTCTTCCTCTAAAGCGATAATATTTACGGGCTTAGTGGTTCCACCTACAATAATGTTTCCAATCGATACAAGTTTTAACTGATGCATTCACTGATTTTATTGTTAAACTTAATAAAAATATCTATTTATATATTTAAAACACATTTAATTTATATTTATTCTTAATAAAATTATTAAATTTATATCTATCTACAGAATAATATTTCATTAAATTACCTTATGTGCTTTTCTTCATAAATTATTTAACAGTCAGTTTGTTTACCAAAAAAACTCAATCAAAAGACTTTTTTAATTTTATAATTCTCTGAACATTAAAAACTAAAAAAGCTTAATACTCACTAAACTGCAAACTACTTAAATTCTTATAAATTCCGTTTTCTATTTCGAGTAATTCTTTGTGGGTTCCTTGTTCTACTATTTTTCCATCGTTTAAAACCAAAATGGCATCAGCACTTCTAATCGTTGACAATCGGTGTGCAATGATAATGCTGGTTCTACCTTTCATTAGGTTTTCTAAAGCTTCTTGTACTAATTTCTCACTTTCACTGTCTAATGAAGAAGTAGCTTCATCTAAAATTAAAATACTTGGGTTTTTCAACAAAGCACGAGCAATGGCTATACGTTGTCTTTGTCCACCAGAAAGTTTTATGCCTCGTTCACCAACTAGTGTATCCAATTTTTCAGGAAAACCATTTATAAAATCAAGCGCATTGGCTTGTTGGGCAGCAATACGAATTTCTTCTTCAGAAGCATCAGGTTTTCCGTAAGTTATATTTTCTCGAATACTTCCACCAAAAAGAATTACATCTTGTGGCACAATACTCATATTTCCACGAAGATTTTCTAAATCATAGTCGTAAATGCTCTTATTATCAATTAAAATTTCTCCTTTATCAATGTCATAAAAACGAAGTAAAAGAGACGAAATAGTTGATTTTCCTGCACCACTTGGTCCAACAATAGCAATTTTTTGACCAAAACCTGCTTCAAAGTTTACATCTTTCAACACCTCAATTTCTGGCCGTGAAGGATACGAAAAACCAACGTTTTTAAAACTTACTGTACCTTTTATTTTTTGAGTAGAATGATTTTGAGTCGCATTTATTTTTTCAGGAACTTCGTCTAACAATTCAAAAACACGTTCGGTTGCTCCAACGGCTTTTTGAATTTGGGCATACAATTCGGCAATTCCTCCAAAAGAAGCTCCAATAAAAGTAGAATACAACACGAATGAAATTAATTCTCCAATTCCTTTTATTTCACCATTAATACACAAAGTAACCCCATACCAAACAACAGCCACGATAGCTCCAAACAAACAAAATATGATGAATGAAGCAAAATAACCGCGATAAATTCCTCCTTTTATGGCTAATTTTACAACTTCGTTAATTTTTCCTCTGTAACGTGCAATTTCGTACCATTCGTTAGCAAAAGCTTTCACATTAGAAATTCCTTGCATCGTTTCTTCCACAATAACCTGACTTTCGGCTACTTGATCTTGTACACTTTTAGAAAATTTTCGGATAAATCTACCAAAAATAACAGCTGCAACCGCAACAACAGGAACAATGCAAAGCATCATTAAAGTCAATTTCAAACTTATAGTTGCTAGAAAAATAACTCCACCAATAATTAAAATAAATTGTCTTAAAAACTCGGCAATAGTTGTCGTTAAAGTATCTTGAATTTGCGTAATATCTGAACTTATTCGACTATTCAATTCTCCTACTCTTTTTTGCGAGAAGAATGTCATGGGTAACTTAATCAGGTTACTATACAAAGCCAATCGGATATTAGCTAAGGTATTTTCGGTAAAATTAATAAACAGCGATAATCTAAAAAACGAAAAAAAAGATTGCAGTAATAAAATGACCATCAATCCTAAAGCGATATTTTTAGCTTTGACTAAATCTTTATCATTCACACAATCGACCAACATTCCTAATAACTTTGGGAAAGCCAAAGCAGTTCCACCTGTTAAAAGTAAAAATAGTAAGCCAAGATAGAATTTCCATTTATGATTATCAGCATAGTTGAATATTTGAAGCGCTTTGCTTAAGGTATTAGCATTAAGTTTTGATTTGGGTAAATCATTCTCTTTAAATCGAGCCATTTAGTGTTTTAATTTTTTGATTTTTCTATCCTTTTCCTACACTTCAAAGATAAAGTTAAAAATGAGATTCTAAAGTGCGTAAAAAAGAAAACTTCCCGAAAAACGAGAAGTTTTGATGTTTTTTAAAAATTCTAAATTCTGAATTCAAAATTCTAAATTTATTATCTATCTAGAATAATTAGGAGCTTCTTTAGTAATCGTAACATTATGAGGATGACTTTCCCCTATTCCACTAGCTGTAATTCTAACAAAACGACCAGAATCTTGTAACGTTGCAATATCTTTTGAACCGCAATATCCCATTCCAGCTCTTAAACCACCAACGAATTGTTGCATGCTTTCGTTTAATTCTCCTTTGTAAGGCACACGACCTACAATTCCTTCTGGAACTAATTTCTTAACATCATCTTCCACATCTTGAAAATAACGGTCTTTTGAACCTTCTTGCATCGCTTCTACAGAACCCATTCCTCTATACGATTTGAATTTTCTTCCTTCAAAAATAATTGTTTCACCAGGAGATTCTTTGGTTCCAGCTAATAAGGAACCTAACATTACACAATCAGCACCAGCAGCAATCGCTTTTGGAATATCACCTGTGTAACGAATTCCACCATCAGCAATAACAGGAACACCACTACCTTTTATAGCAGCAGCCACTTCAATCACAGCAGAAAATTGAGGAAACCCAACTCCTGCCACAACACGAGTGGTACAAATGGAACCTGGTCCAATTCCAACTTTTACTCCATCTGCACCGTTTTCAACTAAATATTTAGCTGCTTCAGGTGTAGCAATATTTCCAACCACAACATCTAAATTAGGAAATGAAGCTTTAACTTGTTTTAAAACATCAACCACTCCTTTTGTGTGTCCGTGAGCTGTATCGATAATAACTGCATCAACACCAGCGTTGACTAAAGCCGTTGCACGTTCTACAGCATCAGCCGTTACTCCAAGAGCAGCAGCTACACGTAATCGTCCGAATTGGTCTTTATTAGCGTTTGGTTTTTGAGTCAGTTTTGTAATATCTCTAAATGTAATTAATCCAGCTAATTTATTATTTTCGGCAACGACTAATAATTTTTCAATTTTATGATCTTGTAGAATTTCTTCGGCTTGTTGCAACGTTGTACCTGCTTTTGCCGTAACTAAATTTTCCGAAGTCATTACTTCCGTAATTGGACGATCATTTTTACGTTCAAAACGCAAATCTCTGTTCGTAACAATTCCTTTTAAAGTCATCTCTTCATCCACAACAGGAATTCCACCAATTCCGTGTTCTTTCATGGCTCTTTTGGCATCACCAACAGTTGCTGATAAAAGTAACGTTACTGGATCGATGATCATACCAGATTCAGCACGTTTTACTTTACGAACTTCAGCGGCTTGTTTTTCGATAGACATATTTTTGTGCAAAACACCAATTCCACCTTCTTGAGCCATAGCAATTGCCATAGCACTTTCGGTAACGGTATCCATAGCTGCAGATACAATAGGAGTGTTAAGCGTAATATTTTTAGAAAATTTAGATTGAATACTTACTTCGCGTGGTAAAACTTGAGAGTAATTAGGAACTAATAGTACATCGTCATAAGTAAGTCCTTCTCCGATGATTTTTGTTGTGTGTGCGTTCATTGCAATTTGTTGTAGTCGTGTTAAATTGCATGCAAATATAAGAAAAAGTAATTAGTTATAAGTAATAAGTGATCAGTTTTTTAGCTAGAATTGAAATGACCTTTTTTAAACTAATTACTAATTACTCTTTACTAAGCGCTCAATTAATGATAATTCGTAAAAATCTTCAAAGATTCATTATAAGAACTTTCAAAACTCATAGCATGACAATTGGTATCTACTTTTGCTACTGTGAAGTACGACAATAATTTTTCGGTTGGCATATTTCCAGTTAAGTCATCTGCTGCCATTGGACAACCACCAAAACCTTGAATGGCTCCATCAAAACGATGACAACCTGCTTTGTAAGCTGCATCTACTTTTTCATGCCATTTGTCTGGAGTGGTATGTAGATGTGCTCCAAACTCGATATTAGGATATTTTGGAATTAAGTTTGAAAACAAATAATCAATCACTTCTGGAGTTGAAGTTCCAACAGTATCGGAAAGTGAAAGAATTTTTACTCCCATTTTATCCATTTTTTCAGTCCATTCTCCTACGATTTCTACACCCCAAGGATCACCATAAGGGTTTCCGAAACCCATTGATAAATAAGCAACAACTTCCTTATTACTTTTATCAGCAATTTCAAGAATTTCACTTAAGGTTACGATAGATTCAGCAATAGTTTTGTGCGTATTTCGCATTTGAAAATTCTCAGAAATCGAAAAAGGGAACCCTAAATAATGAATTTCTTTGTGTTCAGCTGCCATTACTGCACCTCTTGTATTAGCAATTATAGCTAAAAGTTTGCTTTGCGTTTGAGACAAATCTAATTGAGCTAAAACTTCAGCTGTATCAGCCATTTGAGGAATTGCCTTTGGGGAAACAAAACTTCCAAAATCAATAGTATCATAACCTACACGCAATAAAGATTGTATGTATTGTACTTTTTTCTCTGTAGGAATAAATGTCTTAATGCCTTGCATAGCATCTCTTGGACATTCAATTATTTTGACTTTTGGATTCAATGATTTGCTTTTAAAATGCTAAGATAGGAAGAATTTGATGGATAAAAAAAAATAAAATATTCCTTAAATAGGGAATAAATAAATATATTCCTTAAATGTGGAATAATTTAAAATATTACACTTATTGGTAATATATTTAAATATTACATTTTTTGGTAATATATTTTGCATTTTAAAAAATATTTTATAGATTTGAACTATGAATTGCATAATTACAGGAGACGTAAAAGGTTCACGCAGAGCAAAATCGCAAAATTGGCTTGACGGTTTAAAGCAACTATTTCAACAATTTGGAAAAACTCCAAAAGATTGGGAAATTTACCGTGGTGATGAATTCCAGTTGGAAGTAAAAAATTGTGAAGAGGCTTTATTGGTAGCTTTTCAGGTTAAAGCCTATTTGAGAAGTATTAAATTAGATGCTAGAATGAGTATTGGTTTTGGTGATAAAACGTACAAAGCCAAGAAAATTTCAGAAAGTAATGGAACTGCTTTTGTAAATTCAGGTGTTGGATTTGAAAGTTTAAAGAAAAACAAAACCACTTTATCGATTAATAGTTCTAACAAAACTTTTGATAAGGAAATGAATTTAATTTTGCGATTGGGTTTATCTTTTATGAATAATTGGTTGGCACAATCTGCTGAATTTGTATTGGTTACAATTCAAAACCCTACACTTTCACAAGAAGAAATTGGTAGTAAATTAGGAATTAATCAAGCAGCCGTTAGCAGAAGAAGAAAAAGAGCTAATTTTGATTTATTACTGGAAATAAATTCGGCTTATGTTGAAAAACTAAAAATGCTTGTAGTATGATTCTATTCACAAAACTTTTATTAGCACATTTGATTGGTGATTTTATATTGCAACCAAACAAATGGGTTGTAGACAAAGAAAAAAAGAAAGAGAAAAGCACTTATTTGTATTTACACACTGCTCTTCATTTGGTGTTGATGTTGCTTTTTGTAGCTGAAGCTGATTTTATAGTTTATGGAATAATGCTAGCCGTTTCACACGGAATTATTGATTTTCTTAAACTGAAATTTCAAAAGAAAAAGACAAAACGAATTTGGTTTTCAATAGATCAATTGTTGCATTTAGTAATGATTTTTCTAATTGTATTACTTTACACAAACACTTCAATAGATTTTCAAAATATTGATAATAGCATTTGGATTTTAATTACTGGAATTATTTTATTGACGAAACCAACTTCGATAATAATTAAGAATATAATTTCAATTTGGACACCAGAAAGCAAAAACAAAGAAGATAATTCGTTGCAAAACGCTGGAAATTATATTGGAGTTTTGGAACGCTTATTTGTGTTTTGTTTCATCATAACCAATCATTTTGAAGCTATTGGCTTTTTATTGGCCGCAAAATCTATTTTTAGATTTGGTGATTTGAAAGAAGCAAAAGATCGAAAACTCACAGAATATGTGCTAATTGGAACTTTATTGAGTTTTGGAATTGCGATTTTAGTTGGACTTTTAGTCGAATTGGGAACTCGAATTGGATTAAATTAAATTTTAGACAAAACTATTAATCCAAGAAAATAAAAAACAATCTTATTAATGGAAAAATATCTCTATCTAGAACAAATAACCAAAATAAGACTGATAATTGGATATTTACTTTTGTTCACAGGTTTATTGTTATTAATTTTTATTAACATTAAAATAAACCCAATTTATCTATTATTTTGGATAGCATTGATAACTGGTGGAATTATAACATTAACAAATGAAGGAATTGAATTAGACTTAAAACATAACCTATATAGAAATATTAATACAATTTTTGGTCTAAAACTTGGAAGTTGGAAAAAGTTTCCAGAAATAAATTATATCTCCATTTTTAGAACAAATACAACAAAGACATTAGGTGGAATCGGATTACAATCTACAGCAACTGCAAGAATTACAGAAAAAGTAATTTTAATAAACTTATTTATCGATAATCAAAAACCAATAACTTTATATACAACTAAAAATAAAAATTTAGCTATTGAAATCTGTTCAAAATTAAAAGAAAAATATGGCTTTGAAATTGTCAATAAACTTTAGAGAATTATTTCATTTAAAGTTTAAAATCCTATATAACATTTTAGTTTTTCTTAATCAAAGCCTTATTAATTTCCTTAACCAATTTTGGTCCTTCGTAAATAAAACCTGTGTATAATTGTACTAAACTCGCACCAGCTTCTAATTTTTCTAAAGCGTCTTTTGCAGAATGAATGCCTCCTACTCCAATAATTGGAAATGATTTATTGCTTTTTTCGGAAAGAAAACGAATTACTTCTGTTGATCGATTTGTCAAAGGTTTTCCTGACAAACCACCCATTTCTGATTGGTTTGCTGATTCTAATCCTTCACGAGAAATTGTTGTATTTGATGCAATTACAGCTGCAATTTTGGTTTCGTTTACAATTTCAATAATATCTAATAATTGTTCGTTTGTTAAATCTGGAGCAATTTTTAATAGGATTGGTTTTGGGCTTCTTTTAGAATTATTAAGATTTTGCAAAGTATTCAACAACGCTTTTAAAGGTTCTTTTTCTTGTAGTTCTCTTAAGTTTGGAGTGTTTGGAGAACTTACATTTACCACAAAATAATCTACATAATCAAACAAAGCTTCAAAACAAAAAACGTAATCATTGACTGCTTCTTCGTTTGGTGTAATTTTATTTTTACCAATATTTCCACCAATTAGAACTCCTTTGTTTTTTTTAAGTCGAACAATTGCATCTTCAACTCCTCCATTATTGAAACCCATTCGATTAATGATTGCCGAATCTTCTTGCAATCTAAAAAGTCGCTTTTTTGGATTTCCGTCTTGTGGTTTTGGTGTTAATGTTCCGATTTCAATAAATCCGAATCCGAAGTTTGATAATTCTTGGTAGAGTTTTGCATCTTTATCAAATCCTGCGGCTAATCCAACTGGGTTTTTGAATTTTAATCCGAATACTTCACGTTCTAATTTTGGATTTTTTACTTCATAATACGAATTAATTAAACTTCCTACAAAAGGAATTTTATGTAAAAAACGAATTAATGAAAAAGTAAAGTGATGTACTTTTTCAGGATCAAATTGAAATAAAATCGGACGAATTAATAATCGATACATAGTGGTTGTGTTGAAGTGCAAAAATAAGCATATAAAAAAAATGTCCCACTAAAAAAGTGAGACATTTTTTAAAAATTTAATATTACATTTTGTAACGTTTTCTATCGTTTTCATTTAAATAGATTTTACGTAAACGTAACGACTTTGGTGTTACTTCCACATACTCATCTTTTTGAATGTATTCTAAAGCTTCTTCTAAAGAGAATTTTATGGCAGGAATAATTTTCGCTTTATCATCTGCTCCAGAAGAACGAACGTTTGATAATTTTTTAGTTTTAGTTACGTTAATAACCATATCATCACTACGTGTATTTTCACCAATTACTTGACCTTCATAGATTTCTTCATTTGGATCCACGAAGAATTTACCTCTATCTTGTAATTTATCAATTGAATAAGGAATAGCTTTTCCGTTTTCCATAGAAATTAAAGAACCACTATTTCTTCCAGGAATTTCTCCTTTGTATGGTTCATATCCTATGAAACGGTGAGCCATGATAGCTTCACCAGCAGTAGCCGTTAATAATTGATTACGTAAACCAATAATTCCACGTGAAGGAATGTTAAACTTCACAACCATTCTATCTCCTTTTCCTTCCATTGAAAGCATTTCTCCTTTACGAACAGAAACAAATTCTACTGCTCTTCCAGAAAGATGTTCAGGTAAGTCGATAGTTAATTCTTCAATTGGTTCACATTTTTGCCCATCAATTTCTTTGATAATTACCTGTGGTTGACCGATTTGTAATTCATAACCTTCTCTTCTCATTGTTTCAATAAGAACAGATAAGTGTAATACACCACGACCAAATACCATAAATTTATCGGCAGAATCAGTTTCTCCTACTTTCATAGCAAGATTTTTCTCTAATTCTTTAGTCAGTCTATCTCTAATGTGTCTTGAAGTTACAAATTTTCCTTCTTTACCGAAGAAAGGAGAATCGTTAATTGTAAACAACATACTCATTGTTGGCTCATCAATAGCAATAGTTTGTAAAGCTTCTGGATTTTCAAAATCAGCGATAGTATCACCAATTTCAAAACCTTCAACTCCTACAATCGCACAAATATCACCAGCTATAACTTGTTCTACTTTTTTACGTCCAAGACCTTCAAAAGTATGTAATTCTTTAATTCTTGATTTTATTATTTTACCGTCTCTTTTAACTAAAGAAATTGGCATTCCTTCTTTTAAAACACCTCTTTCTAAACGTCCAATGGCAATACGACCTGTAAAACTTGAAAAGTCTAAAGATGTAATTAACATTTGAGGAGTTCCTTCAGAAACTTTAGGAGCTGGAACATTTTCGATAACCATATCTAATAATGGCTCAATGTTTTCTGTTTGATTTTTCCAATCGTCAGACATCCAATTATTTTTTGCAGAACCATATACTGTTGGAAAATCCAATTGCCATTCTTCAGCTCCTAATTCAAACATTAAGTCGAAGACTTTTTCATGAACTTCTTCAGGAGTACAGTTTTCTTTATCTACTTTATTGATTACAACACATGGTTTTAACCCTAAGTCAATAGCTTTTTGTAATACGAAACGAGTTTGAGGCATTGGTCCTTCAAAAGCATCTACTAAAAGACACACACCATCAGCCATATTTAATACACGTTCTACTTCACCACCAAAATCCGCGTGACCAGGAGTATCAATGATGTTAATTTTTGTTCCTTTATAAGTAACAGAAACGTTTTTAGAAGTAATTGTAATTCCTCTTTCACGCTCTAAATCATTGTTGTCCAATATTAAATCACCTGTGTTTTCGTTATCACGAAATAATTGACAGTGATACATAATTTTATCAACCAAAGTAGTTTTACCGTGGTCAACGTGTGCAATAATTGCAATGTTTCTGATAGATTCCATCTTATTTTTTTAGTGGTGCAAAGGTAATACTTATTTTGCAATAAAATACAACCCAATGAATTACTTTAAATATTTTTACTATTTCTTAACTTTTAGATACAAAAAAAGCCCTCAAAAGAAGGCTTTATATTTTTTTAACAACGTTTCTAATTATAAAGAAGCTACGTGTTTAGTTAACTTAGATTTTAAGTTAGAAGCTTTGTTCGAATGAATAATATTCTTTTTCGCTAATTTATCAATCATTGAAAACACATCATTTAATTTCGCTTGAGCATCAGCTTTATCAGTAGCCAGACGAATTGCTTTTATAGCATTACGTGTAGTTTTGTGCTGATATTTGTTGATTACTCTTTTCTTTTCGCTTGTTCTAATTCTTTTTAAAGCTGACTTGTGATTTGCCATTTTTTCTTAATTTAATTGTAATAATTATTTATAAACTACTAGTTAAAAAAGAAAAACCTCCCACAATTGTTACCAATCACTTTGGTTTTAACTAATAAAATAAAAACTTAAGACACCCGCTTCTATTTTACAAAACTTATTTACAACTAATTTGTAGCCCGTAGGGGAATCGAACCCCTCTTACATGGATGAAAACCATGCGTCCTAACCGATAGACGAACGGGCCA